>NZ_DASYCB010000043.1:0-67516 GCF_036500425.1 Luteibacter sp.
CGCGCTTGCGCGCGATGGGGGTTGCCGCGAGCACCCATCGCGCGCAAGCGCGCTCCTACATTAGTGGTTGGGGTAGATGGGGTTGCCTAAGAGCAGGAGCTTGCCGCTAGTGTCGCGTACGTCTACGCGGTACCAGTGGGCCTTGCCGTCGCTCTTCCAGTCGAAGGAGGCGGTGCCGTTTGCGGCGATAGGCTTCGTGGCGACGCGCTTCCCGTCGACGGAGGCCACGGCCTGCATGCTGGCTGCCGCGGTGGTTGCCACGGCTACGTGCATCTGCGTGCCCTTCGCGACCGTCAGCGCATCACCCATGTGGGCCTCTGCGCCAGCTGCCGTAGCAGTCACGTCGAGCGTCCGATCCTTCGTACCTTCCGTATCGACAAAGACATGCCCCGCCCGAATGCCGGCGAGAATCCCGTCCATCGAAAGCTCGCTCGCATGCACCACCGTGGTCGGTATGCCGATCACCCCGGCGAACTCATCGCGCGCGCCATCACTACCATCATGGCTATCCCCGCCGCCGATGCCGGTGATACGAACGCCGGTGTTGAGCTGGGCTTCCCAGAACGGGATGCCCGTATCTTTCCGTTCCGTATCGCGACCGTTGATGGCTTCGATCGCCTGGAAGCCATGCATGTCCACCGGCTTCTTCGGGGTGAAGCCGCAGCCCATGCAGGTTTCATCGTTGGGGCGGCGCGGATGATTGATTGAGATGAGCCCGTGCGCTTTCGCCACGTCGGCGGTCAGCGCGTTCCAGTCGGGAACCTCCGTGCTGCCCACGCGGAAATCCAGCGGGCGCGATACACCGAACAGATTGGCGTGCCCTTCGAACGTCGTGATTTCGCGGGCCGGAATCATGAGCATCGTGTCGAAGTACGGCTGCAGTTCGCGCATCTCCGACACCTGCGACATGGTGTTGTGCTCGGAAATCGCAATGAAGTCGAGACCGCGCTTCGATGCAGTGGCCGCCGTGAGGAAGAGCGGGCAGGGCACCTTCGCCGTACCGCTGACGTTGGAGCAGCCGCCATCGCTATGCGCGGTGTGCATATGCAGGTCGCCGCGGTACCAGCCATCGGCGACCTTCAGGGGCGGTGCCAGGCCATGTTCCGGACCGAAGCCTTCGTCGTCGCCCGAGAACCACACATCCGCCGTGAACGAGGCCGTCGAGGCGGGCCGGATGTTGGGGATACCCAACAACAGGCGCCAGCGGCCTGCGCGGATCTCGCCGGGCAAGAACGATGCGGTAGCATCCGTCGCCGAAACGGTGAAGCGCCGTTTGCTGCCCCCGCTCCAACCCCGGAAACCATCCTGCTCCGCGAAGCCGCCTGGCCCGAGCAGGCCGAGATCGATGGTGGTGTGCTGTTCGCGACCCGTATAGGTCACGTCGATCGTGATCCGGCGCGTGCCAGCCGGTACGTCGAACGGTACTTCGCGGTAGGTGTGGATATCCTTGCCCGAGAGGTCGCCGCGCAAAACGACATCGGGCGTGCGCTCCGCCGCCAGGGTGGCGGCGGCGAAGCAGGCCAGCAGGAGTGCGATGAGGCCGCGCATCAGAAACGGTACATCGCGGCGGCGCGGAACGAGCGGCCCAGCAGCGGGCGCGCGATGAAGGTGGTGGCGCCGACATCGGAACTGGCCAGCTCACCCGCGCGCGGGTTGCCCTCAGTGAGACCGAGCGAGTTGAACAGGTTGTCGGCGTAGAGATACAGCGACAGCTGCTGGGTCGCATCGTAGCGGGCGCTGAAGTTCACCACATGGTATGCAGGCAAACGTACCGAGTTGGCGGTGTCCACGAAGCGCTGGCCCTCATGCTCGTACGAGAACTGCAGGCGCAGGCGGTTATCCATCAGGTTCACGCCTGGCACGATACGGTAACTCACCTTGGGTACGCGGATCAGCTGGTTGTCTTCGTAGTCGCGCAGCACCGGTGCGTTGTTCACGGCCTCGGTGTAGCGCAGGCCCTTGTACTTCGGATCCTGCAGCGTCGCATTGAACTGCACGTCAAACCACTTGGTCGGGTACACGGTGCCCTCCAGCTCAAGTCCGTAGGTCTTGGTGCTAGCGTAGCCGGTCTGCGGGGTAGACGTGTTGTTGCTGCGGTCGAAGACGTAGTTGGAGAAACCCACGTTGTCGTACTTCGTGTAGAACGCCGTGGCATACATGTCCACGAAGCGGTCGCTGTACTTCCAGCCGGCCTCGCCCAGGTCCATCGTCTGCAGCACGGGCGTTGCGGTGGGGCTGGTGATGTAGGTGCTGAGGTTGGGCAGGCGGAACGCCGAGGTCCAGCGCGCGAACACGCCCTGGCGTGGGGTGAACTGCCAGTTCGCGCCCAGGGTCCAGCCGGTCTTGCTGAAGCTCTGGTCGTAGTGGATGTATTGGCCGTTGCCGGTCAGCACCTTGGCCGCCGCCGGCGAGCCGCCCAGGTCCACGGTGGCCTTGCCTTCCGTGTAGCCCTGCACCGTCACCTTTTCCCGGCGGACACCGCCGTCGAGGCGCAGCTCGGGAGTTATCTGCCACTCATCGGAGAGATAGAAGGCGTTGGTGGCCGACTTGCCGCTGGCGTGCTCCCACTCGTAGCCGTAGCCGTAGAAGCCGTGGTCGGTGAGGGAACCGACGACGTTGCCGTTCGCATCCACGCCCACGAGATCGAGCAGGCGGGCATTGTTCTGCACGTCGGTCAGCACGGTCGACGAGTAACGATCAAAGTCCTGCTCGAAATTGGCGTGGTAGTAACCCAGCGTCACATCGTGGCTCTGCTCACCGATCTCGAACTTGCGCAGGACACGCGTGTCGTTGATGAACTCATCGACCGGCAGGGTGACGCCGCGGATACCGCCGGTCACGACCAGGCCGTTACCGTTCTGGCCGTTGACGTCGTAAATCTGGTTGGGGTTGTCGACATAGCGCAGCTGGAGCGCCGTGGCGCCCGGCACCAGGCCCAGGCGCTTCGCACTATCCTGCTGGATCATCGAGGCGCCGGTCTGCACGGCGTTAGGGAACACGCCGTTACGCTGCGTATCGGTCGTGCTGTAGCGCATGGACTCCGCGAGCTTCCAGTCGTCGCCAAGGTCGTGATCGAACTTGAACGACACCTGGGTGCGCTTGACGTGCGTCCCTTCGCTGTTGTCGAAGTGGTATGTGCCACCGCCGGCCTCGCGCATGTTGAGGTTCTCGGTTTCCGGACCGGCCAATGTGCCGTAGTTACCGTTGAAACCCGGGGCCGGGCGAATATCCCCGTGCGAATCCGTGTACATCGGGATGCCGAGGTAAAGCGCGACCTTGTCGTCCATATGCTTCACGTCGAAGCTGATGTCGCCGTGCTCCAGCGTCTTCGATAGCGTGGCGCGCAGCTGGCCACCATCGTCGGCGTTGAACTGCGGGCGGCGCACGCCGTCATCGACACGCCAGAAACCACCGACGCCGAGTTTCCAGCCACCGCCGATCGGCGTGCCGTACCAGAAATCCAGGCGGTTCAGCGAATAGTTGCCGACCGTGTACTTCACCAGGCCTTCGGCGGTGTCGCCGACCTGGCGCGGGATAAAGTTGATCGCGCCCGCCGGTGCATTCGAATAGAACACCGAAGAGGGACCACCGCGGACCACTTCCACACGTTCGATGGTTTCATCGAGGCGGAAGGCCTGGTCGGCGTTGAGATAGCCCAACGCCGGGTCGTGTTGCACGGGGATGCCGTCTTCGAGCAAGGTGACCGAACCGTAGCCATCGACCGGAATACCGCGGGCGCGAATGTTGCCAGAGGCTTCGCCACCGGAGGATTCCACCCAGAAGCCAGGTACCGACTTCACCGCCTCGGTGACGCTGGTCGGCGCCTGCATGCGCAAGCGGTCTTCGTCGATCGTGGTGATCGAGTAGCTCGTCTCTGCCTTGGTGCGGGTTTCCACACCAGAGCGGGCCGTGACGACGACGTTGTCGAGGTCGGTGGTCTTCTTCTGCGGTGTGGCGTCCTGGGCGTGGGTGGCGGCAGAAAACACAAACGCGCCAACGATCGCCGCGCGCACGGCACGGCAGAGCAGGGTGTTACGCATGGTGGGGTCGAACTCCGGGGATGGGTGGTGCACGTGCCCACCCCGTCGCCCGGCAGGGGCTTGCCGGGACGCCGGCCTCTCCCTGGGCGCGCGATCTCTAAGAACTTATGCGTCAGTGGTGACGGACAAGTTCATGCGCGATGTCCGTGAGATGTCACGATGACGGCAAAGACTTCCGAACCGTGACTAACGTGACCCCCATCACACCCTGTAGGAGCGCGCTTGCGCGCGATGCACTCGCCTCACCCTTACCGCCTGCCAGCAGATCGCGCGCAAGTGCGCTCCTACAGGGCTAGCGCTATGACGATGCCTAGCCACAACGCCAGGCCGACCCAGTTGTTATGCCGGAACGCTGCCAGGCATGCGTCACGCGCACGATCACGCATAACCCACTGCTGGTAGCCGAACAAGCCGGCGGTCGCCGCGAGGCCCAGCCAGTACGGCCAGCCTAGCGCCGCACGCGTACCGACCAGCAGCATCGCCAGCAGGAACGTCCCCATCAGCACGCCGATGATGACGAGGTCTGCATCGGCGAAGAGGATGGCGGTGGATTTCGCACCGACCTTCAGGTCATCGTCGCGATCGACCATGGCGTATTCGGTGTCGTAGATCACCGACCAGAGGATGTTGGCGATGAATAGCAGCCATGCCACGGGCGGCACGCTGTCCGTCACAGCGGCGAAGGCCATGGGAATCGACCAGCCGAACGCCGCGCCCAATACCACCTGGGGAAGGTTGGTGTAGCGCTTGGTAAAGGGGTATAGCGCCGCGAGCGCCGCGCCCGCGAACGAAAGCAGGATGGTCAGGCGGTTGGTAAAGAGCACCAGCACGAACGAAAACACAAGCAGCGCGGCGAAGGTGATGAGGGCCTCCTTCGGGGTGATCCGGCCGCTGGCGATCGGGCGGCCGGCGGTCCGCGCCACCTGCGGGTCGAGCTTGCGATCCGCATAGTCGTTGATCGCGCAGCCGGCCGAGCGCATGGCGAACACGCCCAGGGTGAAGATCACCAGGGGCCCTACGGGCGGAAAATCCTTCGCGGCGAGCCACAGCGCCCACCATGTGGGCCAGAGCAGGAGCAAGGCGCCGATCGGGCGATCCATGCGGGTGAGCTGGAGGAAAGCGTAGATCTTTTCGCGGCGCGCAGCCGGGGCCCCGCGCAGGAGGAAGGCCAGCACGCGCTCGGCCGTGGTCGAGGCATCCGCCGGGCGCACGGGCGCAGCCGGCTTGCGCGCCATGGTCGGAACCTTGCGGCGCGGGGTCGTCTTTCGGGGGGCAGGGCTCATAGGGGAAGTCTAACCGCGCAGCCCTGCGCTCCCACAGAGGTTAAAGGCGTTTTGGGCTACTTCGGTTCCAACGGTTCGATCGGATCATCGTCCGGCGGCGGCTCAGGATCCGCGTCGCGCTCCGGTTTGTAGCTACCGGGTTTGCGAATCTCGTCTTCAGGCCGGTTCTTGCCGGGTTCGGCGAACGGCGGCTGGGGGATGGTCGGGGTGAGGGGCATGACGGAAACTCCGTGCGGCTGCGTTGGCCTTCAACGTAGGGTCGCCGGGGTGAAGCCCTCGGGTACACCTCATGAAGCCGTGGTCGACGCGCCAAGTCGCGCGTGCGCCCTGAAGACACACGCCCTGACAGTTTATCCACCCAGGCGTAACCTTTGCGATTCGCAACCACCATGGAGACCTTGTCATGAAGATCCTGATCGTCGGCGCCAGCGGCACGCTGGGCCAGGTCGTGGCCGCTGAGCTCGGCGTGCGCCACGACATCATCCGCGCCGGGCGAAGCAGTGGCGACGTGCATGTGGATATGCGCGATATGGCGAGCATTGAAGCGATGTACGCCTCGGTAGGCGAGCTTGATGCCGTCGTGTGCGCCGCGGGCAAGGTGCCGTTCGCACCATTGGCCGAATTGACCGAGTCAAAGTATCTCGAAGGCTTGAACGACAAGCTGCTCGGCCAGGTGCGCCTGGTGCAGGCCGGCATGAACCGGCTACGCGACCGTGGCTCGTTCACGCTGATCACCGGCATCCTGACCGAGCAGCCGATCCTCGCTGGCGCTTGCGCGAGCATGGCGAACGGCGCGATCGAAGCCTACGCGCGGGCCGCGGCGATCGAGCTGCCGCGCGGTCTGCGCATCAATGTCATCAGCCCCAACGTGCTGACCGAAGCGATGGACGCCTACGGCCCGTTCTTCCGCGGCTTCGAGCCGGTCAGCGCAGCTCGCGCAGCCCTGGCCTTCTCACGCAGTGTCGAAGGCCTGCAGACCGGCCAGGTCTACAAAGTCTGGTAACAGGCCGCCTGTAGGAGCGCGCTTGCGCGCGATGGGTGCTGGCAGCAAGTTCCATCGCGCGCGAGCGCGCTCCTACAGGGGTGGTGTAACCGGGAGGTTGCTTCGAGCGAACTTAGGGGGTCGTCCTCGTGGAATTCGCCCATGCGCCTTGCCCGTTTCGCTACTTCCCCTCTCCCCCTGCCGCCCGGCTGGTTTGCGTTGCCGCTGCGGCTGATCGTTGGCTTTGGCTTCATGCAACATGGTTACGCGAAGCTCGCGCGTGGGCCCGGTGATTTCATCGGGATACTTCATGCCATGGGCTTGCCGCACGCCGACTTGCTGGGCTGGGCGACTATCCTGGTCGAACTGGGCGGTGGCCTGATGGTGCTGCTTGGCGCGCTGCTGCCGCTGGTGAGTATCCCCATGGCCATCGTGCTGCTTGTGGCCGTTATCACGGTGCACCTGCCGAACGGATTCAGTTCGATCAAGCTGCAGTCGTTCGATGCGATGGGTGCGCATTTCGGCCAGCCTGGTTACGAAACGGATCTGCTCTACCTGGCCGGGCTGTTCGCCTTGTGCATCGGTGGGGCGGGGCCCCTTTCCATCGACGGCTGGCTACGCAGCAAGGCATCGCGCGGTGGCACGTTGTAGGAGTGCGCGTGCGCGCGATGGGGCTTGCCGCAAGCCCCATCGCGCGCACGCGCGCTCCTACCGGTGAATCAGGCGGTGATGAGGGGGCGTTCGATGGCGGCGATGCCACTGCGGGCATGGTCGGCAATCTCCCCCGCGAGGCCTAACGCGTCAAGGAAGGTGTCTACCTCGTCGGCGCGACCGGTGAACTCGACGACGGACTGGTCGCCTTCGCGCTGGAGCAGCCGCCCGCCGAAGCGAGCGAGGCAGGCATCCACGGTATCGCCGGCTGCGTCCACGCGAGCGACGAGGAGTTCGCGCTCAACATGCGCCTTGCGCGTCAGTTCACCGATCTCGATCACGTCCACCAGTTTCGCCGATTGCTTGATGATCTGTTCGATGACCATATCGTCACCAAAGATCACCAGGGTGAGCCGCGATACGTCTTCATCGTGCGTCGCTGCCACGGTGAGCGATTCGATGTTATACCCACGCGAGGCGAACAGGCCGGCGACGCGGGCCAGAGCACCGGCTTCGTTCTGCAGCAGCATGGAAATCGTATGGCGCATGGTCAGAACATTCCCGTCGGCTGGCCGGTCGGCTGCACGGGAGCGCTGCGGCTTGGGATCCAGTCGCCAGTGATCATCTCGGCGTACGTCGCACCCGGCCCGACCATCGGGTACACGCCTGCATCCGGGTCGATCACGACTTCGAGGAAAGCAGGGCCGTTGAAGGCGAGGAAGTCCGCGATGGTCGCCTCGATCGCCTTGGGGTCATCCAGGCGTTGCGCCCACTCAAAGCCATCTGCCTGAGCGGCACGGACAAAATCCTTCTTGTGCAGGCTCTTGTCCGAGGCGGCGAAGCGCCCTTTGAAAAACAGCTTCTGCCATTGCCGGACCATGCCGTCGCCGCTGTTGTTGAGCACGACGACCTTCACCGGCAGGCCATAGGTGGTGACGGTCTCTAGTTCGCCGATGTTCATGCGAATGCTGGCGTCGCCATCGATGTCGATCACGGTCAGGTCGCGGCGGGCGAACTGTGCACCGATCGCGGCCGGCAGGCCGAAGCCCATCGTGCCCATCGAACCCGAGGTGAGCCAATGCCGTGGTTCGCGGAAGTCGAAGTACTGCGCCGCCCACATCTGGTGCTGGCCCACGCCCGTACTGATGATGGCGCGACCGTTGGTGATGCGGTTGATCGCTTCGATGACGGCGCAGGGATGGATGCTGTCGCTATCGCGGCAGAAGTTCATTCTGTGCGTGCGCTTCAGCGTCGCGACATGATGGTGCCACGCCGAGAGATCCTTGCGGAAACCTTTGCGCGCACCATAAGCAAGCAGGCGATCCAGGGTGCTATCTAACGAACCAACGTGGTGCCAGTCCACGGACTTCACCTTGCCGATCTCGGCAGGATCGATATCGACCTGTGCGATTGCCTTGGCGCGTGGGGCGAACTGATCGGGCACGCCAACCACACGGTCATCGAAGCGGGCGCCAAGGGCGAAAACGAAGTCGCAATCGTCCATGGCATAATTGGCGTATGCGGCACCATGCATGCCGAGCATGTGCAGCGCGAGCGGATCAGTGGTATCGAACCCACCGATACCCATCAGGGTGGTGACGACAGGGATGCCAAACGCATGCGTGAACTCGCGCAGCGGACCGGCGGCGCCGGCCGAGACGATACCGCCTCCCGCATAGATCAGCGGGCGTTCGGCGTTGGCCAGGCGAGCGAAGAAAGCGGCGCAATGCGCATCGGTGAGCGTGGCGGATTCCACGGCATGCAGGCGTGAGCGGTAGCCGCGCACAGGCAGCTCGCGGTCGCCTTCGAAGGTTAGTGGCGCATTCTGTACATCTTTCGGGATATCGATCACGACAGGGCCGGGGCGGCCGCTGCGGGCGATATGGAACGCCGTGCGCAACGTCGCTTCCAGCGTGGACGCATCGGTTACAAGGAACACGTGCTTAGCACAGGAGCCCATGATCTGGCTGACCGGTGCCTCCTGGAACGCATCGGTGCCGATCGAGCCGGTCGGCACCTGGCCACTGATCACGACCAGTGGAATGGAATCGGCCATGGAATCGCGCACCGGCGTCACCGCGTTCGTGGCGCCCGGGCCGGAGGTGACCAACGCCACGCCAACACGGCCCGACGCGCGGGCGTAGCCGGCGGCCATGAAGCAGGCGCCTTGCTCATTGGCAGGAACGATCAGCGGCAGCGGCTCGCTGCCATCATCCCCCGCGTGGTCGGCGTTGAAACGGAACACTGCGTCATACACGGGAAGGATCGCGCCGCCGGAGTAACCGAAAAGTACATCAAGGCCTTCGTCGGCAAGGACCTGCACGACGATATCGGCGCCGATCATGGCGCGCCCGGCCTGGGGGTGCTTCGAGGTGGTGCGGCTAATGTCGCCGACGGTATCCAGTTGCGCGTTCACGTGGGTTCCTTATGTTGAGCTCGTTGTAGGAGCGCGCTTGCGCGGGATAGGTCGTGGTGCAAGCACCCATCGCGCGCAAGCACGCTCCTACAGGGGCGGTCAGGCGGTTTTGGGGGCGGCGGCCTCGGCGGGCTTGGGCTGGTTCGTTGCCAGCCACGGCATGCGTGCGCGGAGCTGGGCGCCGACCTTTTCGATCGGGTGCTCCAGGTCGCGCTGCTTGAACGCCTTGTAGTTCGGCAGGCCGGCCTTGTACTCCGCGGTCCACTCGCGAGCGAAGGTGCCGTCCTGGATTTCCTTCAGGACGCCCTTCATGCGCTCCTTCGTGCCTTCGTCGACGATGCGCGGGCCGCGGGTGTAGTCGCCGTACTGGGCGGTCTCCGAGATGAACTCAAGCATGCGTGCGATGCCGCCTTCATAGAACAGGTCGACGATCAGCTTCAGTTCGTGCATCACTTCGTAGTAAGCAATCTCCGGGCGGTAGCCGGCTTCGACCAGCGTTTCGAAGCCCTTGATAACCAGCTCGGAAGCGCCACCGCACAGCACAGCCTGTTCGCCGAACAGATCGGTCTCGGTTTCTTCCTTGAAGTCGGTTTCAATCAGCATGGCGCGTGCGCCACCGATGCCTGCCGCGTATGCGGTTGCCTTGTCGGTAGCCTCGCCGGTCGCGTCCTGGTGCACGGCGTACAGACACGGGACGCCACGACCGATTTCATACTCGCGGCGTACCAGGGCGCCGGGACCCTTCGGCGCCACGAGCACGACATTGATGTCGGCGCGTGGGGTGATCTGGCCGAAGTGCACGTTGAAACCATGGGCGAAGAGCAGGGTCGCGCCCGGCTTGATGTTCGCTTCAATGGCGTCTTTGTAAATGCCGGGCTGGGTCATGTCGGGCGTGAGCACCGCGACGAGGTCGGCACCACGCACGGCTTCAGCCGGTTCGGCGACGGCGAAGCCATCGACATAAGCGCGGTTCCAGGACGGACCGCCCGGACGGAGACCGACGACCACATCGAGGCCGGAATCCTTCAGGTTCAGCGCGTGGGCGCGGCCCTGGCTACCGTAGCCGAGCACGGCAATACGGGCGTTCTGCAGCGGAGCGGTGGTGGCTTGCTTCTCGGTCATGGTCATTTCCTTGGTGTCTTTAATGAAGGTGTAGGAACGCGCTTGTGCGCGATTGGGGATCGCCTCAGGGCAATCGCGTGCAAGCACGCTCCTACAAGGGCTGGGTTAGTTACCAATCAGTTCCTGGGTCAGGTCTTCGTCTTCGATTTCGCGACGGATACGTGGGCTGGGTGCCGGTGCGTCGTCGAAGGCTTGCGTCACCGCACCTTCCGCAGCGGAACCGACCAGACGCGCATATTTCGCCAGCACGCCTCGTGTCACCTTCGGTGCGGTCGGTCGCCATGCCGCGCGGCGCGAGGCCAGGTCGGCGTCGGTACGCAGTTCACGCGTGCTCGCATCGATGAAAATCGCATCACCTTCGCGGAGCAGGCCAATGGGGCCACCGCGCGCGGCCTCCGGTGCGATGTGCCCGACCATGAAGCCGTGCGTCGCGCCGCTGAAGCGGCCATCGGTGATCAGCGCGACGTCGTTGCCGAGGCCCCGGCCGACGAGGGCCGCGGTGACGGCAAGCATCTCGCGCATGCCCGGGCCACCGGCAGGCCCTTCGTTGCGAATCACCATGACGTCCCCGGCGCGAATACGGCCTTCCTGCACGGCAGCGAAGGCTTCCTCCTCGCTTTCGAACACGCGCGCGGGACCGGCGTGGCTGGTACGGCCATGACCGGCCAGCTTCAGGATGCAACCTTCCGGCGAGAGGTTGCCGTAGAGGATGCTGTAACCACCGCGCGGCTTGAACGCCTGGCTCACCGGACGTACCACAACCTGGCCCTCCGTCGCCGGTGGGGCGGCATCCAGTTCGGCGAACAGGCTGCGGCCGGTGACCGTATCGGTATCGGACAGCATGCCCGCGACTCGCAGCTCGCGCGCGACGATGGCGACGCCGCCGGCGGCGGACATCTCCACCGCGCTGAATCGACCACCCGGCATCAGGTCGGCGATGACCGGCGTGTTCTTCGAGGCCGGCTCGAAGTCTTCGATGGAGAGCGGCACGCGCGCTTCATTCGCCATGGCCAGCAGGTGCAGCACGGCATTGGTCGAACCCGCGGTCGCGGCGACAACGCGCGCCGCATTGTCGAACGCGGCACGGGTCATCACATCGCGCGGCTTGCGATCGGCGTTCAGGCACTCCATGGCGAGTTCACCGCAACGGAATGCCGCGTCGCGCTTCGACGGATGCGTCGCGGGAATGTCGTTGAGGCCCATCGGTGAGAGGCCCAGCGTAGTCAGCACCATCGCCATGGTGTTGGCGGTGTACTGGCCCCCGCACGCGCCGGCACCTGGGCAGGCGTGGCGCTCGACATCATCCAGCTCGGCATCGCTGATCTTGCCGGCACCATGCGCGCCCACGGCCTCAAAGACGTTCTGCACGGTGATCGGGCAACCGTTGCGGCTGCCGTGATCGATACTGCCACCGTAGAGCGCCACGCCGGGGATATTCAGGCGAGCCAGCGCCATCGCGGCGGCGGGAATGGTCTTGTCGCAGCCACACAGCACCACCATCGCATCGAGACAATGGCCATCGACGGCCAGCTCGATGGAATCGGTGATCACTTCACGGCTGACCAGCGACGAGCGCATACCGCTGGTACCCATGGCGATGCCGTCGGTGACGGCGATGGTGTTGAACTCCACCGGCGTACCGCCCGCGGCGCGCACGCCTTCAGCGGCAGCTTCGGCCAGGTCACGCAGGTTGAGGTTGCAGGGCGAGACGTTCGACCAGCTGTGCACGATCGCGACCATCGGCTTGGCGATCGCTTCGTCGTCCAGGCCGGTGGCGCGCAACATAGCGCGTGCCGGCGCACGGTCGGGACCCGTCTTGATCGCGTCGCTGCGCAGGGTGCGGATGGGGATCTTCCGGGTGCTCATGCGGCCTCCGCCTTGGCTTGGATGGCTTCCAGGACGGCGCGGGTCACGGCATGCGTGGTGGCCGTGCCGCCCAGGTCGCGGGTGAGGTTGGCGTGCTCGAGTACCTGGTCCACCGCGGCTTCGACCGTGGCGGCTTCGTCCGCGAGGCCCAGCGAATGGCGCAGCAACATCGCGGCGGAGAGAATCGTGCCAAGCGGATTGGCCGCGGCCTGGCCGGCGATATCCGGCGCGGAGCCGTGGATCGGTTCGTAGATGCCTGCGCCGGGGCCGCCGATGGACGCCGATGGCGACAGGCCCAGCGATCCGGCCAGGACCGAGGCTTCATCGGTCAGGATGTCGCCGAACATGTTCTCGGTGACGATCACGTCGTAGTCGGCAGGGTGGGTCAGCAGGTGCATCGCCATCGAATCGACCAGCTGGTGTTCCAGGGCGACATCGGGGTACTCCGCGCCGACGCGCGTGGCGACCGATCGCCACAGGCGCGAGGTTTCCAGCACGTTGGCCTTGTCGACCGAGGTCACCTTCTTGCGCCGCGTACGCGCGAGCTCGAAGGCGTGGCGCACGACGCGTTCGACTTCTTCGACGCTATAACGGCACTCGTCCGTCGCATCGGTCGCGCTGCGGGTCTTGGCGCCGAAGTAGATGCCACCGGTCAGCTCACGGATGAACACCAGATCGACACCCTGCGTGCGCTCCGGCTTCAGTGGTGACAGGGCGGCGGTGCGCGGATGCAGCTTCAGCGGACGTACGTTGGCGAACACACCGAGCATCTTGCGCATGGCCAGCAGACCCTGCTCGGGGCGGATCTTCGCCGCGGGATCCGACCACTTCGGGCCACCGACCGCGCCGAGCAGGATCGCATCGCAGGCCAGCAGGGCATCGCGCGTGACCTGCGGCAACGGGTCGTTGAAGCGATCGATCGCATCGCCGCCGATGGCGTGCTCGGCGAACGTGAACGTGTGGCCAAAGCGCTCGGCGACCGCGCGCAGGACGGCGACGCCCGCGCCTGCTACCTCCGGGCCGATGCCGTCACCCGGCAGTACGACGATATGG
The DNA here is from genome assembly GCF_036500425.1 of Luteibacter sp. Classification (GTDB taxonomy): domain Bacteria; phylum Pseudomonadota; class Gammaproteobacteria; order Xanthomonadales; family Rhodanobacteraceae; genus Luteibacter. Next base: position 13,414 of record NZ_DASYCB010000043.1, read on the forward strand.
GCCTTCTTCATGCGGCTTTCTCCGTGCGGTGTTCGTAGGCGGTGATGGCATCGTCTTGCTGCAGCAGGAAGCCCATCTGGTCCACGCCATTGAGCAGGCAGTGGCGGGCGAAGGATTCGAGTTCGAAGTGGATGGAGCCGCCATCGGGGAGGCGGATGCTGCTGCTGGCGATATCGATGCGCAGTTCAATGCCGGGGTTGTCCAGCAGCCAGCGGTGTTCCGCATCGGTCAACACGATCGCGAGCAGGCCGTTCTTCAGCGCGTTGCCGCGGAAGATGTCGGCGATCTCGTTGGAGATCACGGCGTTGATGCCGTAATCCAGCAAGGCCCAGGGCGCGTGCTCACGCGAAGATCCGCAACCGAAGTTGCGGCCGGCGACCAGGATGGAGCAGCCGCGTGCCTGCGGCTGGTTCAGCGGGAACGAGGGGTTGTCGCTGCCATCGGCCGCATAGCGCCAGTCTTCGAAAGCGTGCTTGCCAAGGCCGGTGCGTTCGGTGGTGGTGAGGAAGCGCGCCGGGATGATCCGGTCAGTGTCGATGTTTTCATCACGCAGCACCGCGGTGCGCGAGTGCACGTAGGTCAGCGGGCGGGTGGCGGTGCTCATGCGGCGACTTCCTGGTTCAGGTATTCACGTGGATCGGCGACGCGGCCGGCGACGGCGGAGGCCGCGGCCACCAGCGGGCTGGCCAGTACGGTGCGTGCGCCCTTGCCCTGGCGGCCTTCGAAGTTGCGGTTGCTGGTGGCGACGACGAGCTGGCCCGGCTGGGCCATGTCGCCGTTCATGGCGATGCACATGGAGCAGCCCGGCTGGCGCCATTCGGCACCGGCGTTGAGGAACACCTCGTGCAGGCCTTCGCTTTCCGCCTCGCGACGTACCTGTTCGGAGCCCGGCACGACCAGCATGCGGACGCCTTCCGCGACGTGACGACCACGCAGGATCTCAGCAGCGGCGCGCAGGTCGGAGAGTCGGCCATTCGTGCAGCTGCCGATAAAGACGACATCCACGGCCTCGCCAGCGATCGGCTTGCCCGCGGTGACCTTCATGTAGTCCAGTGCGCGCTGTTCCAGGGCGTCGGCTGCGGCGGGGACGGGCGCGTGGATCGGCACGACCATGCCGGGGTGGGTACCGTAGGTGACCGACGGCTGGATCGTCGATGCATCGATGCGCACTTCGCGATCGTAGGTGGCGCCTTCGTCGGTGGTCAGCGTACGCCAGGTGGCGACGGCTTCATCCCATGCGGCACCCTGCGGCGCGCGTTCGCGACCCTTCAGCCATGCGAAGGTGGTTTCGTCGGGCGCGACCAGACCGGCGCGGGCGCCCGCCTCGATCGACATGTTGCAGACGGTCATGCGCTCTTCCATCGACAGCGCGCGGACCGCTTCGCCGGTGTACTCGAGCACGTAGCCAGTACCACCCGCGATGCCGATCTTCCCGATGATGTGCAGGATCAGGTCCTTCGCCGTCACGCCGACCTGGAGCTGGCCATCGACATGGATGGCAAACGACTTCGGCTTGCGCTGGAGCAGGCACTGCGTGGCCAGTACATGGCCGACCTCGGTGGTACCGATGCCAAACGCCAGGGCGCCGAACGCGCCGTGGGTGGCGGTATGGCTATCGCCGCAGACGATGGTCATGCCGGGCTGGGTCGCCCCGACTTCGGGGCCTGCTACGTGGACGACGCCACGGTGCGGGCTATCCCAACCCATCAGGTCGATGCCGAACTCCTGCACATTGGCTTCGAGCTTGGCGACCTGCGCTTCGGCTTCCTTCGTGAAGTACGGACGCTTGCCGTCCGCGCCAGGGGGCAGCGTCGGCGTCGAATGATCGAGCGTGGCCAGCGTGCGATCGGGGCGGCGAACCTTCAGGCCGCGCGAGCGCAGCTCATCGAACGCCTGCGGCGAGGTTACTTCGTGGACCATGTGCAGGTCGATGTACAGCACGCCCGGCGTGCTTTCGGACTCGGCGGCGACCTGGTGCGAATCCCACAGCTTGTCGAACAGGGTGCGCGCGCTCATGCGGCGACCCTCCCGGCATTCACTTCTTCGACCGGCGTGAGCCAACCCCAGCGGTCATCGGTGCGGCCATCGAACAGGCCGAAGAAGGCGTCCTGCAGGGCGCGAGTGATCGGGCCCGGGCGGCCGCTGCCGACCGGCTTGCGGTCGACGGAGCGCACGGCGGTGACTTCGGCGGCGGTGCCGGTCATGAACACTTCGTCGGCGAAGTACAGCATCTCGCGCGGCAAGGGCTGCTCGACGACGTCGTAGCCCAACTGCTTCGCCAGGACCAGGACGGAATCACGGGTGATGCCGCACAGGATGGAAGCGGCAGCGGGCGGCGTGTAGATCACGCCCTTGCGCACGATGAACAGGTTCTCGCCGGCGCCTTCGCTCAGCAGGCCATCGGTGCCCAGCGCGATGCCTTCGGCATAGCCACCGTTCACGGCCTCACGGGCGATCAGCTGGCTATTGAGGTAATTGCCACCGGCCTTCGCGCCGCTCGGGAAGGTGTTGGGTGCCGCTCGGTTCCACGAGGAAACGCAGACATCGACGCCTTTTTCGATGGCGTCCGCGCCGTGGTACGCACCCCATGGCAGCGCGATGATCGCGACATCCACGGCGGTATCCAGCGACGGCGCAAGGCTGAAGGTGAAGCCGCTGCGGTAGACGATAGGGCGCACGTACGCCGATTGCAGGCCGTTAGCCACGATGACCTCACGACACGCGCGGTTGAGCGTGGCGGCGTCGTACGGCATCACCAGGTCGTATACGCGCGCCGAGTGGAACAGGCGTTCGGTGTGCTCTTCCAGACGGAAATAGCGCGGGCCCTCCGGCGTGCTGTACACGCGGATGCCTTCAAATACCGAGGAACCGTAGTGCAGCGCGTGTGCGCCGACATGGCAGGTGGCTTCGGCCCAGGCCTTGATGCGGCCGTTGTGCCAGAGATGGGTCGGGGCTTCCATGGTTCCTCCTTCAGGACTGGACCGCGACATCGGCGGTCTCGTTTTCGGCTTCAAACGCGCCCATGAGCGCGACGAGGTCATCGTTGGTGACGGAGCGCTGCTGGTCGGCGACGACCTTGAAGCGCTCGAAGAGGGTGTCCAGCGTGCTGTCGTCGACCTCGAACTCCAGTTCGACGAGGCGCTGGCGCAGGGCGTGGCGCCCGGAATGCTTGCCCAGCACGAGCGAGGTCTTTGCGCCGACATCCTGCGGGCTCATGATTTCGTAGGTGCCGCGGTGCTTGAGCATGCCGTGCTGATGGATGCCCGATTCGTGCGCGAAGGCGTTATCGCCGACGATCGCCTTGTTGCGCGGCACGGCCTGGCCGGTGACTTCGGTGAGCAGGCGCGAGGTCGGATACAGGTGCTGGGTGACGATGCCTGTGTCCAGATTGAACAGGGGGCGGCGCGTGTGCAGCGCCATCACGATCTCTTCCAGCGCGGCATTGCCGGCGCGTTCGCCGATGCCATTGATCGTGCACTCGACCTGGCGTGCGCCTGCGCTGATCGCGGCGAGACTGTTGGCAACGGCCATGCCGAGGTCATCGTGGCAGTGCGCCGAGAAGATCACCTTGTCCGCCCCGCGCACGTTTTGCTGCAGGTAACGGAACATCTCGGTGATTTCGGCGGGGGTGGTATAGCCGACGGTGTCGGGGGCGTTCAGGACACAGGCGCCGGCTTCAACGGCGACCGAGAAGATCTCGGCGAGGTAGTCCGGCTCGGTGCGCAGGGCGTCTTCGGCGGAGAACTCAACTTCATGGGCCAGGGCTTTTGCCCGGTAGATCGCCTCGGCGGCGATATCGATCACTTGCTGTTTCGATTTGCCCAGCTTGTGTTCGCGGTGCAGTGGGGAGGTGGACAGGAACAGGTGGATCCGTGATCGCCTTGCGCCTTCCAGGGCCTTGCCAGCAGCATCGATATCACCGGGTTGGCAGCGTGCCAGTGCGGCGACGGTGGGTTTTCTCAGTGTCCTTGCGATCTCGGCGACGGCGGCGAAATCATCGGGTGAAGCCTGCGGGAATCCCGCTTCGATGATGTCGACGCCCAGGTCTTCCAGGGCTTGTGCCATGCGCAATTTGGCGCGCCGGTCCATGGAAAACCCAGGGGCCTGTTCGCCGTCGCGCAAGGTGGTGTCGAAGATACGCACGCGGCCTACGTCGCTTTCGACGTCGCCGTGGGTACTGCCCTGGTGTGCTGGATTCATGTCTGGCTCCGCTCGTTGTCGAGGCGGGCCGGGCAATAAAAAACCCCGCATCCGTTACCGGGTGCGGGGTTCTTAAGGAGTCTTCAGGTTATTTTCGTTTCACCTGGACACTTGCCCTTAGCCCGCACCTCCGCAGGTAATAAGTACAAGGTTAATAAGAAGGAGGCCGCCGCCGAGACGCAGCTTTCCGTCGACCTTGGTAAGTCGATTCAGGGAAAAGCGGCCATGGGTGGTGCGCTGCGTCATGAGGTCGAACGTACGTCACCCGTTTAGAGCGTGTCAACAGTTTCTAGTGAAAGAATTTTCCTAGGAGCGTTTGGACGGCTATCCATCCAAGCCGTGGTTTGGTCGCCAGGAGCGCATGGGAATGCGGTTTTCAGGCAAGTGGTATGCCCTGCCAAATAAGGCGATATCGCGCATTTCTGCGAGTGTGATGTGTGTCGCGAAAGTCGGTGGTGTCGTGCCTGGAGCGGCGTGGTCGCCAGATTGATCGCGCGCAAGCGCGCTCCTACAAGAGCCCGCGGAGCTCTTTTGTAGGAGCGAGCTTGCTCGCGATCGGAGTTACCGAACCCTTACCAGCCCCGAAGCCACTCAGCGAAGAGACGCCCATCCGCCGCTAACGGCTCCGCAACGGCATCTCGCCGCAACATCGCTGCCAACGCCTCAGGCACTTCCACCGCACGCCCAATCAAAGGCTCGACCACCGTATCGAACTTCGCCGGATGCGCCGTAGCAGCCATGGTCCACGCCCGCGAATCACCTGCCAGCCGTCGCTGCTCGAACACCCGGATCGCCGTGGCGGTGTGCGGGCAGAAAACCTCGCCATCGCTCGTGGCATGCCGGCGGATCACGTCGCGGATGGTCGCATCATCGACCCGATGGGCGCTGCCGTTGAGCCGTGCGGCATCTTCACCACCGAAGAGATGGCTCAGGCGTTCGAAGTTACTGGGTGCGCCCACATCCATCGCATTGGCAATCGTCGCCACGGCATCGCGCGCACGGTACGGCTGGCCGGCGAAGAATTCGGGAAGGGTGTCATTAGCATTGCAGGCGAAGACGACCTCGCCGATCGGCAGCCCGATCGCGCGAGCCCACAGGCAGGCGACCGCATTGCCGAGGTTGCCGGTCGGAACGATGACGTTCATCGGGCCGTCGTCCGCGTTCAATGCCGCGTGGCCGAAGTAGGCCATCTGCGGCAGCAGGCGGCCGAGGCTGATGCTGTTGGCGGAGGAGAGCGGTACGTCGGCCTGCAAGGCTGGATCGCCCAGCGCGCCTTTCACCAGCCGCTGGCAATCATCGAAACTGCCTTCGACTCGCAGCGCGCGCACGTTGCCACCAAAGCTACCGAGCTGGTGGGCCTGGCGCGGCGATACGCGGCTGTCGGGGTAGAGAATGGCGACGCGAACGCCGGGCACCTCGTGAAACGCGGCACCCACCGCCGCGCCCGTGTCGCCGGAGGTGGCGACGAGAATGGTCAGCGGCTGGTCTTCCCCGGCCCGCAGGCGCGATATGCAGGCGGCGAGAAAGCGCGCCCCGAAGTCCTTGAACGCGGCGGTTGGGCCGTGGAACAACTCAAGCACATGGGCGCCCGCAATGCGCAGTTCCCGCCGTGGCACCGGGTGCGCAAACGCCTCGGCGCAGATCGCTTCGAGCTCACCCGCCAGCGCATCGCCTTCGAAGAACGGTTCGAGCATCGCTGCCGCGGTGCCGGCAAGGTAGCCACCCGTCGCGAGCTTGCCGACCCGTGGCATGGCCTCGGGCACGAACAAGCCGCCATCCGGGGCCAGGCCGGCCGCGATGGCCGAGGAAAGCGACACCGGCGCGGCACCGCCGCGCGTACTCACATAGCGCATCGTCACACCACCCGCGCCGCCGGACCATCGATCGGCGCGACCAAGGCATCGCTGCGGTGCCCCGCCGTGCGGAAGGCGGCCTGCATGTCGTGCGCCGCAGCGATGGCGGCGGCACGGTCTTCGAACCAGCCGAACACGCTGGGACCCGCCCCGGAAATGCTCGCGCCAAGCGCGCCGTGGTCGAGCGCGGCCTGTTTCACCTGATAGAAGCCAGGAATCAGCGGGGCGCGCCGCGGTTCCACCAGCACATCCGAAAGGCCTTCGCGTACGAGTGCCGCCTCACCGCGGTAGCAACCGGCGAGCACCATGGCGAGATTCGCGCTCTGCGCCACGAACTCGCCCAGTGCGTACTGCCCCGCCAGGGCCGCACGCGCCTTGCGCGTTTCCAGCACCACGTGTGGATGGACCAGCGCGCAATGCCATTCGGCGGGGACGGGCACGCGCACGAGGCGCTTGTCGGTGGCGAGCACGAGCCCGCCCAGGAGCATGGGCCCCAGGTTGTCACCATGCCGACTGCCGCTGGCGACCACTTCACCATCCATCGCGAACGGATACAGCGCCTCGCGCGGCAATGGTTCATCGAGCAGAGCGTTGGCGGCCACGACGGCGGCGACGCACGAGGCGGCCGAGCCACCCATACCGGAGCCCAGCGCGATGCCCTTGTGCAAGGTGAGTTCAAAACCGAACGGAAGGTCGAGCGCGCGCAGCATCGAAAGCAGCGCGGCGCCGCCGGTGTTGTCTTCCGGCTTGAGCGGGAGATCGGTCACCACGCCGTGGATGGCGGCGATCTGGACCTCACGCTCGGGTATACGGCGCACGACCGCGCGATCACCGGCACCCTCCACGGTGTGGCCAAGGATGTCGAAGCCTATGCCAACATTCCCGACGCTGGCATAGGCTTCAGCGGTGGCGACATCGGTACGGGCGAGGGGCGAGGTATCTTCTTTCAGCATGCGCATCGTTTTACTCCCATGGCGCCGGCCACGCGCAGCAGGTCGGTGAAGACCGCCGCCGCCGTGACCTCGGGGCCGGCACCCGGCCCCTGGACGACCAGGGCATTGTCGCAGTAACGGCGCGTGGCGAAACGCACCACGTTATCGGTGAGCTGGCCGTGGGCGAAGGCGTGGCTGCGTTCCAGCACCTGTACGCCGACCGAGGCGCCTTCGCGATCAAGCCGTGCGACATGGCGCAGCACGCCGCCCACGGCACGGGCCTGGGCGAGCAGGGCCGCCATCGGGGCATCCATCGCCGGGAGTTGCTCCATGAACTCATCGCGATCAAGGGTGGCCAGGGCCGGTGGTACCAGGCTGTTCACTGCCACATCGTCCAGCGACAGCGCCACGCCGGCTTCACGGGCCAGGATCACCAGCTTGCGCGCCACATCCATCCCGGACAGGTCATCACGCGGATCAGGCTCGGTGTAGCCGAGCGCATGCGCCTCGCGGACCAGTGCGGAGAATGGCACCGACCCATCGAAGCGGTTACACAGCCAGGCCAGCGTGCCCGAGAGCATGCCTTCCACGGCGAGCAGTTCATCGCCGGTATCGATCAGGTCGCGCAGGGTCTGCACCACTGGCAGTCCGGCGCCCACCGTGCCTTCGTAGTGCAGGCGGGCGCCGCTGGCATCCGAGGCGCGGGCGATGGCCTGCCAGCGGTCCAGGCAGCCGCTGGCCGCGCGCTTGTTCGGGGTGACGACGTGGATGCCGGCGGCCAGCCAGCCGGCGTAATGGTCGGCGACCACATCGCTGGCGGTGCAGTCGGCCAGGACCGCGGCCTCGCCGTGATGGCCCGCGACATAGGCGGCGAAGTCATCCAGGGCCACGGGGCGCCAGGTCTGGGCGCCGCCGCTGCGGCCGTTCAGGGCCTCATCGTCGCAATCGAGCCACATATGCCGGCTATCGCTGACCGCGCGCAGGCGAAGCTCGAGGTGGCACTCGCGCAGGAGCCGGGGTGCGGCATCGCGCAGCTGGTGCAGGAAGGCCGTGCCGACCTTGCCGGGGCCAATGACCCCGACATTGACGACAAGCGGCGAGACGGCAGCGCGCATGGGCGCGGCACGTAAGGGGGAACGTTTCAAAGCGACGGCGAGGGACACGGTAAAGCCTCCTTGAGAGGCCCTTCACTCACCGCAAGAGGGGATTTCGGCTGTGGATCCCGGCGCCGGTCCCGTCCTGCGGGAGGTCGGGGCCGGCAGCGACATGGAACCTAAGCGCGCGCGGACTCCGATCCTCCGACCGTAGTGGTCGTAGTGGTGGTCGTAGTCGCGGTGGTGGTGGACGCAAGCGCGCAGGCCACGGAAGTGGCCCGGGTGAAACGCAGCGCTGGCGTGTTGAAAGACATAGCCCGACGTTAGGCCCGCGTTGTGCAGTGTGTCAAGCACCAGAAAGTCATAGGCCCGCCCAGGCCGTTGTAGGAGCGCGCTTGCGCGCGTTGGGCTTGCGGTCAGGCCCATCGCGCGCAAGCGCGCTCCTACAGGGATGGCTTACTTTCGGGACAGGTCCAGGGCGTAGACCGCGGTGCCGTCGCCGTTGTCCTTCACCTCGGTCACGTGGAGGCCCAGCGACTTCGCCAGGTCGGCCTTGCCCGAGGCGTTGGTGAAGGTCACCGGACCCTTCACCTTGACCGGGACGAAGGTCCACGAGCGCTTGTCGACCAGCTTGTGGGTGATGGTCTTGTTCGCTTCGACCCACTTGATGACGACCTCGCGGTTGCCGTCCGGTGCGTTGAGCACGACGGAGTCGCCATTCATGCCCGGGAACTCGCCGCCGCCGTTCGCACGGTAGCTGTTGGTCACCACGATGAACGGCTGGCTGTCCTTCACCGGCTTGCCCTTGAAGCGCAGGTTGCCGATGCGCTGGCCTTCCGGCTTGGTCACATCGATCGTGTACGTGATCCCGCCCTGGATCTGGTCGAAGTTGTAGCCGGGCATCTTGCCGATCAGCGCCTGCTCGCCGTCCTTGGACGGATCGATCTGGTTGAAGCGGTTCGCCGACTTCTCCAGCCACGCTTTGACGCCTGCGCCGTCGATCTTCACGGCGGCCAGCGTGTTCGGGTAGAAGTACAGATCCGAGGCATTGCGGATCGTCAGCGGCCCCTTCGCCACATCGGTGAAGTCATCCGGGCCACCGAAGCCGGTGCGGAAGGCCGACGCGGCGGAAATCACCGGCACGTCCTTCAGGTCCGGTCGCGAGCGGGCGAGTTCATCGCGTGCGTAATCGATCTGCGCGGCGTTGACGACGGCGAGCGCGGTCATGTTGCCTTCGTCGGCGAAGTAGCTGGTCAGCGCGTGGTCGGTCGCACCGATCGGCGTATTCACGTACGCCACGGCGGCCTCGTGCGCATCCTTCACCAGCGGCGCGATGGTCGGATCGGCCTCAACGCATGCGCCCTTCTTCTGGCAGATCGGACGCACCTGGCTGTGGCTCTTGTCCTTCTCGACGACCCAGCGGCCACCCTCACGCTTCATCGTGAGGTTGATAACGCCGAGATCCTTGCCAAAGAAGCCGCCCATCACCGCGGGCACGCCACGGACGATACCGCGCTTGGCGTCCACGTCCTTCACGCCCTCGTAGCGCGGCCCCGGGAACTCGGTGTGCGAGTGGCCGAGCAATAGCGCGTCGATGCCCGGCACGCCGGCGAGGTACCAGCCGCCGTTCTCCATCTGCGGTGTGTACGGCGCGGTATTCAGGCCGCCATGCAGGATCGCGACGACGAGATCCGGATGCTGGGCCTGGATCTCCGGCATGTACTTCTGCGCGGCCTCGACCACGCCGGTCACGGTGACCTTGCCCTGCAGGTTGCGCTTGTCCCAGTCCAGGATCGGCGGCGGGGTGAAGCCGACGATCGCGATACGCAGCTCGGTCGGGACCTCCTTGCCGGCGGTATTCTTCGCCATCACGGTCTTGGTGACGATGGTCCACGGCTTGAAAATGGGTTTGCCGTCACGTGCGCTGTCGACGTTGGAAAGCACCAGCGGGAACTTCGGGCCAGCGCACTGCTTTGCGTCCACGCCATCGACGTTCATCGCGGTGTTGGTGACCTGGGCGAGGAACGGAAGGCCGTAGTTGAACTCATGGTTGCCGGCGGTGCCGCCGTCGTAGCCCACGCTATCCATGGCTTTGTAGATGCCGAGTTCGGTATCGCAGCCGATCGGCTTCACCAGCGCCTGGTAATCCGCGAGGACGCTACCCTGGATCGTATCGCCGCTGTCGAACAGCACCGTGTTCGGGAATTCCTTGCGCGCCTGGCGGATCAGCGTGGCGACGCGCTCGTAGCCGAACGATGGGTCGTCCTTCTGCTTGTAGTAGTCGTACGAAAGGATGTTCGAGTGGACGTCGGTGGTCTCGAGGATCGCGAGGTCGAGCGTCGCGCCATCGGCCAGGGCGGCCGGCTTGCCGGGCTTATCGGCGGGCGTGCTGGCACAGGCAGCAAGCAGGGCGGCCGAAAGCGAGGCCAGCGCGAGGGGCTTGAACATCTGGTAGGTCCGTTTATCGGTGGATCAGGGGGGAGGAAGCTAGCAGAATCCCGTGACACCCGCCCCCCGTAGGAGCGCGCTTGCGCGCGATGGGTGCTCGCGACGGCGTGGATCGCGCGCAAGCGCGCTCCTACAGGAGCCTGTTTACGGGGTTCTTTCGGCCTTGGCCTGGTCGAAGTAGGTGTAGGTCTTGCCGTTATCGGTCAGCTGCTTGGTTTTCAGGGTAAAGCGGTAGGTACTCCGACCCATCGGGCTGCCGTCGACGCGGCGTATGTCCAGGCCGGTGGCGGCATCGGTGGTGATGTCGACCGGCTTCACGCTGAGGCCATCGCTATCACGGGCCGCCACGCCCTCGCGTAGTACGCGGCCATCGGCCTTGCCGAGGTCAAGGCCGAGCACCGCGGCGAGCGTCGGGGCCAGGTCCACGTTGCCGCTGGGCAGTTCGCTACGCAGGTTCTTGCGGAAGTCGGGGCCCGTCACCAGCAGCGTGTTGTGCACGTCGCGCGGGCTGAAGCTGCCGTGCATGCCGCGCTCGTTGCTCATGCTGGTGTACACCGTGCCGGGAAAGCCCTGGACCATGGCATCGGCATCGAAGTCGTAGCTCGCGATGATGTCCGGGGCACGCTTGTTCGCGAGGTGCACGGTGGCGAGGGGCAGGGTACCGGGGATCTTTCCGTAACGCGCATCCACGAAGATGGCGCCGAACATCTCGCGTGACTGCAGGAACCGCACCGCCTTCTCGATCTGGGCGCGATCATGTGTGGGCAGGTAGAGGTACTCACTTCCACCGTTGGGCGCGATCACAAAGGCGTCCTTCGGCATGTCGGCCGGTACCTTGTACGCAGGTGTCGTATACGGCGCGGGCTTGCCGCAGACGCGCCCATCATCGTCATAACGCGTGGGATGCAGCGGCTTGCCGTTGGCGAGAATGCCCGCCATCACCGGCGCGTAAATGCAGCCAAAACCATCGAAGGCGGTGAAACCGGCCTGGGTCATCTCGTCCGCGAGGCGAATGGCGCCGGAGGTCGAAAAGCCCCATTCACCATCGACGCGTCCCACGCGGCCATCGGCGATCTGGCGCAGCGGGAACAGGTCAGCCGGACCGGCGACGTTGCTATGCGCGTGGTCGGAAACGATGACCAGGTCCGTATCATCCTCCATCCCAAGCGTCTTCAGCTTCGCCTGTAACTGGCCGAGCAGGTCATCCTGCGCACGCAGGGCCAGATGGAAATTGGGCGAGCCCACCCCGTACTGGTGCTCCGTGGAATCCGGGTTGCGCAACCAGACGAAGCTGACGTCGGGCTTCTCCACGGGGAGGATGTACTCGAGGAACGCCTTCATCAGGTACGCATTGGCGGGCGTGGGCGGCGCACCGGCGCCATCCGATGCATCGGAGGTGCTGCCATCCTTCAAGGTCACCAGCGGCAGCTGCGCCGTGGGCGTGCCGTTATCCGGCTCGAGGTGGAAGTGGTCGGCATCGTACGCGTGCACGATGTTAGCCGGTAGCGCGAAGCCGGCTTTGGAGAGCTTCTGTGCGAAGGAGAGCGGCAGCGCCACATTCTCGTCGAGGATGGTGCCGCCCTCGTGGATATCCTGCAGGAAGGCTGGGCCGGACTTGCCGACGACGGCGGTCTTCAGGCCTTTTTTCCGCGCCCGCTCAAGCAGCGTCGGTGCCTGCAGCAGGTCGTGATGGTAGTGATCATCGAGGGCACGCAGCACCGCGTAGTCCTCGGTGTACACCGGCGCGGCAAAATCGCTGGGCGCACCCTTGGCATCGAATCCGCTGGCGCCTGGCGCCCAGAAGCGATTGCCGAAGAAGCCGATCGTGCCGGGGAACGAGCCCGTGGCGAAGCTCGACGCGTTGATCATGGTGAAGGTCGGGTAGGTCGCGTGGTTATCCGCGAAGAACGTGCCTTCCCTGACCAGTGCCGCCAGGTGGGGCGTGTCCTCCTCACTGATCGCGTCGGGGCGCATGCCATCCCACACGAACACGATGACGCGGTGGGCGGCGCTGGCTTCGCTGCAGGCGAGGGCCAGGAGGAGCAGGGCGGCGAGGCGGGTGCGCAGTGACATGGAAGGGTCCGAGCAAGGGTTCGCCATTGTTGGGGCGAAGTGTTGCAGTTTTTCGCAGCCAGTGACTCCACCTCCTGTAGGAGCGCGCTTGGCTTTGTGAATGTGAACCGGTTCACCAAAGCCTGCCTTGGGTGGCGGTTCGTAAGAAAACGTCAACACAGCACGGCCACCCTCGTCGGCTTTCCTACCGTCGAGTCCCCCGTCGATGAAGTACACGCGCTCCGCCCTGTTCCTCGCCCTTGCCGCCGCTGTCGCCTTGCAGGCCCACGCCGAAGACACCCCGCCGCCGAAAACCCAGGACCTGGAAGCGGTGTCGGTCATCGGCCAGGGCGAAACCCGCCAGGTGCAGCGCATCGTGCCGGACGACCAGAAGGTACTGCCGCCGGGTACGAGTCCCCAGAAGATTCTCAATCGACTGCCCGGTGTCAGCGTGCAGTCAAACGATGCCTTCGGCGCCAACGAGGAATCCCAGTCGATCACCCTGCGCGGCTTCAACACGACGCGCCTGGGCTACACGCTGGATGGCCTGCCGCTGGGTGACAACGCCTACGGCAACTACAACGGCCTGAACATCTCGCGTGCCCTCATCGCCGAGAACATGTCGACCGTGGAACTTTCCGAAGGTATCGCCGCGCTCGGCACCGCCTCGACCAGCAACCTCGGCGGCGCCATCCAGTACTTCTCGGCGGATCCTTCGACGAAGTTTGGCGGCAAGGTCGCGCAGACTTTCGGCAGCGACCACAACCGCCGTACCTATGCGCGTATCGACTCCGGGGATTACAAGGGCTTCTCCATGTACCTCTCGGGCGTGAAGGCCGATGCGGACATGTGGGCCCAGCCGGATTCGAAGACGACCACCAAGCAATTCAACGGCAAGGCGGTGTACGAGTTTGGCGATGGCAACCGGATCACCGGTTTCGCCGATACCTCGCGCACCAGCCAGGCCGACTACGCCTACCTCTCGAAGAGCGGGATGAAGCGTGGCCTCGGCTGGGACTGGAACCTCTACGCGCCCGACTGGAATCGGGCACTGGCGGCGGCGTACTGCGCCCCGGCGTACACGATCGGCGGTGTGAAGGATTCGCGCTGCGGCTTCTCCGGCGGTGTGGACAACATCGACGACGCCTATTACCAGAGCCGCGCGCTGCGCCGGGACGACCTTTACTACGTCGCAGGCGACTTTAACGTCGCCGATGGCGGCACCTTGCACACACAGGTCTATCATCACGAGAACGCCGGCCAGGGCCATTGGTGGTCGCCGGGCCAGAAGTCGTTCCCGGGTACGGCGGAAGAACTGCCGATCAGCATCCGCAGTACCAACTACACGATCAACCGAAACGGCGCGATCGCCTCACTGGCGTGGGATTTCGGTGCGCATCACGTGGAAGGGGGTGTGTGGTACGAGCAGAACGATCACCATGTGGAGCGTAACTTCTACTGGATCGACGGGCCGGTCAGCGACAACTACTACCTGAGTGATCCGAATCGTCGCCTGTTTGCGCAGGACTATACGATCACCACAAAACAGGCTTACCTGCAGGACAGCTTCAAGGCGTTCGATGACCGCCTCTCTGTCGACATCGGCGTGAAGAGCCCGCACACGACCATGAAAGCGGTCGAACTCCCGGGCGTAGAAGGTCCCTATTCGACGGGCACTTTGAAGGCGCAGAAGGCCTTGCTGCCGCAGGCGGGCCTGGCATGGAAGCTGGCGCCGGGCCAGGAGCTGTTCTTGTCATACGCCAAGAACATCGCATCGTTCCAGGGCGGTGGCGCGGGTGGCCCGCAGTCGGTGTCACAGGCCGCGTTTGATGGCACGAAGAGCAGCCTGAAACCGGAAGAGTCGCGCAGTATCGATGGTGGCTTCCGTAGCGTAGGCTCGTTCTACGAGGCCTCGGTCGCGCTCTACGATGTGAAGTTCGACAACCGCCTGCTCTCGCTTAACCCGTGCCCCAGCATCGATGTCGGCACGCGCCCCGAATGCAACACGGCCTTCGTCAACGTGGGCTCGGTGAGCAGCCGCGGTGCGGAGTTCACCTTCATCTGGAAGCCGTTGCAGGGCTTCCAGTGGTACAACTCGGCCTCGTTCAACCGTTCGAAGTACGATGACAACTACGTCGCCAATGGCGTGGTGGTACCGGTGAAGGACAAGACCACGGTGGATACGCCCAAGCGCATGTTCGCGAGCGAGGTGAGCTACACCACCGGGCCGTGGTCGGCCAGCCTGCGCGGCAAGTACACCGGTAAGCGCTACTACACCTACACCAACGACCAGAGCGTGGCGGGGGCCACCTCGTTCGACTTCGGCGCGAGTTACGACTTCGGCGCCATGGGGCAGCTGAAGGCGCTGACCCTGGCGTTGAACGTCACCAACCTCACCGACCACCGTTACGCTACCAACCTGACCGCGTTCGCGGCCACGGATCCGCAGGGCCGCGCCCTGGCCTTCCACGCCAGCGCGCCGCGGCAGAGCTTCGTAACCCTCTCGGCAGACTTCTGATGATGAAGACGGCGCTATCCTTTGGCTTCCTTGCCCTGATGTGCGGAGCCTTGCCGATGACTGTGGAAGCCATGGATGCCCGTCCTATCGCCGCGAAGGTGCTGGTCATCGGACACCGCGGGGCCAGTGCCCTGCGGCCCGAACACACCCTGGCCTCGTACGCTGTCGCGATCCGTGACGGGGCGGACTTCGTCGAACCGGACCTGGTCTCGACGAAGGATGGCGTCCTGGTGATACGCCACGAGAACGAGATTGGCGGAACCACGGATGTTGCCGCCCACCCTGAGTTCGCCAGCCGCAAGACCACGAAGACCGTGGACGGCGTGCAGATCACCGGCTGGTTCACCGAAGACTTCACGCTCGCCGAGCTCAAGACGCTCCGTGCCCGCGAGCGGCTGGCCGATATCCGCAAGGCCAGTACCGCATTTGACGGTCAGTTCAGCGTGCCGACCTTCGACGAGATGATCGAGTTCGTCGCCGCGGAAGCCTCGGCGCAGGGGAAGGTCCTGGGGATCATCCCGGAGATCAAGCATTCGACGTACTTCCGGGGCATCGGCCTCCCCATGGAAGACAAGGTGCTGGCGACCCTCGCCGCGCATGCCTACACCCGCACGGCGCCGGTGGAGATCCAGTCGTTCGAGGTCGGGAACCTGAAGTACCTGCGTGGCAAGCTCGGGAAGGATCACCCCAACATCCGCCTGCTCCAGCTTATGGAGGCGGGCGACGACCATCCGGCCGACCAGCCCTCGCTGACCTACGCGGCCATGATGACCCCGGCCGGCCTGAAGGCCGTGCGCGGCTACGCCGACGCGATCGGGCCCTCGATCCGCAGCATCATCCCCCTGGCCGCCGACGGAAAGCTGGCGCCCGTGGCCCCGCTGGTCCACGACGCCCATGCCGCCGGCCTCGAGGTCCATCCGTACACCTTCCGCCCCGAAAACCACTTCCTGGCGGCGAATTTCCGCAATGACGCCGGTGACGCAGCCCGCAACGAGGCAGGCTCCGTGGCAGAAATCCGTGCCTACCTAGCCACCGGCATCGATGCCTTCTTCACCGATGACCCGGCGCTGGGCCGCAAGGCCGTAGATCACCGCTAAGGCGGCCAGACCGTTGTAGGAGCGCGCTTGTGCGCGATTGGGAGCCGCGGCAAGCCTCATCGCGCGCAAGCGCGCTCCTACAACGGCCGGGTTTTGCTGCACCCGCTCGGCGACAGGCGGGCGCCGGGCCCGCTATGATCCGCGGTCACTTGCCACACCGCCGGATCGCCCCATGTCGCTAGCCAGGTTCCTTCGCCACAAGTCCGTCGAGCAGCTGCAGGCGGAAGTCGGCAAGCGCTCGGATTTCCGCCGCGTCCTCGGCCTGTGGCAGCTCACCGCCATCGGCATCGGCGGCATCATCGGCGTCGGCATCTTCGTGCTGGCTGGCCAGCAGGCCGCCCTGAACGCCGGCCCGGCGGTGGCGCTCAGCTTCATCATCGCGGGCTTGGGCAGCGCCTGCGCCGCCCTGTGCTATGCCGAGTTCGCCGGGCTCATCCCCGTCACCGGTAGCGCTTACACCTACGGCTACGCCGTGCTCGGCGAGGGTGCGGCCTGGATCATCGGCTGGGATCTCCTGCTCGAATACGCCCTGGTGGTGGCGGTGGTCGCCATCGGCTGGTCCGGTTACGTGCAGGTGTTGCTCGGCACCGCGGGCGTGCATCTGCCCGAGTGGGCGCAGAAAAGCATGAGCGCCGACACCATGAAGTTCTACTGGCAGCACGCCGTGGGCTCGCTGGGTATCACCTTCGCCGAGCCGGTCGCCGCGCCGACCGACGGCCACCGCTTCAACATCATCGCTGCCAGCATCTCGCTGCTCGTCGCGATCATGCTTTCCGTGCGCACGGAGTGGGGCGCTCGCCTCAACACGCTGATCGTCACGATCAAGGTCATCGGCGTGGCGCTCGTGATCGGCGTCGGCGCGTTCTATATCAATACGGCGAACTGGCACCCCTTCATCCCGGAACGCGTGTTCGATGCCAAGGGCGTAAGCCACTTCGGCTGGCACGGCGTGCTCACCGGCGCGTCGGTCGTGTTCTTCGCGGTATTCGGTTACGACACCCTGACCACCGCCGCGGAAGAAGCGAAGAACCCGCAGCGCGACCTGCCGCGCGCGGTGCTGCTCTCGCTCGCCGTCGCCATGGTTCTGTACATCGCCGTGTCGTTCGTCCTCACCGGCATCGTCCCCTACAGCTCGCTGAGCGGCGAAGCCTCGGTCTCCGACGCATTCAACGCGATCGGCCTGCCGTGGATCAGCAACATCATCGCGATCGCCGCCGTCATCGGCGTGATCAGCGTGCTGTTCGCCTTCATGCTCGGTGCGGCGCGCATCTGGTTCGCGCTATCGCGTGACGGCCTGCTGCCGGCCTGGTTCTCGAAGGTGCACCCGCGCTTCGGTACGCCGGCACGTCCGACCATGATCCTCGGCCTGTTCACCGCCGTCGTCGCGGGCTTGCTGCCGATTGGTGAAGTCGCCGAGCTGGTGAATATCGGGACGCTGAGCGCGTTCATTCTCATCTGTGCGTCGGTCCTCGTCCTGCGCGTGCGCAAGCCGGACCTGCAGCGCAACTTCCGCACGCCAGCCGTGTGGTTCACCGCGCCGCTCGGCATCCTGTTCTCCCTGGCCCTGATCTATGGCCTGCCGTGGATCACCTTCGAGCGCTTCGCGATCTGGATGGCGATCGGCCTGGTGGTTTACTTCGCCTACGGAGTGCGGCATAGCAAGTTGAACCGGCCATGATCGCAGGCGTCGTGTAGGGCTTCCCCTACACGACGTCCAGCATTCGCCTACAACATTCGGCCAGCCACAAGCGCTCGTCCGGATTAAAATCTCCCCTGCTCACACGTAAAGCGGCCCGGAGCAGCCAGGAAACAGGGGAACAATGAGCATCAATCATCATCCGGGGCGCGCCCGCCGCGCTCTACGGTGGCTTCATGCGCCGCCATCCTTGTCGTCTTCGCGTCCGGCCCGTGCACACGGTGTGCAGACCATTCATAACGACAAGGAACCATCCATGCGATTCCATCTCATGTCGGCGCTAGTGGGCGCCGCGCTGCTGGCCGGCTGTGCCACGCAACCCCGCAACCAGGGCCTCAATAGCGAGATGCTCGACACGATCCGTGCCGAGGGTCTCAACGTGAAGCCCTCCGGCGACGCCGAATTCCGTACCCAGACCAAGGGCAAGGTTGTGGCGGCGACCGCTGGTATGGTCGTGGCATCGTTGCTAGGTGGCGGCACATTCCACACCGGTAAGCGCAACGAGGCGCCGGCCGAGGGTTACCTGGATACCAACGCGTGGACGATGACGTTTGACGCCTCCGATGTAGGTGCGTTCAAGTCGCCGGTGAAGGCGCTGGATGTGAGCTTGCAGCGTCGCCTGGCAGGTAAGGGCATCGCCACGAATCCGGAAGCCACGTATTCGTTGATGGCGTCAACATCGTTCTGGGGCCTCGACTACGAAAAGCTCACCGAGTCCAACAACTACCGCGTGTACTACAACCTGAGCCTGACGCTGATGCACGGCATCCTCGCTGTGCGTACCGTGTCGTGCTCGGGGGCCACGCTCGAGAAACACAGCTACGACGATTGGATGGCCAATGACCGTGAACGCATCTATCGCGATGCGGCGGTGATCGGCGACAGCTGTGCGAGCCGTTTGCTTTCGGCATTGGACCTTACGGCGAAGGAGCCGCTGCCGCTGGTGGTGGCGGCTAGCGCGGAATGAGTTGGGCGCCTGCCTGTAGGGGCGTGGTCGTGGGCGTGTATCGCGCGCAAGCGGGCTCCTACAAGGCGGCGGCCATGTCCGCGAGTTTTGCTACGGTGTTGATGTTGCGGGCCGTTCCGGTTTTTGCGGCGGGGATCACGAGTTTGGATGAGGCCATGCCGTCGTCGTAGCGGACGTACACCTCGCGTTTGCCCAGGCGGATCTCTTCGTTGGCCTGGTGGCGGGCGGCGGCCTGGGTGTCCTTGGGCGGTGCATCGTCCAGGAAGATGGCGACGACGCGGTTGCCTGGGGCGTCGGGAAAGGGATTGGCAGCCAGGACGGCCGCCATTTCGGTGGCGGTGCGGACCATGACGCCCACGGGCTTGCCAGCGTAGTCGGCGAGGCGGGCCTCCAGGGCGGCCTTCACGGCTTTCTCCTTGCCTTTGGTCTTGAACACCACGTTGCCACTGGCGATGTAGGTCTTCACCCCTTCGAAGCCTTCCGCTTCGCACATGGCCTTCAGCTCGGTCATGGGCAGCTTGCCGGTGCCGCCGACGTTCACAGCGCGGAGGAGGGCGATATACGCGGTCATGGCGGGCTCCGTGGCAAGGTGGGGGCGAGTGTAGGCGAAGGCGGCTTGCCGGTGGGGCGGTTGAATCGCCCCCTGGGGCGCCCTACCTTCGAAGGTCTGACCCCATCTCCCCAAAGGATCTCTCATGGCCGACCTCTCGCAGTTCCCGATCACCGCCCGCTGGCCGGCGCAGCATCCGGACCGCATCCAGCTGTACTCGCTGCCCACGCCTAACGGGGTCAAGGCCTCGATCATGCTGGAAGAAGTCGGCCTGCCGTACGAGGTGCATCTCGTCGACATCATGAAGAACGAGAGCAAGCTGCCAGAGTTCGAATCGCTGAACCCAAATGGCAAGATCCCGGCCATGATCGACCCGAATGGCCCGGACGGTAAGCCGATCGGCCTGTTCGAATCCGGTGCGATCCTGATGTACCTCGCTGAGAAGACCGGCAAGTTCCTGCCGAAGGACCCGCAGAAGAAGTGGGAGACGATCCAGTGGGTGTTCTTCCAGATGGCGAGTATCGGCCCGATGTTCGGCCAGGTCGGTTTCTTCCATAAGTTCGCTGGCCGTGAATGGGAAGACAAGCGACCGCTGCAGCGTTACGTCGATGAGGCGAAGCGCCTGCTCGGCGTGCTCGACAAGCAGCTCGCTGGCAAGCAGTGGATCGTGGGTGATGAGTACACCATTGCCGATATCGCTACGCTCGGCTGGGTGAACAACCTTGTGACGTTCTATGGTGCTCGCGAGCTCGTCGAATTCGATCAGTTTGAAAACGTTATTGCCTGGCTGGAGCGTGGCACGTCACGCCCGGGTGTCGAGCGCGGCCTCAAGATCCCAGCGCGGCCGTAAGCTTAGGTCGCGCGCAAGCGCGCTCCTACAAGGGCTCGTGTAGGAGCGCGCTTGCGCGCGATGGCCACGCCATTACCTCAGTAATCGTAATTAACACTCAACCGAACATACCGCGGCTGTTGCATGGCGGTGGGCGTGCCGTACAGCGGATTGGCCAGGTTGGGGCTTGATTCCGCGTTCGGGAAGATCGCCAGCACCTTCTGCTCGTTGGTCACATTGAACACGTTGAGGTTAAAGGCCAACCGGTCGCTAGCGAAAGCCGGCCGGTAGGTCCCGCCGAGATCCAGCTGGCGGATCCATGGCAGGCGGCCGTGGCTGCCCGGGGGCGAGGGTTCGCCGTTGCAGAAGTGGTAGCTGTTGCCATAACCCGCCGGGTCCGTGCGGTCTTCACCGAAGTAGCCGAGGCAGGGCTTCGGTGCACCGGAGATCAGGCTGAGGTTGGCGCTGACCAGCCACTCGGGCGTGAACTGGTAATAGCCGAAGAACTTCAGCTGGTGCTTGTGATCGTTGTTCTGTACGCCATTGGTGTTGACCATGATGTAGCTATTGTCCCAATCCTGGGTGGTCGACACCGCGGTCTGGCCCGTGCCGCGCGATTCGCGGAACAGGTCGGAACGAAGCTGGCCTTCCGTATTGCCGTAGCTACGCGAGAACGTGTAGCTCACCTTGCCGTACCAGCCATCGTTGAACGGATGCTCGAGGAAGGTCTCCAGTCCGTAATAGCGGCGTTTCAGTCCCTGGAAGCCGAACTCCTTGTTCGAAAGCGGTACGCTTACGTAATTGCCAGCGGTATCGACCAGGTTGAACGTGTTCGCCTTACCTGGGTTGAACAGCCAGCAACTGACGGGATTACTATCCGTCGTGACGTTGTATCCCAGCGACTGCGCTTTCGCCAGTACAAGGTCGATGTCGCAATAGTCGTCGATCGCGTTACGCAGGATGCGCTGCGTTGCCTTCGCTCCGTAGACCCAGTCGCTACCCAATGTCTTTGTAAATCCAAGGATGAATTCATCCTGGTACTCGGACTTCAGGCCCTTGGATGTTACGGTTTTCGGATCGGGCAGCTGGCCAAAGGTATTGTTCGCGGCGACCGGCACCGAGATCGCCGTGAGGCCGGTTGGCGTGCCATCAGCTGCAATGCCCCCATAGGTGAAGTACTGCGATGTGGTGAGCGCGCCACCGGCCGCATTCAGTGCGGGATTCAGCGGCAGGCCAAGATAATAGCGCCCCGCGTTCGCGTACACCTTGAAGGTCGCATCCCCGTTCACATCCCAGCTCGCGCCCAGGCGTGGTGCCCACTGCGGCTTGTGCTGGGTAATAAAGGCCTGGCTATCGGCGTTGAAGTTTTCGAACTGGTCGTTGCGGATACCGAGCGAGAGTAACCAGCGATCATTCACCTGCCACTTGTCCTCGATGTACTGCGCTCGCTGCGTGGAGCGCACCGTGGCCAGGCTGCTGTTGATGTTCTGGATGACGTAATAACCACCCGCGCCGTTCGGGAACCCGCCGGTGGCCGGGACGCCCAGGCCCGTTGAGATGGGGGTATTCGGATCACCCTGCCCATATGTCCACGAGTAACCCGGGCCGGAAGTCACCGAGCCCTGGTCGAGTGCGGTGGCGGTCTGGTTATCGATACCTGCGGTGATCGTATGGTCGCCCAGCTTGTAGGTGATATCGATGCGGGTGTTGGTGGTGCGGTTGCCTTTGCCTGCGGGAATCAGGCTGGACACCGTCTGCGCGTTGCCACGTGGCGCCCCGCCATTGAGGCCCGGGTTCTGGTTCACGATGCCATCGACATACGTCAGCGCCGGGTTGTATCCACCGGGTGAATCGTAAGCCGTCGTGTGCAGCTTGCCGTATTGCGCGCTGACGGTCAGGTCGTCGGTGATGTATCCGGTGTACTTCGCTGTCCACAGGTCGCCGCCGTTCTTGGTGTCGTCGTCGGCACCGATGCGGTCGAGGCGGCTACGCGAGGCATAGTCGTAATCGTAGACCGTGCCGCTGGTCTGGTACTTATCCGATGCACCGGTCAGTTCGAGGATGTGGCTGTCGGTGATATTCCAGTCGATCTTGCCGTACCAGCGCGGCGAATTGTACCGGTAATCCTCGTAGGGCTTCGTGCTGGTGTAGCCACTGACAGGGTTGACCGTGTTGCCCTCCTGGCGCTGATATTCCGCCGCGACAAAGACGAACAGCTTGTCCTTGATCAGCGGGCCGCCGGCGTACGCACTAACGGTAGTGCTGTCACTGCCGTTCTCACTATCGGGTGCGTAGAGATTCCCGGCGCGCGGCGAAGCGGGAAGGCCGTTCTCAAAATACCGGTTGCGCTGGTTGGCGCGCGCGAACGATGGCTCCCACAACACCTGCGCGCCGAAGTGCCACTCGTTAGTGCCGCGCTTACCCACCACGTTGATCACGCCGCCATCGGAACGGCCGTATTGGGCGCTGTAGCCGCCGGTATAGACCTCCTGCTGATCGATCGCACCATAGGGCAACGACAGGCCGCCAAAGCCTTGCAGCGGATCCGTGGTGGCGAAGCCGTTCACGTAGTAGGCGTTCTCCGACGCGGCCGAGCCGCCAAAGCTGACCAGTGAATGCCCGGTTGCGCCCTTGAAATTACCACCGTTGTTGACCACGCCCGGAGCGAGCAGGGCGATTGCCTCCGAACTGCGACCCAAAGGTAGCTTGGCCAGCTGTTCGGACGTCACCACCGTGCGTGAATCGATACTGGAGACGTCGATCTTCGCCAGTGCCGAGGCAGAGACGGTCATACCCGAGAGATCCTGGGCCTCTTTCGCTGACGAAACGAACGAGACCTCCGTGCCGGCGCCGACCTTCAGGACGATGTTGTTACGCGTGTCCACAGTCTGGCCGCCAGCGCGCAGGCTGACGGTGTACGTGCCCAACGGCAGCTGGCCGGCGCTGTAGCGGCCCCGCTCATCCACGGCGACCTCGCGGCTCAGGCCGGTATCACTGGTAATCACGACAGTCTGGCCCGTGGCCGTGGGCACCTGGCCAAAGATGCCGCCAGTGGTGGACTGGGCGAATGCCCCAGGTGTTGTCGCCAGGGCAAGCGCCACGGCGAGAGCGATGCGGCGAGGGCGAGCGGTACGACTGGACATGGGTGAACGTCTCCTCGGTACGTTTTTTTAAGGCGCACAGGTACCCGCGGGGCCGCGGCACGGCTCCGTCATGGCTTCGATGGAAAACCCCTGGGTGCACTCGGCCAGCCCGGCTGGCGAAGCCGCGGGCAAGTGGCGGTTGGATGCTTCCTTTCGGAATCCCTTGCGTGCTGCGTTGCAGCACGTGCTATCGGTTATAGCGAAGAACCGTAAGGTTGTATAGGGGTTTAGGCGGCCAAACGAAAAAGTCTGCAGTGCGGGCCTCGGCGGAATCCGCACAAAAAAACGGCCGCGAATGCGGCCGTTCCTCCACTTGCACCACGATGGGGAATTACCAGAAGCGATATTCCAGGTTTGCACCAGTCACGCCGATATTCACCGTGCGCTTGTCGTTGGTGATGTCCTGCGCCTTCACGGCGAAGTGATCATATGTAAGCGTGATGCCAAAGTTCTCGTTGAAATCGTAGCCGAAGCCCAAGCCACCATAGATGCCATTGTCGTTGGAGTCTTCGCTGCCCCATTCGGACGAGGTGCCATGCGATGAAGTGGTCGTCGACGTCACATCAAACGTGCTGCGCGAATGGGCAATGCCGGCGCGTGCCGTGATCGTGAAGCCATGCGGCAGATCCCACTTGCCGTTGGCACCCACCATGATGGCCTGGGTCTTGAACTTGTAGCGCGTATCCGTAGTGATCGGTACATCGACGATCTGGATATTGCCGCGCTGAGCGGTTTGCTTGCCTAGATTGGCGTAGCCCACTTCAACCCCGAGCGAAAACGGGCGATCCACGACCCAACGGTAGCCGGCGGTGGCGCCGAAGGCGGTGTCGTTGTTGTCATCGAAGTATGAGTGGCTTACGTCGAAGTGCGATTTACCGCCATTCACGGCAATGAAAGCGCCCTGCTGGGTGACCGCACCGGCGGAAAATGAAGCGAATGTAAGAGCGGCGGCCGCGGCCACCGAAAGCAGAACCTTTTGCATGATGAGTTCCCTGAGTCCTTGTAAGTCAGCCGACTCCGTCGCCGGCGAGCCCGTGGGGCTGCGTTATCTTACCGGGGGTTGCAGATGGCTGCCATGACAGCTGATCGTGACCTGCGTCACAACCTGCTGCCATGGCCGCCAGGCCGCTATCAGAAGCGGTATTCCAACGCACCGCCGAACACACCGACATTCGCCGTGCGCTTATCACCAGTGATGTCCTCTGCCTTCAGCGAATAGTTGTCGTACGTCGCTGTAATGCCGAAATTCTCGTTGAAGTCGTAGCCGAAACCGATGCCTGCGTAGATGCCGTTATCGTTCGATGTCTGGCGGTAGTGAGTTGTCGTCTCGTAATAGCCGCTAATAGCGTACGTGTACGAGACGTACTCCTCGTCGAGCTTCGCGCGCGAATGAGCAAGGCCGGTATGCGCGGTAATCGTGAAACCGTGCGGAAGATCCCACTTGCCGTTAGCACCAATGAGCACGGCCTCGCTCTTGACTTTGTCTTCGAAGCGGTACGAATTGTGCCCCTGTCCCGCCGTGAAGCGGCCCAGGTTGACGTAACCAGCCTCCACGCCGATGGCGAATGGGCGATCAACGACCCAGCGATAGCCAGCCAGGGCACCGAACGCCCTGTCGTCCATGTCGTTGAAGTTCGTGGTCAGGTGGTTGACGTCGTAGTGCGAGCGACCGCCATTGACGCTGATGAAGGCACCCTGCTGCGTTGCTGCCGCGGCAGGAAGCGCGGCCAGGAAAAAAGTCGCGGCCGCGGCGGCGGCTAGAAACGTCTTCTGCACGATGGTTCCCCTTCGATCCATGATAGTCGTTCAAAACCCACGACGTTTGTCGTGGGCTGGATTGAAACGTGCACCGCTACGAACAAGGAATTACCAGAACCGGTATTCCGCCGACAGGCCGGTCACCCCGATATTCACCGTGCGCTTGTCGCCGATGACGTCCTCGGCCTTCAGCGCATAGTGATCATAGGTAGCCGTGATACCGAAGTTCTCGTTGAAATCGTAGCCAAAGCCGAGTCCACCGTAGATGCCGTTATCGGTCGACTGGTTGTGAAACCAGAAATCCTGACTTCCACAGCAGCCGACGTAGGTCGAAGTGGAGTCATACTTGGCGCGCGAATGGGCCAAGCCAGCACGTGCGGTAATGGTCCAGCCATGCGGCAGGTCCCACTTGCCGTTTGCGCCAACGAGCACGGCTTCACCCTTGAACTTGTCGTGGTAGTCCAGGTAGTAGCCATCGCCGGTCTGGCGGCCGCTGGCCTTCTGGGCACCGAGATACACATAGCCCGCCTCGACACCGATCGAGAACGGACGATCGACCACCCAGCGATAACCCACGAGGGCGCCATAGGCGCTATCGTTGTTATCGTCGAAGTTGGAGTGGCTGACGCTGTAGTGCGAGCTGCCGCCATTCACGCTGATGAATGCACCCTGCTGGGTGACGGCGGCGGCGGAGAATGAAGCGAGGGAGAGTGCGGCGGCGGTGGCCACCGAGAGCAGAACCTTTTGCATGGTGAGTCCCTGAGTCCTTGTAAGTCTGCCGGCCCCGTTGCCGGCGAGCCCTTTGGGGCTGCGGTATCTTACGAGGCTTTGCTGTTGGCTGCCATGACAGCTGATCGTGACCTGCGTCACAACCTGCTGCCATGGCCGCCAGGCCGCTATCAGAAGCGGTATTCCAAAGCACCGCCGAACACACCGACATTCGCCGAGCGGTTGTCGCCGGTGATGTTATCCGCCCTCAGCGAATAGTGATCGTAGGTGACGGTGATGCCGAAATGCTCGTTGAAGTCGTAGCCGAAGCCGAGGCCCGCGTAGATGGCGTTATCGGTCGACTGGCTGCTGTACACGTTCGCGAACACCGAGCTCTGGTCTTCGACATCCTCACGAGCGATAGCCGGCGACCACGCCGTAGGCCGTATCTGTTTTATCGCCGAAGCTGGAACGGGTGACGTCATAGTGGGAACCGCCACCATTCACGCCAATAAACGCGCCATCGTGGGTCGCGGCGCTAGCCGACAATGACGCAAACGAAAGTGCGGCGGCCGCGGCCACCGAAAGCAGAACCCTTTGCATGAGTTGTCCCTGAGTCCATGAATGTTTCCGCCGGCCCCTTCGCCGACGCGCCCCCTGTGGGTAGCAGGATTTTACGTCGTTTTAACCTGCGATGCCATGACAGGTATTTGGGCGGCGTCCCGTGACCTCTGGCATAGGGAGACCCGGGCTACGCCGTTTAGCATCGGTGGCTTGCGCGGACCGCAGGGGACCGCGCCGACCCACTCGCAGGCAGGACGGCCCGGCGACCCACATGCTCCACGGGAGAATCTTTTGAAATCCACCCTTCTTGCTTCCGCCCTGCTGGCCGCCCTGGCCGGTATCGGCGCCACGGCCGCCTTCGCCGCGGATGACGTTCCCCCCATCCAGGATGGCGCGTTCAACGGCACCGTGAAGGTCGTCGTCGACGCCACCGACCTCGATCACCGCATTTTCCGCGTCAAGGAAACCGTGCCGGCCCAGCCGGGCAAGCTGACGCTGCTTTTCCCGGAATGGATCCCGGGCCACCATTCGCCGACCGGTCCGATCGACCAGTTCGCCGGCCTTGTCGTCAAGGCGAACGGCCAGCGTATCGAGTGGACCCGTGACGAGTTCAACGTCTACGCCTTCCACGTCGACGTGCCGGCGGGCGCGACCTCGGTCGATCTGGAATTCCAGACCCTGACCCCGCAGGACACCCGCCAGGGCCGCATCGTCATGACCCCGGACATGGTCAACGTCGAGTGGAACCAGGTAGCTCTGTACCCGGCCGGCTACCGTGCCGACCAGGTTCAGTTCGAGGCCTCGGTGAAGCTGCCGTCGGGCTTCCAGTTCGGCACCGCGCTGGAACAGGCCAGCAAGGATGGCGACACCGTCACCTTCAAGAACATCAACTTCGACGACCTGGTCGATTCGCCGATCTTCGCCGGCCGCTACTTCAAGCGCGTCGACCTCGATCCGAACGGCCGCTCGCCGGTGCACCTGAACATCATCGCTGATAGCGCGAAGTCGCTGGAAATCAAGCCGGAAGCGCTTGAGATCCACCGCAACCTCGTCAAGCAGATGGACAAGCTGTATGGCGCGCGCCACTACAACCACTACGACTTCCTGCTGGCCCTGACCGAAAAGCTCGGCGGTATCGGCCTCGAGCATCACCGCTCGTCGGAAAACAGCGCGTCGCCCAACTACTTCACCGAGTGGGACAAGAGCTGGCTGGGTCGTGACCTGCTGGCACACGAATACAACCACTCGTGGGATGGCAAGTATCGCCGCGGTGCCGACCTCGCCACGGCGAGCTTCAACGTCCCGATGGGCGATAGCCTGCTGTGGGTGTACGAAGGCCAGACCCAGTTCTGGGGCAACGTGGTCGCCGCGCGTTCGGGCCTGGTCTCGCAGGATCAGGCGCGCGATCTGCTCGCCATGGTCGCCGCCACCTACGACAAGGGCCGTCCGGGCCTGTCCTGGCGCAACATCCAGGACACCACCAACGATCCGACCATCGCCCAGCGTCGCCCGCTCTCGTACCGCAACTACCAGATGAGCGAAGATTACTATTCGGGCGGCCAGATGATCTGGCTGGACGTGGATACCAAGCTGCGCGAACTCACCAAGAACAAGCGTTCGCTGGATGATTTCGCCAAGGCCTTCTTCGGCATGAAGGACGGCGACTGGAAGGTCAACCCGTACACCTTCGAAGAAGTCGCTTCGACGCTGAATACCATCGCGCCGTACGATTGGGCGAAGTACCTGCGCGACCGCGTCGATGGCCACAAGGGCGACCTCGAAGGCATCGAGCGCGGCGGTTGGAAGCTGGTTTACAACGACAAGCCGTCCGAAGCCGTCAAGGCGTTCGAAGCCCGCCGCCACTTCACCGACCTGACCTACTCGGCAGGCTTTGGCGTGTCGTCGAAGGGCGATATCTCCGACGTCCGCTGGGACAGTCCGGCCTTCAATGCAGGCCTGTCGCCGGGCATGCATGTGGTCGCCGTGAACGGCAAGGAATTCGACGGCGATACGCTGAAGGATGCCGTGACCGCCGCCAAGGGCACCTCGGCTCCGATCGAACTGCTGGTGAAGAACTTCGACACCTACAAGACAGTGAAGATCGAATACCACGATGGCCTGAAGTACCCGCACCTGGAGCGGGACACCAGTAAGCCGGATTGGCTCACCCAGCTGTACAAGGCGAAGTAAGCGAAAAGGGCCCTGCAAGGGGCCCTTTTTTTGGCTTTGCACCGGGGATCGCGCGCGAGCGCGCTCCGCCGCATCCCGGCATACACTGTCAGCCATGGACACGACGCCCACCGCACCAGGCCAGCAACTCGATACCGCCCAGCGCCGCCGTCGGTGGCTGATGTTCCTCTTGTGGGTCGTTATTTTCGGCGTAGCAGCCATCGGCAACGTGCTTACCTCGCGAATCGACGCTGAGCGTTACAACGTCCCCTATACCACCTGGCACATCATCCTCAACGAAGTCAGCAGCCCGGTCGCCTCGTTGCTGCTCCTGCCGTTCCTGCTCATCGCATGCGATCGCTGGCCTTTGCACACCGATACCTGGCGACGCTACCTGCCGTACTACCTCGTGGGCAGCGTGGTCTGGTGCGTGTTGCATATCACGGGCATGGACCTGCTGCGGCTCGCGGGTTATTCGCTCGGTGGCGACAGCTACGATCCGGGTAGCTTGCGTCTGCAATTCGTCTACGAATACCTCAAGGACGTCCGCACGTTCTTCTACATCGTGGTGCTCTGCCACGCTGTCGGTTGGTTTGGCCGGCAGATCAAGGGCGAGGCCAGCCTGCTTGCTGAGCCGGATGACGAAGCTGCCCCGGTGGAACCGGTCGACCGGCCGGAGCGTTTCCTGGTCCGCAAGCTCGGCCGTGATTTCCTGGTGGCTACATCGGATATCGAATGGGCGCAGGCATCGGGAAACTACGTGAACCTGCGGGTCCGTGGTCGTGAGTACCCGCTGCGCAGCACGCTGGCGGCGCTGGAAGCCAGGCTAGATCCCGCGATCTTCGTCCGTGCCCACCGCAGCTATGTGGTGCAGCTCGCCCAGGTGACGTCCATCGAGCCGCTCGATGCGGGTGAGGCTCGCCTGCACATGGCCGATGGCACCGTATTGCCCTGCAGCCGCCGCTACCGGGAGGCGCTGCGCGCCGTGGCGGCGGGCGCAGAGCCGGCCGCGGCAAGGGCCTGATACCGAGGCTAGGCCTGCGGGCGCTATTGCCGCTACAATGCCGGTCCGCTCAGATACGCGCCCGTAGCTCAGCCGGATAGAGTAGTGGCTTCCGAAGCCATTGGTCGGGGGTTCGAATCCCTCCGGGCGCACCATTCTTCGCCGTGTAACGGCCACGATTTGCTCACCCAGAGCCAACGACAACCGAGCCCCGGGTGAACGGCGGCCGCTTTCGTAACTGGCTCACCACCCATGATGCGCGTGCGGTAAGAGGCCATTCGGCCCGGTGAATAAGCCGTAGGGTTTCGACCACTGGTGTACCGCAATCCACGATCCTGATCGCATCGGCGCGGGCGAACGCCTGGCGCGCATGCCGCGGAAGTACCGTGAAGCCCAGGCCGCGTGCGACCGGCTCCAGAACCAGTGCAATTTCGCTATGGAAGCCTCGTTGCGGCACGGTGCGTACGCCGGGATTGCCGGGAAAGCGTTGTGCGAGAAGGCGGGGGGCCATCGCCACGCCGTCGGGATGGTCGATGAAGCCGAGTCGCTCCAGATCACTCCAGTTCTGCACGTCGATACCTGCCGGCACCACGAGCTCCAGCGGTTCATCGGCGAGAGGTTCGGATGCGAGACGAGCGTCGTCCGGCTCGAAACTCACGACGCCCAGTTCGTATTGCTTGCGCAGCACTGCGTCCAGGACATCGCTATCGGTGGCGAACCGATGGCAGACGATCAACCCGCGATGCTCCTGCTGCAAGGTCAGTAGCAGTGGATACAGCGCAAGGCCTACACTTTCGGGGGTAATCAAGCTGACGACACCTTTATCGGCCTCGGCATCGGACACCTTTGACCGCAAGCGTTTATCCGCTTCGTCTATCTCGTTGCAATAATCCAAAAGAGCTGCACCAGCCGGCGTCAGTTCGAGCGACCGGACGCGACGGATCAGCAATGCGCCGAACTGTTCCTCCAGGTACCGTATATGCTGGCTCACGGCTGCCTGGGTCAGACCCACGTGCCGGGCGGCGCGCGTGAAGCTGCGTTGCTCCACCAACGCTGTGAAGGACCGTAGCCAGTGGGGATTCAACATAACAAACGGCTATCCGCTCAATAGAATGAAATAAACCAGCCCTAAGGCTGGTTTGAGTGGCGCCTGATCATCGTACGCAACGTGCGCCTGCGGCACCGTGCTCTCCACGAACGTCAGTATTGCGATACACCGCCATCCACGTCGAGCTCGATGCCCGTGATGTAGGAGCTGTCGTCCGACGCAAGAAAGACCGCCGCCTTACCCAGGTCGTCTGGCGTACCCAGTCGGCCAGCCGGAATGGTCTTGATGAGGCCGGCGTGTGCTTCTTCCGGCAAGAGCCCGGCAAGTCCGGGTGTCATTGTATGTCCGGGACTCAGAACGTTGATGCGGATTCCAAGCTCGCTCGTGTCGAGCATCCAGCCGCGGGCGAGATTGCGAATCGCCGCCTTGGTGGATGAGTAGACGGACATGGTCGGGATGCCGATGGAGCCCGCGATGGAGCCCGTGAAGATGACGGAGGCGCCCGGCTTTAGCAGTGGCAATGCCTTCTGGAACGCGAAGAGCAGGCCTTTGACATTCGTGTTGTAAGTCTTGTCGAAGTGTTCCTCGGTGATCTCGCCGAACTTCATGAATTCATAGAAGCCAGCGTTGAGTACGAGCACGTCGATCCGACCGCTTGTGTTCGCCACAGTCTCATACAGACGATCCATATCATCCAGGCGCGACGCATCGGCCTGCACGCCGATAGCGCCATTGCCGATCTCACGGGCAGCGGCATCGAGTTCAGCCTGGCGACGGCCGGTGATATATACCTGCGCACCCTCGTTGGCGAATGCCTTGGCGATGCCGAGCCCGATGCCGGCACTGCCACCGGTCACGACCGCGATCTTGCCGTTCAATTTCATACTCATTTCATTCAACCCTTTTGGCGTGAAGTATTCTGCTTCGAGGGGAAAGATAGAGGCTGATCGCTTGACCCAAAACCCGCCGCGATCGCATAGTCCTTATTCCTGTTTGGAATGCACATGAATCGATTAGCTGCCATGGACGCGTTCGTACGCGTTGTAGACACAGGATCATTCACTGATGCTGCGCGCCAGCTAAGGGTCGGCCAGCCTGCGGTATCGAAGCTGATTGCCCAGCTCGAGGATCACGTCGCCGTAAAGCTGCTCTTGCGCACGACGCAGGGGCTCAAGCCAACCGAAGCAGGGGAGAGGTTTTACGAGCACGCGAAGCGCGCGCTTGAGTACTCTGAAGAGGCAGACCTGGCAGCAAGAGGATCAGGTACCGCCTTCACCGGCCGATTGCGGATATGTGCGGCGGTGACGTTCTCACGACTTCACGTCGTGCCACGTCTTTCAACGTTCCTGGCCATGCACCCCGAGCTTGATATCGAAGCATTTCTCGATGATCGCAATCTGGATCTGGTGGAGACGGGAATCGACGTCGCATTCCGGATGGGCGATCTGGCAGATTCGGCGCTCACCGCCAGGAAGATCGGCGAGAGCAAGCGCGTGGTAGTGGGCGCGCCGGACTACCTTGCAAAGTTTGGAGAGCCAACGACGCCAACGGAACTGGCTTCGCATGAAGCCGTGATATACGACCGTCGCGGCGGTGGTATCACATGGACCTTCACTCGGGGCGCGGGCGAAAGCGAGACGGTTGCGCTAAAAGGGCGCGTCCGTTTTACGGCGGCGGAAGGGGTTCGCGAGGCCGTTTTCGCAGGCATGGGTCTGGCCGTAGGCTCTACCTGGATGTTCGCGCCGGAGCTTGCCTCAGGCGAGGTGCGCCAGGTGCTCACGGAATGGCAGCTGCCGCCCGTTTCCTTGTGGGCGGTGTTCCCGTCCGGGCGCAAGGTGAGTGCCAAAGCCCGCGCATTTGCGGACTTCATCGAGAAGGAGCTCGCCACGGGCTGATCGATCGACCCGTGCGACACCATTGGGCTTTCGACCCCGTTGAGCGCAACGCTCCAGGAAACTTTCCCCTCAGCCCGACCGGCAACGCCCGTGAATCCCCAGGGGTAGGTCGTTCTCCAGGCGATAACCGTTCATCAGGCACGACCAGCCCGAGCCACCGCCCGCGACCGATCTGAAAACGAGGCTGACGTCATCGGCCCCCGCGCCAAAGGCACGTGCCATGGCGTTATCGCGGTACACCAGCCTGATTTCTCCGTTGGCGAGCGTTACCGAGGCGACGTAGGTATCGTGCATCTCCGCCGGCGCTGGAAGTCCAGCACTCAGATTGTCGACCGGGAAGGCGCCTCCATGTGCTGATCGGTAGGCATCGGCCGCCAACATGGCCCGCTGCGATAGTGCTTCGGCCTGCGCGCCTTGTACTTGCCGGATGGTGTTTCCGAAACCACCGGCCATCAGAAGGCCTCCCACGGGCAGCGGTAGCGTAAGGAGCACCACGAGGATGCCGAGGATCTTCCAGCGCCGAGCGTAGGCCGCGTGCGCCGTAGCCGCCTCCGAGTCCCACGCGATCACGCCAGCGACGAAGAAGACGGCCAGTACCGCGAATGCCATCGATGCAGGTCCTGCCGCCATCATCGGATCCACCGCGTGGTTCGGTACTCCCCTGGTATCGATCAACAGGATGGACAGGCCGTAGAGTATCGCCGGCATCGAGGCGGCCAGGAGAAAAACAATCGTTCCACCGCGCCGCTCAATGAGGCCTGGTGCTGCCAGGCCGAGCCACGCCATGGTTATGCCGATCAGCCCGGCTATCCCGGAAAGCCCTGGAAGGATGATGAGCAAGCCAAGGAGGGCGGCAGGGACGAGAGCGATCAGAATGCAGACGATGGCCGGTGTCAAAGCCAGGAACAGCAGCGGGTGCTGCGTGGCGTAGAGCGATGCGCGGCCGACTGGCCGTGCCGTGCGTTTCCGACTGGTCATCCCTGATCCCGTTTTTTCCGTATCGTACGGAAGAGCTAGGCATCATGCACGGCGGTGCGTCTTGCTGCACCTATTAGATCGTGTTAAACCGGGTATCCAGCCACATGGGGGGTGCGGTGCCAGCGATGGACGTGATCGGATGGCTACATGGCCAGGTGCTTGATTTCTTCGGGCTCGGCCCGCTGCTTGAGCTGATCGCCAAAGGCGACTACGGCGCACTGCTGACGGTGGATGGGTTCGGCGCCGCGCTTGGTCCGATCCTTCCCCTCCTGCTTGTCTTCGAGTTGCTGCGTAGCGTCGCCCAGAAAACCTTCCGCCGCGAGCACTACCAGGTGCCCCTCCTGGTCATGGTGCTCAACCGGTTCATCGGCAGCTTCATCACCATTGCGGTGGTCGGGCTATGCATCGGCCTGTTCCAGCGCTTCGCGCTCTTCCAGGCAGGCCTGACGTGGTACGGCGTGCTGTACGGCTATGTCGCCTGGGAGCTTTCCCATTTCGTCTATCACTTCTTCGCGCACAAGGTGCGGATCCTGTGGTGCCTGCATTCCACGCACCACGCCCCCGTGGCGATGAACATGAGCGTGAACTACTCGCACATTTTCCTGGAGGCGGCGTACGCCGACTTCGTGCGCACCAGCATCTGCATGGTGCTTGGCGTGAGCCCGCCGCTACTCGTGCTGATCATGATCATCGATGGCTTCTGGGGCAGTTTCATCCACGTTGGCGAAGGCGTGCTGAAGAACGGTAGGCTCGGCGCGCTGAACAGCATCATCCTCACCCCCTCGCACCACCGCGTGCACCACGCGCGCAACGTGGTGTACATGGACACCAATTTCTGCAACCTGCTGCCGATCTGGGATCGTGTGTTCGGCACGTACATCGAAGAACGTGATGACGTGACGATCGAATACGGCATTACTCGCCCGATGAAACCGTACAGCGTGACCGATGCATACCTGGGTGAGTTCTACCTGCTCGGCAAGGATGTATGGCACGCACCCGGCCTGCGCAATAAGTTCATGTATCTCGTGATGCCGCCAGGCTGGAGCCACGACGGACAGCACAAGACGGCGAAAGTCGCCAAACAGGAGCTGGCGGCGATGGAGCCGCATCGGCCGCCCCCGTCGCAAACCGTTCAAGGAGTTCGTTCATGAAGGCATTCGCATGCCTCGTCGTTGCCAGCCTGCTCGCCACGCCCATGGCATCCCATGCGGCGCACGTCGATCTCGCGCTGGGCAAGGCCGTCACCGGGTCGCCCATCTGCAAACCGGGCGAGGAAGCGGTGAAGGCGGTGAACGGCAAGCTGGCCAGCAAGACGCAGGATAAGTTCTGCACGAAGGAGGCCCCGAGCTGGCTTCGCATCGACCTCGGGAAGGTGGAGCAGGTGTCGGGCTTCACGATCAAACATGCCGGTGCAGGCGACGAGCCCGCAGAGATGAACACACGGGCGTTCACCGTGCGCGTGTCATCGGACGGCAAGGACTGGACGTCTGTGGTCGAGGTGACGGCGAATACCGCGAGTGTCACCGAGCACCGCATTGCGCCCGTGAAGGCCCGCTACGTGGAGCTCGACGTGACGAAGCCAACGCAGACCGATGATCCCGCCACGCGGATCTATGAAGTGGAAGTCTGGTAGCTGCACGAATCACGTCACATGACCAGCGGTTCCCTGACGTTGTTCCATCGTTACGAAGGCGTCCTGCGGGATGCCGCGCTGGATTTTCCTGCGCATCAGCCTTTGCCGGATGTGTTGCGGATGGTGGCCGACGCGAAGTATGCGGTGTATTACGCGCCCTTCGACTATCTGAACGCAGCAGCCCCGCTCGTGCTGGTCGGGCTCTCGCCTGGCCGCTATCAGGCACTCGTGGCGCTGGAGACTGCGCGAGCCGAACTATTGGCCGGCCACGGTGCGGATACTGCGGCCGCCGCGGCCAAGAGCGCTGCCAGCTGGTCCGGTCCGATCCGCAGCCACCTCGTGCGCATGCTGGATTTTCTCGGCGTCGCCGAACGACTCGGCATCGCATCAACAGCAGAGCTGTGGACCACGCGGACGGATCTCGTGCAGTTCTCCGCGACGCTCCGCTATCCCGTTTTCGCCGGTGGGAAGAACTACAACGGCGGCGGCGTCGCGAGAAGCGCGTTGCTGCTTGACCAGATCGACACCTACTTTGCCACGGAGTGCGCCGCGCTGGCGCATGCGCTGTTCATCCCACTTGGCGCCACGGCGCAGTTCGCCTGCGATCGCATGGTCGCCAGCGGCCGGCTTGACGCTGACCGGATCGTGGCGGGGCTTCCACACCCTTCCGGCGCCAATGCCGAGCGTGTCGCTTACTTCCTCAGGCAGAAGCCGCGCGAGGCCTTGTCGGCCGTGACACGGCCCGAGCCGCTCGATGCCGCTCGCGAAGCGGCGCTACGCCATATCGCCCGCTGGCGGCCCTGACGGGATCAAGCCGGTGCCAGGGGCAGCCGCACGCGAAAGCACGCCCCGCCATGCTCGGCATCGGTCACGTCGATGCTCCCGCTGTGGCGCTCCACGACCTGTCGTGCCAGGTGGAGGCCCAAGCCCGTGCCGTTGCTGCTGGGGCGGGTGCGATAGAAGGGTTCGAAGATCCGGTCGCGTTCTTCAGGCGGTACGCCACCACCGTGGTCGCTCACCGTCAGGTGCCCGTCGGCGTTGACCGCCACGCTGATCGTACCTTGACCCTCGGCGTGCACCATGGCGTTCTGCACGAGGTTCATGATCACGCGCGATAGTGAGAGCGCGTCGCCGTGGATCCATACCGGATTTTTCGGCGCATCGAACTCGATGTCGTTACCCGATTCCAGGGTCAGTGGCGCGATATCCGCGACCGCTGATGAAGTGACCGCGACAAGGTCGAGGCGCTGCAGGGCCGCCGCATCGCCGTTAAAACGCTGCAGGTCGAGCAGCTGTTCAGCGATGTTCCAAAGACGCGCGGTGTCGCCGAGCAAGCGCGTGCGTTCCGGGCTGGGGTCCATCGCGTCAATGCGTGCGCGGAGAATCGCGATCGGCGCGCGCAGTTCGTGTGCCGCGCTGGCGAGAAATCGATCGCGCACATCGTAGCCTTCACTGACGCGACTAAGCGCTGCATTGAACCCGCGCACCAGCGGCTGGATCTCATGCGGCACGATCTGGTCGGCGAGCCGTGCGCCGCGCTTCTCCACGTCAATCGCATCGGCATGGCGGGCAACTTCGCGTACGCTCTTCATGGACCGGCGCACGATGATCGGGACGATGATCAGCGTCGCCAGCACGGTTGGCAGCAGCAGGCGCCAGGTAAGGTAATCCGCGACCATGGTGGCGAGGCCGCCGGCGCTGGCGGTCGCGGCGCCGCCGACCATGAAATGCACCCTGCGGAACTTCCATTCCACGAGGCGGGTTGCGGCGGTATCTGTATACGGTGCGCTGGAGCCGTGGATATCGGACGTGGCGAGGTGCGGCAGGCGGTCGATCAGGGGCGCCAGGCTGGCCGGCGGCGTGCCGTGCATGTAGCTGTGGCCCGCCTCATCACGAGCCACGATCCACAGGTCGGGATGCTTGTTAAGGGCCTTGCGCAGGTACTCCGTTGGCGCGAGCGCGATGCCGCCGTCGGACGCGGGCACCAGTGAAGCCTGTACTTCATCCACCAGGTTCGGCTCCACGTACGACACGCTATCGTGGTGAATCTGGTAGCCCAGGACCAGGAAGCCCGCCATCATGATCAGGCCTTGCGGTAGCACGATACGCAGCGTGAGCTGCCAAGCCAGTGATCTACCGCGCCTTGCCATGCACCTTGCTCCGTAACAGGTAACCGACGCCGCGGATGACGTGGATATCGACATCCGCGCCGGCATCCTCGAGTGAGCGGCGCAGCTTCGAAATGTGGGCGTCCAGTGCGTTCGACTGGATCTCGTCGTCGAAGTCGTACACCGCTTCGAGCAGGTCGTTGCGCGACACCGTGCGGCCGTGGCGCAGGCATAGCGCCTCGAGGACGAGCAGTTGCCGCCGCGGCAGGCGCAGGGGTGTCGAGCCGACGGCGGCCTCGTGTGCGCCGAAGTCGAACGACAGGTTCGCTACCGTCGCGCGGGGGACATCGCGCGGGGATTGCCGGCGAGAGACCGCGCGGATCCGTGCGAGCAGTTCTTCCACGGCGAACGGTTTTACCAGGTAATCGTCGGCACCGAGGTCGAGCCCGGCCACGCGATCGGCCAACGAGCCCCGCGCGGTCAACACGATGACCGGGACGCCCGGCAGGCATTCGCGAGCCCTGCGGATGAGGGAGACCCCATCGCCGTCGGGTAACTGGCGATCCAGGATGACCAGGTCGTGCACACATTGCCGCACGGCCTCGCTTCCCTGGAGCAGGGTGGGGGCCACATCGATCACCAGCCCATGCCGCTCGAGCGCGGTGCGCAGGGCATCCGCCAGCTCGGTTTCGTCTTCAACCAGGAGTATCCGCATTGCCCACCCACGCCCAATGGCAGGTAAATCCTACCTCGGGGGGCTCCCCGTGGCGGCAATGTTCTGGCAATGTGGCGGCCCAGACCATGCAGGCTCCCCCATAGGGCGTTCCCTCCCGCCATGCATTACGGAATTGTTCGACGGATCGTCACGCTGGCCGAGCTCATCGAGCCCGACCGCGCCCAGGTATGGACCTGGTTCTTCGAAACCCACATCCACGCGTTGGGCGGCCGCCCCGTGGAACTGGCCTTCCATGGCCGGGGCCAGGAAGTGGTGGATTTCCTCCACGAGCTTCTCGCCCGGACCAAGGGCGCTGGCAACGTAACCCCTTTCCCCCGTCGGCCTAAGCGGCAGGTGGGGTTGCAGCCGAATGGTGAGTTATTTATTGACTCTGGCGCAGCGGTAGTCGCCGTGCCCGGCCGCTAAGAGGCCTCGTAAATAGCCAAATTTACCCTGCAGGGTATATTTGACATTTATACCCTACAGGGGATAGTTTCGACTTATACCCTTCAAGGTATATGCCGATGACCCCGCAATCCATCACGATCGCCAGCCAGCTCGCAGCGGCCCTGCGGGAACGCCGTTCCCGCTTGGGGCTCACCCAGGCCCAGGCGGGGGCAAATGTAGGTCTTCTTCCAAAGACTATTTCGGCGCTAGAGTCCGCTCCCGAAAAAAGCACGATCGATTCGCTGCTCAAGCTCCTGGCGGCACTAGATCTCCAGCTCGTGCTTGAGCCGCGTGAATCGCACGACTCCGGGTCGGAGTGGTGACCGGTGGCACGTAGCCGGACCCGTCGACAACTCGCCATCTGGATGAACGGTCAGCCGGTCGGCGACTGGACGCTGGAGAGCGACGGGACCCAGGCGCTCAGGTATCGCGACAGCTGGCGACAATCCGAATTATCCCGCCCGCTGTCGTTGTCGCTCCCATTTACACGCGAGAACACGCTCCGCGGGCCAGTCGTCGAATCCTTCTTCGACAACCTGCTTCCTGATAGTCGGTTGATCCGGCAGCGGATCCAGACCCGATACCGCGCCGCTTCCGGGCGCGCCTTTGATCTGCTCGCTGAAATCGGGCGGGATTGCGTGGGCGCCGTGCAACTCATGCCCGATGACGAAGCCCCCGATGGCTTTGACCGGATAGAGGGCGAGTTGCTTTCCGATGGCGGTGTAGAGGCCATCCTTCGCGACGTCGCTGTCGTCGATCAGGGAGGTGAAGCGGGCGACTTTCGCATATCGCTTGCGGGCGCTCAGGAGAAGACGGCGCTGCTTCGCCACGAAAACCGCTGGTACCTTCCGCACGGATCGACACCCACGACGCACATTTTCAAATTGCCGATGGGTCGCGTCGGGCCGTTTCAGGCGGACTTCGCTACATCCTGCGAAAACGAGTGGCTCAGCGCACAAATCGCCGCCGCCTTAGGACTGAACGTTGCTACATGTGAACTGGGGTTCTTCGGCCATCAGAAGGCGTTGATCGTTGAGCGGTTCGACCGCCAGATGGCCGGCGACCAGTCCCATTGGCTCCGTCTACCGCAGGAAGACATGTGCCAGGCCTTGGGAATACCTCCATCACTCAAGTATGAAGCCGATGGTGGTCCGGGCATTCGCGACATCATGCGTTTGCTCGTAGGCTCGACGAATCCGGCGATGGACCGGGATGCCTTTTTCCGAACCCAGGTCGTCTTCTGGATGCTTTGCGCGCCCGACGGGCACGCAAAGAACTTCAGTCTTTCCCTTGGCCGGACCGGTCGCTTTCACCTGACGCCGATCTACGATGTCCTATCGGCTTACCCTGTCATGGGGAAGGGGGCGGGAAAGTGGGCCCCCGAAAAAGTAAAAATGGCGATGGCGGCGATAGGGTCCAACCGGCACTACCTGTGGAAGCGCATTCTTCCCCGGCATTGGCTATCTACCGCGCATGCGTGCGGCCTTGGCGAAGAGCGCGCGCGATCCATTATCCACGACCTTGTCGCCATGACGGATCACGCATTGAACGATGTATCGCACAGCATCCCAAAGGATTTTCCCCATCAGGTGCATGAGCCCATCATGGAAGGCGTGCGTACTGCATCAAGGCTTCTTCGAACTGGGATCTGATGCGGCGCGTGCTTTGCTTAATGCGCTACGCCCACGATGACCCCGGCATCCAGCCACTCAGCTAGCCATTGCCCCGCGCGCTGGATCCCGGCCTCTTCACCGAGCAGGCCGACCAGGGTGTCGCATAGCGCGCCAAAACCTCCGTCTTGCGCCAGGGACTGCAGGGCCGTGACTTCAATGGCGTCGGCCCGGCGCAGCCGCGAGACATGGTCGCGGCGCCAGATGACCAGGCCCGCGGCAGCGGGAAGCATCTCGCTTTCCACGCCGCTGACTTCGTCTCGCAATGCCATCCACGCGTCATCCGCGTTGGTCACCGCGTGGCGTACGCGAACGCTGGGCGCGAGCACGAGCTGCGCGGTATCCCAGTCGACCCCTGCAAGGGCTTCGGGCGGCATCGCTACCGCATTTGCCGCCACGAACGCCTCGCTGAGCATCCATTCAATCCATGCAAGTTCATCCAGATCCGGGTTATGCGGATACAGCGAGCGCAAGGTGTCGGCGAAGTCGGCGCCGTAGTGGTCGAGCGTCCAGCCGCGTGGCGGCTTCCCATCGATGTGGGTAACGGCCGCCACGCGGAAGGCTTCCTCGCCAATGAAGCGACGCAGCAGTGGGTAGCTCACTTCGAGGCAGCCCATGAGCTGCACCCGGTAGTTGTTCTGGTAGAC
The DNA here is from genome assembly GCF_036500425.1 of Luteibacter sp. Lineage (GTDB taxonomy): Bacteria > Pseudomonadota > Gammaproteobacteria > Xanthomonadales > Rhodanobacteraceae > Luteibacter. Next base: position 54,139 of record NZ_DASYCB010000043.1, read on the forward strand.
GTTCAAGCCGGCGGAGGCGGTAGCGCCAAACGCGGCGGCATCCGCTTCATCACCGGTCACCAGCCAATCGCGGAAGCGTGATTGCAACGCGGCGAGGTTCATGCCGCCTCCCGACGCAAATCTTCGTGCCGGCCGATCGTACGAGCCAGATCCAGTTCGGCGAGAAGCTCCGGCAGGGGCGGGATCGAATCGTCGCGCTCGATCATCGTGGCGACATCGCCGAGCAGGGAACGCGCGGTGGCGTACAGCGACCATACGTCGTCGCATACAGGTTGGTCGTGGGTATCGATCAGGAGACCCGGGCCTTCGGTATGACCCGCCAGGTGAATCTGGCGGACGTGCGCGGCCGGGATACCACAAAGAAACGCATGCGCATCGAAGCCGTGGTTATGCGCGCTGACATAGACGTTGTTCACATCGAGTAGCAGGCCGCAGCCCGTACGCTTCGCCATGCCACCCATAAATTCCCACTCAGCCATCTCGGCACCTTCAAACGCCACGTAGCTCGATGGGTTCTCGAACAGCATGGGCCGCCCTAGCGCTTCCTGGGCCATGTCGATGTTGCGGCAGACCATCTCGAGCGCTTCGGTCGTATACGGCACAGGCAGGAGGTCGTAAGAGGAGAAGCCGGCGACGCGCGACCAGCTAAGGTGGTCCGAAACAAACAAGGGCTCGATCTCATCCGCAAGGGCACGCAGGCGGCGTAGGTAGGCGCGATCCAGTCCATCCGACGAGCCAATCGACATCGACACACCGTGCATCGCGACGGGATGCTTCTCGCGGATGCGCCGCAGGATGTCACGCGGCTGGCCACCATCGACCATGAAATTTTCGGAGATTACCTCGACGAAATCGACAGGAACGTTGCCCCCGAGGAAGTCACGGTAGTGCTCCTTGCGCAGGCCAAGGCCGTAGCCAGAGAAGGTGGGAAGAGACGTGGACACTACAAAGCTCCTGTAGGAGCGCGCTTGCGCGCGATGGGGTTGCGGTAACCTGGGATCGCGCGCAAGCGCGCTCCTACATGGGGCTCGTTACTGCGGCTCGGTCAGGGTGCCGCCGGCGGCCTTGCATTCGCTGGGCAGCTTCACGACCACGCCCTGGCCCTTGCAGGTGTTCAGGCCCTTGCAGTCGTTCTTCGCAGTAGCGCAAAGGCTGGTGCCCTTGCAGGTGTTCACGCCGTAGCAGCGTGAGAGCTCTTCCTTGGCGGCGGCGGGTTTGTCGGCGGCATGCACCGGCGAGGCGAACTGGGCGATGGCAATGGCGACCAGGGCGGCGGCGCCGGCGAAGGTCGAGCGGGAACGGGTAACGGTAGCGATGGTGTTCATGGGGTCTTTCCTTCTGGGTAGGTGGGTTGCTTACTTCGCGTCGCGGGCGGCTTCTTCGATGACGGCCGCGACCTTCTCCGGCTGCGAGATATAGGTGACGTGGCTGCCCTCGATTTCGGTCACGTGGGCATGGGCGCGCTTGTACATCCAGCGCTGGAGATCAGGGCTGAGCGCATGGTCCTGGGTGCTGACGACGGCCCAGACCGGCTTGGTGTGCCATGCCGCGTTCGGCAGGGTCGCGTTGAACGCCGCCTTGGCGGCAGGTACCTGCGAGGCCGCCATGAAGTCGGTGCGGTTCTTGGTCAGGTCGCCGGCGAAATCCGTGCCGAACTTCGCCTCGCTGAAGAACAGGTGGTCATCGCGGGTGGCTTCGATGTCGTTGCTCGGTGCAGGCATTGAGCCAACCAGCTGCGAGACGCTTTCACCGACCTCCGGCACGAGTGCCGAGACGTAGACCAGCGCGGCGACCTTGTCGCGGGCACCGGCCTGGGTGATCACGGCGCCGCCATAGCTGTGGCCGACGAGTACGACGGGGCCATCCTGCTTACGGATCTGCTCGCGGGTCTGGTCGACATCATCGGCCAGCGTTTCGATGCGTGGCTGGACCACGCTCACGTGGTAGCCCTTGTGGATCAGGATGTCGTGGACGACACGCCAGCCGGAGCCATCGACGAAGGCGCCTGGCACGATCACGATGTTCTTGATGCCGGTCGGCGTGGGAGTCGCGGCATCGGCGGCGAAGGCGGTTGAACCGGTGCCGAGGGCGAGCGCGGTCAGCGCGAAAAGAATGCTCTTACGCATGTGGGTAAGCCTGCGGTGGTGGGTTGGGGTGGATCAGCGGCGCGGTGGAAAGAGGAAGTGGTCGAGCGACCAGCTGCCACCGCCGCGGGCGACGAGGGGGAGCAACAGCCCCGCCCAGGAAAGGTGCGTGGGCCACGCATCGGGGTAGACGAATACCTCGATCACCGTGGTCATCGCGAGGAGCGAAAGAGCGGAGAAGCGGGTGAACAGACCGAGCACCAGCAGCACGGGAAACAGGTGTTCCGCGTAGGTAGCGAGATGCGCGGCAGCGTTCGAGGGGATCAGCGGAAGGGCGTACTCCGAAGCGAACAGGTCGTAGGTGGAGTCCTTGAGGGTGAGAAACCCTTCGACCTTGGTGCGTCCAGACTGGAAGAACACCGCTGCGATCCCAAGGCGCGCTACGAGGAGCAGCGCACGTTCCGGGATCACCCGCGACAGCAAGCCTGTCGCCGCGGGTGCCTTGCGGACAGCGGGGACGAAGGCACTCACGCCTTCGCCTCAAGGGTGCCGGCGCCCTTCGGGGTCTTGATCGTGACGCAGGTGCCCTTGTCGACGAGCTTCCAGGCATTGCCCTGGTAGTCGGTCTTCGAGGTACCGGCGCAACTCGTGCCAGCGCCGGCGGCGCAATCGTTCTGGCCGGCCTTCGCCACGCCGTAGCATTTTTCCATCGGCTTCTTGGCTTCATCGGCGTGTGCGGCGCCAGCGATCGCGGCGAGACCGAGGGCGAGGGTGGCGGCGAGGGTGCTGTACTTGCGGTTCATGGTGGGCTTCCTTACGGTTTTGGGATCGGTAGAGGGATCAGACGAGGTTGATTTCGACGTCGATGTTTCCGCGGGTCGCCTTTGAGTAAGGGCAGGTGCGGTGCGCGGCCTCGACGAGGGCCTGGGCGGTGTCGGCGTCGATACCCGGCAGGCTCACGTTGAGGCGGGCCTGCAGGAAGTAGCCGCCCTCGCCGGTACCAAGATCGACTTCCGCATTCACGGCAGTGTCCTGAGGCAGCCGGATCTTGCTTTCAGCGGCAGCTTTGCCCATGGCGCCGATGAAGCAGGCCGACCAGCCGGCAGCGAACAGCTGCTCGGGGTTCGTGCCGCCACCATGGTCGCCTGGCGGGGTGAGCTTGATGTCCAGGGCGCCATCGGCGCTGCTGGCGTGGCCTTCGCGGCCGCCGGTGGTGCGGGTCTTGCCGGTGTACAGAACGGTATCGATCTGGCTCATGGTCGTGTCCTTGTGCAGTGGGTGGCTGGTCTCAGCCGGTGATGCACATGAAAACGTCCGGGCGTATCCGGCTTGTGTCGCGATCCGGGTCAAAACGCATCGCAATGTGTCCTGCGACGGCCTGGATACGTTTCGATACAAAGCGGGGCGGTTTGTACGTTTCGATACAAAAGCCGGCCTTGGGGGACATCCCCGGGACAAACGGCGGGCCTTTAATGCAAGCCATACCCACCCGCACCGAGGTCACCATGAACGCCTTTTTCCGAGTCCTTACCGTGTTCGCGCTAGGCGTCGGCCTGGCCACCGCCTGGCCGGGACTTTCCGCGCTTGCTCGCGATGGCGGCGCATCGCCGGCGGCCACGGCCACCGCGCCGGACTTCACTGGCATCGATCACTGGTTCAACTCGCCACCGCTGCATATGCAGGATCTGCGCGGCAAGGTGGTATTGGTGGAGTTCTGGACGAACGAATGCATCAACTGCGTACACGTGCTGCCGCACACCAAGGAGCTGTATGACAAGTACGCAAAGGATGGGCTTGTCGTCGTCGGCGTCCATACGCCGGAGTACGACGAAGAGCGCGACCCGGCGACGGTCAAGGCGGCGATCAACCGCTTCGGTATCGACTGGCCCGTGGCCATCGACAACCAGAACGCCACCTGGAACGCATGGAACAACCAGTTCTGGCCGGCGCTCTATCTGGTCGACCCGCAGGGCCACGTTGTGTACCAGCACTTTGGCGAGGGAAACTACGACACGACGGAAGCGAAGGTGCGTCAGCTGCTTGGCAAGGGCTGAGGTAAGGCGAAAACCCAGTTCTGAACGATAACGGCAACGGCATGGAACACATCGATCACATCCTCGTCGTCGACGACGACCACGGCATCCGCACGGGCGTCGTCGATTACCTCCGCAAGAACGGCTTGCGCGCCACGTCGGCCGCGGAAGGTCGCGAGATGTTCGCCCAGCTGGATGCCTCCGCGTTCGACCTGGTGGTGCTCGACATCATGATGCCGGGCGAGGACGGGCTGGCCTTGTGCCGCACGCTGCGTGCGGGCAAGCACAAGGCCATTCCCGTGTTGCTGCTTACCGCACGCGATGACGAAACCGACCGCATCGTCGGCCTCGAAATGGGCGCGGACGATTACCTCACCAAGCCGTTCTCGCCGCGCGAGCTGTTGGCGCGGATCAAGGCGGTCATCCGGCGTACTCGCATGCTGCCGCCGAACCTGCGCATCACCGAAGCCACCGAGATACTTGCGTTTGGCCAGTGGCGCCTCGATACCACGGCACGCCATCTTCTCGATGAAGAGGGTACGGTGATCTCATTGAGCGGCGCTGAATACCGCTTGCTTCGCGTCTTCCTTGACCATCCGCAGCGCGTGCTCACCCGCGACCAGCTGCTCAACCTGACCCAGGGCCGCGACGCGGAACTGTTCGATCGAAGCATCGACCTCCAGGTGAGTCGCCTTCGGCAACGCCTGCAGGATGATGCGAAGGAGCAGGCGTACATCAAGACCGTGCGCAGCGAAGGTTATGTGTTCAGCATGCCGGTAACGGTCGGCGAGGGTGGCGCATGACACGCGGTACCGTTGCGTGGTTGCCGCGGAGCATGGCTTCGCGGCTTTCGCTGATCCTGTTTTCCGGCCTGTTGCTGGCGCACGGGCTTTCGTTCGGCCTGTTGGCTTACGAGCGCTACCAGAGTGCCACGACCGTGATGCTCAACACGCTCGAGCACGAGGTGGGCACCTCGGTGGCGATCCTTGATCGCCTGCCGGCCGCCGAGCGCGCGCGCTGGCTGCCGCGCCTGGCACGCGACAATTACCATTTCATCCTGGGCCCCGGTGAAACGGGTAAGCCGCTAGCCACCGAGCGCTCGCGGGATGTCACCGAGCGGATCACCCGCGAGGTCGGCACCGGTTATGCGGTACGCGCGCAGACGGTGTCCATGAAGCCAGAACGCTACCAGGTGCACCTGACCCTGGGCGATGGCTCGCCGCTTACGCTCGAAGTGAACCCGCACCCGCCGGCTATGGCGGACTGGCTGCCGTTCGTTTTCATCCTGCAGATGATCGTCCTGCTCGCCTGCACCTGGCTGGCCGTGCGCTTTGCGACGCGCCCGCTGGCGCAGCTCGCGCGGGCGGCAGAGGCCATGTCGCCTACAGCAGATCCGCGCCATCTGCCTGACGACGGTCCGACGGAAGTGGCGCAGGCCGCCGTGGCATTCAACGCAATGCAGGATCGCATCGGCCTTTACCTGAAGGAGCGGCTGCACATCCTGGCTTCCATCTCGCACGATTTGCAGACGCCGATCACGCGCATGCGGCTGCGTGTCGAATCCCTCGACGAGGCGCCGGAGCACGAGCGCTTGTTGGGTGATCTTGCAGAGATGGAGCATCTGGTACGTGAAGGCGTGGCGTATGCGCGCAGCGCGCACGGAGGCGACGAAGCCCCGGTGAAGATGGACCCGGCGGCGTTCATCGAAAGCCTCGTGTTCGATTACCAGGACGTCGGGCGGCCGGTTTCACTCAGCGAGATGACGAAGGGCGTGGCGATGGTGCGGCCGCGTGCGTTACGCCGCGTGCTGACCAACCTGATCGATAACGCCATCAAGTACGGTGGCGGCGCCGAGGTGGCGAGCTGTCGTTCGACCGAGGGCGTCCTGTCGATCACGGTCGCGGATCGTGGCCCGGGTATCCCAGAGTCCGAGCTGGACAACGTGATGCAGCCCTTCCACCGCCTGGAAGGTTCACGCAGCCGGGATACCGGCGGCGCCGGTCTCGGCCTGGCGATCGCGGTGCAGTTGATACGCTCGATCGGCGGCGACCTCCGCCTGGCTAATCGCGAGGGCGGTGGGTTGATCGCGCGAGTTACGTTGCCCTGAGGCACGTCCATCGCGCGCAAGCGCGCTCCTACAGGGGTGTGCGGCGCTGCTGTAGGAGCGCGCGCGCGCGATCCCCGGTTACCCAAACGCCTCACGGTATGCGTACAACCCCGGCGTACCTCCCGTCAGCACAAACAACACATCCTCACCATCCTTCACCGCCCCACTGCGCAGATCCTGCAACAGGCCAGCAAACGCCTTGCCCGTATAAACAGGATCGAGCAACACGCCCTCCTGCGATGCCATCATCCGCACTGCATCGACCATCGCTTCGGTCGTCACGCCGTAGCCTTCGCCCAGTTGCGTACCATCCACCTCGATGTCCTCGATCGTGAGTGCCGTTTCGATGCCTAGCAACCCGAGCGCCGCGTTCGCGAGATCACGCGTGGTCTCGCGCGCTTTGCCGGCAGGCGCCAGCACGGCGTAGCCCCGGACGGTCCGGGGGTCACGCCCCATGCCCGCAAACCCGGCGACCAGCCCGGCATGCGTGCCGGAGCTGCCATTCGGCACGATGACCCGATCGAATCGTGCACCGCGCGCGTCCTCCTGCACGGCTATTTCGCGCGCACAGTGGGCATAGCCCAGCACGCCAACCGGCGTCGAGCCGCCCACAGGGATGACCCGTACCTTGCGTCCCTGGGCACGCAGTACCTCGGCGCGAGCATTCGCATGCTCCAGTGAATTCTCGCCCCTGGGCAGCAGGATCGGCCGCACACCAAAAAGATCATCCAGCAGCACGTTGCCGTTCTTTTCATAGTCGGCGCCATCGCGCGGGACCATGCGACCGAGGATCAGCTCGCAGGGGATGCCGAGGTGTGCGCAGGCCGCGGCCGTTAACCGGGCATGGTTCGATTGCACGCCACCGACACTGATGACCGTATCGATACCCTCCGCAAGCGCCGCACCGAGGTGGAACTCGAGCTTGCGCAGCTTATTGCCACCCCCGCCCAGTGACATAAGGTCATCGCGCTTCGCATGCAGGCGTATGTTCCGAGTCGCCAGACCGAACGCCTGCTCGATTCGGGCCAGCCGATGGATCGGCGTCGGTCCATCCAATAGCTCTACGCGCGGCAGCGCATCGAGCCCCGAAAGTGCTTCGATCGTCATGGGAGGGCGGCCATCATCAAAACCCCGATTGTACGCCCGTAAAAGGAAACGCCCCGGCGTAGGCCGGGGCGTCGTCGGGGTGCTACGCGTGCAAGCCGGTTACAACCTCGGCCCGCGGCGCAGCCCGCCAAACAGAAGCGACAGGATAAAGAGGATCAGGAAGACGACGAACAGGATCTTGGCGATGCTGGCGGCGCCGGCAGCGATGCCGCCGAAGCCGAAGATCGCGGCCACGATCGCGACGATGAAAAAGACGACGGCCCAATAAAGCATGTGGGTTCTCCTAGGGTAACGGTGGATGCGGGAAACGGATCGCTGCCAAGCCCGAACGGCATCCGCCGCGTCAGGTCGGATGCCATTCGAGCATCGTGGTCCTCAAGGAGTCGTCTTCACGCGGTGAGGTATGGACTCACCGCATTTTGGCAAGGTGCTCACGTAGCCGTGCGGTGGCTGAATGGGGCCGTAGGTTTACGTAGGAGCTGGGTGCGGCGCCCCGGTCGCGCGCATGCGCGCTCCTACAGGGTGTTTAACCTTGCGCAGGCCTTAATGGTGGCATCGTTGTCGGGGAAGCAGCACTCGATGCGTATCTCTTCCAGCGTCACGTCGCGCGGGGTGGCGAAGCTGGTGATCGTGGAGAAGAAGCGGAATTCGTCGGGACCCCGGCGTAGTACGGTGGTGAGCAGCGGCGCGGGCGCATCATCGAGATCGCGATGGCGCCAGCGGGCCGGCACGCCGGGGTAGGCTAGCGCCTCGTCGAGCAACGCGGCCAGGGTATCGTCGGAAGGGTTTGCAGCGACCGCTTCGTGCAGGTGGCGGATAAGGTCACCCGCGACCTCCTCCCAGTTCGCCACGGCAGGCCGCAGGTCGTCCGGATCGAAGATCTGCCGAAGCATGTTCCGGTGCTTCACGCCCTTGCCACCCATGACCACCCCGGTGACCCGGCGCGCCGCCTCGTTGGCGTGGAGGATGTCCCAATGGCGATTGAGCACGAACGCGGGGTAGGGCTCCTGCTGGCGGAGCATGAGATCGATGGCCCGGTTCACCGAGGACAATGCCGGCATGACCAGCGCTGTCTCGCTGTAACGGGGCGCAAAACCCGCAGCCACGAGCAAGGAGTTCCGTTCGCGCAGGGGGAGCTCAAGGGTGTCGGCGAGGCGGGCGACCATGTCACGGCTGGGCCGTGCCTTCCCTGTCTCGACGTAGCTCAGGTGACGCGCGGAAACGCCGGCATCCAGGGCAAGACCGAGCTGGCTCACGCGACGGGTCGTGCGCCAGGACTTCAACAGGGGACCGAACGCGGGTGTCTGCATGCGCCGACGGTAGCGTGTCCCGGTGCCGGCGGCCATAACCTGCCAGGTCATGGCGGCATGACCTCAGCCGGCGTTGCGGGGAATGGGCCAGGAGAGGATCGTTGCCCCACCTTCCCCGCTGGAACCCTGGCCATGACCGCTTCCCGATTCCGAGATCTGCACCGCGCTGGCACGCTACTGGTCCTTCCCAATGCATGGGACGCCGGCAGCGCCGCGGCCATCCAGCACGCAGGCGCACCGGCGGTGGCGACGACCAGTGCCGGTGTCGCCTGGGCCTGCGGCTGGCCCGATGGTGACAAGCTGCCTGCCAGCGAGCTGCTCGCGTCCGTCACACGCATGATCTCGGTGCTGTCCGTGCCGCTCAGCGCAGATATCGAAGAAGGCTGCTCGAACGACCCGGACGAGGTCGGCCGTTTCGTGGCATCCCTGGTCAAGGCTGGCGTATCCGGGATCAACATCGAAGACGCAGGTCGCGATCCTGCCGAGCTCACGGCGAAGATCCGTGCGATTCGCGCCGCGCTTGGTGACCGTGACCTCTACATCAACGCGCGCACCGACATTTACCTGCGCGGGATCGCCACGGGTGATGAGGCGGTGGGTGAGGTGGTGCGCCGTGCCGGCTTGTTCCGTGAAGCGGGCGCGGATGGGTTGTTTGCGCCGGGCATCGCGAACATCGACGAGGTCCGCCGTGTAGCGAAAGCGCTGGGCGATATGCCGTTGAACGTGATGCTGGTGCCGGGGCTGCCTTCGCATGAGGCGCTGTACGAGGCCGGGGCGCGGCGGTTGAGCGCAGGCATCGCGTTGGCGTTGGATGCGTACGCTGCCACGGCGAAGGGCGCGGCGGGGTTCATGGGGAAGGCAGAGCCCGAAGGGTTGAGCTATCCGCTTCTGAACCGGTTGCTGGCGCGCACTGACGCCTGATCGCGCGCAAGCACGCTCCTACACAAGACCTGCGCAGGTCCTGTGTAGGAGCGTGCTTGCACGCGATGGAGGGTGCTGTATCGCAAAGGAAGTCCCCGAGCCCACACAAAAAAAGGCGCGGCAAACGCCGCGCCCTTTGCATCGCCGCGAGGCGCTGGCTTACTTCTTCTTGATGTCGAACGCGGTGTCGCCGGCCGGCTTGCCGTTCAGCGAGACCGCGAGCTTGTACTTGCCTTCCGGCCACTCGTTCGGATTCTGGATCTTGAACGTCGTGACGGCCGGGCCATCGGTGCTGATCGACTGGCTGAGGTCGCTCACGGTGGTGGTGGCGTCGCCATCCTGGTAGGTCCACTTCGCGTTCAGCGTGGCGCCGGCGGTGGTCCCGTCGGTCGCGACCGAGGCGTAGATGGTCTTTTCGTTCGGTGCGAACGTGGTCTTGGCCTTCGCCACCTTCTTGTCGGCGCCAACGGCGCTGCCGAGGGTGACCGTGCCGACCGTCAGCGTCTCGCTGGCGGCGACCGGGGCCGGGGCAGCGGCCGGAGCAGCCGGGGCGGCAGCAGCGGCTGCCGTGGTGGTGGCCGGGGCCGGCGCGGCGACCGGCGCGGTGCTCGCCGCAGCCGGGGTGGCAGCCGTCGAGGCAGCGGCGGGGGCGTTGGTCTGCTCTTCCTTCTTGCCGCAAGCGGTGAGGACCAGGAGGCCGGCGAGGGTGGCCGTGGCGAGGACAGGCGTGCGGAAGGAAAGCTTCATGTCTGGATTCCGGAAATAGAACAGGTCAATGCATGGTCGGGTCGAAGGAAATCCCTCGGCCGCGGCAGGTTACAGGCTATACAACTAAAGGCAAGACCAATGAAGAGTGCATGAATGCACGGTTCATCATTGGCGCGCGCCGCGCGGATTCGCCGGCTCGGCGGCCGCATCCGTGCTGCGGAACGGGTTGATGTCCAGCCCACCACGGCGGGTATAGCGGGCATACACGGCCAGCTCGCGCGGCGCGCAGCGCTCGCGCAGGTCCATGAAAATCCGCTCGACGCACTGCTCGTGGAATTCCGTGTGGCGGCGGAACGAGACGAGGTAGCGGAGCAGCCCGGCACGGTCGATGGGGGCGCCCGTGTAGCTGATCTGCACGCTGCCCCAGTCCGGCTGCCCGGTCACCGGGCAATTCGAACGCAGCAGGTGCGAGACCAGCACTTCGCGCGCCTCGCCCGCGTGGGTGCCGAGGAAATCGGGTTGCGGCGGGCCGTAGCTGTCGAAGGCCAGCTCCTGGTCGTCCAGCAGCACACCCTCCGGCTCGTGCAGCGGCACGCCATTGAGCTCCTCGGGGGCATGCAGCAGCACGCCCACCGGGCCGCCGGAAGCGGCGGAAAGGTCGCGTACCAGGGTGTCGCGCAGGGCGTCGCGACGGGCGATGGTCTCTTGGGCAAACCCGTTCAGGTATAGCTTGAACGACTTGGATTCGATGATGTTGGGGGTGGTCGCCGGGAAGCGGAACTCCGCCACCGCGACCATGGGCTTGCCGCGCGAATCCAGCCAGCTCAGCTCATAGCCGTTCCAGATATCCACGCCGTGGAAAGGCAGCGCATCGCCAGCCACGCCGATCTCGTCGCGCTTGGCCTGGCGGGGAATGGGGAAGAGCAGGCTCACGTCGTAGCGGTCGGCGTACGGCGTGGCCTTGCCCAGCGGCGAGTGGTCGGGGGATGACATGGCGGTTTGCCGGGTAGGACAAACCGCCATTATACGGCCGCGGCTCAGGCGTTGACGGAGCCCATCATGTTCGTCGCATACCGGTCTCCCACCGCTGAATCCGGGGGGAACACCGCGTCGATCTCGGCCAGCTCGCTGGCGCTGAGGCTCACCGCCATGGCGCCGGCGTTCTCCTCGAGGTACTTCACCCGCTTGGTGCCGGGAATGGGCAGGATGTCCTCGCCACGGGCCAGTACCCAGGCCAGGGCGAGCTGGCCGGGCGTGCAGCCCTTGTCGGCCGCGAACTTTTTCACCTGCTCGACGAGCGTCAGGTTCTTCGTGAAGTTCTCGCCGGCGAAGCGCGGGTTGAAGCGGCGGTAGTCGTCCTCGGCGAAATCCGCCGGCGTCGTGATCGCGCCCGTGAGGAAGCCGCGGCCCAGTGGGCTATAGGCAACGAAGGCGATGCCGTGCTCGCGGCAGGCGGCGAGCGTGCCGGTGGTTTCCGGGTCGCGCGTCCACAGCGAGTACTCGCTCTGCAGCGCGGCGATCGGGTGGACCTTCGCGGCCCGGCCGATGCTTTCCGCCGAGGCTTCGGAGAGGCCGAGATGACGCACCTTGCCTTCTTTCACCAGTTCGGCCATGGCACCTACCGTTTCTTCGATCGGCACCGTGCGGTCGACACGATGCTGGTAATACAGGTCGATGTAGTCGGTCTTCAGGCGGCGCAAGCTGCCTTCGACGGACTGGCGCACGTAGTCAGGGCGGCCACTGACGCCACGCTTCGCCGGATCGTTGGGGTCGCGCACGATGCCGAACTTGGTCGCGAGGAAGACCTTGTCGCGGCGTCCCTCTAGCACGCGGCCGATCAGCTCTTCATTCGTGTGCGGGCCGTACGCATCGGAGGTGTCCCAAAAGGTGATGCCGAGCTCCAGCGCGCGTTCCAGCGTGGCGACGTTCTGCTGCTCATCGCCGGGGCCGTAAAACTCGCTCATGCCCATGCAGCCGAGCCCTTGGGCGGATACGTCGGGACCGTGTGCACCGAGTTTGCGGGTGATCATGCGTGTTTCCTCCGGGGAGTGGGGGTGGCGTCGACGTTGCTCTCCGCCGCGTTGCCTGCGACCGGAGCGGGCGTGCCATCGGCACCATAAATCGAGCGGTACAACGCGATCTTCTCGTCGAGTCGCGTGATAGTTTCGGTGAGCGTCACGAGTTCGCCGCGCAGGTGCATGGCATGGCGCTCCAGCAGGTCGCCGCGCCCGATGATGCTCTCGGGCGTTTCCCCGAGGCGGCGCAGGCGGACGTATTCCTGGATATCGCGCATGGGCATGCCCGTGCCGCGCAGGCGCAGTACGAACTGGATCAGGCGCATTTCGGGATCGCCGTAGATGCGCTGGCCGCTGCGGCGGGGCACCGGATCGATCAAGCCGATCTGCTCGTAATAACGCAGGGTATAGGTGGTGAGGCCGGTGGCGAGGGCCGCCTCGGCAATCGTCAGGGATGTGGGCATAAGGAGAGCGTACGTCTTAGAGTGCGCTCTAAGTCAACACTTCTTTGCGTTACGACGAAATGACACCGCAAGCCATCGAGCGCTTGCGCGCGATGGCTCCAGCCGCAACCTCCCATCGCGCGCAAGCGCGCTCCTACAAGTCAGCCCTGGGCGGGCAGCGATTCCACCAGCGTGGGTTTGTGATTTTCGTCCAGCGCGATCATCACGAAGGTGCCGCGGGTGCAGAGTTCGCGCTCACCGGTGATCAGGTCTTCGGTGTACATGGCCACGTCCACGTTCATGGAGGTGCGGCCGACCGACATGACGATAGCGATCAGCTCGACCATCTGGCCCTTGCGTACCGGCACGTGGAAATCGACCTGCTCCGAGCGGGCGGTGACGACGATCTTGCGGGAGTAACGCGAGGCGGCCAGGAAGGCGGCCTTATCCATCCAGGCCAGCGCCTGGCCGCCGAACAGCGTACCGAGGTGGTTGGTGTGGTCGGGGAAGACGATCTCGAGGACACGGGCCTCGGTCGGGCGGGCGATGGGGAGCATGGTGGTGTTGGACTTGGTCATGATCCACCCATTTTACTGCACTGCAACATTTCCTGCCTCAGACCTGTAGGAGCGCGCTTGCGCGCGATGGGG
>NZ_DASYCB010000044.1:0-79819 GCF_036500425.1 Luteibacter sp.
GCGGGCGCGCGATCGCGCGCCAGCGCGCTCCTACATTTCTCATGTGCGCTGGCTGTCCTGAACCTGTGGCGTGTGTGGTAAATCCCCACCGGACAACGCATTGCGGCCCATCGTCTTGGCGCGTCGTCCACCTCGCGCCTACATTCACCGGTCAAGCAGCAGCGCAGGGTCGGCAGGCGAATGAAGCAGTGGTGGTGGCGGTCGTGCATGGGCATGGCCGGGAGTTCGATGGCGGGGATGTCGGCATTTGCCGCCGAAGTGCCCCAGGAAAGCGCGCCGTATATCGAGACGCGTTATCGCTACAGTAACCTGCATGCCGACGGGAAACCGAAGCGCGGCCACGCCAACACGGCGCGCCTTCAGCTCGGCTACCAGTGGGCCATCGGGCATGGCTGGAGCGCGTACGCGGAGGGCATTCGCACCTGGTCGCTCTTCGGCAAGCAGTACGACGACGGCTCGGCGCGGATCACGCCGTATCCCACCGAGGCGGATCCCGCGTCCACCGGTATCACCAATGCCTGGGTCGGCTACACGCAGGGCGATATCGCGCTGCGCGCTGGCCGCCAGTACGTGAGCATCGATAACGGCCGCTTCTTCAGCAATAACCCCTGGCGGCAGAACCTGCAGTCATTTGATGGGGCGCATGTCACATGGGAGGCCGGGCAGGGCACCGAACTCAGTTACTACTGGCTGGGCCGGGTCAACCGCACCCTGGGAGCGGATTTCCATGACCGTGACCAGCGCCGCTGGAAGCTCAACGCCCACCTCCTGCATGCCGACCAGGCGTTGCCGGTGGGTAAGCTCACGGTTTATGGCTATTTCGTCCGCAACGATACGGCAGCGGTGAACTCCGTGAAGACCGTGGGCTTGCGCTACACCGGCACCGAAAGATTCGGACAGGGCGGCCCCACGCTGACCTGGGCCACCGAGGTGGCGCGGCAGTACGACTACGCCAATAACCCAGCCGACTTCAGCCTTGGCTACCACCTGCTCGACGCGACGTTCGGCTACAAGTCGCTCTCGGCGCGCGTGGGTGAAGAGAAGCTCGATGGCAACGGCCGCAACGCGGTGAATGTGGCCTATGGCGCGGCGCGCGCCTTCAATGGCTGGGTGGTGGCGTTCCGCATCCCGAACACTGGCCTGCGCGAGCGTTACGTAGGCCTGCTGGGCAGTGTGGACGTGGGGCGCCCCGCGAACTGGCAGGTGACCTATCGGCATTTCCGGCCCGTGCAGGGGCGCGCCATGCTGGGGGACGAAGTCGATGTACGGCTGCTGGTCGACCTTGGACGGGGCTTCTCGGTGGATCTCCAATACGGTGACTACCGTGCCCGCCGCCATGGCGTCGACGAGCGAAAGTTCTGGCTCATCGGTGAATATCGCTACGGCAAACCGGTGAAATAAGGCAGGTTTTGGGTTTCCCACAAGTTATCCACAGACTTATCCTCTCAACGCGTGCGACCCCTGCGCGTATCATGCTTACACGGCGACCCGGGCCCGGGTCAGCGCCGCCTGCATGACGAGGTAATCCATGTCCTTCAATCCCGAGCGCGGCAACCGCGGCGAGCGCCGCCGCCGCGAGCCCACCGGCATCGATGCCCTGCGCGTACCGCCGAGCTCCATCGAAGCCGAGCAGGCGGTACTGGGCGGCCTGATGCTCTCGCCGGATTCGCTGGACAAGGTGGCCGACAAGCTCAACGACGAAGATTTCTACCGCAAGGATCACCGGATGATCTGGCGGGCCATCAACGAGCTGGCCGGCAAGGGTATGCCTTGCGATGCCATCACGCTGGGTGAGTGGTTCCAGTCCAACGGCATGGACGAGATGATGGGCGGCCCGGCGTATCTGCTGGAGCTGGCGAACTCCACGCCCAGCGCTGCGAATATCGCCGCCTACGGCGATATCGTTCGCGAGAAATCCGTACTGCGCAAGCTGATCGATGCCGGCACCGAGATCACCGAGGACGGCTTCCGCCCCGAGGGCAAGAGTGTCCAGGAAGTGATGGAGCTGGCCGAGCAGCGCGTGTTCCGTATTGCAGAGTCGGGCGCGCGTGGCAAGAAAGATATCGTCTCCATGCGCGAGGCGGTCAGCGATGCCTTCCGCCAGCTCACCGAGCGCTACGAAAACCGCGGCCAGCTTACCGGCCTGTCCACGGGCTTCACGGATCTCGATGAGCTGACCGCCGGCTTGCAGCCGTCCGATCTCATCATCATTGCTGCGCGTCCCTCGATGGGTAAGACCGCGTTTGCGCTGAATCTGGCCGAAGCGGCCGCCATGCGCTCTAAGAAAGCGGTCGCTGTGTTCTCGATGGAAATGTCGGCCTCGCAGCTGGCCTTCCGTCTTATCTCGTCGCTGGGCCGCATCCACGCGCAGCATCTGCGTAACGGCGACCTGGCCGAGGAAGATTGGCCGCGCGTCACGTCGGCTATCACCATGCTCTCCGACGCCAAGATCTTCATCGACGACACCCCCGCGATGTCACCGGTCGAAATGCGCTCGCGTTCGCGCCGCCTGCAGCGTGAACATGGCCTGGGCCTGATCGTCATCGACTACCTGCAGCTCATGCAGATTCCTGGCAATAACGAAAACCGCGCGACGGAGATCTCGGAAATTTCCCGTGGCCTGAAGGCCCTGGCGAAAGAACTGAACGTGCCTGTCGTCGCCCTCTCGCAGCTCAACCGCTCGCTCGAGCAGCGCGCCGACAAGCGCCCGATGATGTCCGATCTGCGCGAGTCCGGCGCTATCGAGCAGGACGCGGACGTCATCATGTTTATCTACCGCGATGACTACTACAACAAGGAATCGCCCGATAAAGGCCTGGCCGAGATCATCATCGGCAAGCAGCGTAACGGCCCCACCGATACGGTGAAGCTGGCCTTCCTCGGCCACTACACCAAGTTCGAGAACTGGGCCCCGGATTCTTACGTAGGCACCTTCGACTGATCGGCGTACCCTCGTCGTATCGACGGGGGTGCGCATGCGTGGCGACCACTACGATGTCCTGATCATCGGTGCCGGCCTGTCCGGCATCGGCATGGCGTGCCGGCTGGCGATGGCCTGCCCAGGTAAGCGCGTGGGCATTCTCGAGCGGCGCCGGAGTATGGGCGGGACCTGGGACCTGTTCCGCTACCCAGGGGTCCGTTCCGATTCCGATATGTTCACCTTCGGCTTTGGGTTCCGGCCGTGGAACGAACTGAAGGTGCTGGCCGATGGGCCGGCCATTCTCAAGTACATCCACGACACCGCACGCGAGTATTCGATTGAGCGGCTGGTGCGCTTCGGCATGCGCACCACGCATGCGTCGTGGTCGTCGGAATCGTCGCAGTGGATGGTGACGGCGCGCGACGAGGACGATGAAGAACACCACTTCACCGCTGGCTTCCTTGTAGGTTGCACCGGCTACTACGCGTACGAACAAGGCTACGTGCCCGATTATCCCGGGAGGGAAAGTTTCAAGGGGCAGTTCATTCACCCCCAGCACTGGCCGGCGGATCTGTCGTGGGAGGGCAAGCGCGTGGTCGTGATCGGCAGTGGTGCTACTGCGATCACGTTGGTGCCGGCGCTTGCACGCGAGGCGGCGCACGTGACGATGCTCCAGCGCTCCCCCGGCTACGTGCTTTCGGTGCCCTCGCGTGACGCGATTTCCGCTTTGCTTCTGCACGTGCTGCCGGAGCGCACGGTGTACCGCTGGGCGCGCAGTCGCAACATCACCTTGCAGCGGCTCCTGTATCGGGCGGCGATGCGCTGGCCAAGGCGCATGCGCTCCCTGTTGCTGGCCGGTGTGCGCCATCGCCTGGACGGGGCCGCCTCGCTGGCCGACTTCTCACCGACATACGATCCATGGACGCAGCGACTTTGCGTGGTCCCTGATAACGACCTGTTCGACGCGTTGCGCGCGGGCAGGGTGTCGGTGTGGACTGACACGGTGACCTCGTTCACGCCCACGGGCCTCCAGCTCACATCGGGCGCGACGCTTGATGCCGATATCGTCATCAGTGCCACGGGCTTCCAGTTGCAGGTCCTCGGCGGCATGGCCCTCGATGTCGATGGTGAGCCGCGGGATCCCGGCAAGCTGATGACCTACAAGGGCGTGCTGCTCGATGGTATCCCCAATGCCGCGGTGTTGTTCGGCTACATCAACGCGTCGTGGACGCTGAAGGTTGATCTTGCGGCTCAGTATGTCTGCCGCCTGCTGGCGTGGATGGAGACGCGCGGTGTCCGCGCCGTCGCACCGAGGTCACCGGCGGGCGAGGCCACCGAGGCCTGCATCATGGACGCCCTCCGCGCCGGCTATGTCATGCGCGGCGAGTCGCAGCTGCCCAGGCAGGGCAAGAATCGTCCCTGGCAGGTCACGCATCGCTACGAGATCGACCGCCAGGTCCTCCTCGACGAACCGATCGACGACCCGGCACTCGAAGTCCGCTAACGCATCCGCGAGCCCCCTGTAGGAGCGCGCTTGCGCGCGATCGTCCACGCGAACGGCTAGCTGCCCCGACGCAGATGCGGCCCCACCCGTCGCTCCAACAGCGTCACCAACTCGGGCTGCATATAGTCAAAGTCATCCGGAATGTCGACGCAGACCAGTCGCGCCTTCCCGAGTCCCTGGCGGAACCCATTCCGCAACTTCGCCAGATGCGCCTTTTCCATGACGACGGTCAGCTCCGCCCACTGCACCTGCTCCATGGCCAGGAGACAATCCGCATCATGATTGACGCCCGCGGAGTCGGTCTCCACGCCAGGCCATGATGCGAAAACCTGCTCAGCCGTGGGGCTGCGCAGGCGGTTCTTGCCACAGAGAAACAGGACGCGGGTCATGGACCTATCCTAGCTGGTCTGTGACCCACTCCCGTTGCACTGGCCCACCGATTCACCGACTATCGATAGCCTCCGCTACAGCCTGCAGTCGGTTATCGGTTGGGTGGGCGTCGGGCTTGCCATCGTGGTCGCCTTCGCGCTACTTCGCGCCAGGCGTCGCTAACGCACCTTATCAAGGGATTCAGCATGCGCCGTACTGTGCTCTTCGCATTTCTCACAAGCCTCTCTCTTGCCGCTGCCGCGACCAACACCGCGCGCCAGGTGCTCCCTGAGCACCCAACGGCCGATCAGAAAGGCGATATCGAGTGGCGGCTGAATGACTGGCCCCAGCTGACTCGCTACGCGAAAGACAATGCCGCGTTGCCTCCCGCGAAGGCCGGTGAAAAACGTGTCGTCTTCATGGGCGATTCGATCACCGATAACTGGGGTCGCTCCGTCGGCGAATTTTTCCCGGGAAAGGGTTACATCAATCGTGGCATCAGTGGGCAGACCACCCCGCAGATGTTGGTGCGTTTCCGCGCGGATGTCATCGCGCTCAAGCCCGCGGTGGTCGTGATTCTCGCGGGAACCAACGATATCGCGGGTAATACGGGGCCGTCGTCGTTGCAGATGATCGAAGACAACCTGACGTCGATGGCCGAACTGGCACGTGCGAACGGCATTCGGGTTGTCATGACGGACCTGTTGCCCATCAGCAATTACAACGACAAGACCTCCAGCCAGCGGCGGCCGCCCGCTGACATCATCGCGCTCAACGCGTGGATTCGCACCTACGCGGCCCGCGAGCATCTCGGCTTCGTCGACTACTTCACCGCCGCGGTCGACAAAAGCGGGCAGCTACGCGCTGAGCTCAGTGACGACGGACTGCACCCCAATGCAGCCGGTTACGCAGTGATGGCACCCTTGGTGCAAAAGGCCATCGACAACGCCCTGGCCGGCTCCATGTAGGAGCGCGCTTGCGCGCGATGGGGTTACTGCGAGCACCCGTCGCGCGCAAGCGCGCTCCTACATGGTATGCGCCGACGTCGTGCCCGTATTTGTAGGCATGAACTGACAACACACGGTGGACAAGTCGCACGTACTTTTAGGAGTTCTCCTAATCCAGTCCTTGCTCGCTGACCGATAGCATTCCTCGGTCTCGCGACAGCCTGTCCGTTCACGCGCCCGAAGCCCGGGCAGGTCTTTTCTTCCGGGCGCGCAAGGACAGGGACCATTGATGGAACGTTTCAACAAGCAGGCCGCCATTTTCGTGCTGGCCGTGGGCAGTACGTTCGCGCTTTCCGCGTGTAATGCGGCGAATCCGCTGGTGACCAGGTCGCAGCGGGAACACGAGGCCAAGGTGCAGGCCATTCCGAAGTGCAGCAAGAAGCTCGGCAGCATCTCGGTCATCGAGCCGGAAGGCGACGTGCATTGGTGGACGCAGCAGCAGTTGCCTTCGCCAACCAGGCTCATCAAGGTATTCGTGCAGAAGTCGGGCTGCTTCACCCTTGTCGATCGCGGCAAGGGCATGGGCGCGGCCATGCGCGAACGGGAACTCTCGGCAGGTGGCGACCTGCGCGGCGGTTCCAACCTCGGCAAGGGCCAGATCAAGGCGGCGGACTACGTGATGGTGCCTGACCTGGTGGCGAGCAATCGTGACGCAGGTGGCGCGGGTATCGGTGCACTGGTCGGTGGCCTTATCGGTGGGACGACCGGCCGTCTCGCGAGCAATGTCACGTTGAGCTCAAAGACGGCAGACGTCGTGCTCACGGTCACCGATGTGCGTTCGTCGGAACAGGTGGCCATGGTCGAAGGCCATGGCGAGAAGAACGATCTCGGTTTCGGTGCAGCAGGTGGCCTGTGGGGCTCGGAGATGAGCGGCAAGGCGTCCGTGGGCGCCTACGCAAGCACGACGCAAGGCCAGGTCATCACTGCCGCCTACCTCGATGCCTATACGAAACTCGTGGATGAGCTCGGTGGCCTGCCATCGAACGCATCCGCAGCCAACACCCGCCAGTCGGGCACGATCAGCAAGCCGACAGCCATGCGCGCCTCAGCCCAGGCCAAGTCGAAGATCGTTCGTTCGCTGGAGCCGGGCATGTTGGTGTACCCCACGGGCGACAAGCTGGGCCTCGCGTGGGAGGTGGAAGACGAGCACGGCAACCGTGGCTGGGTATCGTCGGAGCACTTCGACCTGGCGAAATGATGCGTGGTGGCGGGAGGCTGGCCGCCTCTCGCCATAACCGTGCCATGCGGGTGCCCCGGGGTGCCGGGTACACTTGGGCGCTTGTCCCAACTGGGGATCGCGCGCGAGCGCGCTCCTAGAGAGAAGATCTGCCGCATGAGCCGCACCACCGTCGCCACCATTCACCTCGGGGCCTTGCGCCACAACCTGGCGCGGGTGCGCTCGCTTGCGAGCGGTGCGCGCGTCATGGCGGTGGTCAAGGCCGACGCGTACGGCCATGGCCTGGAACGTGTCGCCCGTGCGCTGGACACCGAGGCCGAAGCCTTCGCCGTGGCTGCGATCGCCGATGGCCTGCGCCTGCGCGCTGCCGGGCACAAGCAGCGCATCGTGGTGTTGTCTGGCCCCGATACCCTCGCGGATATCGCGGAAATGCAGCGCCTGAAGCTGGAAGCGCTGATCCACCACGACGCCCAGCTGCCTTGGCTGGCCAAGGCCGATCCGGCACGCGGCGCGCTAACCGTGTGGATCAAGGTTGATACTGGCATGCATCGGCTTGGCTTCGCCCCGGCTCGGGCTCGCGAGGTGCATGCGCTGCTCAAGGCCATGCCCGTCATCGCACCCGAGCTGGGTTTGATGACGCACTTTGCGTCATCGGAGGAATTCGAAGGGCACGATACGGCGGCACAGATTCAGCGTTTTCGCGAAGCTACCGAGGGGCTGGAGGGCCCGCGTGCCCTTTCAAACTCGGCCGCGGTGCTCGGCTGGCCCGACGCGCGCGGCGATTGGGTGCGTGCGGGCGGCTTGCTGTACGGCCTTTCCGTTGTCGAAGGCCGCAGCGGTGCCGATTTCGGCTTCCGCCCGGCCATGACACTGTCCACCCGCCTGGTCGCGATCAACCACCTCGCGAAGGGTGAACGCGTGGGCTATAACGGCACGTATACCTGCCCTGAAGACATGGCGGTGGGTGTCGCGGCGATCGGCTACGGCGATGGCTACCCACGTAGCGCCGCGCAAGGCACGCCCGTGCTGGTCAACGGCAAGCTCGCCCCGCTGGTCGGCCGGGTCTCCATGGACCTGATCACGCTGGATCTGCGCGACGTCCCGGATGCGCGCGTCGGCGATCGCGTCACCCTCTGGGGTGCTGGCCTACCCGTGGAGACGGTGGCCGCCGCCGCAGGAACGATCTCGTACGACCTCACCTGCGGCATGACCCGTCGCGTACTCTTCGTGGAAGACGAGGGCTGACGCGCCGGTATCGCCCCGTGCGACTCGGATGCGCTATATAGCCCGCCTGCTTTGAGGAATACCGATCACCATGGCCAAGGCCAAGACCGCGTACGTCTGCACCCAGTGCGGCGCCGAACACAGCAAGTGGCAGGGCCAGTGCGCCGAATGCGGCGAATGGAACGTGCTCTCCGAATTCGTGGTGCAGCCGGCGAAGCCGAATGCCGTGGCGACCACGGGTGCGCGCCGTGGCGGTTACGCAGGCGCAGCCGCCGGTGCGCCGCAGATCACGCCACTGACCGAAGTGCTGCTCACCGCCGAGGCGCGCACGAACACCGGCATCGGCGAGCTGGATCGCGTGCTGGGCGGTGGCCTGGTCGATGGCTCGGTGGTGCTGATTGGCGGTGATCCCGGCATCGGCAAATCAACGCTGTTGCTGCAGATGCTTGGCACGCTGGGGGTCACGCTACCCAGCCTCTACGTCACCGGCGAAGAATCCCTGGGCCAGGTCGCCGGTCGCGCGCAGCGCCTCGACCTGCCACTCGCACCGCTGCATGCGCTGGCGGAAACCTGCATCGAACGCATCCTCGAGCAGGTCGCGGCCGCGCGCCCGCGGGTGCTCGTCATCGATTCCATCCAGACGATCTGGACGGAGATGCTCACCGCGGCACCGGGTTCTGTCAGCCAGGTTCGCGAATCGGCCGCCAAGCTCACGCGCTTTGCCAAGGAAACGGGCACTTCCGTGTTCCTTGTCGGCCACGTGACGAAGGAGGGTGGCATCGCCGGCCCGCGCGTGCTCGAACACATGGTCGATGCCGTGCTCTATTTCGAGGGCGAGTCCGGCAGCCGTTTCCGTGTGCTACGTGCGTTCAAGAACCGCTTTGGCGCGGTGAATGAGCTGGGTGTCTTCGCCATGTCCGAAAAAGGCCTGCGCGAGGTGCCGAATCCCTCCGCCATCTTCCTCTCGGCGCATGCCGGCCCGACGCCGGGCAGTGCGGTCATGGTCACGCGCGAAGGTACGCGTCCGCTGCTGGTGGAAGTGCAGGCGCTGGTCGATCAGTCGTCGCTGGGCAATCCGCGCCGCGTGGTGCTCGGGCTCGAACAGAATCGCCTCGCCATGCTGTTGGCCGTGCTCCACCGCCACGGCGGTGTCGCGGCGTACGACCAGGACGTGTTCGTCAACGTGGTCGGCGGCATCCGTGTCCAGGAAACCGCATCGGATGTGCCGGTACTGATGGCCGTTCTCTCCAGCCTGCGCGATCGTCCGCTGCCGGAAAAAACCATCGCCTTCGGCGAAGTCGGCCTGTCCGGCGAGATTCGCCCGGTACCCAACGGCGAAGAGCGTCTGAAAGAAGCCGCCACCCATGGCTTCCGCCGCGCCGTCGTCCCCGCCGCCAACGCACCCAAGCGCGGCCGCGTCGGCGATATGGAAGTCATCCCCGTAGAACGCCTGTCGCAAGCCATCGACGCCTCGCGGGAGTGAATCGCGCGCAAGCGCGTTTGGAGGTTGCGGCTGCGCCGCCGCGTCTTCGATTCGCGCGCAAGCGCGCTCCTACAAGAGCCTGCGCAGGTTTGTTGTAGGAGCGCGCTTGCGCGCGATCAGCCGACGAAGCGATGAAGCCGCAGCCTCAGGCGGTGCGATGCAGGATCAACTCCAGCACCATCTTCGTGCCGAAGAACGCCAGCAGCAGGATCGCCATGCCGGTCAGCGTCAGGTTCACCGCGCGGATGCCGCGCCAGCCGTACCGCCAGCGGCCCCATAGCAGCACCCCGAACACGACCCACGCGACAATCGACAGCACCGTCTTGTGCACGAGGTGCTGGCTGAACAGGTCACCCACGAACAGGGCACCGGTGATCAGGGTGAGCGTGAGCAGGATGAAGCCGACCGCGATCAGGCGGAACAGCAGCACTTCCGTCAGGGTGAGCGGGGGCAGGGCGCGTACCCAGTGACCGAAACGGCTACGCCGAAGCGCCCGTTCCTGGATAGCGAGAAGAATGGCCAGGGCTGCGGCGAGCGAAAGGAAGCCAAACGCGAACACCGCGATCGTCACGTGCATCTCGATCTGCCAGGTCATCGCCATGGGTGCGGTGCGCGGGGCGAGGAAGGCATCGATGGCGAGGAACGCGGCCGAAAGCGGGAAGATCAGGATGCCCAGGCCGGCGACGGGCCGGGAAACGTTCACCACCAGGGTGAGCGCTGAGGCGATCCAGGCCACCAGTGACAAGGCGGCGAAGAAATGCAGGTCCAGTGTGCCGCGGTGTGCGCCGAGGAGCGCCGCGGCGTGGGCGATAGCGGCGACCAGCGCGAGCGCCATGCCCCATCGGGCCAACGGTTGGCCGCCCGTCACCAGCGGCCGGGCGAGAACGCCGGCGGCGGACAGGTAGAAAAGGATGGCGGCCAGCGAAAGGGTGACGATCATGGAGGCGCAGTGTGGCATAGGGGGCCGGGCAGCGGAATGCGACACAGTGGCATTTGCCACCCTCCCTGCTGAGATCTCGCTATAATCCGTCGTTTACGAATACCCCGACGGCTCCCGCCATGTTTGAATCGCTCAGCCAACGCCTCTCCGACACCGTCAACCGCCTGCGGGGCCGCGGCCGGCTGACCGAGGAAAACATCCGCGAAACCCTGCGCGAGGTACGCATCGCCCTGCTCGAGGCCGATGTGGCCCTGCCGGTGGTAAAGGCACTGGTCGAGCGCGTGAAGGTGCGCGCCGTTGGCCAGGATGTGCTGAAGAGCCTGTCGCCGGGTCAGGCGCTGGTGAAGGTCGTCAGCGACGAGCTCACCGCGGTGATGGGCGTCGCCAACAGCGAGTTGAACCTCGCTGCCCAGCCGCCTGCCGTGGTCCTCATGGCAGGCCTGCAGGGCGCCGGCAAAACCACCACCGTCGGCAAGCTCGCCCGTTTCCTCAAGGAGCGGAAGAAGAAACGCGTCATGGTGGTCAGTTGTGACGTGTACCGTCCGGCCGCCATTGAGCAGCTGCGCACCCTGGCGTCGCAGGTCGAGGTGTCCTTCTTCCCCTCGGAGCCCGGCCAGAACCCGGTCGATATCGCGAAGGCCGCCGTGGCCGCCGCGCGCCGCGAGGTGATCGACGTGCTGCTGGTCGATACCGCTGGCCGCCTGCATATCGACGAAGCCATGATGGATGAGATCAAGGCGCTGCACGGCGCGCTTGATCCTATCGAAACCCTGTTCGTCGTCGACTCGATGACCGGCCAGGATGCAGCCAACGTCGCGAAGGCATTCTCGGACGCCCTGCCACTCACCGGCGTGATCCTCACCAAGACCGATGGCGACGCCCGTGGCGGCGCCGCGCTGTCGGTTCGCTACATTACCGGTCGCCCGATCAAGTTCCTCGGCGCTGGCGAAAAGACCGACGCCCTCGAACCGTTCCACCCCGATCGCGTGGCCCAGCGCATCCTCGGCATGGGCGACGTGCTGTCGCTGGTCGAAGAAGTAGAGCGCAAGGTCGACCACGAGAAGGCGCAGAAGCTGGCCGAAAAGGTCATGAAGGGTAAGCGCTTCGATCTCAACGATATGCGCGACCAGCTTCAGCAGATGAGCAACATGGGCGGCCTGGCCGGTCTTATGGACAAGCTGCCTGGCGTCTCCGGCCTGCCGGATAACGTGAAATCGAAGGTCAACGACGGTGAGCTCAACAAGATGGTTGCGATCATCGGCTCGATGACCAAGAAGGAGCGCCGTCATCCGGATCTCCTGAATGGCTCGCGCAAAGCCCGTGTGGCGCGCGGCTCGGGCACCCAGCCGGCGGATGTGAACCGCCTGCTGAAGCAGTTCATGCAGATGGAAAAGATGATGTCCAAGCTGTCCAAGGGCGGCAGCAAGGGCCTTATGCGCCAGATGCGCGGCGCCATGAAGGGCATGGGCGGCATGGGCGGGATGATGCCGCCCCGTTAAACCGGCCTCCGGGCCACGGAAGTGCCCGCAGGTACTTCCATTTCTGAAAACTTTAGCTAAAATGTCCGGCTTTACCGCGCCCGCTTCTCGCGCGCGCCTTGCCGGCATTCGGCACTCTGGAGCACGTAACTTATGGTTAAGATTCGTCTTTCGCGCGGTGGCGCCAAGGGCCGTCCATTTTATCACATCGTTGTGACCGACCAGCGCAGCCCGCGCGACGGCCGTAACATCGAGCGTGTTGGCTACTACAACCCGGTTGCTTCGGGTGCGGACAAGCGTCTCGAGCTCGACGTCGCCAAGGTCGACGCCTGGGTGGCGAAGGGTGCCCAGCTGACCGATAAGGTCCGCGCGCTCGTCAAGGAAGCCGGCAAGCTGGCTGCCTGATGTCGACGGAGCCTGGCAGGCGCGTCCGCGTAGGGCGCATCGTTGGGCTCCATGGTGTGCAGGGCCAGGTCAAGCTCGAAAGCTGGACCGAGCCCCGCCTCCAGCTCTTCCGGTACCAGCCCTGGCTGCTGACCGCGCCGGGCGTGGAACGGGAGATGAGCGGGATCCGCGGTAACGCGCAGGGCAAGGGCGTCGTAGCCTCCCTGCCAGGTATCGAGGATCGTGACCAGGCGGCTACGCTGATCGGCTGCGAGATTACGGTCTCGCGTGATCTGCTGCCGCCGCCCGCACCGGGCGAGTTCTACTGGTTCGACCTCGAAACCCTCGAGGTCGTCACCACGGAAAACGTCTCGCTTGGCCGGGTCAGCCACCTTTTCTCCACCGGCGCCAACGACGTCATGGTGGTGAAGGATGGCGAGAAGGAGCGTCTGGTCCCGTTCGTCCAGGGCCCCTACGTGCAGTCCGTCGATCTCGACGCTGGCCGCATCGTGGTGGACTGGGACCCTGAGTTCTAAGCAGCGGTACCTGAAGTCATGCGCATCGACGTGGTAACGCTGTTTCCCGATTTCGTCCGCCAGTCGGCCGGCATCGGGGTGGTGGGAAGGGCGCAGCAGCGCGAGCTGCTCCAGGTGGAAACCTGGAATCCGCGCGACTTCGCCACCGATAATTATCGCACTGTGGATGGCCGCCCCTTTGGCGGTGGGCCAGGCATGGTGATGTTGATCGAACCCTTGCGGGCGGCCCTGGTGGCCATTCGCGAGGCCGCACCGGAACCGGTGCATGTGATCTACCTCAGCCCGCAAGGCGCGCGGCTGACGCAGAAACGGGTGGAGGCGCTGGCGAACATGCCGCGAATTGCCCTGATCTGCGGACGTTATGAAGGTGTGGACGAACGCCTGGTCCAGCACGAGGTCGACGAAGAGCTCTCAATCGGCGATTATGTGCTGTCTGGCGGTGAGCTTGGCGCAGCGGTGGTTATCGATGCGGTAGGTCGTCTGCAGGAAGGCGCATTAAACGATGCGCAGTCCCACCAGCAGGATTCGTTCTCGGACGGTTTGCTGGATTGCCCGCACTACACCCGTCCCGTGCAGCACGACGCATGGGGTGGCGTGCCGGAGGTGCTGCTCTCAGGCGATCACGCGGCTATTCGCCGCTGGCGCAGGAAGCAGTCGCTAGGTCGAACCTGGCTGCGCCGGCCGGATTTACTAACGCAGCTGGTCCTGGATGACGAATCCCGGGCTTTGCTGGATGAATTCCGCCGTGAATATTCGCGGCCAAACGGTGCGGCCGGCGACGACCGCCGTAACAAAAATTGACAGGTGTGCCATGAACAAACTTCTCCAACAGTTCGAAGCCGAGCAGATCACCCGCCAGCTGCCGGATTTCGGCCCTGGCGACACCGTGGTCGTGAACGTCAAGGTTAAGGAAGGCAACCGCGAGCGCGTCCAGGCGTTCGAGGGTGTCGTCATTGCCAAGCGTAGCCGTGGTCTGCACTCCGCCTTTACCGTCCGCAAGATCTCGCACGGCACCGGCGTTGAGCGCGTGTTCCAGTCGCACAGCCAGTCCATCGACTCGGTCGAAGTGAAGCGCAAGGGCAAGGTCCGTGGCGCCAAGCTGTACTTCCTGCGTGGTCTGGAAGGCAAGGCTGCCCGCATCAAGGAAGACGTGGCCGCCGCCGCTGCTGCCAAGGCCGCGAAGAAGGCTGCTGCTTCCGCCGCCGCCGAGTAATCGGCTGCCGCAAGGCACACAAAAAAGCCCGCGAGCGATCGTGGGCTTTTTTGTGCCTGTCTGTGGGAGGCGGGGCGGCTTTGTCGCGCATCGCGCGCAAGCGCGCTCCTACAAGAGCTTGCGCGGGTCTTGTGTAGGAGCGCGCTTGCGCGCGATCCCCTCAGACTGGCAAATACTCTTCCGCCAATACCTTAGCCGGCTCCTGCAGGAAGTTACCCTGCACAAAGTCGACCCCGCAGGCAAACAGCAGCGAGGTGCTCACCGCATCCTCGACCCACTCGGCGACCGTTTGTTTGCCAGTGGCATGGCCTTCCTTGCAGATGTCGGAAATACGCTTCTGGTTTTCCGGGTGTTGCGGCAGGTCGGTCATGTAGCTGCGGTCGATCTTCAGGAAATCGGCCTCGACGTGGTTCAGCATCTGGAACGAGTTCAGGCCCGAGCCGAACTGTTCAATCGCGAACTTGCCGCCTGATTGACGCCAGCCGGCCGAGAACTCCTGCGCCTTGCGCAGCATGGTCAGTACCTTCGATTCCGGCATGGCGATCACCAGCTGGCTGCGGCGCAGCTTGGCCGTTTCCAGGCGACGCTTCAGCCACGGCAGCAGGTCCGGGTCTTCCAGCGACTGGGCGGTGATCTTCACAAAGTATGTGGTCGTCAGGCCGTCGTTCTCGCGGTGGGCGAGGGCGTCGATAGCGTGGCCGAGCACCCAGCGGTCGATCGCTGGTAGCAGGCCGTTACGCTCGGCGACCGGGAAGAAGTACGAGGGCAGCACATCGCCCTTGGGTCCGCGCATGCGGACCAGGATGTCGTAGTGCTCGCCTGCGGCGTCCTGCAGGCTGATGATCTGCTGGTGGTACAGGCGCAGACCATCCTGGGCGAGTGCCTCACGGACCAGGTCAAGCCAGTACTGCTCACGCTCGGCGTCGGCCTTCTCGCGCGCCGCCGGGTCGTGCAGCTCCACGCGATTGCCGCCCTGGTTCTGGGCATTGCGCAGCGCGGCGCTAGCCTGGTCGAGGACGGTCTCGGCGTTAGCGTTCTTTTCGGCAAGCAGCGTGCCGCCGACGGTGATGGTCACGGTGAGCGAGCGCGTGCCGGCATCCACGATCGCGTCGGCGATCGACGCGCGCAGGCGCTCGGTCAGTGCGGCGTGCTCCAGGTCGCCGCGTGGGGCGAGCACGATGCCGAAGGTGTGGTCGCCGAGTACGCCCGGCACGTCCTCCTCATCGAGGGCATCCTTGATCCGCGTGGCAAGGCTGGCCAGAACCTGGTCGGCATTCGCGATACCGGCGCTGGCGACCAGCTCCTTCCAGTTATCCGGCTCGATCAGGAGCACCGCCTGGCCAGCCCGACCGGCGGCCGCCGAGGCCACCGCCTCGTCGATATGCTCCAGCGTACGCGCGCGATTGAACAGGCCGGTGACCGGATCCTGGTAAAGCTGGGCGACCAGCGCCGGGTCTACGGTCTGCTGGCGGAACACGATCTGCAGGCAGGCCTCGCCTTCGAAGGTGGCCTGGGCGAACTCGACCACGGCCTTGAAGGTGCTGCTGTCGTCGCGACGGGCGAGGAGCTCCATGGGGGGCGGGGTTTTCTCGCCCTTTGAAACGCCGCGCAGGGCGTTTTTGAAATCATCGGAGTGCGTCCCGGAGATCAGATCCAGGATCGGCAGGCCGATGATGTCGTCGTATTCGTTGAAGCCAAAGGCCTCGAGGTAGGCCTGGTTCACGCGGACGTGCATGCCTTCGTGCACGTAGGCGATGGCATCCCGTGACGAATCCAGCAGCGAATCGCAGCGGCGCTCGGTTTCGCGCAGGGCCGTTTCCAGGCGGCGCACCTGGCGGCGCATCGACAGCGACTGGAACTCACGGTGAACCGTGGCAAGGATCTGGTCGTGGCGTTTGCGCAAGGCTACGCCGCGGACGCCACCGGCGAGGAGGTCGGAGACCTCGTCATCGTCGAGGTGCTCCAGCACGGCGATGGCGGCCAGGTCACGCCCACTCGCGTCGAGTTGGCGCAGCACCAGCGCGGGTTCGATGCTGGGAACCCGCGGGTTCAGCAGCACGAGGTCGGGCACCTGTTCATCCAGGCAGGCCCGGATCTCATCGGCGTTGGTGGCACGGGACGCGCGCACGGCGATGCCGCCGTTGCGCAGGACATTGATCAGCAGTTCCGCCTCTTCCACCGACGATTCGATAAAGAGGACGCGAATGACGTTGTCGTGTTTCATGTTTCTTCTTGGCTACCGCAGTTCCACCCCGGCACACCGGATAGCCAGTGTGCACCCCCTGTCGCGCGGTCCTGCCAGGCTGGCCGGCAGGATGGGTCCCATACTAGCGCGCGAAATCGGCAATAGGACGCTTTGAGGGGTCACCAGGCAGTTCACGCACGAGTTTTGGGACAAGGTACCCAGGTAGCCGGGCGCGCAGCGCCTCCACCAGGGCAAGGGCCGCTTCATCGGCCACCTCGAAGTGCGCTGCCCCGGTGACCTTGTCGAGCTGGTGCAGGTAATAGGGAAGCACCCCGGCGGCGAAGGCCCGCTCGCACAGCTCGGCGAGGGCCGCGGCATCGTTGTTCACGCCGCGCAGGAGCACCGACTGATTGAGCAGGGTCGCCCCGGCCTCGCGTAGACGGGCGCACGCCGTATCCACCGCGGCATCGAACTCGTTGGCGTGATTCGCGTGTAGCACCACGACTTTTTGCAGGGGCAGGGAGGCTAGCCAGGCGACAAAGGCATCATCCACCCGCTCGGGCAGCACCACCGGCAAGCGGGTGTGGATGCGCAGGCGGATCACGTGGGGCATCTCGGCCAAGCCGCGGGTCAGCTCTTCGAGCTTGTGCGTGGCCAGCGAGAGCGGGTCGCCGCCGGAGAGGATGAGCTCGCGGATCGAGGTGTCGGCGGCGACGTGGGCCAGCGCCTCACGCCACTGCGCCGCCGCGGCGATTTCCTCGCCGTAGGGGAAATGTCGGCGGAAGCAATACCGGCAGTTGATCGCGCACGACCCGCTGGCGATCAGCAGTGCCCGCCCGTCGTACTTGTGTAGCAGGCCGTGGCCGGCCTTCGCGGCCATGTCGCCCACCGCATCCACGCTATAGCCCGGCGCAGCCACGTGCTCGGCGGCGCGGGGCAGCACCTGCTGGAGCAAAGGGTCGTCAGGGTCGCCCTGGCGCATGCGTGCCACGAAGCCCCGGGGGACCCTCAGGGGGAACCCGGCGTCATCGGCCGGGAGCAGGTCGGCGCGGTGGCCGAGGCCGACCGCCTGCAGGAGTTCGCCGGCGTTGGTAATGGCCTCCCGCCAGGCCTCGCGCCAGCCTTGGGCGGGCGTCGGTAGGCGGGAAGTGGGGCTTGCGGTTATCATGGTGGGCCTTGGGGCGGGCTATACGGCCCGTAACAGACCCCTATTTTAGCCGCCCTGCGGGCGGATTCACCTCTGGAGCATGCAACACATGGCGACCCTTGGCCTCAATGACGTCAAAACGGGCAAGAAGATCCTCCACAACGGCGACCCCTGGGTCATCACCGAAGCGGAATTCGTCAAGCCGGGCAAGGGCCAGGCCTTCACCCGCATCCGCGTCCGCAACCTGAAAGACGGCCGTACGACCGAGCTCACCCTGAAGTCGAGCGATTCGTACGAAGAGGCGAATGCCACCGATACCGACGCCAGCTTCTCGTACATCGAAGGCACGGGCGACGAACGCGAATGGATCTTCATGCACTCGGAGACCTTTGAGCAGTACCGCGCCAATCTGGCCGCCATGGGCGATACCTGGAAGTGGCTGAAGGGCGACGAACAGTGCGTCATCACCATTTTCAATGAAACCCAGATCATTTCGGTCCAGGCGCCGAAGTTCGTTGAGCTGAAGATCGTTGAAACCGATCCGGGCGTCCGCGGTGATACCTCGGGTGGTGGCGGCAAGCCGGCCACGCTCGAGACGGGTGCGGTGGTCCGCGTGCCGCTGTTCGTCAATCAGGATGAAACGATCAAGGTGGATACGCGTACCGGCGAATACGACAGCCGCGTCAAGTAAGGCGTCTTTGATCGACGTACACGACGGCACGGCCGCCCCCAGGGCGCCGTGCCGTTCGCTTATCAGGCGTAAGGAAAAGGTCTTCATGAGCTCCAACGACATCCGAGAAATCGATCTCCTCATCGAAGCCCGTTGGGTGGTTCCGGTGGAACCGCACGGCGTGGTGCTCGACGACCACGCTGTCGCCATCGACAAGGGCGAGATCCTCGCCATCCTGCCGGCCGATGAAGCGCGCCAGCACTACACACCGCGCGAACGGGTGTCGCTAAGCGAGCACGCGCTGATCCCCGGCCTGGTGAACTCGCATACGCACAACCCGATGACGCTGCTGCGCGGCCTGGCCGACGACCTGCCACTCATGGTCTGGCTGCAGGAGCATATCTGGCCGGCCGAAGGCCGCGTGATGGGTCCAGACTTCATCCGCGATGGCGTCGAGCTCGCCGTGGCCGAGATGATTCGTGGCGGCACCACCTGTGCCAACGAAAACTATTTCTTCCCTGATGTGATCGCGGCGACGTATCGCCAGATGGGTTTCCGCGCGGTTATCGGCCTGCCGGTCATCGATTTCCCCACGCCGTGGGCGACAACCTCGGACGAGTATTTCCTGCGCGCCGAGGAAGTGCACGACAGCCTGCGCGGCGAGCCTCTGCTCACCACCGCCTTCGCACCGCATGCGCCATACACGGTCTCCGACGAGAACTTCGAACGCATCCGCGTCCTGTCCGAGCAGCTCGATATCCCAGTCCACCTGCACACCCACGAGACCGCGCAGGAAGTGGAAGAGGGCGCCGCCCGCGATGGCATGCGCCCGTTTGAACGCCTGCAGAAACTCGGTCTGGTGAACGAGCGGCTCATCGCCGTGCACATGACCCAGCTGACCGACGGTGAGATCGCCGCGTGCGCCGCCGCTGGCGTGTCCGTGGTGCATTGCCCCGAATCCAACCTCAAGCTCGCCTCCGGATTCTGCCCGGCGGAGAAGCTGCGTGTGGCGGGCGTCAACGTGTGCATCGGCACCGATGGTTGCGCCTCCAACAACGATCTCGACATGTTCGGCGAAATGCGTACGGCGGCGATGCTGGCGAAAGCTGTGGCCGGCGATGCCGCCGCGTTCGATGCGGCCAGCGCCCTGCGCGCTGCCACGCTGAATGGCGCGAAGGCGATTGGCCTGGGCGAGAAGATCGGCTCGATCGAGCCGGGCAAGCGCGCCGACCTCGCCGCGGTGCGTCTCGATGACCTGGAAACGCAGCCGCTGTACCACGTGGCGTCGCAGCTGGTGTATGCCACCGGCCGCCACCAGGTGAGTGATGTATGGATCGATGGTCAGCGCAAGCTCAATAACAAAACGCTGGTCGGGGTGGATGTCGAAGCCATCCGCGACAAGGCGCGCGGCTGGCGCGAGCAGATTGCCGCGGGAGATGCCGAGTGAGCGAAACGATCCACCTCTACCTCGTGATGGCCATGCGCAATCCGGGCTTCCAGGCGTCGGCGGCGCAGGAGCACATGGTGTTTCTTGAAAACCTCATCGAACGAGGCCTGCTCGAAATGACCGGCCCGTTTACCGATGGCACCGGCGGCGCTTACCTGTTGCGTGCGGCCGATCTGGAAACCGCGACACAGATCGTCCATGGTGACCCGCTGCATACCAGCGGCTCGTCCACCCTTACTGTCCACGAGTGGCGCGTGCGCCGTTTTCCCTGAGGCAACCACGATGCAAACCAACGCCAACGCCAACGCCAACGCCAACGCCAACGTCAGCGCCGAAGAAATCGCGCGATTTGAAAAGCTCGCCGCGCGCTGGTGGGATCCCGATGGCGAATCCCGCCCGTTGCATGACCTGAACCCAGTCCGCTCCGCCTATGTCGCCGGCCGCGCCAACCTGCGCGGCGCGAAGGTGGTCGATGTCGGTTGTGGTGGCGGCCTGCTCAGCGAAGCCCTGGCTCGCGCGGGTGCCAACGTCACGGCCATCGACCTCGGCGCCAAGCTGATCGAGATTGCGAAGCTGCACCTGTTCGAATCGAACCTCCAGGTCGACTACCGCGTGCAGTCGTCAGAAGAGCTCGCCGCTGCCGAACACGAATCGTTCGACGTCGTTTGTTGCATGGAAATGATCGAGCACGTGCCCGATCCGTTCGTGCTCATCCGCGACCTCGCCGCCATGCTCAAGCCCGGCGGCCAGCTGTTCCTTTCCACGCTGAACCGCACGCCGGCCGCCTTTGGCGCCGCGATCGTCGGTGCGGAGTACCTGATGCGCCTGCTGCCGCGCGGCACCCATCACTACGCGCAGTTCCTCAAGCCGTCCGAAGTCGCGACCATGCTGCGCCATGTCGGCCTGGAGCTCGAGGACATCTCGGGCCTCGCGTACAACCCGCTGACGCGTAATGCGAGCCTCACCCGCAACACGGCCGTGAACTACGTGCTCGCGGCGAGGAAGCCGGCGTGAGCATTCTGCCGTTCACGCCGGAGGGCGTGTTCTTCGATCTCGATGGCACGCTGCTCGATAGCGGCCTGGACCTGCAGCACGCGCTGAACCTGCTGTGTGCGGAAGAAGGTGTTGTGCCTCCGCCGTATGACGCCGTACGCCCCGTCGTATCGCGTGGTTCGCGCGCGATCATCAGCGTAGGTTTTCCGCAGCTTGATGACGCTGGCGTGCTTGCGCTGGTGCCGCGCTATCTCGCGTTGTACGAAGCGAACATGGCGACGCACACGGTGGCCTTCGCCGGTGTCGAGCCGATGCTCGCCGGCCTCGTGGGTGCGGGCATCCGCTGGGGTATCGTCACCAACAAGCCGGGGTTCCTCACGGATGGGCTCCTGCCGCAAGCGGTGCCGCACTGGCATCCCGCCGCCGTGGTCTCGGGCGATACGTTGCCGGTAAAAAAGCCCGATCCGGCGCCGGTGCTGCTCGCTTGCGAGACCGCCGGCTGCGCGCCGGCGCGCTCGGTGTTCGTCGGCGATGACCGGCGTGACATCGTCGCGGGTCACGCCGCTGGTCTGTTCACCGTGGCCGTACGCTGGGGCTACCTCGATGGCGGCGATCCCGATGCCTGGGGTGCTGATGCCGTGGTCGATCATCCGGACGACCTGGCTGCACTGCTGGGCGTCGGTGAGGTGTCGGCATGAGCGACGGCGCTATCCAGAGTTACGTCGACAAATGGCTGGCGATCCAGCCCCAGCAGCGTATCGCCGTGGGCTTCGTCCATCCCGACGTGCGCGATGAGCGTGTCGCGCTGGCTGCGTTCGAGCAGGAACTGATTTCTTCAGCCTATGGCATCCGTGAACCCCAGGTGGCCGCGGCCAAGCTGCAGTGGTGGGCAGAGGAGCTTTCCGGTGCTGCCGCCAGTGGCGGCCGCCATCCGCTGACCAAGGTGCTGTTCGCCAGTGCACGCGCCAAGGCGATCTCGCCGCAGCTATGGATCGCGCCGGTGCTCGCGGCCATGGCCCAGCTGGAGCAGGGCACCTCGTCGGACTTCGCCGGACAGGTCATGGCCTCGCGCAACATGCACGGCGCCCTCGCGGCGCTGGAGAATGCCTGGTGGTTCGGCGCCGACGCGCCTAGCGACGCGGCTGCCGAGATTGCCACGTTGTCGCACCTGGTCTTCGCCCTGTCCCGGCTCGAGCTGGATGCGGACCGCGAACGGCTGCCCTTGCCGATGTCGCGGCTGGCCCGGCATGGGTTGAGCCGTGGCCAGCTGAAGGAAGACTCCCCGGGGCGTCGCGACGCCCTGAAGGCCCAGTTGACCGAGCTTGCAGCCGGCCTGAGCGCCGCGCTCGATCGCGGGCAACCCCTGTCCACCTTCCGTGGCCTGGAGGGCCGTACGGCGCTGGCCACGGCCCGCGGCGCCGCTCGTGCGGGCGAACCCTTTGCTGAATTGCACAAGCGCCAGTCCCGCACCGGCCCGGCAACCGCCTTTCGCGCCTGGCGCGCGGCACGGCAGGCCGGTCGATTGGGCTGAACGCACCGTTTCCGGGCACACACCATTGACCCGTTGGCTGCGGCCCCCATTTCGGGCTGAACGGCCGGAAACGACCTACGTCCCTAGGAACCCCTGATGTACATCCAAGATTCCCCGACCCGCCTGCTGCCTGACGTCGCGTCGCAGGAGCATGCCCTCGTGATTGGTACGCTCGACTGGGTCGGCATGGATGGCATGGAAATGCCTGTGGCTTTCGACGCCGGTGATGGCGACGTGCGCTCCACCGGCGCCCGTGTCGGTGCCTTCGTTAACCTGACGAAGCCGGAAAAGCGCGGCATTCACATGTCACGCCTGTACCTGCTGGTGTCCGAGGCGTTGTCGGCGGGTCCGCTGACGGTCGCGGGCATCCGTTCGCTGCTTGGCGAGTTCCTGTCCTCGCACGAGGGTCTCTCGGACCACGCACGCATCACCATCGGCTTCGAACATCTGGTGCGCCGCCAGGCGCTGCGCAGCGACAACAGTGGCTGGCGGGCTTATCCGATCACGATTGACGCGACGATGCGTGGCGATCAGTTCCACCTCGAAGTCACGACCGACGTCGTGTACTCGTCGACATGCCCCGCATCCGCAGCGCTTTCGCGCCAGCTCATCCAGGACAATTTCGCCAGGTCGTTCCCGGCCGGCGAGTCGATGGATCGCGAAACGATCCTGGCCTGGCTGGGAACGGAGCAGGGCATCATCGCCACGCCACACGCCCAGCGCAGCACGGCCACGATCCGCGTGGCGCCGAAGGGCGAGGGCGTGTTCAACCTCATCGGCATGATCGATAACGTCGAAGCGGCACTCGGCACCCCGGTGCAGACCGCGGTCAAGCGTGCGGATGAGCAGGCGTTCGCGCTCGCCAACGGTAGCAACCTGATGTTCTGCGAAGACGCGGCCCGCCGGATCCAGAAGACCCTGGAAGCGGATCGTGGCGTCGCTGATTTCCACGTCCGCGTCGCCCACCACGAAAGCCTGCACCCGCACGACGCAGTGGCGTTCGCCAGCAAGGCGCGCTGAGCGTTATCGCGGACCCATCGCGCGCAAGCACGCTCCTACAAGAGCCTGCGCAGGTCTTCTGTAGGAGCGCGCTTGCGCGCGATCAGCCGAAGCGACGCGCTACCGGATCCCCGGCAACAACAACGGATCCAACCGCATCCCGAACCAGTTGAATCCCCAATGCACATGCGGTCCGGTCGCACGCCCGGTCTTGCCGGCCGCGCCGATCACCTGCCCCTGCTGCACACGCTGCCCCACCTTCACGTCAATGCGTGACAGGTGCAGGAAATTCGACGACAGCCCGAACCCGTGATCCAGCAACACCGTGCCGCCGGTGAGGTAAAGGTCCGGCTGGGCAAACGTGACGATGCCGCCCGCCGGTGCCTTCACCGGCGTACCTTCCGGCACCGCGATATCCATGCCTGAGTGTGGCGCCTTGGGGTCGCCGTTGTAGATGCGCTGGTTGCCGAACCGCCCGCTGATGCGCCCGGTCACCGGCCAGATGAAGCCATGGTTGAAGTCTTCGCGGGCGTCATCGCGGTTACGTGCCGCGACCACCTGCGCCTGTTCGCGTTGGATCCGGGAAGCGATCTCCGGCGGCGGGTTTACGGTTTTGGGCGGCACGCCTTCCACACGCTCGATCGGCCAGTCGCGCGGGGTTACGGCGATCCGGTAGGTCTGGCCGCCGACCGCGACGTTGACCGGTCCCGCTTCATCGCGGCCCGCACCGAACACGAACAGCCCATCCGCGCCGACGTGAACCGGCTTGCCGTTCACCCGCACGGCGGCGCCGGGCGGGGCGTGGGCGATGACCAGGGCGCCTTGGGACATGGCCGTCGGGACGTCGGTGGTCGCGGCGGTAGCGGTGGCGGCGTACATCAGTGCGGCGCCCTGGGCCATCGCGCGCAAGCGCGCTCCTACACAAGACTTGCGCAGGCTCTTGTAGGAGCGCCCTTGCGCGCGATCGGTGCTAGCGATGCCGATGCACTCCTTTGCGGTTTTTCTCATCGAGCGAAGGTCAGGCGCTGGCCGTGGACGCTGCCGTCAACGTGCTTGCCATCGAATACGCGCTGACCGTTCACGAAGGTGGAGGCGATGCTGCTGCTGAAGGTGGTGCCCTCGAACGGCGACCAGCCGCACTTGGAGAGCACTTCCTCGCGGGTCACGGTGTGCTTCTTGTTCGGATCCACGAGGACGAGGTCGGCCGCGTACCCTTCGCGCAGGAAGCCACGGTTCTCGACGCTAAACAGTTTGGCGGGGTTGTGGCAGACGGTCTCGACCACGCGCTCCAGGGTCAGCTTGCCTTCCACGACGCGCTCCAGGGCGGCCTGCAGGGCGAACTGGACCAGCGGCAGGCCGGACGGGGCCTTGTCGTACTTCTGCGCCTTCTCTTCGAGCAGGTGCGGGGCGTGGTCCGTGGCCAGGACATCCAGGCGGCCTTCGGCCAGTGCCTTGGTGATGGCCTCGCGATCAGATGCCTCCTTGATCGCCGGGTTGCACTTGATCAGCGAGCCCTTTTCCTCGTAGTCGGCCTTGCCGCCGAAATGCAGGAAGTGCACGCAGGTTTCCGCGGTGATCCGCTTGCCTTCGATCGGGCCCGGCTCGAACAGCGCCAGCTCGTCGGCAGTGGAGATGTGCAGGACGTGCAGGCGGGTGTTGTGCTTCTTCGCCAGCGAGATGGCCAGGCGCGTGGACTTGATGCAGGCCTCGCGCGAGCGGATGTTCGGGTGTTCCCATACCGGGATGTCCTCGCCGTATTTTTCGTGCGCCTTGGCCAGGTTCGCGTCGATCATCGGGGTATCTTCGCAGTGCGTGATGATCGGCACCGGCGTGTACTTGAAGATCGCGTCGAGCGTTTCCGGGTTATCCACCAGCATGTTGCCCGTCGAAGCACCCATGAATACCTTCACGCCCGGCGCCGCCTTGGGGTCAAGGCTACGGATGTGCTCAAGGTTGTCGTTGCTGGCGCCCATGTAGAAGGCGTAGTTGACCACCGACGATTTCGCGGCCAGCTCGTACTTGTATTCGAGGCTGTCCCGATCCAGCGCGGGCGGCTTGGTATTGGGCATTTCCATGAAGCTGGTGATACCGCCCGCGGCGCAGGCGCGTGATTCGCTGGCGATATCCGCTTTCTGGGTGAGACCCGGTTCACGGAAATGGACCTGGTCGTCGATCATGCCGGGCAGCAGGAGCAAGCCCCTCGCATCGATCACTTCTTCATCACGCTCTTTTTCCAATCCCTGCGCGATCGTCGCGATTTTTCCGTCGCGGATGCGAACGTCGGCGACGAATCGCTTGTTCTCGTTAACCAGTTCGGCGTTCTTGATCAGCCAGGCATCAGTCATGGGTATGAGCTCCTTGGGCGCCGCAGCGGCGCAGGACAAATTGTTCAGGCACGGGATCGTGGCCGCCCTCGCAGAGGGGCTGGCAGCGCAGGATGCGCCAGCCACCGAGCAGCGAGCCCTTGAGTGGGCCAAAGCGGGCTATGGCAATCCGTGTGTAATCGGAACAGGATGGATGGAACCGACAATTGGCCCCTAGCAGGGGGCTGAGCCACCGCTTGTATAGGGACAACAGGAAGAGGAGGAGGCGGGTCACTATCTCTTAGCCAGGTGGGGTGCCTGCATCGGTCGCCCAACAGTATCCCAGAAGATAGGTTGCTGGGGTAACGCATCTGGGCTATAACACCCCGCCGCCACGGCCACCGAGGTGAAGGAAATGGCGAAAGACGCTCGTAGCTCTACCGTTGCCAAGGCTGCCGCCAAGAAGGGCGGGGCGGGCGACGCGACGAAGACCAGGACGGTTGTGGCCGGGGGCAAGACACCGGCGAAGACAGCGGTGCGCGCTGCGGCCAAACCCGCGGCGAAAACCGCGAAGGCCGTGACCAAGGCGGCCCCAAAAAAAGCGGCGGCGCCGGCGAAAAAGGCGGCCGTAAAGACGGTGGCGAAACCTGCCGCCGCCAAGAAGGCGCCCGCGAAGGCGGCGCCCGTGACGAAAACGGCGGCTACGAAGGCGCCGGTGAAATCCGCGGCAAAGGCACCGGCCCACAAGGCCGCGCCCGCCCCCGCAAAGAAATCGGCCCCGGTGGTTGAACGTTCTGCCGCCAAGGCCACTCCAAAGCAGCAGGTGAAGGCGTCGCCGGCACCCGCGCCGGCGCCAGCGGCCAAAGCCGCTAGTCCCGCCATCGGTCGCAAGGCGTCCGCGGTGGGCAGCGCTGCCCCATCCAGAAACGAGAAGTCCGCGCAAGCCAGCATGAACAGCACCACTCTTGAAAACGGAATCACCCGCGAAGACGGCCGCTATGCGCTGCCGGCTTCTACCATCATTGACCTGCCGAAGGGCTACAAGCCCGGTGAGGACGAGGAGTACATGAGTCCTCGCCACCTCGCTTACTTCCGCAACAAGCTGAAGGATTGGCGAGAGCAGCTGGTCGAGGAATCGCGCCAGACCATGGACAACCTCCGCGAGGAAGTCCGTGACGTGGGCGACGAAGCCGAGCGTGCCACCCGCGAGACGGAAAACTCGCTGGAGCTCCGCACCCGCGACCGTTACCGCAAGCTCATCTCCAAGATCGACAAGGCCCTGCGCCGGATCGAGGAAGGCCGCTACGGTTTCTGCGAAGAGACCGACGAGGAGATCGGTGTGGCCCGCCTTGATGCGCGTCCCATCGCGACCCTCTCGCTCGATGCGCAGGAGCGCCGCGAGCATCTGCAGAAGCAGATGGGCGACTGACACGCCGCAGGCGTCGTCACCCATGAAGAACCCCGCCCATGGCGGGGTTTTTTGTTTGACGTTCCAGGGAGATACCGTGTTCCCGCACCTCCAGAACCTCATCCTCAACACCGATAGCTATAAGGCCAGCCACTGGCTGCAGTACCCGTCGGGTACCGACGCCACTTTTTTCTACGTGGAATCGCGCGGCGGCCTGTACGACCGCACGGTCTTCTTTGGCCTCCAGGCCATCCTGAAGGGTTGGCTTTCGCGTCCGGTGACCCACGCCGACGTCGATGAGGCGCGCGATTTCTTCGCCGCCCATGGCGAGCCCTTCAACGAGGCAGGCTGGCGCCGTCTCGTCGAGGTGCACGGTGGCCGCATGCCCATGCGCATCCGCGCGGTGTCCGAGGGCAGTGTGGTACCCACCCACCAGGCCCTGGTCACCATCGAATCCACCGACCCGGAAGCGTTCTGGCTGCCCAGCTACCTCGAGACCCTGCTGTTGCGGCTGTGGTACCCGGTGACCGTGGCAACCGTGAGCTGGCAGGTGAAGCGCACCATCGCAGGCTTCCTGGAGAAGACCAGCGAGGATCCGGCGGGGCAGTTGCCCTTCAAGCTGCACGACTTTGGCGCCCGTGGGGTGTCGAGTGCGGAATCGGCGGCGCTAGGTGGCATGGCCCATCTGGTCAATTTCATGGGCACCGATACGGTGCAAGGTGTCCTGGCTGCGCGGAGCTTCTATCACGAGGAGATGGCCGGATACTCCATTCCCGCGGCCGAGCACAGCACGATCACCAGTTGGGGCCGTGAGCGCGAGGTGGATGCCTACCGCAACATGCTTCGCCAGTTCGCCCGGCCCGCTTCGCTGGTCGCGGTCGTATCGGATAGCTACGACATTTTCCACGCCATTCGCGAGCTCTGGGGCAAGGCGTTGCGGGACGAGGTGATCGCCTCGGGTGGCACGCTGGTCGTGCGCCCTGATTCGGGCGACCCGGTGGAGGTGGTGCATCAATGTATCGAGCTGCTGGATGAAGCGTTCGGCTGCACGGTGAATGGCAAGGGCTACAAGGTGCTGAACCATGTCCGCGTCATCCAGGGCGATGGCGTGAACCCGCAGAGCATCCGCGCGATCCTCGAGCGCATCACCGGGGCCGGTTACTCGGCCGACAATATCGCTTTCGGCATGGGCGGCGCGCTGTTGCAGAAGGTCGATCGCGACACGCAGAAATTCGCGCTGAAATGTTCGGCCGCCCGCATCGACGGTGCGTGGGTCGATGTGTTCAAGGCCCCCGTGACCGATGCCGGCAAGTTTTCCCAGCGCGGCCGGCTCACCCTGACCCGCCACCGCGAGTACGGCACCTGGAAGACCGTGCCGATCCCCGACGGTATCGCCAAAGCCGAGGACATGCGCCTCGATCCCGGTTGGGAGCACGCGATGGAAACCGTGTGGGAAAACGGCGAGCTGCTAAAGGATCAGACCTTCGCAGAAATCAGGACCCGCGCAACCTTGTAGGAGCGCGCTTGCGCGCGATGGGTGCTCGCCGCAACCGTGAATCGCGCGCAAGCGCGCTCCTACAACAGGCTGCGGTCAGGCCAGGGCCGCAGCCGCGTAAGCCTTCACCTTCGCCAGCATGGCCACCAGGCCGTTGGAGCGCGTGGGCGAGAGGTGCTTCGCCAGGCCGATCTCCTGGATGTAACTCGGCTCGGTATCGACGATCTCCTGCGCCGAGCGCCCGGAATACACGCGCAACAGCAGGGCGATCAGGCCGGAAACGATGGCCGAATCGCTGATCGCCTCGAAATCCATCCGCGAGGCGTCACCCGACGGGATCATCCACACCATGGACTGACACCCGTGGATGCGGTTTTCCTCATTCTTCTCATCGTCCGGGAACGGCGGCAGCTGCCGCCCCAGGTCGATCAGGTACTGATAGCGCTCGGTCCAGTCACCGAAGAATGCAAATTCCTCGGCGATGGCGGCCTGCGCTTCGGCGGCGGTGGGTTCCTGCGGTGCTACGAGGTCATTCATGCCTTCACTACGCTCCAGCGCGTGCCCTGCGCGCCGTCTTCAATGGTGATGCCCAGCGCCTTGAGCTGGTCGCGGATGGCATCGGACCTTGCGAAATCCTTGCCCGCGCGGGCGGCGCGGCGTTCTTCGAGCAGCGCTTCGACCATGGCGGCATCAACAGCGTCGCCCGGCTTGCCCTGCTGGAACCAGGCTTCCGGCTCTTGCTGGAGTAAGCCCAGTAGTGCACCACCGCCGAGCAGGGCGGCTTTGGCGGCGATGCGTTCGTCGCCGGTCGCCCGCCGCGCGGCATCGGCCAGCTGGGAAAGCTCGGCCAGGGCCTGCGGCGTGTTCAGGTCGTCGCATAGCGCCGCTTCCACCGCCTGCGGCACCACAAAGGCACCCGG
Source organism: Luteibacter sp. (assembly GCF_036500425.1). Lineage (GTDB taxonomy): Bacteria > Pseudomonadota > Gammaproteobacteria > Xanthomonadales > Rhodanobacteraceae > Luteibacter. Next base: position 29,334 of record NZ_DASYCB010000044.1, read on the forward strand.
CAGCACGTCGGCCATATCGCGCAGGGCGCCATACCAGCCGTCCAGCGTGCGTACCGACTGGGTGAGGGCGGCATCCGACCAATCAAGGGGCTGGCGATAATGGCCGCGCAGCAGCATCAGGCGCAGGGCCTCGCCGGAGTGCTGGGTGAGCAGTTCGTGCAGCTGAAGGACGTTGCCCAGCGACTTTGACATCTTCCGGCCTTCGTAGGTCAGCATGCCGTTGTGCAGCCAGTACCGGGCGAACGGCTTGCCGCCATGGGCGCAGACGCTCTGGGCGATCTCGTTCTCATGATGCGGGAAGGTCAGGTCGACCCCGCCGGCATGAATATCGATGGTGTCGCCCAGGTGGGCCTCGCTCATGGCCGAGCACTCGATGTGCCAGCCCGGGCGGCCGCGGCCCCAGGGGCTGTCCCAGCCGGGCAGCGTCTCATCCGAGGGCTTCCACAGGACGAAATCACCCGGCTCGCGCTTGTACGGAGCCACCTCGACGCGGGCGCCGGCGATCAGTTCGTCCGGGTCGCGGCCAGAGAGGGCGCCGTATTCAGGGTAAGACGACACCTGGAACAGCACGTGGCCCTCGGCATGGTAGGCGTGGCCGGAGGCAATCAGGCGCTGGATCATGGTGATGATCTCAGCGATATGCGCCGTGGCATGGGGCTCCACGTCGGGCGGGGCCACGCCCAGCTTGGCAATGTCATCACGATAGGCCTGGGCGTAGCGGCCGGTGATCTCGGTGATCGGCACCCCGGCGGAGGCCGCGGCGTTGTTGATCTTGTCGTCCACGTCGGTGATGTTCCGGGCGTAGACCAGCTTCGGGAAATGGCGGCGCAGCAGGCTGGCCAGCACGTCGAAGACGACGGGGGGGCGGGCGTTGCCGATGTGGATGTAGTTGTAGACCGTGGGCCCGCAGACATACATGGTCACCCGGTTCGGATCGAGCGGGGCGAACGCCTCCGTGCGGCGCGTCAGGGTGTTGTAGAGCGAGATCGTCATCGGGTGTCCATGCGGGGCGGGCCGGCGGCCTGGGCCGGCCTGAAATAGTAGCAAGGCCGGGCCATGCCCGCCCACGCGCGAACCGGGAAATGGTTGACAGCAGGCCCGTGAATTCGCCGGAGAAGACCTAAGCGTGGATTCAGCGTGATCTTGATGAAATATCACCCAGTAGGCGCGCCTGTGCGCCTGGCTGGAGGTTCTCCTAAATGTCTCGCCTGCTCATCACCGCGTTGATCCTCGCGGCTTTCGCTACCTCTGCCAGTGCCCAGGATCGTTACGGGCCGCCGCCCCCGCCCCCGCCGCAGTCCGCGGGTCCGGATGACAACACCCACTTTGGCTGGGCCGACGTCCTGCGCGTCGATCCGGTGTATGGCGTGTCGCGCGTGGAGACCCCGCGCCAGGAGTGCTATGACCAGCAGGTGGTGACCCGCCAGCAGGGCAGCGGCAGCACGGCCGGTACGATCCTTGGCGCCGTGGTGGGCGGCGTGCTGGGCAATACCGTTGGCAAGGGCGATGGCCGTAAGGCCGCGACCGTGGCTGGCGCAGTCGCTGGTGGCGTAGTCGGCAACAATGTCTCGCGCAGCGGCGATCGTACCTACGAGGGCACGGAAACCCGCTGCCGCGATGTGAGCTCGGTGACCGAGCAGCGCCGTATCGCGGGCTACGATGTGGAGTACCGCTACCGCGGTGAGGTCTACGTCTCCCGCCTGAACTACGACCCGGGCGAGCGTCTCCGCGTCCGCGTGAGCGTGTCCCCGGCCGACTGACAGGTTCCGGCAAGGCAGTGAGGAAAGGCCGCGAGCGATCGCGGCCTTTCCTTTTCCTGCGAGGCCGTTCGGACGGCCAAAGCCCCGGCCAGTCCTGGTAGTTGCGCAGCGCAGCAATCCACGGCATTATCGACCCTTCACCTAAAAGAACCCCGCCGTGTCCCACGCCGACTACACATCGAACGTCTACACCAGCGCCCGCATGGCCGCGGGGATGACGTCCCGTGCTCGTCGACCGTACATCGGATACTCGGCCGGGTAGGCTGTCGCGCGCATTTCATTCGCATCGACTAAAAAACCCGGCCCCGTGCCGGGTTTTTTCGTTTCGGATTCACCCTTCTTCCCACGGCCCCGCCAGGCCACCGACCGATCTGGATAGCCATGACCGTTCGCCACTTCCTCAACACGACTGACTACAGCCGCGCCGAGATCGATGCCCTGCTCGAGCAGGCTGCCGAGTTCAAACGCTCGCCCCAGGGCAAGCAGCTGGCCGGCAAGGCCATCGCGCTGCTGTTCTTCAACCCGAGCATGCGGACCCGCACCAGCTTCGAGATCGGCGCGTTCCAGATGGGCGGCCATGCTGTGGTGTTGGCGCCGGGCAAGGATGCGTGGCCCATCGAGTTTGAGGTAGGCACGGTGATGGATGGCGATACTGAAGAGCACATCGCCGAGGTCGCCCGCGTCTTGTCCCGTTATGTGGACCTCATCGCGGTCCGGGCCTTCCCGAAGTTCCAGGATTGGCAGGTAGACCGCCAGGACAAGGTGCTCAAGGCCTTTGCGCAGTACGCGACCGTGCCGGTCATCAACATGGAAACCATCACCCACCCCTGCCAGGAGCTGGCGCATGCGCTGGCGATGAAGGAGCACCTGGGTGACCTGCAGAACAAGAAATACGTGTTGACCTGGACCTACCATCCGAAGCCGTTGAACACCGCGGTCGCCAACTCCGCGCTGCTCATAGCCACCAAGATGGGCATGGACGTGAACTTGCTGTGCCCGACCCCGGAGTACATCCTGGACGAGCGCTACATGGATTTCGCCGCGCAGAACGCGAAAGAGAATGGTGGCTCGTTGCAGGTCTCGCACGATATCGAAGCCGCCTACAGCGGCGCGCATGTGGTCTACGCCAAGAGCTGGGGTGCGCTGCCGTACTTCGGTCGCTGGGACCAGGAAAAGGCTATTCGCGACGCGCATAAGCACTTCATCGTGGACGAGGCCAAGATGGCCCTCACCGATAACGGCCTCTTTAGCCACTGCCTGCCGTTGCGCAGGAACATCAAGGCGACCGATGCGGTGATGGATTCGCCGGCCTGCATCGCCGTGGACGAAGCGGAGAACCGCCTGCACGTCCAGAAGGCCGTCATGGCCTCGCTCATGTCTCAGCCGGGCGTGAAGTCCGGACTCGGTTTCTGATTCGTCCCGCCCTTTAGCCCTTCCCACAGCCTTTTTCCGGAGCCAGCATGTCCAGCAAAGATATCGTCCTCGCCTTCTCGGGCGGCCTCGACACCAGCTTCTGCGTCCCCTACCTGATGGAGCGCGGCTATGCCGTGCATACCGTGTTCGTGGATACGGGCGGTGTCTCCACCGAAGAGCGTGAGTACATCGAACAGCGCGCGCATGAGTTGGGCGCCGCCTCGCATCGCACGGTCGATGCCTCGCAGGCGATCTGGGACAGCTTCGTCACGCCGCTGATCTGGGCGGGCGAGTTCTACCAGGGCCAGTACCCGCTGCTGGTCTCCGACCGCTACCTCATCGTGCAGGCCTCGCTGGAGCGCTGCGATGAACTCGGCACCAAGCTGTTCGCTCATGGCTGCACCGGCATGGGCAACGACCAGGTCCGCTTCGACCTGACCGTGAAGGCACTCGGCGATTACACGATCATCGCGCCGATCCGCGAGATCCAGCGCGAGCACACCCAGGTCCGCGCTTACGAGCAGAAGTACCTGGAAGACAAGGGTTTCGAAGTCCGCGCCAAGACCAAGCACTACACGATCAACGAGAACGTGCTCGGCGTGACCATCTCCGGCGGCGAGATCGATGCATGGGAGATCCCGGAAGAGGGCGCCGTGGCCTGGTGCGCACCGCGCGCCGAATGGCCGTCTGAACCGCTGCGTATTGAGCTGGGCTTCGACAAGGGCGTGGCCACCATGCTCAACGGCAAGGCCGCTACCGGTCCGGAAATCCTCGCCTTCCTCAACCGTGAGCTGGCGAAGTACGGCGTGGGCCGTAGCCTGTACACGGGCGACACCAACATCGGCCTGAAGGGCCGCATCGTGTTCGAGGCGCCGGCGCTCACCGCGCTGCTCACCGCACACCGTGCGCTGGAAGAGACGGTGCTGTCGAAGCAGCAGAACCGCTTCAAACCGGAGATTGGCCGCAAGTGGACGGAAGTCGCCTACGAAGGCTTCTTCAATGACCCGATCAAGGCTGACCTGGAAGCCTACCTGGTCAGCACGCAGCGCAAGGTCGATGGCAAGGTCATCATCGAGACCCGCGGTGGCACCGTGTACGCGGTAAAGGTCGAATCGAAGAACCTGCTGCACTCGAAGAAGGCCACCTACGCGCAGGCCGCCGACTGGGGCGTGGCCGAGGCCGAGGGCTTCATCAAGCTGTACGGCATGAGCTCGACGATCTGGGCTGAAGTCGACCGCGCCAACGGCGGCAAGTGAACGAGGCCCATGGATAAGCTCCTGAAGGAAACCCTGGATCACCTGCGCGCGCTCGTGTCATTCGACACGCGCAACCCGCCGCGTGAGATCGGCACCGGCGGCATCTTCGATTACCTGCGCGCGAACCTCCCCGGTTTCGACGTGCAGGTGACCGACTTTGGCGCAGGCGCGGTGAATCTCTACGCTGTGCGTGGCAAGCCGAAGGTGCTGTTCAACGTGCACCTCGATACCGTGCCGGATAGTCCGCACTGGACCGCCAGCCCGCACGAGCTGCGCCTGACCGAAGACCGGGCCATCGGCCTGGGTGCCTGCGACATCAAGGGCGCCGCTGCAGCGCTCGTCGCCGTCGCTAATGCATCGAACGGCGACATGGCGCTGCTGCTCTCCACCGATGAAGAAGCCAACGATGCGCGTTGCATCGATGGCTTCCTCAAGGGCAAGCCCGCTTATGACGCCGTGATCGTTGCCGAGCCCACCAGGGGCGAAGCCGTGCTGGCGCACCGTGGCATCCACTCGGTGCAGATGCGCTTCAAGGGCCGCGCCGCGCATGCCTCTGGTGAGCAGACCCCTTCGGATAGCGCCCTGCACCAGGGCATCCGGTGGGGCGCCGCTGCGCTGGATCACGTGCAGGCGCTGTCGCACGAGCGTTTCGGCGGCTTGACCGGCTTGCGTTTCAATATCGGCAAGGTGGAAGGCGGCATCAAGGCGAACATGATCGCCCCGACGACCGACATCCGTTTCGGCTTCCGTCCGCTGCCGACCATGGACGCTGACCAACTGTTGGAAACCTTCCGCACGCTGGTGGAACCGCACCCGGTGGAGTACGGCGAAACCTTCCGCGGCGACTCGCTGCCGGCGGGTGACACGGCGACCGCCGAGGCACGCCGCCTTGCCGCGCGTGACCTCGCGGATGAGCTGGAGATCCCGGTGGGTAATGCCGTGGACTTCTGGACCGAAGCGGCACTGTTCTCCAAGGCGGGTTACACCTGCTTCGTCTATGGTCCTGGCGATATTGCCCAGGCGCATACCGCCGATGAGTGGGTCGCCCTCGACCAGCTCGCCCACTACGCCCAGACCATCCATCGGATCGTTGATCGTGGAATCTAACAAGCACACCCGTAAAACCATCGTCCGCCTGCTGGGTGCCATGGGCAGCGCGCGCGAGATCCAGCAGTACCTCAAGCGCTTCTCCCAGCTCGATGCCAAGCGCTTCGCGGTGGTCAAGGTCGGTGGTGCGGTGCTGCGTGATGAGCTGGCCGACCTGACCTCGTCGCTCTCATTCCTGCAGCAGGTGGGCCTTACCCCTATCGTGCTGCATGGTGCGGGTCCGCAGCTGGATGAAGAGCTTTCGGCGGCCGGCATCGTCAAGAAGACCGTGAACGGCCTGCGCGTCACGTCGCCGGAAGCCCTGGCGATCGTGCGGCGGGTCTTCCAGTCGCAGAACCTGCGCCTGGTGGAAGCGCTGCAGGAAGTGGATACGCGTGCGACATCGGTGCCGTCGGGCGTGTTCACCGCCGATTACCTCGATCCGGATCAGCTCGGGCTGGTCGGCAAGGTGCGTTCGATCAATCTGGCGCCGATCGAAGCCAGCCTGCGTGCCGGCTCCATCCCGGTCATCGCGAGCCTGGGCGAGACAGATTCGGGCCAGATCCTCAACATCAATGCCGACTTCGCCGCCAACGAACTGGTCCGCGTGCTGCAGCCGTACAAGATCGTGTTCCTTACCGGCACAGGTGGTTTGCTTGATGGCGAAGGCAACATCATCGATTCGATCAATCTCTCGACCGAGTTCGAGCAGTTGCTTGAGCAACCCTGGCTGCACTCGGGCATGCGCCTGAAGATCGAGCAGATCAAAGACCTGCTGGACGACCTGCCACTGACCTCGTCGGTGTCGATCACCCGCCCGGCTGATCTCGCGAAGGAACTGTTCACGCACAAGGGCTCGGGCACGCTGGTGCGCCGTGGTGAGCGTGTCCTGCGTTTCGATTCGTGGGAAGGCGTGGACCTTGAGCGGATGACCTCGCTGATCGAATCCAGCTTCGGCCGCACGCTGGTCCCGGACTATTTCGAGCGCACGAAGCTGTTCCGTCTGTACGTGTCGGAGAACTATCGCGCCGCGATGGTGCTCACTCACGAAGACGGCTTCGCCTACCTCGACAAGTTCGCCGTGCTCGACGAGGCCCAGGGCGAAGGCCTGGGCCGTGCGGTGTGGCAGGTCATGCGTGACGAGAACCCGACGCTGTTCTGGCGCTCGCGCCATGGCAACGCGATCAACCATTTTTACTACGCGGAATCCGATGGCTGCTTCAAGCAGTCGCGCTGGAAGGTGTTCTGGTACGGCCTGGATAACTTCGCCGATATCGAGCGCTGCGTGACTCATTGCGCCACCCGCATCCCCACCTTGCAGGATTGACCCAAGCCATGGCCACCAAGACCATCGGTATCGTCGGTGCACGCGGCCACACGGGCGCCGAGCTGATCCGCCTCATCGCTCGCCATCCCTCGCTGGAACTGGCGTTTGTGTCGTCGCGCGAGCTGGATGGCCAGCGCCTTGCCGAGCACAACGACGTGTACAAGGGCGATCTGGCCTACTCCAACCTGGATCCGGCCGCCGTGGCGGAGCAGGGCGTGGATGTGGTGATTCTGGCCCTGCCCAACGGCAAGGCGGCGCCCTTCGTCGAGGCGATCGATAAGGTCGGTGGCAACACCGTCATCGTCGATCTCTCCGCGGACTACCGCTTCGACGAGCGCTGGTACTACGGCCTGCCCGAGCTGTACCGCGACCGCTGGCGCGGCGAGAAGCGCATCAGCAACCCCGGTTGCTATGCCACCGCGATCCAGTGCTCGATCGCGCCGATCAAGGACCTGCTGGCCGCACCGCCGGTGTCGTTCGGTGTCTCGGGCTATTCGGGGGCGGGTACCACGCCGTCCGACCGCAACGACCCGGACAAGCTACGCGACAACCTCATGCCGTACTCGCTGACCGGGCACATGCATGAAAAGGAAGCCAGCCGCCACCTGGGCGTGCCGGTGGAGTTCATGCCTCATGTGGCGCCGCATTTCCGTGGCCTGACCGTAACCACCAACCTGTACCTCGCCAAGCAGGCCAGGCGTGAGGACATCGTCCTGCGTTTCGAGGCGCGTTTCGCGAACGAGAAGCTGATCCACGTCGTGGATGAAGCGCCGTGGGTGAGCCAGATCGCGCACAAGCATTATCTCGAGGTGGGGGGCTTTGCGCTCTCCGTCGATGGTCGCCGCGTCGTCGTGGTTGCCACGCTCGATAACCTGCTCAAGGGTGCCGCTACCCAGGCCATGCAGAACGTCAACCGCGCGCTCGGCTTCGACGAGCTGACCGCCATCCCGCTTTAAGGACCGACGATGACCCAGCCGCTCTGGCAGAAATCCGATACCCAGGTCGATGCGAAGATCATGCGCTTCCTCGCCGGCAACGACGTGGTGCTGGATCGCGAATTTTTCCTGCATGACATCACCGCGAGCAAGGCGCATGTCGAGGGCCTTGCCAATATCGGTGTCGTATCCGCTGATGAGCGTGACGCGTTGAAGCGTGAGCTTGATGCACTGGCCGCGGATTTCACGGCCGGTGCTTTTGTGCTCGATGAACGCTTCGAAGATGGTCATTCGGCGATCGAAGCTCGCCTGACCGAGCGCCTCGGCGATGCCGGCCGTCGCGTGCACACTGGCCGCAGCCGTAACGATCAGATCCTGGTCGCCACGCGCTTGTGGTTGAAAGAGAAGCTGGCGACGCTGGAGACAGTGTGCCGCCGCATCGCCGAGGTATGTCTTGAGCGCGCCGCTGGCGAAGCGTTGCCGATGCCGGGCTACACGCACATCCAGCGTGCGGTGGTGTCGTCGACGGGCATGTGGTTTGCCGCTTTCGCCGAAGCGTTTATCGACAACACGCTGCGCGCCCGCCAGGCGCTGGAGCTGATCGACGCCAACCCGCTGGGTACCGCGGCAGGTTATGGCGTGAATGTCGCCTTGGATCGTGCGCACACCACACAGGCGCTGGGCTTTGCGCGCATGCAGGTCTCGCCGATCTACGCGCAGCTTTCCCGTGGCAAGTTTGAAATGGCCGCCCTGGATGCGGTGGGTACCGCATTGCTCGATACGCGCCGCCTGGCATGGGATCTTTCCCTGTTCACCACGGCCGAGTTCGATTTCGTGAAACTGCCGGCGGAGTACACCACCGGTTCGTCGATCATGCCGAACAAACGCAACCCCGATGTGGTCGAGCTGCTTCGCGCAAGCTACGCCAGCGTCGCCGCGGCGCGTACCGAGATCGAGCAGCTGCTATCGCTGCCGTCGGGCTACCAGCGCGACCTGCAGTTCTCCAAGGGCTCGCTGTTCCATGGTTTCTCCATGGGCCTCGGTGCCCTGGAACTGCTGCCGGACATGCTCGCCCGCTTCGAGTGGAAGGCCGACAAGATGCGCGCGGCGATCGAACCGGCGATGTACGCCACCGACGTGGCGATCGAGCAGGCCGTGGCCGGCGTCCCGTTCCGCGACGCCTACCGCGCCGCCGCCGAGACCGCCGGCTCGGCCGGCGAAGGCCGGTCGCCGGAATCCAGCCTCGCCGCCCGCACCTCGCCTGGTGCTGGCAACGACCTGATGCTCGACACGCTCCGCGCAAGGCTCTCCAAGATGCAATAACCCTTCCCTGTAGGAGCGCGCTTGCGCGCGATGGGTGCTCGCGACAAGACCCCATCGCGCGCAAGCGCGCTCCTACACGGAGACAGCAGGAGGCACGATGGCATCCGGCTTCACCGAACAAGCGCTACCCGCATGGCACCGCGCCGTCCTGAAAGTCGGCAGCAGCCTGCTGACCACGCCGGAGGGTGCACTCACCGGTGAGTACGCTGAGGCCCTGGCCGCCTTCGTCACGGCCAGCCGGCGGGCGGGCAGGGAAGTCGTCATCGTCTCCTCAGGCGCCGTCGCGGCCGGCCGCGGCATTGTCCCACCCCCCACACGCAGCACGGGCCTCAGCGGCCGCCAGGCGCTCGCCGCGCTCGGCCAGACCCGCCTCGTTGGCTTGTGGCAAACCTTCTTCGAGGCTCCGGTCGCGCAGGTGCTCCTGACCCACGACGACCTGCGTAACCGCCGCCGCTATCTCAATGCCCGCACCACGCTGCGCGAGTTGCTGGCCCTCGGCGCGATTCCCGTCATCAACGAGAACGACACAGTCGCCGTCGACGAACTGAAGCTCGGCGATAACGACAACCTTGCGGCGATCGTCGCTGCGCTGGTCGATGCCGATGTGCTGTTCATCGCCTCCGATATCACTGGCCTGTACACCGCCAATCCACGCGTTGATCCTTCCGCGCAGGCGGTGCCCGAGGTCGTCGAGCTTACCCCAGCGCATCTCGACAGCGCGGGCGGCGCAGGGACGGCCGCTGGAACCGGCGGCATGCGTACGAAACTGGAAGCTGCCATGAAGGCTGCGGCGGCCGGTATCGAGACGGTGTTGTTCGATGGCCGGGATGCGCGGTGCATTGGCCGCCTCGCTGATGGCGTCCTTACCGGCACGCGCTTGCGCGCGCCACAGTCACGCCTGGCTGCCCGCAAGTACTGGCTACGTCATGCCCCCGCAGTGGGACGTATCAGCGTGGATGCCGGTGCGCTCGATGCGCTGCGCGGCCGTGGTGCCTCGCTGCTTCCCGGTGGCGTCGTCGACGCGACCGGCGACTTCGCCCGTGGCGATGTCATCGAGATAGCTACCGACAATGCACCGTTCGCCCGCGGCATTGCGCAGTACGCCGCGACCGACGTACGCCGGATTGCCAAACGGCATACGCGTGACATCGAAGCGGTCCTCGGCTACAGCTACGGGGAAACCATCGTCCACCGGGATGATCTCGTCGTCCTGCCCGAACCCGCGAGAACACCATGACCCACCTGCGAGACCAGGCCCTGGCCTGCCGCGACGCCGCGCCGGCCGTCGCTGCCCTCGATACGGCAGCGAAGCAGCGCCTGCTCCATCGTATGGCGGACGCGCTGGCCGCTGAGACGCATGCGGTACTCAAAGCGAACGCCCGTGACATGGAGGCCGCACGCCACAACGGCACAAGCGCTGCGATGCTCGACCGGCTGCGTCTCGACGAGGGGCGCGTGGCAGCCGTGGTTGCCGCGATCAGGCAGGTCGCCGAACTTTCCGATCCGGTGGGCCAGGTCACCCGGCGCGAGGTGCGCCCGAACGGCATCACCGTCGAACGTGTCCGCATCCCGCTCGGCGTCATCGCCATGATCTACGAGGCGCGCCCCAACGTGACCGCCGACGCCGCCGCGCTCTGCCTCATGGCGGGAAACGCCGCGATCCTGCGTGGCGGCTCCGATGCGATGCATTCCAACCTCGCGATCGCCGGTGCGCTTCGCCGTGCCTTGCGCGAGGAAGGCCTGCCCGAGGCAGCCGTCACGGTGATCGACGATCCCAGCCGCGAGGCCATGGTTGAACTGCTTCAACTCACCGACATCGTCGACCTGGCGATCCCCCGCGGCGGCGAAGGCCTCATCCGCTTCGTTGCCGAGCATGCCCGCGTGCCGGTCATCAAGCACTACAAGGGCGTCTGCCATCTCTACGTCGACCAGGATGCCGACGAAACGCTCGCCATCGACCTGCTCATCGACGGCAAGACCAGCCGACCCGGCGTGTGCAATGCGCTGGAGACCTTGCTGGTCCACCAGGACATCGCCGCGTCGTTTCTTCCCAAAGCGGTTGCCGCGTTGCACGCCCGCGGTGTGGAAGTACGTGGCGACGAAGCCACGCGCATCCTTGCGCCCGAGGTCGGCGTAGCCACCGACGAAGATTACGCTGCCGAGTTTCTTGATCTCGTTATCGCCGTGCGTGTGGTGCCGGATATCGATGAAGCCATCACACACATTCGCCGGTTTGGTTCCGACCATACCGAGGTCATCGCCACGCAGGACGTGAACGCCGGCGAGCGGTTCGTGAAGGCGCTTCGGTCGGCGGTGGTGATGGTGAACGCTTCGTCGCGCTTCAGCGATGGTGGAGAGCTCGGGCTGGGGACCGAGATCGGCATTTCGACGACACGATTGCACGCGTATGGCCCCATGGGTGCCGAATCACTGACCGTCGAAAGGTTCGTGGTGCGTGGAGTGGGTCAGACGCGGCATCCTGTTTAGCGATTCAAATGGCCGGCAATCGAAGACTGAGCAACGACAACGTCAGGCAACGCCAGGCAGGCCGCGGCGCATGCGTTCGGAGACGGCTTGCATGGTCGCCCAGCACCGCTCTAGAGCCGTAAGGAACTGCTTGCGGTCCGCAGCCAGCGTCTCCTGCCGGCCGCCTTCCTCCGGTGTGAACTCAATCAGCAACCGCTCGCCATCAATCCACGATTGTGTGCCGGCAAGAAAGTCCGGGTCGTCGTACTTAGAGGACCCCGCGCCACGCGGCATGGCAAAGGCGGCACGCCCATTACGCGGCGCGTTGGCGAGCAGGTTCACCGCCACCTCATAGGACCCATCACCCGCTTCGACCTCAAGCGGCACACGATCCAGCTCCCGTCCGAGGAACAACTCGATGCTGCCATGGACCATCACGTGCTTCGCATACGCGTCCACGCGGGCTGCCTTGTTCGCCAGTACGCCGCGCAGGTTCGCCGCATAGCGGTCGGTGAGGTCCGGGTTATCGCGCAACCATTGGCTGCTGACGTCGATCAAGGCGACGCGGTGACCATCGGTCGCGGCTTCCAGGCCTGGATGGCGAACGCCATCCGGTAAATCCGGAAGCTGTACGGCTAAGCCGCCGGCCTTCAGGCCAAACAGCGTCCTGCCCGGGACCAGCCGCAACCAATGCGTGGTCGCTTGCATGGCAAAGTCGTCCCCGCGCTCGACGTGCGGCGCGGCGAAAAGATCCCCCGCGCTCATGCCAGACCCGCACGCCAGGCTTCGATCGCTTCCACGGCGCCAAGGCAATCCGCGAAGCGGTTGTAAAGCGGGGTAGGCGACAGGCGAATCACGTCAGGCTCACGCCAGTCGCCGATCACGCCATTCGTTTCGAGGTACTCGAACAACGCGCGCCCCGCGTCACGCCCGGCGCGCACGCGTACCGAGAGCTGGGCACCACGCTGGGCTGGATCGTTCGGCGTCACGATATCCAGCGTGTCATCCAGGCGCGTGCGAATAAGCCAGTCGAGGTATGCCGTGAGCCGGCGGCTCTTCTCGACAAGGCGCGGCATGCCGGCGCGGGAAAATACGTCCAGTGATGCACGCAGTGGCGCCAGGGCGAGGATCGGTGGGTTTGAAAGCTGCCAGCCATCGGCACCAGGTGTCGGAACGAATTCCGGACCCATCTGGAAGCGGGTGCTCTTGTCGTGACCCCACCAGCCCGCGAACCGCGGCACGTCAGCCCTGGCGTGGCGTTCGTGCACGAACGCGCCGGCGACGGCACCTGGACCTGCGTTCAGGTATTTGTAGGTGCACCACACGGCAAAGTCCGCGCCGGTGTCGTGCAAGGTCAGCGGCAGGTTGCCGGCAGCGTGGGCAAGGTCGAAACCGACGAGGCAACCCGCTTCATGCCCGCATTCCACAATGCGGTTGAGGTCGAACACTTGCCCGGTGCGGTACTGGATACCGGGCAACAGGATCAGCGCTACGCGGTGGCCATGCTCGGCGATGGCCGCTTCGATGGCATCCATCGACAGCGTGCCGCCCGGGCCGTCGGCCTTCATCTCGATCAGGTCGGTAGCCGGATCGAAGCCGTGGAAGCGCACCTGCGATTCCAGCGCGTAACGGTCGGTCGGAAAGGCGCCGGCTTCCATCAGGATCGCAGGGCGCTCCCGGGTCGGGCGGTAGAAGCTCACCATCAACAGGTGCAGGTTCACGCCCAGCGAATTCATCGCCACGACTTCATGCGGCATCGCACCGACGACGTCGGCCATCGCGTCACGCACATACTCGTGGTAGTTCATCCAGGGCGAACGGCCGCGGAAATGTGCCTCGACCGCTAGCCCGGACCAGTCATCCAGTTCCGCTTCCAACGCGGCACGCACACCCTTCGGTTGCAGGCCTAGCGAATTGCCGCAGAAGTAGCGCGTTTCGCCACCATCATGCGGCGGGATATGGAACTCGTCGCGGAAACGGCGCAGGGGGTCGGCGGCATCCTGGGCATCGGCCCAGGCATGGGTGGCTTCAAAACCGTTCATGGCAAAAAACCTGGAGCATCAGTTGGGCAGGGAGTTGGCCACGTCCGTGCAGCCCTTGTCGAAAGTGGCGCTGAATTTCGCATCGCCATCGGGGCGTATGCAACGCAGCTGGATGGCGTAACCGTTGGCGAACAGGTAGCGCTCGTAGTAGTCGAGCTTCGTCGTGCCTTCTTTCGCCGAGTAGACATTTTCCGTCGGCGCCTTGGGGTTGCCTGGGGCATAGTCCTTCAGGTTGGTGGCGCGGCTGCGCAACTCGCCCGAGAAGGTCTGGAAAGCGCGCAGGTCCATCGCCTTCTTCAGTGTGATCGTCACGCGGGAGAGCGTGGCGTCGGCATGGCTGGAGCCGGGCACCTGGAATACCTGGGTTTCGGTCTCGCCGCTGGACTGCATGATCAGCGACCAGTTGTCCGGTACGGTGAAATGAATGACCCCGTCGGCCATGGCGACATCGGCAGCGTGGATAGCAGGTGCGGCCAGAACGAGCGCGAGCGGAAGGGCGCGCAGCAACTTGCGAAGCATCGGTCGATTTCCCCCGGGAAGTCTTGCCATTTTGGCATACCCGCCGCGACCCGGCCGCGATGGCGGTGTGCGCCGCGTCACGCCACGGCAGCAACGGACTGGAAGCGGGCGAGGGGGACCCCGAGCCACTCGAGTGCCGTGCCGTGGAACAGGCGGGCGCGGCTGGCCTCGTCGAGGCCCAGGGCCTCGATGCCACTGCCGGGCTCCTGTTCGCCCAGGGGGAAGGGGTAGTCGGTCCCCAGCATCACGCGGTCGGTGCCGACGGTATCCAGCAGGTAGCGCAGTGCCGTGTCGTCGTGCACGCAGGAATCGAAGAACAGGCGCTTGAAGTATTCGCGCGGGTTGCGCGCGTTGTCGGTGGCGACCAGGTCGGGCCGCATGCGGAAACCGTGTTCGATACGGCCGATGGTGTAGGGGAAGCTGCCGCCACCGTGGGCCAGCATCACCCGCAGGTCGGGCAGGCGTTCCAGCACGCCACCGAAGATCAGCGAGCATGCAGCCCGTGATTGCTCCGCCGGCATTCCCACGAGCCAGGGCATCCAGTATTTGGGCATCGTCTCCGTGCCCATCATGTCCCACGGGTGCACCAGAACCGCGGCGCCAAGATCGGCGGCGGCTTCGAAGAAAGGGAACAGCTCGTCCGCGTCCAGGTTCCAGTCATTGCAATGCGAGCCGATCTGCACGCCTTGCAGACCGAGTTCGCCGATGCAGCGCTCCATTTCGCGGATGGCGAGGTCAGGCGATTGCAGCGGTACCGTGCCGATACCGGCGTAGTTGCGCGGGCGTGCCTCGCACACCTGGGCCATGCTGTCGTTGAGATGCGTGTGCAGTTCGAGCGCCTGGTGGCCCTTCGCCCAGTACGAAAACATCACGGGTACCGTGGAGGCCACCTGGACGCCGACGCCGAAGCGGGAGTAGTCCTTGATCCGGTGATCCATGTCGAACGCGGAATCCCACACTTCGCGGAAGAATTTGCCGCCACGGTAGATCCGGTGGTGGCCGCCGCTGTGGGTCATGACCGGGAAACGGTCGTCGCCAAAACGGGACGCCAGATCGGGCCAGTCCCGAGGCAGGATGTGCGCGTGGGTGTCGATCTTGAGCATGGAGCCGAGTGTAGGGCCGGCGGCCGCCGGGCGCCTCTGGCGGTGCAGCATGGGCGTTCACGGGGTCTCAGCCATCGCGCGCAAGCGCGCTCCTACACAAGACCTGCGCATGGCGGCCGCGCGCACCCCTGTAGGAGCGCGCTTGCGCGCGATCAGGCCGGAGCGCTGCTCCGCCGATTAACCACATGGGCGATGGTATCGACGTTATCGGTCAACCGATCGGTGAGGCGCCCGATGACCTCGGCCAGCGCGCGGTCCGGCGTACGCGCCAGCGCATCGACCAGCGCGCGTTGGTGGTCGCGCAGGCGCGGCGGGATATCCACCGGCTCGACATGGGTCAGGGCCAGGCCGAACTTGCGCAACTCCCCCGAGGCTTCCTTGATGAACGGCCCGACGTGCTCCCATTCGGGAGGGGTATCGCCCGCTTCGATCAGGGCTTCCAGCGTCATACCGGTACGTGCGACACGGTTGCCGTTCGCATACAGCGTTTCAGCCAGTTCTTGTAGCAAGGCGGGTGTGCCCGGCTCCGCGCGCATGCGGTCGACGGAGGCCTGTGCGTTGGTGCGGGCAGTGCGCGTGGCGCTGCGTACTTCCTGGCGCTTGCGGGCGTCGGCAGGCAACACCAGCGCATCGAGGTAATCGGCATACGCGCAAAGCATTTCCGACAACGCGGTGCGGGCGCGGTGACGCTCCCACGATGGCCACAACACGTAAGCGAGCAAGGCGAGCGCGCTGCCCAGCACCGTATTTAGCACGCGATCAGACATTGCGTTGAACGGATCCACGCCCTCAAACGACAGCAGCACCACGACGGTGCCGGTGAGGGCGGCGACGGCGATGCCGTAATGCGCGCCGGCGAGGTAACGGAACGCGACGCACAGGACCGCCATCACCGTGAGGTGCGCCCAGACGACATCCGGGGTCAGGCGCAACAGGAAAGTGGTCAACATCAGGCCGAGCACGGTACCGACGACGCGGAGCAAGCCGAAGTTGAACGTGGCGGCAAAGTCCGGGCGCAGGACGATGGCGGCGGTCATCGGCAGCCAGTAACCATGCGGCAGTTGGAAGTGCCGCGATAGAACGAAAGCCAGCGTGAGCACCACGGCGCAGCGCACCGCATGCCGGAACGCGACCGAATGCGGCGTGAGGTTGGCACGCAGCGTCGCCCACGGTGACGTACTGCGCAGGGTTTCGGGGAGGGTGACTTCCTCACGTTGTGCGCGCTCTTCACCGCGGCTGCCGGCCCAGTTGGTGTTACGCACCACGGCGGCGAGCTGGCCGGATAGGGCGCGGATATGCGCGGTGAGTCCCAGGCCCGAGGCGCCGGCGCTGAGCAGGGCGCGTTCGCTCGCCTGCAGCGTGGCCAGCGCGCGCTGTGCCCGTTCCGGCGGTTCGGCGGCATCCAGCGCCGCCGCGGTTGCGCTAAGCACGCGGGCGGCATCGGCGCGGAACATCTCCCCCATGCTATCGCGGCGTGTTTCCAGTTCAGCCATGGCAACGAGCTCGAGGCGCACGCGCTCGGCGAGTTCCAGCAGCACGCGGAACGCTTCCATTGCGCGGCCGCGTGCGTGGTGCCGGCCGAGCAGGGTGATCTGCAGCTCATTCATCGCCTCGGTCAGGGCTGGCGCCTCGCCCTCGCGCAGCGGCTGCCTGGCTAGCTCGGCCAGGCCGCGGTAGACAGCGGCAAGCGCGCGCCGCTCGGGCAGGTAGCGCTGCAAAGGCCATGCGGCGACCGAGAAGGCGGCCAGCAACATGCCGCCAGCGAAAATCAGGCTGCCACCGGCCACCGCGCCGCGCCAGTCGGTGGGCACGGCGGCGCAGATCACGAGCAGCAACATGCTGGTCATGCCCACCCGTGCGAGATCGGGCCCGAACACCACGAGCATGCCGCCGAAAAAACCACAGACGATGCAGGCCAGCGCCATGGGTAAGACATCGTTGCCGATCAGGAAGCCGATGAGGCCAGCGGCACCGGCGGAGAGCGCGGCGAGGAACAACCGGCTGAGTCGCTGCTGGTAGGGGCCAGGCTGGTCGGAGAACATGGTATCGAGCGCACCGGCGGCGATACCGATACCGACCTGCGGGTAGCCGGCGTAGATGCCGATCGCGAGTGGAAGGACGACCGCCGCGGTATTGCGCAGGGCGACACGCATGGGGACATCGGGACGCTTCGTCCGGATCAGGGTATCGATGACGCTGGCGCGAAGCGAGTAACCCTGGCTCATGGTGGTGTGCGGTGGCCCTTCCTGTGGGCCGATGATTGTGCCGCAGCCTTCCTGACTGTACGGCGAGCGAAAACGCAGGGCGGAAGCGATGATGCGTTCCGCCCCGCGCGATGCATCAGGCGCGGCCTGAGAATTCGCCGGTGAGGGTGTTCACCGTCACCTTCTCGCCGTTGGTGATGTACTCAGGCACCTGGATCTCGATGCCGGTGCTGAGCTTGGCCGGCTTGTTGCGCTTGGTGGCGCTGGAGCCCTTAAGTTCAGGCGCCGTGTCGACCACGGTGAGCACGACGCTGCTGGGAACCTGCAGGCCGACCGGTGCATCGTCGATCACCTGCACGTAGTAGCCCTCGGCGTCTTCGACGATGTAGCCGGCGTTGTCGCCAACCACCGCCGCGTCGAGCACGTACTGCGTGTAGTCCTCGTCATCCATGAAGACGAACGCGTCGCCATCCATGTACGAGAATTTCGCCTGGCGACGGGCCAGGTCGACTTCCTTCAGCTCATCTTCCGAGCGGATGCTCAGGTCGAACTTGCGGTTGCCGGGGATGGAGTAGAGCGTGAAACGGTAGGTGATGTTGCCGCCGCGCGCGCTGGGCGAGCTGCGTTCGATATCACGTACCTGGTACACGATGCCGTCGTTCTCGACGACATTTCCCTTCTTTACGTCAGATGCTTTCATGGCCTGGATGCCGGTGCGTTGGTTGGATTATTTCGGAGCGAGACGGACGGCGCCGTCGAGGCGGATGGTTTCGCCGTTGAGGTAGCGCGCGCCAAGGATGAACGCGACCATGTCGGCGAATTCATCCGGCTTGCCCAGGCGCGAGGGGAACGGGATGGAGGCTGACAGCGACTCCTGCACCTGCGGCGGCATGCCATCGACCATCGGGGTCCAGAAGATACCTGGGGCGATCGTATTCACGCGGATGCCGAATCGCGAGAGCTCGCGCGCCATCGGCAAGGTCATGCCCACGACACCGCCCTTCGAGGCGGAATACGCGGCCTGGCCGATCTGGCCTTCATAGGCGGCGACGGATGCCGTGTTGATGATGACGCCACGCTCGCCGTCGTCACCGGCGCTGTTGGCCTGCATGAGTTGCGCTGCCGCCTTGGCCACGTTGAAGCTGCCCACGAGGTTGACCATGACCGTGCCGCCGAAGGTCGCGAGCGGCATGGCGCCTTCCTTGCCCAGGACGCGACCCGCACCGAGGATGCCTGCGCAGTTCACCACCACGTTCAGGCCACCCATGGCCTGCGCGGCGGCGGCGACGTTGGCGGCCACGCCTTCTTCGGAGGTCACGTCGGTACGCTGGAAGCTTGCCTGGGTGCCTAGGGCCGCTACCGCAGCGTGGCCTTTTTCCTCGTTCACATCGAAGAGGGCGACCTTGGCGCCGGCGGCGACGAGGCGCTGGGCAACGGCATGGCCGAGACCGGAGGCGCCACCGGTAATGACGGCCTTGACCTGATCGAGCTGCATGATGACTCCGGGGATAGGGGCGAAAACGCCGAGTTTAGCCGAGGGCGCGCCCAAGGCGCTGCCGCGCCGCCGCAAAAAGCCGAATGTAGGAGCGCGCTTGCGCGCGATGGGTGCTCGCGGCAAGCCCCGATCGCGCGCAAGCGCGCTCCTAAAGGGCTCGGTTAGTCGAGGAGGTCGTCCAGGCCGCCCTGCGTGGCCAGCGTGGCGAACGGCACGACGGGCACCGGCGGTACCGATGGTTCGCTCATGAACCTGCTCCACACGCCTACGTCCCACCAGCGGCCGAGTTTGTAGCCTGCCTTCGGCCAGACACCGGCGGGGGCGAAGCCCATGGCCTCGTGCATGGCCACGCTGGTGTCGCCGGGCAGGGTGATCACGCCGACCGCCTGGTTGATCCCCTGGCGCTGCATCGCGTCCAGCAGCACTGCGTAGAGCCGGCGGGCGATGCCGCGGCGGCGGGCCTTTTCGTGCACGTAGATCGAGGTCTCGGCGATCCAGTCGTACGCGGCACGCTCGCGGAATCGGCCGGCGTAGGCATAGGCGACGACCTCGCCCTGGTCTTCCCAAACCAGCCACGGGTGGTTCTGCAGGCGCGTGCGGATGCGCTCGCGCATCACCGCTTCGCCAGGCAGTTCGGTTTCAAAGGTGATGGCGCTGGTCTCGACGATGGGGGCGTAGATGGCGTGGCACGCGGCGGCGTCGGCTTCGGTGGCGATACGGATCACAAGGGCTTTTCCATGAAAATGCTGCCGGGGTGCGCGTGATGATCGCCGAACGGCGGGCAGCGGCGGTAGCCGGAACGTTCATACAGTTCGATCGATTCCAGTTGCGCCGTACCTGTTTCCAGGCGCACCAGTGTGCCGCCCGCTTTGCGTACCTGGGCTTCAAGGGCTTCCAGCATCTGCTTGCCCAGGCCCATGCCACGGCAAGCGGGGAGTACATACATGTATTTCAACTCCACGTACTCGCCCAGGTCGAGGCCGGCACCGCACGCAAGCGGGATGCCGTCGACACGCGCGGTCATGAAGGTGACGTGCGGCCGCTGCAGGCTTTCCACGGTGACCGCCGGTGAGACGGGGTGGCGGTCGAGGTCGGAAAGGTAGCCGTGCAGTTGTTCGATCAGGGGCAGCACATCGGTGCGGCCCGGATCGTCAATGGCGAAGGCGAGGGAGGGCGGTTTCGGCGCGACGATGAGGTCGCCGTCGTTGAGGCTGCGCAAGAAGAAACGATCGCAGGCGAAGTGACCGGTGCCACCCATCGGGGCATTGATTCGCGTGAAGCCGTGGCGCAGGTACACCGCCTGGGCGGCGTCCATACCGGTAAGCGTTTCGAGATAGCAGCGGGTGAAACCTTCGCGCCGCGCGGCATCGAGGCACTGGCGCATCAGCCGTGAGGCGGCGCCGGTACCGCGCGCGGCAGGCAGGAAATACATCTTGCGCAGTTCGCAGGTGACCGCGTCGCCGCCTTCGAGCGGGGCGATGCCCGCGCCACCGACGACATGGCCGTCGATCTCGACGACGAAGTAAGCCTTTCGTCCTCCCGCGTAGGCAGCGGACATGTGGTCCACCTCGGGGTCATGGATGGCGAAGCCGGGTCCATCCGCCCCGAACTCGGGCATGACGGCACGTATGACCGCGGCGACCTGGGTGTCGTCGCGCGGTTCGATGGGGCGGATGAGGGGTTCGGGAGAGGCCATGGGGTGATGCTGCCATGGGGGAGGGTATGGCGTCACCGCTTCGTTGCCGGATCGCGCGCAAGCGCGCTCCTACACAAGACCTGCGAAGGCTTTTGTAGGAGCCGCGCTTGCGCGCGATCCCCGCCTCCTCAGGCAGCCGTACGAGCCTTGGTCACCCGGCTCGCCGTGTCCTTGCCCAGTTGCGCGGCGAGCCACGCGCCGACCTGCACCAGGCTATCCAGATCCACGCCCGTGCTCATGCCCATGCCATGCAGCATGTAGACCACGTCTTCGCTTGCCACATTGCCTGTGGCGCCCTTTGCGTAGGGGCAGCCGCCCGTCCCTGAGACCGCACTGTCGACCACGCGCACGCCTTCTTCCAGGCAGGAAAGAATATTGGCGAGGGCCTGGCCGTAGGTATCGTGGAAATGCACGGCCAGTGCCGCCATCGGTACTTCACTTGCCACCGCGCGCAGCATCGCCCGCGCCTTGGCAGGCGTGCCAACGCCGATCGTGTCGCCCAGCGAGATCTCGTGGCAGCCCAGTTCGTGGAGGCGTTTCGCGACACGCACCACATCGGCCACCGGCACCTCGCCCTGGTAGGGGCAGCCCAGTACGGTGGAAACGTAACCACGCACGGCCACGCCCTCGGCGCGCGCACGCTCCATCACCGGCACGAAGCGATCGATCGACTCATCGATGGACGCGTTGATGTTCTTCTGGTTGAACGCTTCCGACGCGGCGGTAAATACCGCGACTTCCGTGGCTCCTACTTCGCGAGCCCGCTCATAGCCCTGCAGATTCGGCACCAGCACGGGGTAGACCACGCCAGGCGCCTTGCGGATCGCGGTGAACACCTCGGCGGCATCGGCGAGTTGCGGTACCCACTTCGGGCTCACGAAGCTGGTGGCTTCGATCGTCTGCAATCCCGTCTCCGAGAGACGGTTGATCAGTTCGATCTTTACCGCGGCGGGCAGCATGGTTTTTTCGTTCTGCAGGCCGTCACGGGGGCCCACTTCGACGATACGGATGTGGTTCGAGGTGTTCATGGATGCTCCGGTCAGGCCGATTCGGCGAAGCGGACGAGGATGCTGTCGGCATCCACGAAATCGCCCTGCGCGGCCGCTATCGATTCGATGCGGCCGGCACGCGGCGCCTTCAAGGCCAGCTCCATCTTCATCGCTTCCATGACCAGTAGTTCCTGGCCTTCTTCCACGGTATCGCCTGGCGCGGCACGCACCAGCACGATGCGGCCGGGCATGGGCGCCACGACGTGCCGCGCGGTATCGCCGGTGGCACCGGCCCAGGCGAAGGCGGGCGCGCGCTCGAAGGTCCAGCGGCGACCCTCCGCATCGTGCACGCGCACGCGAGGCCCCATCGTGGCCAGCGGGATGCGCCGCGCATGGTCGTCGAAGCGGGCGGAAAGGGCGGCACCGCCCACACGGGCGCCAGCGACCGTGGTGCGCGCGTCGCCCTGGTGCAGGACGTAATGGCCTGCGTGCCCGTGCGCGTCGATCTCGTGGCGGGTGTCACCTTCCATCAGCGCGATCACACGTTTGCCTGGGTGACCGAGGCGCCACGCATCGGCACCACCCCACGGCGAATACGGGTCGTGGGATGCATTGCGCTGTTCGGCCTCATCGGCCATCAGCATTGCCACGGCGGCCGCAAATCGTTCGGTGTCACCGGCCCGGGTATCGGCCGCGAGGAATTCATTGAGGTGGCGATCGAGATAACCCGTATCGATGCGCCCTTCGATGACCACCGGGTGACGGACGAGGCGCTCAAGGAACGCCACGTTGGATTTCGGACCGACGATCTCGGTGTGCGCCAGTGCGTCGCGCAGGCGCTCGAGCGCGTCGGCGCGGTCTTCGCCGTAAACGATGAGCTTGGCGATCATCGGGTCGTAGAAGATCGTCACGGTGTCGCCGGCCACTACGCCACCATCGAGGCGCACATGGCGGGACGGCGTCGGCAAGGTCAGTGCCATAAGCCTGCCTGATCCCGGCAGGAAGTTCGCCTCCGGGTCTTCGGCGTACAGGCGCACTTCAATCGCATGGCCGTGGGCCCTGACATCGCTTTGCGAGAGCGGCAGCGCCTCCCCGGCGGCCACCTGCAACTGCCACTCCACCAGGTCGAGGCCAAGCGTCTCCTCGGTGACCGGATGCTCCACCTGCAGGCGCGTGTTCATCTCCATGAAGAAGAACTCGCCATCCTGGCCGACGATGAATTCGACGGTGCCCGCGCCTACGTAATCCACGGCACGCGCGGCGGCGACGGCGGCGGCACCCATGCGTGCGCGACGGTCCGCATCGAGAAACGGCGAAGGGGTTTCTTCCAGTACCTTCTGGTAACGGCGCTGCGCCGAACATTCACGCTCGTTGAGGTGGATGATGTTGCCGTGGGTATCGCCGAATACCTGGAATTCGATGTGGCGCGGGTGCTCGACGTAGCGTTCGAGGATGACCCGGGTATCGCCAAACGCGTTGGCCGCCTCACGCTGTGCGGAGGCCAGCGCCTCGACGAAGCCGCCTGCGTCACGGACGATGCGCATCCCCTTGCCACCGCCGCCGGAAGCAGCCTTGATCATCAGCGGGAAACCAGTCTTTTCAGCCTCGCGTGCCAGGTGCGCCGGGTCCTGGTCGGCCCCGTGGTAGCCAGGCACCAACGGGACCGCGTGTTTTTCCATCAGCGCTTTCGCGGCGGCCTTCGAGCCCATGGCATCGATGCTCTCCGGGCGTGGGCCGATGAACGCGATGCCGGCGGCCGTGCAGGCGCGAGCAAAATCCGTATTTTCTGAAAGGAACCCATAGCCCGGGTGGATCGCCTGGGCGCCGGCCTGCTTCGCCACCTCAATGATCGCGTCGCCACGCAGATAGGACTCGGCAGGGCGGGGACCACCGATCGGCCAGGCCTCATCGGCCAGGCGCACATGCTGCGCGTCGGCATCGGCCGTGGAGTACACCGCAACGGTGCGGATGCCCAAACGGCGGCAGGTCCGGATCACGCGGCAAGCAATTTCGCCGCGGTTGGCGATCAGAATGCAGTCGAACATGGGGCTCCCGGAGACGCGGCGTGGGGTAGGGGGAAAGCCCGCGAAATTAACAGATTGTGCCGTTCTGGCGGGTTGCGGCGCAGCATCCGGCAGCGCGTGGGTTTGCACCTGAGGGGCCGGTCCCCTAGCCTTGGCGGGCACGAGGGCGCTTCCAGCCTTCATCCCCCCCTCCCAGAGCGAGAAATTCATGCAGATCGCCAACCGCAACGTCGTTTCCTTCCACTACACGCTCACCGACGACCAGGGCACCGTCATCGACAGCTCGGAAGGTCGCGAGCCGCTTGCCTACATCCATGGCGAAGGCCACATCGTTCCGGGCCTCGAGAAGGCGTTGGAAGGCAAGCAGGTCGGTGACCAGTTCAAGGTCGACGTCATCCCGGAAGAAGGCTACGGCGTGCGTCACGAGGAACTGATCCAGGTCGTGCCGAAGGCTGCGTTCCAGGGCGTCGAGAACCTCGAGCCGGGCATGCAGTTCCAGGGTCGCAACGACCAGGGCTCGATCAACGTTACCGTCTCGAAGATCGAAGGCGACAACGTCACGGTCGATGGCAACCACCCGCTCGCCGGCCAGACCCTGCATTTCGCCGTGGAAATCACCAACGTGCGTGAAGCCAGCGACGAAGAGCTGCAGCACGGCCACGTGCACGGTGAAGGCGGCCACCACCACTAAGGTTGCGCCTTTGGCGCCATGCCTTTGATCGCGCGCAAGCGCGCTCCTACAACCTCGGCCCTGTAGGAGCGTGCTTGCACGCGATAACCGACGAAGCAGTGACTCTGCTCCGATCAATACCAATCAAGCAACGAAACGCCCACCCCCAGATACGTCGCCCGGTGGTTGTAATCGATCAGGCTTTCGCCATACCCGTTGAATACCTCGACGTAGCCACGCAGGTTGTTCACCACCGGGAAACTCCAGGTACCACGCAGCGAGCCATGTGAGCGATCGCCCGTGCGGAACGAATGTCGCGCGGTCAGGCCGAATTCGTTGCTGCCGACCTCATGGACCACCTGGATTTCGCCGCGGCCCATGTAATCCTGGATATCCGGGTTGTCATCGTCCTTGCGCGCTTCCGGAATGCGCCACCACGGACGCAGCATCACCGTCCAGCCTTCGCGTTCGAAGCCGACATCCGCCACGACGCGATTCCAGCTGCGCGAGAGTGGATCCGCGCGTCCGTTCGACTGGTGGTTGATGCCGATGCTGGCCAGACGCCCATCCCAGCCAAGGATGTTGTAATGCGTGCTGAAGACGAGCAAGGCTTCGGGCTCGTAATTCGTTTCACGGAACGGACGCGAATTGTCCTTGTTATAGACCTGCCAGCGCGAGGATTGGGTGTAACCCACCCACAGGTCACCGTTGTCACCGAAGAGGTTTTCGAAGGCCTTGGTCTTCAGGCTGATCTGGAACTTCGACTCAACGCTGTCGAGCTCCTGGGGCGTGGTCACGGTGTGGTCCGGCGCAGGGCTGTGCGGCGTGTCATTCTGGTTCGTGGTCCCGAAGAACGGCAGCACATACGTGGGCTTGTAACCACGCAGGTTCAGTGTTCCGAGCTTCGATTCGGGTGACAGCTCCCAGCGGCTATCCAGCAGCGATAACGGACGGGCGACATGGCCTGAATCACGCGTGGCCAGGTCGACGCTGACCGAGTTCGCCTTCTCGTCGACCTTCTTCGCCGCTTGCGGCATCTGCGTGCGGCCGACGGCCTTGTCATAGCAAAGCAGGCGCTGCGAGTCGGTTTCGATCGCCGAGCAGGCACGGATATCCATGGGGCTAGGGTTTTGCGCGAAAGCCTGGGCAACGTGCAGGCAGGCGATGGCGCCCAGTGCGCTCAGGGCGGGTAATCGATTCATGCGTTGGTACTCCCTGGCGTGCAGCCAAATACGGCGAGCCGGGAGTGTATCCGCCACGAACGTGTGAAAAATGTGTAACGCCGCGCGCGTTCAGGTAAGGACGCGGGAAGCGGCGATTCGCTTCCCGCGTGAACACGGTTACTGACCCGCCCCCGAATGAGCGACCCACTTCTGGTATTCCGCCTTGCTGATACGACCATCGCGGTTGCTATCGGCATATTGGAAGTCATTCGCGAGCAGCGGATAGGCCGAAGCCTGTTCAGCGGTGATGGACGCCTTGCCGCCCGAAAGCGTCTTGAAGTCGGGTGCCGGACCCGCGGGCTTGGCTGCCGCCGGCCCGCTGTTGACCTGCACCTGGCCCTGCGGGGTGGGCATCGTCGTGCCGCTGGTCGTGCCGGCTGAGCCGGTATCACCTGGGGCTGGAGGCGCTGGAGGAGCCGGAGGCGGCGGACCCGGTGGCGCCGGCGGGGGTGGAGGCGGCGGCGGTGCAGTAGCGGCCGGTGGCGGCATGCCCGGATTGTCGGCTGGCGAAGGCGGTGGCGGAGGCGTGGCCTCGCCCGGTGGCGGTGGTGGCAGCGCTTGCGACGGATCCGTGGGCATGGTCTGGCCCGGCGGAGGCGGAGGCGGCGGCGTCTGGCCGGTGGGGGCGGTCTGGGCGAACGCCGTGCCTGCCAGCAGCAGCGATGCGCCGAAGGCAGCGGCGCGTAGTGGCATCTTCATCGAAAGCCTCCTTGGGTTAGCGTGGTAGGGCATCGCGAGCGTCGCCCACGACCTCATTGCCGACGCTAGCAAGGGGCGATTTAATGGTGGCCCAACTGCTAACAGGCCTCCACCGTGGCGTCACGCGTTTCCGACGAGACCTCGACAGACAACGTGATCCGGTTATCGCCCCGCGCTGCCCAGTTGCTCCACCTGGCCGCCCAGGGGCTGCTCCAGCGGGCCACCCGCAAGGCTCGCAAGGCCGACATCGCCACCACGGTGGCACGCATGGGCATGTTGCAGATCGATACGATCAACGTGGTCGCGCGCAGTCCCTACATGGTGCTTTTCTCGCGCCTTGGTGATTACCGCAACGAGTGGCTGGACGATGCGCTGGCGGAAGGCCACCTGGCGGAAGCGTGGGCCCACGAAGCGTCGTTCGTGCCCGCGGGTGAATTCCACTATCACCGCGATTATCGCCTAGGTCGTGCAGGCCACTGGGCGCAGAAACTCGCTGAACGCACCCATGCCGAAGCGCGCAAGGACATGGACGCATTGCTGGAACGCATTCGCAGTGAAGGGCCGCTGCGTGCTTCGGACTTTGAACGCGAAGGTCCGGCCAGCAAGGGTTGGTGGGGGTGGAAACCTGAGAAGAAATGGTTGGAAGCGTGGTTCGCGCTTGGCGAGTTAATGGTGCTGCGCCGCGAACGTTTCCAGCGTGTCTACGATCTTGCGGGGCGAGTGACATCGCGCTGGCCCGAACAGCCGCCGGCGGGAACACTCGACGAAGCTGCCGTGCGTACGCATTTCATCTTACGCAGCGTTCAGGCACTGGGGATCGCACGGGCTCGCTGGATCGCCGACTATTTTCGCCTTAAACCTCGTGTGACAGAGGCGGAACTCGATCCTCTCGTAGCACAAGGCGCGTTACTGCGCGTCGAGGTGGATGGGTGGGGTGAGTCCGCGTACGTGCATGCGGGACATGCCGGCCTGCTCGAAAAGGCCGCGGCGAATGCGCTGCGTGCGACGCGTACCACCCTCCTCTCGCCGTTCGATCCCGTCGTGTGGGACCGCGCGCGGGCGCTGGAACTGTTCGGTTTCGAGTACACGATCGAGTGCTACACGCCAGCGCCGAAGCGGCGCTACGGCTATTACGCGTTACCCATCCTGCATCGTGGTCGCCTGGTCGGCCGGCTGGATGCGAAAGCACACCGTGGCGCCGGCCTTTTCCAGGTCCTCGGCGTCTGGCTGGAGGATGACGTGGTGCTGTCGCCAGCCCTTATCGAAGGCCTGGCCAGCGCCATCTGTGAGTGTGCGGCATGGCATGGCACGCCGCGTGTCGCGATCGAGGGTGCGCAGCCGAAGGGGCTGCGCACCCAGCTTAAGCAAGCCTGTGCGGGCTGATCAGCGAGTAGAAGCCGGCGGTGGCGTATCAGCACAGGTCTTTCCGTGCAGCGCATCCTTGAGCTGGCTGGCCAGCGAGGTGCAGCGGTTCTGCAGCTGATCGCGCATGTCGGGGTCCTGCGACTGGCGGAGCAGGCTCTCGCGCATCATTTCGTAGCGCGGCTCGATCTGGTCCTTGGCGAACACACCGGCGGCCAGGTGGCAGCTCTTGTAGCTGGCCAGGTACTCATCGCAGGCGGCGATGCCCGTGTTGGCAGGCAGCGGCCCCGCCTTGGTCCCGGCCGGGTTGGCGCCCGTGGTCTTCGACGCCGGCACGTTGGTCACGCTCGTCGTGGCGGTCTTGGTTGTCGTGGTGTGCCCCGGGGCCGCGGTCACCGTCTGCGTGGTGGTGGGTTTGGGCTTGTTGTCCGAGCAGGCAGCCAGCGCAAGGGCGCAGAGCGCCAGCGGAGCGAGTCGGGTGAGGATGGTGGCCATAGGTGTCGTCCCCCTTTTCAGAGCGTGGTTCGATGGTGGGTAAAATCGCACCGGGGGGTGCGACGCGATCTCCGATTTGCCTTATCCCTGGTGAACGTGACGTTATTGCGTTAACTCAGACGGAAATCCGGTACAGCTTTGGCATCGCTATTTTTCGCGGGGGCGGGTATGATTCGCCCGCTGTGTTTGCCGGGGTCATAGAGTTCCGTTGACCCGATGCCGCTGATCACGGATCTGCCACATCGCTTCGCTCCTCGCGTTTCCTTGCACACCAGTAAGCGGCAATTTAATAAAAATTGCTGGTTATTCAATTAGTTATATTCGTTTGGAGTGTTACAATATGTCGGATCGTGAAATCGGCACCGTGAAGTGGTTCAACGACGCGAAGGGCTTCGGCTTCATCTCGCGTGAGAACGGCCCGGACGTTTTCGTCCATTTTCGCGCCATCCAGGGCAACGGCTTCAAGTCGCTGGCCGAAGGCGAGAAGGTCTCCTTCAAGGTTGTCAACGGCCAGAAGGGCCTGCAGGCTGAGGAAGTCAACAAGGCGTAAGCCTTTTTGACATCTCGTCTGAAAGAAAAGCCCGGCTTACGCCGGGCTTTTTTTATGCTCCCCTGTAGGAGCGCGCTTGCGCGCGATGGGTGCTCGCCGAGTCGGCGGCACGTAAGCGAGCCCTGACACGTCCTAGGAAAATCGCTGATTTCGCGTTTCCTTCACGCTTACGCGCGTGATCGGCGTCAAAAAAACGTCCGCTGTAGGCATTCCCCTACAGAATCCTCGCCGAATGTGGTTATGATCACTCGTACTGTGTCTGCGCGGTCACGCGAGTGACCCGATGTGCGCGCGTTCGTTGATCACGCTCCATCGCCTCACCCGGTCCTGCATGCCCAGTAAGTCGCCGGCTTTTCGAGCCGGGTTAATCGAGTGCGAGTCTAGAGGTGTGTGTGATGGCAACAGGTACGGTGAAGTGGTTCAACGATGCCAAGGGCTTCGGCTTCATTACCCAGGATGGTGGTGGCCCCGACGTTTTCGTGCATTTCCGTTCCATCCAGGGCAATGGGTTCAAGTCCCTCCAGGAAGGCCAGAAGGTTGAGTACGAAGTAACCCAGGGCCAGAAGGGTCCGCAGGCCGACAACGTCGTGCCGAAGTAAGACCTTGCGGCTGGCACCGTCCAGCCGACTTTGTAAGAACGTTGGCTCCCCCGGCCCCTTGTCGCCGGGGGAGCCTTTACATGTCCAGACTCCGGAAAGCGCATGCGTTACCCTGCGTGCCTGATCAACGGAGCAGCCTTATGACCACCGATTTCATCGATGGCAAGCAGAAAGATCTCGGCGACGGTTTCAAGGTGCGCCGGATGTTGCCCCACCTCAAGGCGCGCCATGTCGGCCCCTTCGTATTTTTCGACCAGATGGGGCCGGCGGATTTCGGCGAAGACAGCGGCATGGATGTGCGTCCGCACCCGCATATCGGCCTTGCCACGGTCACCTGGCTGTTCGCTGGCGCTATCCGCCACCGCGATAGCCTGGGCAGCCTCGTCGATATCCACCCGGGTGACGTGAACTGGATGACTGCGGGTCGCGGCATTGTCCATTCTGAGCGCACGCCACCGGACGAGCGCCACCGTGGCCAGGCGTTGCACGGCATCCAGGTGTGGGTCGCGTTGCCGAAGACGCACGAAACGATGGATCCGGAATTCCACCACCATGCGGCGGCGACGCTGCCGAAGGTGGATGTCGAGGGTGGTCAGCTCGTCGTGATTGCTGGCGAAGCGTTTGGCGCAGCGTCACCGGTCCGTGTCTTCGCACCCATGTTTTTCGTCGAAGCGCGGTTGCGCAAAGGTGCCCGGATGCCGATGCCTGCGCAGCATGCGGAGTGGGGCGCCTATGTCGTCGAGGGCGCTGCGCGTTTCGGTGGCGTGGAGCTCAAGGCGCTCGACATGGCGGTCGCGCATGATGGCGAACCGCCGGTGCTCGAGGTGACGGAAGATGCGTTGATCATGCTGTTCGGCGGCGCGCCGCTGGATGGAGAGCCCCACCTGTGGTGGAATTTCGTCGCCAGCTCCAAGGAGCTGATCGAGGCGGCCAAGGCCGACTGGTCGACCCAGGCCAGCCGTTTCCCGGTGGTGCCCGGCGATGAACATGAACGGATTCCGTTACCTGTCTATTGACGCTGGAGCCTTCCATGGCCACCTTCGCCACGTTTCGCGATTTCTATCCGTTTTACCTGGGTGAACACTCGGATGTGCGTTGCCGCCGCCTGCATTTCGCAGGCAGCGTACTGGTTCTGCTGGCCATCGCACTTGCCGTTACCACCGACACCTGGGCCTGGTTGTGGCTAGCGCCCGTGGGTGGTTATGGCTTTGCCTGGATCGGTCACTTCGTATTCGAGAAGAATCGCCCCGCCACGTTCCAGCATCCGCTATACAGCCTGATGGGTGACTGGGCGATGTTCTGGGACATCCTGCGCGGGCGCGTCACACTGCGCTGAGCGCAACGGACGCGCGCCGCGAGCATTCATGCCACTTCGGCCGCGGCGCGCGCCTCCTCCTTGCGCAGCCGCCGCGTAGCGCTCCAGTTCGGAAGATCCAGGTCGTCACGTGCATCGCGGCAGGCATCCAGCAGGTGCTGCACGGCCCCATCATCCATTCCCGCGTTCAGGGTGAGCCGGAGCAGTGAACGGTTCACCGTCGTCGCCGGTGCGCTGAAGACAGAGCCGAAGACGCCGTGCGTTTCCATGACATCACGCACGTGCCCGGTCAGGATTTCGTTACCCGCTTCGAACGCGACGATCTGCTCGGTACCATCGCCGATGGGGTAACCCATCGCGGTGAGTTCGCGACGCACATAGCGCGTCACCTCGCGCAGGCGCTGGCGACGCCAGCCTTCCGACTGGATGACTTTGTGCGAAGCCGACATGCCAGCGAGTTCATGCGGCAGCAGCGATGAACTGAAGATCGCGGGCAGCGCTTCGCAACCGAAATAATCCTTGAAGCGGGTGGTGCAGGCGATGAAGCCAGCGCGCGAGCAATAGGCTTTCGCGAGGCTGGCGGTGATGAAATGCACGCGGTCGTTCAAGCCGAGACTCGCGACCAGGCCTTCGCCACGGACACCGTGTGTACCGAGCGAATGCGATTCATCCACGACAAAGACACTGCCATGCGCCGCGGCCAGGTCCGCGATCTCGCGAAGCGGCGCAAGGCTGCCGTTGGTGCTGTAGACACTATCGACCACGATGACGCCAGGGCCATTACGCAGCAGTTGCCGTTCCAGATGCTGTACATCGTTGTGCAGGATCGAGACCGCCTTCGCCCCGGCGCTGCGGATGCCTTCCCACAGTGAGGCATGGGCCAGCATGTCGACGTAGACGGGCACGCGCTCGCCGGCGATGGACTGGATAAGCCCGACGTTGGCGGCGAAGCCGGACTGGGCGAGGATGCCATCTTCGCTACCCACCGCCCGTGCCAGCTCACGTTCGACGCGATGCAGCGGATCATCCACGTGCTGCTGGAACAGCGCGGACATCATCATGCCCAGGCCACCACTCGCCAGCGCCTCGCGTTGTGCTTCGACGATGGCGGGGTGGCCGGCTATCGCGAGGTAGTCATTGCTTTGCAGCATGAGGTCGCGCGGGCCCGGCTTGCGGCCGCGCAAAATGTGACGACCACCCCAGTCGATGGCAATGCGTTCGCGGTGAAATCGTTCTACCCGCTGCTGAACGAAGTCGGGAAGCTGCGGCGCGCGTGCAATGGGATGCAGGACGGAAACGTTTTCCATGGGTCTCTCTCTCGTTGGCTTAAGGACAGGCGATATCCACGGCGCCGTCTCACGACGACACGCGCACGCCGGCCTCGCCTGGGGCAGGCGCGAAAACGAGAGAGGCAATCCGCGCCGGCCAGGTAGGCCTGGGCGCGAGCCCTGCCAGGTTGAAGGAGATCGCGCAGGCAGAGTCAGCCGCCGCGGCGATCACGCCACGAGCATATAGGCACGCGCAGCCCATGGCGCCGGTGGATCCGGCAGCCATGGGTTCAGGGTGGGGCCGTTTGGCCTGGGGTCAGATAAAGCGCGGGCGGCTATCGGCGGACAGGCTCAGATCCTGTTCGCGCAACCAGCTGCGGTACGACTTGACGTGCTGGAGGCGGAAACGCTCCACGTCATCGATGAGGGCGTAGTAGTACCACTGCTCGCCCGATACCGCCGTGGCGGGATACATATGCGCTTCCGGGTTCTCGACACCCTTGTGGTAGAAGCCATCGCGCGAATTGAACCAAGGCAAGGCTTCGCCACTGCGCAATGCTTCGAGGACGCTGGAAGGGGCGCCCAGGTCGGAGGCGATTTCGTAGTGCGTGCGCAGGTCTTCGTCCGTCTGCACGAGCAGAAAGCGGCCGATACCCCAGGCATCCACGAGCAGCAGCCCCGTCGGGTTGCAGTGCACGTAGCACTCCACGGGCTGGAAGGTGGCGGTCACGCTTTGCAGCACATCCCGGAAGGCCGGATCGCGCAGGAAACGGAAATTACCCAGGGCCAGGGTTTCTGCCACGAAGGCACTGGCCCGTTCAAAATAGCGCCGCTGCAGCTCGACGATAGCGGTCTGCAGCTTTTCGATCGCCAGCGGGTCGTTCTTGCGGATGAAGCGGTCGATGACGCCGGAATTGAAGGCGTCGATCGCCGTGGCATCGTCCGCCCGGCCGGTCAGCAAGATCTTGCCAATATGCGGATTCGGCAAGCGTTTGCAAAAAGTAATGCCGTCCATTTCCGGCATGGCCTGGTCGACCACGACGACCGAAATTTCAGCGAAGCGTTCCGGGTCATAGACGACCCGGTGGATCGAATCGATGTCCAGTGCGACCAGCTCCTGCGTCTCCGAAGGGCGGTCCTTCCAGCGGTACAGCCAGCCACCGCCCGGCACGGGACGGCTGCCGTTGTTGCCCAGGGTGGCCAGGGCGCTGCGCGGCGAACTGAACGTACGTACCCGGACCATGGGGTCGAGCAGCAACGGGACGACGTCGAGGTATTCCTCGTGGTCATCCACGAGCACCGTGGTCGTCGGGAAATGGAAGGGCTGGATATCGCCCTGCGAGTTCAGAGTCATCACTGCCGGAGCCCGGCCTCCGTAATCGGGAAGGTAAGGGTGAATTCCGTGAATTCACCCAGATTGGTACGGCAAATGATGCCTCCGCCCATATGCTCCATCGCCGCGCGACAAAAAGCGAGACCTATACCGAGGCCGGTGATGTTGCCCGTGCCTGCGCTATCGCTCGAATACGAATAAAAACGATTGAAAATACGGGGAAGTACGTCAGGTGGTATGCCCGGGCCGGTGTCGTGGACCCGGACGTGATTGCCGTTTTCGCCTGTTTCTATATATACCCTGATCTCGCCCTTGCCGGCCCGATCGGTATGAAACAGGGCGTTACGCAGCAAGTTGAACAGGATATGGACCACCAGGGTCTCCTCGCCCATGAGCGGGAAATCCCCCGTGGGGGAGAGGGTAATCCGCTCGCGCTCGGCCCGCGAGCCGTAGGGGAAGCGGCGCAGGGCCTGTTCCACGCACTCGCGGGCGCCCAGCAGGGCCAGCGGGACTTCGCCGATGGGCCGCGCCGACAGGAGCAGCATATCGATGATGGTGTTGGCGTAGGTGACCTCGCGTTCCATGACGCCGATACTGCGTTCCAGGGCATGCAGGTTCTGGGCGCGCATCTCGGGTACCGCCAGACCTTCGCCCTCGGCCAGGCGGTGGCTGCGGATCAGGTCGGGCATGTAGCGGGCGACCGCCCGGGCGGCGATGCGCAGCGAGCCCAGCGGCGTACGCAGCTCATGGGCGATATTGTTAGAGGTGGCCGTGAGCGCATCGATCCGGCTCTGCTCCGCCATATTGGCGGAGACCGTGCAGGTGGCCCCGCCCACAATGCCGAACAGCAGCAAAGGGACGTACTCCAGCATGGTTTGGCCGTGCAGATGCGCGCCCGCGGAAAAGGCGAAGGCCAGCCCGGCGAGAAGGCTGCCCGTGGTGAACACCAGCAGGAAGCTGGCGATATCGAACAGCATCATCAGCAGCATCACGCAGGCCATATGGGTCATGAGCCACGGCGGCGTCGCGTTACGCAGGGTCATGTAACCCACGAAGAAGGGCATCGCCACCGTCATGGCGAAGTACCAGTAGGTGGGTAGATAGGCCCGCAGCCGACGGGGCCACCAGGGCAGCAAGGCCAGCGGGATGAAGGTGGCACTGCAGGCCAGCCGCATCGGCAGGTTTTCATACGGCTGGGGGAACAGGTAGGCCCACACGGGGTAATACACGGCCAGCGAAAAGCTGCCCACGACGCCGATGGCCACCATCTTCGGCTGCGAATAGCGCGTGCGCAGCCACATGGTGGTCTCGAAGCGCGCCAGGGCCCGGAGCAACAGCCAGAGTTGCAGCTTCAGGTAGGGCTGGCGCGGTGGCGGCTGGTCGTCCGGCGTTGGCATGGACATCATGGAGGTGCTGGCCTAGCGGTAGCGCTGGTGGCAGGCGGAACACGCCTCGCCGACCGGCTTCAGCGCGGTGACCAGGGCCTCGCACGTGGCGGGCTGGGCGGCCACCGCCCCATCCAGGGCCGTCGCGAGCGCGCCGGCAGCGTGGCCGAAGCCGGTGTCCATGCCGGGAAACGCCTCGCCAATGTCGCCGGCCTCTTGGCGCATCCGTACGAATCGGGCGGCCGACGCCTTGGCATCGCATTGCTTCGCCCGCACGTTGGCGCGGAGCGCGCCCATGTGGTGCTGCATCACCGCCATCACGCCATCGTGAAAGGGGGTGGCCTGGCGCAGGGCCGACATAGCAATGGTGGCGCCCATCGCGCCAACGGCAAGGCCCAGCACGACAAGGAGCAGCGTGCGCATCGGTTTTCCATGGCTTAGCGTGGCCGCCAGCATAGCGGACAGGCCTGTTGTTTCAATATGAGATAATGCACACCCCAATGGACCCCGAGATCCACGTGAGCACGGCCCAGGCCGAACGATTCGCCGGCATCGAGCGGCTGTACGGCCGCGGCACCCTGGACCGCCTTGCCCACGCACATGTCTGTGTCATCGGCATCGGCGGCGTGGGTTCGTGGGCGGCAGAGGCACTTGCCCGCAGTGGCATTGGCCGGCTGACGCTGATCGACGGCGACGATGTCTGCCTGTCGAACACCAATCGCCAGCTGCACGCCCTGGATGGACAGTACGGCAAGCCCAAGGTCGGCGTGATCGCCGAGCGTGCCCATGCCATCAACCCTACCATCCGCCTCGAAGGCATGGAGCGGTTTCTCACGCCCTCGACGCTGGATGAGCTGCTCGATCGCAACTACGACGTCGTGATCGATGCCTGCGATGCGATGAAGGTGAAGCTGGAAACCATCGTGTGGTGCCGGCGGCGCAAGGTGCCTCTGGTGACGGTGGGCTCCGCGGGCGGGCGTACCGATTCGACCGCGATTCGGGTGCGCGACCTGTCGCGCACGGAGCACGACGCCATGCTCAGCATGATCCGCAAGCGGCTGCGCCAGGAGCACCACTTCCCGCGCAACCCCGATCGCTTCTTCGGGGTGTCGGCGGTCTATTCGATGCAGAACGTGCAGTACCCGCAACCCGATGGCAGCGTGTGTGGCGTGCGCCCGCCGGGTAGCGATGCCCTCAAGCTGGACTGCGGCGGCGGCCTCGGCGCGGCCACGCATGTCACGGGTGCGTTCGCCTTTGCCGCGGTGGGCAAGGCGCTCGAGAAGCTGGCCGCGGTGAAGAAGGCCTAGAGCACAGCGGCCAGCGCGGCGAGCCCCTGTTCGAGCCGCGTCGGGCCTTCCTCGGCACCCAGGCAGACGCGCAGCCCCCGACCGATACCGCCTTCCGCATTGAAGGGAACGGGCGGTGTGACCAGCACCCCGGCGTTGCGCGCTCTTTCGTACACCGCATCGGCGTCGTCGCGTGGCAACCAGGCATGCATGCCGCCGTTGGTGCGCAGATCCGCGCCCAGGATCTCGCGGGCGAGCAGGTTGCGGTCGCGCATGGACGCGGCGAGGGTCTCGAGCAGGCCATCCGCGGTGCCGTCGGCCATCCAGCCGCCGACGATTGCAGGCAACAAGGGCGCCAGGCCGTCGGTGGCCAGTTGGATCGACTCCCTGAGCCGGTGATGGGTCGCATCGTCGGGCGCCAGCAGCCAGCCGATGCGAAGGCCGGGGCCAAGCACCTTGCCCATACCGCCCGCGTGCAGCACGCGCTCGGGCGCGAGCTCGGCCAGTGCAGGCAGCGCCTCTCCCCCTTGCCAGCCCAGCGCGGCGTATACATCGCCTTCGATAAGCGTCAGGTCGAGCTTGCGGGCGACCTCCACGATCGCTTTGCGGCGGCCCAGCGACATGGTGCCGGTGGTGGGGTTGTGCAGGGTGGGTTGCACGTACGCGACGCGCGCGCCGGTGCGGTGTACCGCATCCGCCAGCGCATCGGGCCGCATGCCTTCCTCATCCACGGCCACCGCCGCCGGCTTGACCCCATGGGCGAGTACGCCAAGCCGGAAACCGTGGAAGGTGAGTTCTTCCATCAGCAAGGTGTCGCCGGGGGCGCAGGTTTCTTCCAGGGCCAGGACCAGGCCGTGTCGCGCGCCAATCGTGAGCAGGAGCCGCCGCGGGTCCACCACGGAAAATCCACCATGCCGGCGCATCCAGCCGGCGATCGCCTCGCGCACGGCCAGGCCACCCTCGGGTTCCGGGTAGGCAAGGAGACGGTCGTCCAGTGGAAAGTTGGCAAGCGCCTCGCGTAGGCGGGCAGTGGGCGCGGCGCGCAGCGGCAGGTTCACGGCGAGGTCGTAGCTCATCGGGGCATTATGCTATGCGTATGTGGTACGTCTATCTCATCGAATGCCGGAACGGCAGCTGGTACGCCGGCATTACCAATGACCTTGAGGCGCGCTATGCCGCGCACGTGTCGGGCAAGGGCGCACGTTACACGCGCGCCAACCCACCCGTGAAGTTGCTGGGTGCGCGGCCCTTTCCCGATCGCTCCGCTGCCTCCCGCGCAGAGCACGAGGTAAAACGCTTGCCGAAGTCGAAGAAGCTGGCCTGGCTGGGCGATCAATCAGGGAGTGTGTAAGCGAGGTCGTAGCTATGGGCACCATCGGCGCCGATATCGATGGTGAACGTCCCGGCGATGCCCTTGAGTTCATCCGACCCGGTATCCGGCACGATCGTGATCAGTAACTCACGCTTGCCGTGGGCTTGTACGCCGCGATGGGCGAGAGCGAAGCTGCCTTTCTTTCCATCGACCGTACCGCTGAAGCGTTCTACGGCTACGTAAACCCCCGAGTCCGCTTTCTCCACACTGGAGGCGGTAAGCATCGTGCCCGGGAAGTGCCGCTCATGCCGCCATGGAAGGTCTTCTCCAGGCTCATCTGACCCAGAACGGAGCCTTGTCCGTTATCGGGTTGGCCGGTCGGGGCGATTTTCACGTCGAAACGGCCCTTGGCGTGGTGCGTCATGCTGGCTCCCCAGGCAATGGTGGTGAAGACGAGGGCGGCGGCGAAAAGCGAAGCGCGGACGATGGCCTGCATGGAACCCCCCGGTCGATGCACAATGGCAGCATGCAAGCACGCCGACATACCAAGGTTACGCCAGATTGGCACCGCTGGATCGGCGAGGCGCTGGCCAACGGCAATGCGCCGGCCGACCTCCTCGCCACCATGAAGGAAAACCACTTTGATGAGCGGGTGGCGCGTGACGCTATCGCGGAAGCGGTGTTTGGTGGCGTAGCACCATCGGTCGCGGACGAGTCGCGAGCCCACGAATTCACGAGCCGGCTATCGCGGGGCCACGTCATCCATGCGCCGGATCGCGATATCCGGGTGCTCGTGCGCGTGGCCCGCCCGGTGATTGCCGTGCTCGATAATGTGCTTGATGCCACCGAATGCGACGGCCTGATGGCCATGGCGCGCTCCCGGCTGGAGCGCTCGGCCGTGGTCTCGCCCGATTCGGGCAGTAACACGGTCATGGATATCCGCACCAGCGAAGGGGCGTACTTCCACCGCGCCGAGAACGAACTCATCCAGCGTATCGACGCCCGGACGGCCGCGATCATGCAGCTCACCGAGGAGCATGGCGAGGGCCTCCAGGTCATGCGCTATGGCGTGGGCGGTGAATACATGCCGCATTACGATTACTTCGCCCCCGAGCAGAAGGGCAGTGCCTCGCATATCGCCAGTGGCGGCCAGCGCGTCTCGACCCTGATCATGTATCTGGATGACGTACAGGCTGGTGGTGAGACGATTTTCCCCCGCATCGATTTCAGCTACGTGCCGCGCAAGGGGCAAGGCCTTTACTTCGAATATGCCGCGGCCGATGGTTCGCTGGATCCCCTTTCGCTACACGGGGGTGCACCGGTGACCGCCGGCGAGAAGTGGATCATCACCAAATGGATGCGCGAACGACCTTTTGCTGGCTGAAGGCTTGACGGCGACCCTGGACCTCAGCAATCTCGCTGGATTCAAGGGGGAGGGTTCAAGCATGCGCCGCGAGGCAGCCAGGGTTGCACGTTTTGTCTTCGCGAGCGCACTTTCCTGCGCTTCCGCCGCATGGGCCCAAAGCCCGCCCGCAGCCACTCCACCCATCCCGGTGCCAGCGTCCGCCGGCACGGTGGCAGCACCCGCCGTGCCGACCGAGATTCCGTTCGCGTCGCCGCATGCCGCATTCGTGCGCACACCGAGCGCACCCACGGCGTGGGGCGGCCCGCGCACCGGTACTGAAGCCACCTTGTCGGATCGCGTGGTGTCGTACCGCATCCAGGCAAAGCTCGACCCCGAAAAGCACACGGTCGATGGCCAGCAGCAACTGACCTGGCGCAACCGTAGTGACCGTCCGGTCTCCGCTATTTTCCTGCACCTGTATCTCAACGCCTTCGAAGGCGAGGGCAGCACATTCTTCACCGAGCGTGAGGTGCTGGCGCGTGGCGGCGACTCGCGCGGCGTTGGCAAGGTCAAGAAGGGCGAGTGGGGTTACATCGACTTGCAGCATGTCGAGCAGGACGGTGCCACCCTCAAGTGGTCCTTCGTCCACCCGGACAACGGCCCGGTCACCGACCACACCGTGGTGCGCGTGGACCTGGCGCAACCGGTGCCGGCGGGCGGCAGCGTCACCCTGGACATGGCCTTCCACAGCCAGCTGCCGCGCGTGATCGAGCGCACGGGCTATGTAGGCCAGTTCCACCTGGTGGGCCAGTGGTTCCCCAAGATCGGCGTCCTCGAACTGCCGGGCGAGCGTGGAGCGACCGAGCCGCGCTGGAACGTCCACGAGTTCCATTTCAACAGCGAATTCTTCGCTGATTTCGGCGAGTTCGACGTGCGCTTGACCGCGCCGAAGGCCTACACCGTCGCGGCCGTGGGTGAGCAACAGGGCGATCCGGTGCCCGAGGGCAATGACCTTACCTGGCACTTCAGCCAGGCCGACGTGCATGATTTCGCGTGGATGGCGGCGCCGGGCTTCAAGACGATCGAAACCACATGGAACGGTCCAGGCAGCCCGACCGTCAAGGTCAAGGTGCTTTACCCGCCGGAATACGAAGCCGATGCGAAGCCGGTGCAGAAGGCGACGACGGACTCGCTGACGTACTTCTCGAATACGCTCGGCCCGTACCCCTACAAGACGGTGACTGCGGTGGTACCGCCATTCAACGCCAGCGAAGCCGGCGGCATGGAGTACCCGACGTTCTTCACCGCCGACTACGACAAAGGCTACAAGCCGCGGACGTTCGCGGAATGGTTCATCGATTTCGTGACGATCCACGAGTTCGGCCATGGTTATTTCTATGGCCTGCTTGCCTCGAACGAGTTTGAAGAACCCATGCTGGACGAGGGCCTGAACGAGTACTGGGACGACCGCATGCTGCGCGAGCGCAAGCAGGATGTCTGGCTCACCAAGCCGTTCTGGCAGTTCTTCGGCGTGCAGCCGCCGATCGGGGTCTTCCAGCTGGAGCGCATGATCGCCACGTTGAGCCACCCGGGTGATCCGCTCGGCCAGAACGCGTGGGATCGCCTGTCCAGCCAGCAGTACGGCACGGTCTACTCGCGCACGGCCACCGCGATGCATGATCTCGAGGAGCGTCTTGGCAAGGAGGTGACCGAGAAGGCCTTCCGCCAGTACTACGCCACCTGGCACTTCCGGCATCCCTCGATCGGTGACCTGCAGGCCACGCTGGCCGAGGTGTCCGGTAAGCCCGAGGTCGTGGCCCAGGTGTTCGAGCAGTACGTCTACGGCACCGATCGGATCGATGATCAGGTGAAGGAGATCACCAGCGACGAGGTGCTCCCGCTCGCCGGTACGTCGATGAAGGACGGCAAGCGCGTGGAACTCTCCAGCGACGACAACGACGAGGCGATCGACAAGCAGCGCGATGCGTGGAAGAAGGCGCACCCGGATGCGAAGAAAGGCACCGGTCCGTTCCCGTACCGCACGATCGTTACCGTGTGGCGTGATGGCTCGCCGGTCCCTCAGGTCCTGAAGGTGACCTTCGCCGATGATTCAGTGGAAACGGTGCGCTGGAATGACCAGCGGCGCTGGGCTCGCTTTGAGTTTACCAAGCCGGTGAAGGCCACCTCGGCCGAGCTCGATCCCGAGCAGAAGATCTACCTCGACAGCAACAAGCTCAACGACAGCCGCACGGTGGAGGCAAACCACGCTGCCACGCGCCGCTGGACGTCGGATTTCGCCGCCCTGTTCCAGGGCATCTATAGCGTGCTGGTGACCCTATGAACGGCCAAGTGAAACGTTCCGCCTTCGCCGCACTCGGTGCTGGCGCGCTCGGCGGACTGCAGTGGCGGGTGATGTTGTTGTGGATCCTGGTCACGCTGTTGCCGACGCTTATGGTGTCGCTGCCCTTGTGGGCCGCCTTGGACGGCATGCTCGGGCATAGCGTGCACGCGGATAGCTATGCGGCGCATTTCAATGGCCTGATGTTTGCCGACGTCATGGGTGGCTTGCAGCGCAATAACCAGTGGACGGGCATGGCGTTCATCGCCGGCGTGTTGTTGACCCTGGCCATTTCGCCGTTCCTCACGGGTATGGTGGTGGCAGGGGGGCGTGCGGGCAGGGCGCTCAGCTTTGGCGCGCTGCTGCAGGGTGGCGCTACCGAGTACGGGCGCATGCTTCGCCTGCTGATCCTTTCGCTCGTGCCGTATGTCCTGTTTGGCCTGGCGGCGAGCGGTTTGTCGTCGTTTGGGTCGGACAAGAGTGATGCGGCGTTGCTTGAGTCGAGTGCGGATATGTGGACGAACGTGACGCTCGGCGTGACGTTGCTGGTGTTCGTGATCGTCCAGTGCATCGTGGAATCGGCGCGTGCGGCGTACATCGCGGATATTACGTTGCGTTCGGCGTTCCGCGCGTTGGGGCGTGGGTTCATGCAGTTCCTGCGCCGACCGTTTGCAACGTTGCTGGTGTACCTGGTGATTACGCTGGTGGGCGCGATCTTGATGGTGTTGATCGCGTCGTGGCGTGGGAATACAACGGCGGCGGGTGGCGGCACGTGGGTGGCGTTCCTGATCGTGCAGTTGGGGGTGGTCGTGGTGGCATGGATGCGTACGGCGCGTTTGCTGGCGCTGTCGCGCCTGGCCACCGTGAACGCGCATCGCCGCCGCCGGACGGATTTCGCCCCGGCGCTCTGATCGGCTACAACAAAAAAAGCCGCGATGGCTCGCGGCTTTTTCTTGTCGACAGGGCGCGCGTTAGCTCGCGCGGCGGACTTCGCGGTGGGGCGGGTAGTACGCGAACAGGTGGGTCGCGCCGCCGAGGAAATCGATGTTGTCGATGTGCTCGCCGCCCAGGCGTTCAGCGACGTGATCCGACGCTTCGTTGCCGATGCGCACCAGGCTGATCACGCGCTGCGCGTGCATCTCGTGCCACGCGAAATCCAGGATCGCCGTACCCGCTTCCGTGGCATAGCCATGGTGGCGATGCTCTGGCTTGAGCATCCAGCCCAGTTCCAGGTCAGGCCAGCCTTCCGGCTTCATCAAGCCGGCGCGACCGATGAACTCGCCGGTGTCCTTCAACTCGATCGCCCACATGCCACACCCACGCAAGGCCCAGTGGCCAAGCAGCATGGCCATGGAACGCCAAGCGTTCATGCGATCCAACGGCTGCCCATCACCGATCCAGCGCGTGCTCTCGGCGTCCGCCAGCATGTTGGCGTAATCGTCGAAATGGCGTTCGGTGAGCGCGGTGAGCCGCAGGCGCGGCGTTTCGAGAACGGGGATATCTGCAGTTGCCATCGAGGTGACCAGAAGTTTCAGCCGAGCAAGGTAGCCAGAGCGTGAGTGCTCACGCGGAGGCTCTCTTGCCAGGACAAGCCGGTTATTTTCTCACCAGTTTCGCCATCGGCAAAGTCCTCGATCTGGCCGGGTGCGAGAAGGTGGCGGTAATCTACTGTTATTTCAGTGCCTTGCGGCAAATCCTTGGTCGCAAATATAAATCCGAGGTGCCACAGGCCGGTGGGGCGGAAGCTGTGGTTCACGTAGCACTCGTCCGGCCAGTCGGGGGAAAGCGTGTAGCGATCCTCGAACCAGCGGGCGGCGGCGTACAGGTCCTGCGAGGCCACGATGTCGGCCCACGGATAGGTGCGGTCGATGCTGTCAGGCGCCGTGACGACGCGGCCCGCAGCCACGAATTCGTCGACAAAAAGCCCCTTGCCGGCCCCTTGGATGGTCGACGCAGCGATGCGGTAACGCGGAAGGATCATTGGATCTTCTTTGCCCCAATTCCGTGCCACAGCCCCCCGGCCTGGCATGGGGCGCGAGTGTAGCGCGTTGCGCGCCGAGTGGAAGGGCCGCCTGCGAAGGCGGCCCCGGAGCTCAGCCTTCGTCGTCCACCGCGGCGGCCTTCCTGGCCTTGCCAGCCTTGGCCGTGCGCGGCTTCGTAGTGGCTTTGCCGCCCTCGACCTGGATGGCGTCGCGGTTGCGTTCGACCAGCGATTCACCGATGCCTTTCACCTCGGCAAGCTGGTCGGCGGAAGTGAAGGGGCCGTTGGCATCGCGCCACGCGACGATGGCCTGGGCTTTGGCCAGGCCCACGCCGTCAAGCGATTGGGCGAGGGCCGTGGCATCGGCCGTATTGATGTTGACCGGCGTAGAAGCAAAGGCCGGTGCGGCCAGGAGCAGGGCGGTAAATAGCAGGTGGCGAACAGACATGTGGGGTTCCTTGGCTTAGGCGCCAGATGGCGCTTGGGCACTGTGCCGCGTACGGGATCCCTTGCTTAGCGGCGTCGGGTATTGCCACGTGTGCGCCTCGCTACCTGCGGCGTGAAGGCGGGCGCCCACATGGGCGCCATCGCGTGCAAGCACGCTGCTACAGGGCTAGCGTGGCCCAAGGTGACGCAGGTCTCGTGCAGGAGCGCGCTTGCGCGCGATCGGGCCCCGCTGCCCAGCGCTGATACAATCAGCCTTTGCCCCACCTAGCAAGGCGAGCCATGGATACCTCCCGCATCACCTCCTTCGTCAGTGGCCTCTGGGATCAGGAAATCGTCCCGCAGCTGGTCGAGTACATCCGCATCCCCAACAAGTCGCCGATGTTTGACGCGCAGTGGCGCGAGCACGGCTACATGGACCAGGCGGTGAAGCTGATGGAGGACTGGGCGCGTTCGAAGCTGCCGGCGCTCGAGGGCGCCACCCTGGAAGTGGTTCGTCTGGAGGGCCGCACGCCGCTGATCTTCATCGACGTGCCGGCGCAAGGTATTAGCGGCAAGGGCACCGACGAGACCGTGGTGCTCTACGGCCACCTCGACAAGCAGCCGGAAATGACCGGCTGGGCCGACGACCTTGGGCCGTGGACGCCCGTATTGAAGGGCGACAAGCTCTACGGCCGCGGCGGCGCGGATGATGGCTACGCGATCTTCGGTTCACTGGCGGCCCTGCTCGCGTTGCGCGAGCAGGGCGTGCCGCACGCGCGTTGCGTGATCATGATCGAAGCCTGCGAAGAGTCGGGCAGCTATGACCTGCCGTACTACGTGGATCACCTCGCGGGCCGCATCGGTAACCCGGCGCTCGTCGTCTGCCTGGATTCGGGTTGCGGCAACTACGACCAGTTGTGGCTGACCACCTCGCTGCGC
This sequence comes from Luteibacter sp., assembly GCF_036500425.1. Taxonomy (GTDB): domain Bacteria; phylum Pseudomonadota; class Gammaproteobacteria; order Xanthomonadales; family Rhodanobacteraceae; genus Luteibacter. The sequence continues at coordinate 73,498 of NZ_DASYCB010000044.1, forward strand.
GGGATGACCGGCGGCAACCTCACCGTGCAGGTGCTGGAAGAGGGCGTGCACTCCGGGGATGCCTCCGGCGTGGTGCCTTCGAGCTTCCGCATTCTGCGCGACTTGCTGAGCCGCCTGGAAGATCAGGAAACCGGCACGATCGTCCCGAAGGAGCTGTACGTCGAGATCCCGGAGCAGCGCAAGGCGCAGGCGCGCAAGTCGGCCGATGTGCTGGGCACGGCGATCTACGACAAGTTCCCGTTCGTTGAAGGTATGAAGCCGACGACTGACGACCTGACTGAGCTGGTGCTCAACCGCACCTGGCGCCCGCAGCTCTCGGTAACCGGGGTGGGTGGCATGCCGGCGCTGGAGAGTGCCGGCAACGTGCTGCGTCCGAAGACCTCGGTGAAGCTCAGCCTGCGCGTACCGCCAACCCTCAATGGCGCCGAGGCCGGCAAATTCCTCAAGCAGTTGCTCGAGAAGGATCCCCCGTACGGCGCGAAGGTCAGCTTCGCCCTGGAGAAGGACGGTAGCGGCTGGAATGCCCCGGCCCTCTCGGCGTGGCTGGAAGACACCGTGGCCCAGGCGTCGCAGGATTACTTCGGCCAGCCGGCCGCCTACATGGGCGAGGGCGGCAGCATCCCGTTCATGGGCATGCTCGGCGAGAAGTTCCCGCAGGCGCAGTTCCTGATCACCGGCGTACTCGGCCCGCACTCCAACGCGCATGGCCCGAACGAGTTCCTGCATATCCCCACCGGCAAGCGCGTGAGCATGGTGGTGGCCAGCGTTGTCGCCCGTCACTTCCAGGAAGCGTCGAAGGCATGAGCGACGACCTCGCCACGCTGGCAGGCCGCCTGGCGGCCGTGCGGGCGGGGATCGACACGGCCTGCCATGCGGCAGGCCGCGATCCGGCCGAGGTCGGCTTGCTGCCCGTTAGCAAGACCTTCGGCGCTGAAGTGGTCGCGGAAGCGGCCAACCTCGGGTTGCGCCGCTTTGGCGAGAACAAGGTGCAGGAGATCCAGGCCAAGGCGACCGAACTGGCGTCGCTTGGACTGGACTGGGTGGTCATCGGCCACCTGCAGACCAACAAGGCCAAGGTCGTGGCGGCCCTCGCCAGCGAGGTCCAGTCACTTGACCGCCTGGAACTCGCCGTTGCCCTGGACAAGGCACTGCAGGCGCAGGGCAGGGCCATCGATGTGCTGGTGCAACTGAAGACCTCCGCCGAGGACAGCAAGACCGGCCTGCCGCCCGGCGAGCTGCTCCGCTTCCTCGAGCAGCTCAGGGCGTTCCATTCTTTGCAGGTGCGTGGGCTGATGACGATCGCCGAACACAGCGATGACGACGCTGTCGTGCGGGCGAACTTCCGGGCGCTGTATCAGTGCCGGAACAGGGGGCAAGAAGCGGGCCACTCCTTGCCGCGCCTGTCCATGGGCATGAGTGGCGACTATGCCCTGGCTATCGCCGAAGGCAGCACCGAAGTGCGAATCGGCAGCTCGATATTCGGTGCACGGAATTACAAGCACTGATCAGTTCAGTTAATACAGATCGGCAATAGGATCGCCGGGAGGCGATCCGTAAGTGCTCACATACGTGAAGCAAGTGCTTAAATCTGTTCAGGATTGTGATTGGGTTACCGTTATTTATTACGGAATCTCTCAATTATTCCTAGGAATGGCGATTTTTAACTTTATGCCAACAACAGGGCTAATGGGGTTTGGTAACTTCACCACTCGTTCACGGTCGTCCCACGCAAGCGGCGGCTTAACTCCACGATGAACAGGCCTCCTCGCTCATGCATTTCAAGCGACTGACCGCTCTCGCGTTAGCTACTTGCTGTATCGCCGCTGTAACACCCGCCATCGCTGACACCATCCAGGCCCCGCAAGGCCTCGACCAGTCCGCGACGCTGCTGCTCACCGACCTTCCGGTCTTCGCCCCGGCCAATGGCCTGGCGCAGTCCATCATTCCGGATGCTTCGACTTTCGCCGCGCCCAAGGCCGCTGTCGCTACCGTGGCGTCGGCACAGGATGCGCAGGAAGCCGACGCTGTCGACGGCGATGACGACGATAGCCTCGTCGCTGCCGCGACCGCCCGCCTGGCTGGCCATGTCGACGGCCACGCCCGCGAGGCACTGCTCTCCTTCGCCATGAAGCTCCGTGATATCCGTTACCACCGCGGTGGTCGTACCCCGACCGCCGGTTTTGATTGCAGCGGCTTCGTCCGCTACGTGTTCGCCAAGAGCATTGGCCTCGACCTGCCCACCAACTCGGCCAGCCAGTTCCTCGCCGGGCTGTCGGTCAAGCGCACCGAAATGAAGACGGGCGACCTGGTCTTCTTCCGCACCCGCGGTAAGGCCATCTCGCACGTCGGTATCTACATTGACAACGGCCAGTTCATCCACTCCCCGTCGGCAGGCAAGACGGTGCGCGTGGATAGCCTCAACGAGGCGTACTGGTCCAAGCACTTCGCCGGCGCCAAGCGCCCCGAAGGTATCGCCAAGATCTGACGGGTCCCTTCAACGACTTTTCCGAAACGGCATGCCACGGCATGCCGTTTTTTTTTGGCTTGCCTACCAGTTCATCGACTCACGCCCCGCGACCGTAGTGGACCGGCACTCGTTCCTTTCCGTCGCGGTATTGGTCGCTCTCTTTCGGGCTCATCCGGCGCTCGTACGACACTTGTTGCCCGAATTGCGTTGTGTGAGTACCTCTCTCTACCAGATCGCCCTCGACCGTCAGATTTACGATGCAAGCGGCTTTCCTCCGTTGCCAGGGATCGGCAACCTTGTCGAGGTAGCTGAACACGACGGCGCCCGTCCCGCCGGCACTTCCCAGTGTGGACGTGAAGGCGCTTAGTTCGGGCAAGCCTTCCGCCCACTGTGTCGGTTCAATATCGAATCGCCAGCGACGATTCCCGAGAATGTCGCAGAACTCGCCGTACGCCTTTGCGCCTGTCGCAAAGGCTTCCTGCATGAAGTAGCGCAGCATGTCTAATGAACTGTCGAGCGAATTCATCTTGTTGTCTTCAGCCGCCCCAGCATCGATCCACTTGCCTGATTCATACGGTTCCGCGGGCGCCGTTAGAGCGTTTGAGGCTTCAATGTCCTGGAGCGTCGCCCATAGCGCCTTAAGCCGCGACTTCGCAGGCTCTCTTATCTGATCGGCCCTTCGGCGCGTCGTGGACGCTCTGTATTGCGTGGCAAGCGCGCCGGTGTCCTGCGCAAAATGGTCAATCGTGCTCCGTAGCGGGTAGAAGACCTCCTTTTCCCATGGACCGGAGTTCATGGGCCCGGAGACTGAGTTCAGTAATAGCGAAGCCAGGAGCGCGCCGTCGTTCCTGGTTTCGGCGGTCAGGTTCGCCATGGCCGCAGCGCCATATATCGAGTATCCACCCGCGTTATCGTCATTCGGGAGTGGCGATGGGGCCAGGATAGGGAGGCTCGCAACCGGGGGCATCGGTGGTCGTGGACCCGCCCCATAAGATGGGCTCTCGTTGAGTCGTTGGTCGGCACGCGTGCTTGCAACTTTCCAGGTCTTTTCAAATGTTTCAAGGACGTTCCGCGCGCAATGGATGAAGCGATCTGCATCCTGCCGTAGCACCGCGGCAACCTTGGCCCCATCGGCTGGATCAAGAGCCGCTGAACTCTCGGACTGAGGGTTGCTATCGGTTCGGTCTTGATCCTTACTGACGGAGCTCACTGACATGCCGGGACTTGCGGGCGCGCGGATGTCGGCGCACGCAAGTTCTGGCAACGGACGGGAAGGAAGTTCATCGCTGTTCAGAGCGCCGAGCAAGGCGTCCAGGGCACCGTAGAGACGCGGAAGTCTGTCAGAGGTCCATATCTCGAGGTACCCGTAAACCTCCAGGAGATCGCCCACATCCGGTCCTTGATTCGGAGTCGCGGGTGTGTTGGCTTGTTGCTCAAGGGCCTTCAGAGCAGCGAGCGCATCCGTCGAATTTGTGGGCTTTTTACCGCCCACGCTCAGGCCGTACTGGACGACCGCGTCCGCTAGCTTGGAAAAGTCGGTCATCGTGTTACCTCATCCGTGGCTACGATGCTCACAGCTCTTAACACAATCGAAGCCTGACGAAGCGTGCTGCCCTTGGCTATCGCAATGCGTTTTCCGTGCGTCAACGGCTACGCCATTGAATGTTCGTCGGTTTAATCGGGCCACCGATGTAAAATCGCCGAGCGGCACCCCGCCGTTCGATGATTTCCTGACGTGCCCAGAACCCCCTTGACGCCCAGCTTCGGCCTCGCCCGCGTCCTTTCCAAACGCGGCATCTGCTCTCGTAGCCAGGGTGAAAACCTCGTGCGCGAGGGCAGGGTGCGCGTTGATGGCAGGGTAATCCGCGACCCTGAGTTTCCGATCCGCGGAAGCGAGCATATCGATCTGGATGGTGGCAGCGCGGAAGCGGCGGCGCCGCTTTACCTGTTGATGAACAAACCGCGTGGCATCGTGGTGTCTGCGTCCGACGAACGCGGACGCGATACGGTGTACTCCCTGCTCGAGGGCGCGGGTTTGCCGTGGCTCGGCCCAGTGGGGCGCCTGGACAAAGCCAGCGAGGGCCTCCTGCTACTTTCCAACGATACGGTGTGGGCCGCGGGGATCACCGATCCGGCGACGCACGTGCCGAAGACGTACCACGTGCAGGTGGCGGGGCATCCTGATGACGCGACGATCGACGCGATGCTCAAAGGCGTCGTGGACGAGGGCGAGTCGCTGCGGGCCGGCGCCGCCACACTGCTGCGCCAGGGCGAAAAGAATGCATGGCTCGAAGTGACGCTGGACGAAGGCCGCAACCGGCATATCCGCCGGTTGATGCAGGTGCTGGGCTTCGAGGTGCAGCGGCTGGTCCGGGTCGCCATTGGCGAGCTGCCGTTGGGCGAGTTGCCCAAGGGCCAATGGCGGCACCTCACCGATGGCGAGGTTACCGCACTACGGAAACGCTAACCCTGTAGGAGCGCGCTTGTGCGCGATCGCGCGCAAGCGCGCTCCTACAGGGTAATGATCCCCGTTGGTTGGGCGGGAATCAGGCCTTGAGGACGCCCAGCTTCTTCGCGACCTTGGTGAACGCGGCGATCGCCTTGTCCAGGTGCTCGCGTGTGTGCGCCGCGCTCATCTGGGTGCGGATGCGCGCCTTGCCCTGCGGGACGACCGGGAAGAAGAAACCGGTGACATAGATGCCTTCTTCGAGCAGCTCGCTGGCCATGGCCTGGGCCTGCTTCGCGTCGTAGATCATCACCGGCACGATCGGGTGCTGGCCGGGGCGGATGTCGAAGCCAGCTTCGGTCATCTTCTCGCGGAAGTAGCGGGTGTTTGTCTTCACCTTGTCGCGCAGGTCACCGGCGGCGGCGAGCATGTCGAACACCTTGCTGCCCGCGGCGACCACGTGCGGCGGCAGCGAGTTTGAGAACAGATACGGACGCGAACGCTGGCGGAGCATTTCGATCACTTCCTTGCGGCCGGTGGTGAAGCCACCCAACGCGCCACCCAGCGCCTTGCCGAGCGTGCCGGTGAAGATATCGATCTTGTCGAGCACGCCGTGGAACTCGGCCGAGCCGCGGCCGGTGTCGCCGAGGAACCCTGTGCAATGGCACTCGTCGATGTGGACCAGTGCGTTGTACTTCTTCGCCAGCGCGGTGATTTCATCCAGCGGGGCGATGAAGCCATCCATGGAGAAGGCGCCATCGGTGGTGATCAGCTTCGTGCGTGCGCCGGCCGCGTCTGCGGCCTGCAGCTGGGCTTCCAGGTCGGCCATGTCGCAGTTGTTGTAGCGGAAGCGCTTGGCCTTGCAAAGGCGGATGCCGTCGATGATCGAGGCGTGATTCAGCGCATCGGAGATGATCGCGTCTTCCTCGCCCAGCAGCGGTTCGAAGAGGCCGCCGTTGGCATCAAAGCAGGCAGCATAGAGGATCGTGTCCTCGGTGCCGAAGAACTGGGCGATCTTGGCCTCCAGCTCTTTGTGCAGGTCCTGCGTGCCGCAGATGAAGCGCACGCTGGCCATGCCGAAGCCGTGGGTATCCAGGACGTCCTTGGCGGCAGCGATCACCTCGGGGTGGTCGGCCAGGCCCAGGTAGTTGTTCGCGCAGAAATTGAGCACCTTGCGGCCGCCTTCGAGCTCGATCTCGGCGGACTGGGGCGACACGATAATGCGTTCAGCCTTGAACAGGCCCTGCTCGCGAATGGAGGCGAGCTCGGCGGCGAGGCGATCCTGGGCGGGATAGGACATGGGACGACTTCCGGGGACGGGTAAATCCCGATTCTACCCCGTGCTTGCCCTGTAGGAGCGCGCTTGCGCGCGATGGGGCTTGAGGCAAGCGCCCATCGCGCGCAAGCGC
>NZ_DASYCB010000045.1:0-5534 GCF_036500425.1 Luteibacter sp.
GCCACCGTGAAAGGGTGATGTCCTAGGCCTCTAGACGATGGGGACGTACTAGAAGTTGGTGGAGCCAGCCGGGATCGAACCGGCGACCTCCTGCATGCCATGCAGGCGCTCTCCCAGCTGAGCTATGGCCCCCTGCTGGAACCGCAAAGATTACGTTCGAACCCCGGGTCTGTCAATCATTCGTTACATTTTTTTTTAAATTATTTTCGACGATTTCAGAATAGCCATGCAGGGCGAGGACTTGCGTGAGCCGTGGATTTAAGGGCTCTGGTCCCTGTTTAACCAATGCCTGCACACGGCGATGTTCTCGCGAGTTCGTGCGGGTTAACCTGTCCCCTCATAGCGACAGGGACAGGCATGCACGGCATCGTTTTCATCCAGGACCTGGCTACCGTGATGCTGGTGGCGGGCCTCACCACGGTGCTCTTCCAGCGCCTCCGCCAGCCGGTCGTCCTCGGCTACATCATCGCGGGCTTGTTGATCGGCCCGCACACCTTCCCCTTCATCTTCATCCACGATGAAGAAACGATCCGCACGCTCTCCGAGCTGGGCATGATCCTGCTGCTCTTTGCGCTCGGCCTCGAGTTCAGCCTGAAGAAGCTACGCGCGGTAGGGGGCGCGGCGCTGGTAGCCGCGTTCGCCGAGATCGTTCTGATGGTCTGGATCGGTTACGAGATCGGGCGCTTCTTTGGCTGGACCACCATGGATTCGTTGTTCCTTGGCGCCATGCTTTCGATCTCGTCCACGACCATCATCATGAAGGCGCTGGAAGACCTGAACCTCAAGCGCGAGCGGTTCGCGCAGCTGATGTTCGGCATCCTGATCGTGGAGGACCTGCTCGCCATCGTATTGATGGCGCTGCTCACCGGTATCGCCAGTACGGGGGGGCTGGAAGCAGAGCAGGCATTGGCCGCCGTGGGCCGGCTGGGCCTGTTCATGGCCGTATCGCTGGTGGTGGGGCTCCTGCTCGTGCCGCGCGTGGTGGATTACATCGCGCGGGTCAGCCGCAATGACGTGCTGCTTATCGCGGTGCTCGGCATCTGCTTCGGTTTCTGCTTGCTGGTGACCGAGCTGGGCTACAGCGTGGCGCTGGGTGCTTTCATGATTGGTGCCATCGTGGCCGAATCGGAAAGCGTCGCGCGGATCGAGCGGATCATCATGCCGGTCCGCGACATGTTCAGCGCCATCTTCTTCGTGGCCATCGGCATGCTGATCGACCCGGCGTTGTTGGCCGAGTACGCATGGCCGATCACGATCGTGACCATCGCCGTGGTCGTCGGCAAGGTGGTGACGTGCAGTTTCGGCAGCTTCGTGGCCGGCAACGATGGCCGCACCTCGTTGCGGGTAGGCATGGGCCTGGCGCAGATCGGCGAATTCTCCTTCGTCATCGCCACCCTGGGCCTCAGCCTGAAGGTGACCAGCAACTTCCTTTATCCCGTCGCGGTGGCCGTGTCGGCGATCACCACCTTCCTCACGCCGTACCTCATCCGCCTTTCCGACCCGTTGGCCACCGGTCTGGGCCGGGTGCTTCCGGCGCGGGTCACTGGGGTGTTCGGGGCCTATACGGAGTGGATGGGCAACCTGGGCCTGCAGGGGCAGGGGGCCATCGTGATGAAGATGATCCGCCGGCTGGTCTGGCATGTGCTCATCAACATGGCGCTGGTCATCGCCGTCTTCATTGGGGCAGCTTTCGCCTACCGCCGTGGCTTCATGCACCTGGATCTCTTCAGTGATAACCCGGTGGTGCGGCGCAGCCTGGCCTGGTCGGTCGCCGCGCTGCTGTCCCTGCCGATGGTGGTGGCGGCCTACCGCAAGGCGGCGGCGCTGGGCATGCTGCTCGCCGAACTCAGCATCCCGGACCGGTTCGGGGCGCGGACCTACCAGATCCGCTCCGTGCTGGGCCGGATCATCCCGGTGGTGGTCATGCTGATCCTGGGCCTGCTGGTGGCCGCGCTCGCCTCGACGATCCTGCCGCCGCGCGAGGTCGCAGCGGTGCTGATACTGATCGGTATTGGCCTTACCTGGCTGCTTTGGCGCGTCCTGGTGCAGGTTCACGCCCGGCTGCAGGCGGCTCTGCGCGACACGCTGGATAAGCCGGGGCAGGGCCACGGGGACTGAAGTAGACGAATTCACGAAAGGTTCGTGAACTTTTGTTATGAAACCTTGTCCTTGTCCCCGTCATTGCAAGCCGCACGCGAACCACAGCACAATGGCGATTCTGCCTCCGCATGGGGGTGCACACGGCGGCCTCGCCGATTTTCTCCAAAGAGAGGGAGTTACGAATGAAGCACTTTTTGCGTCCCACGATGATGGCCGTCGCCCTGGCGGTTTCGCTGGGTGCGGCCGCGGGCGCATCCGCCCAGGCTGCCAAGCCGGCAGCTGCCCCTGCGGGCGGCGTCGATAAGGTCAAGGCCAGCTATGTCGTGGGCTGGGATCTCGCCAGCTCGCTGCCGCCGCTGGTCGCGAAGGAAGTGGATGCAGCCACGGTTGCCAAGGCCCTGCAGGCTGCCCTGTCCGGCCAGAAGCCGACCATGAGCGAGGCGGAAGCCAAGTCCGTGCGCGAAGCCTTCGTGGCCCAGCTGAAGGTCAAGGCCGAAGCTGAGTACAACAAGGTCGCCGGCCAGAACAAGACCGAAGGCGATGCGTTCCTTGCCAAGAACAAGTCGGCTGCAGGCGTGAAGGTCACGGCCTCGGGCCTGCAGTACACGGTCGTCCAGGCCGGTACCGGCCAGCGTCCGGGTCCGAACGACACGGTCACCATCAACTACACCGGCACGTTCGTGAACGGCGAGAAGTTTGACTCCTCGGCCGACCACCAGCCGGCCGGTCCGGCCCAGATCCCGCTCGCCGCGGTGATCCCGGGCTTCCGCGAAGGCCTGCAGCTGATGCAGACCGGCGGCAAGTACAAGCTGTTCATCCCGTCGAACATCGCTTACGGCGCCAAGCCGGAAAACGGCTTCCCGCCGAATGCAACGATCATCTTCGACGTCGAACTGCTGAAGACCGGCCCGACCCCGGCTGGCCAGGGCCCGCAGGGTCCGGGCGCAGGCGCTCCGGGCGGCAAGTAAGCCGCAAAGCGGTTTACTTGAAAAAAGGGGCGCTCCGGCGCCCCTTTTTTTGTTTCGGTGGGAACCGGGTGAGGTTTGCTCGCTCCTCGCGGGAGACTACAATCGGCGGTTACGGCGAACCCGTCGGCAGGTAGCAAGGACACCCATGAACGTCACGATCTTCGGCACCGGCTATGTCGGTCTCGTCACAGGCACCTGCCTGGCCGAGATGGGCAATCATGTGGTCTGCGTCGACGTGGATGCTGGCAAGGTCGAGCGGCTCAAGCAGGGCGATATCCCCATCTACGAGCCTGGCCTCGAGCCCATGGTGCGGCGGAACCACGGCGAGGGCCGCCTGGATTTCACCACGGATGCCCCGCCTGCCGTCGCCCATGGCGACATCGTGTTCATCGCGGTGGGCACGCCTCCCGATGAAGACGGCAGTGCCGACCTGCAGTACGTACTCGCCGTCGCCCGCACGATCGGCGACCACATCGATCGCTACACCGTCGTCGTCAACAAATCGACCGTACCTGTCGGCACCGCCGACCGCGTGCGCGCTGCCGTGGCCGAACGGTTGAAGGCGCGTGGCGTGGATGTACCGTTCGATGTTGTATCCAACCCCGAATTCCTGAAGGAAGGCGACGCTGTCGAAGACTGCCTGCGTCCCGACCGCATCATCGTCGGCGCCTCTAGCCAGCGCGCGATTGGCGTACTGCGAAAACTGTACGCCGCCTTCAACCGCAACCACGATCGCATGGTCGTCATGGATGAGCGCTCGGCCGAGCTGACCAAGTACGCCGCCAATGCCATGCTCGCGACCAAGATCAGCTTCATGAACGAGATCGCCAACATCGCGGAACATGTCGGAGCCGACGTCGAGCTCGTCCGTCAGGGCATCGGTGCGGACCCGCGCATCGGTTACCACTTCATCTACCCGGGTGCGGGCTACGGCGGTTCGTGCTTCCCCAAGGATGTGCAGGCCCTGGCACGGACCGCGCACACGGTGGGTTACGACGCCAAGCTGCTGAACTCGGTCGAGGCGGTGAACGATGCGCAGAAGTCGCGCCTGTTCGCCTTGCTGTCGAAGCACTTTAGCGGTGAGCTGAAGGGTCGCACGATCGCGGTGTGGGGCCTGGCATTCAAGCCGAATACCGATGACATGCGCGAGGCCTCGAGCCGTCGCCTGATGGAGCAGCTCTGGGATGCGGGTGCCGCGGTGCGCGCGTTCGATCCTGAGGCTGCGGACGAAACTCGCCGCATCTATGGGGAGCGCGCCGACCTGACCCTGGTCGAGCGGCCCTACCAGGCGTTGGAGGGTGCGGATGCGCTGGTGATCGTCACGGAGTGGAAGGCGTTCCGTAGCCCCGATTTCGCCCGCGTGAAATCGCTGCTCGGCACGCCGGTGATCTTCGACGGCCGCAACCTCTATGACCCGGCGCTGGTCGAGGAAGCAGGCATCGCTTATTACGGTATCGGCCGTGGCCGCAGTCTGGCGGGCAACGACCATGGGTGAGGCCGATGAGCGCCTGATGGAACTCGAGGTACGCCTTGCCTTCATCGACGATACCGTGAACGAGCTTTCCTCGGCGGACGCGGAGATCGCGCGCCGCCTCGATTTGCTTGAACGGGCCGTGCGCCAGATGCGCTCGGACCTTTCCTCCATGCGTGCGGGGCTGGGCAGTGACCCAGGTACGGAACCCCCGCCGCCGCACTACTGAACTTGCTGAAGAGCCTTACCGACCATGGCAGATTCCCTGCGTGACCAGTTGTTGAAGAGCGGCCTCGTCAAGGAGATCCGTGAAGAGGCGCGTAAATCCGCGCCACCGCCGCGCCAGGGTGGACCGCGCCCGCAGGGCGGTAATTCGTCGGGCCAGGGCGGCAAGAAAGCAGGCCAGGGCGGCGGTGGTCGTCCGCAGGGTGGCAATCGCCACCAAGGTGGCGCGCGTCCACACAGCGGCCAGGGCGGCAACGTCCAGCAGCGGGCACCGCGCAAGGATGGCGAGGTCGATCTCGCGAAGGCCTACGCCATGCGCGCGCAGACCGAGGCGACCGAGCGTCGCCAGGCCGAAGCCGAGGCGGCCGAGGTGGCGCGCCTGCGCAAGGAAAAGAAGCGCAAGGTAGAGGAATTGCTGAAGGGCAAGACGTTGAACCTGGTCGAAGCCGATCAGGTACGCCACTTCCCCTACGGTGACAAGATCCGCCGCGTGCATGTCGACGCGAAGCAACTGGCCGCGATCAACGCGGGGGAGCTGGGCGTCGTGCAGCAGGGTGGCCGTTATCTTGTGGTCGAGAAGGCCGTGATCGATGCGTTGCGCGAGCTCGCGCCGGAATGCATCGCGTTGATGGTTGATCCGAATGCGCCGTCGAGCGAATCCGACGATGGCGTCCCGGATGACCTGATGTGGTGATCGGGTAGGAGTGTCGCCCACCGGATCGCGCGCAAGCGCGCTCCTACAAAAGACCTGCGCAGGCCCCTGTAGGAGC
>NZ_DASYCB010000046.1:0-38257 GCF_036500425.1 Luteibacter sp.
GCGCTTGCGCGCGATGGCTCTTGCCGCAAGACCCATCGCGCGCAAGCGCGCTCCTACAGGGGTGTTTTGCTTCTAACGCTGATGAATCAGCGAGCGCTGTCGATGATCATGCCGCCGTCAGGCGTCAGGCTGTAACCCGTCATGAACTGCGCATCCTTGCTCGCCACGAAGAGCACCACGGGTGCGATGTCTTCCTCGGGTGAGCCAAATCGACCCAGTGCATTCGCCGGAGCCGGTATATTGGCGCTCGCCGCACCCCAGGTGTCGGCGATGGGCAATACGTTGTTGACGGTAATTCCGTCGGCGCCCCATTCGCGCGCTGCTGTCCTGGTAAGGGCGCGCACGGCTTCCTTCGCGAGGTTATAGGGCGCGTAACCCGCAAGGCCAGTAACACCCGCCAGTGAGGCGAAGTTGATGACCCTGCCCTCCCCGCTCGCTCTCAGATACGGATAAGCCGCCTGCATCGTGCGTAGATAAGCGATCGGACCCACATCGAAGTTGCGTTGCAACTGGTCCACCGACAGATCAAGCACCGATGACAGCACCACGGAGGGATCAAACGCATTATTGACGAGGACGTCGATGCCGCCGAATGCCGCGACAACCGACTCCACCGCCGCCTTGATCTGAACGTGATCGCCAATGTCGCACACCACGCCAAGCGCAGTACCGCCGGCCTCCCTGATTTCAGTGACGACCGCATCGACGTTGGCTTGCGTCAGCGAGACAACCGCCACCTTTGCACCTTCGGCAGCAAATAGCTTAGCCGTTGCACGGCCAATCCCGCGACCCGCACCCGTGATGAAAGCAACTTTTCCAGTGAGTCTACCCATGATGCTCAGCCTTCAATGAGAGGTTACGTGAGGTGTCGCCGCAGTCACGCCATAGGGAGAAGGCATGCCGCGAGCGGTGTTTTGGGTCGTGAACGAAACGACCAGAAGAGCCAGTCCGATGAGGGCGGGCCATGCGCCGGCTGGTTTCCGGATGCCGAAGTGCGCCAGGGCAGCCAGCGACAGGTGAAATAGCATGCCTGCGTAAGCCAGATCGCTGAGCCCCACCGGGAATCGCGAGAGGATCGCGACCGGACCAAGGACCTTGATGACCACCATAAGCGGAAGAAGGTGCGCGGCCGAATAACCCATCTCCGCCTGCGCGCTTCTGACGAAATCACGCTTCGTGATGTATAGAAACGCCGAAGCGAAATAAAGCAGGGACAGCAGCGCGGTACTGACCCAGTAAGCATAGGTGGCTGCCATGTATTTTCCTCAGATCGATCAACCGACGTTCCGCTAGGATGTGGGCTAACATCGATTCGCGAAAGTAGGATGAATTCATGGGGCCTAGTATGAAAAACCAGACTGACCGCAGTGAACTCAACATGCATGAGGAGATGCGACGAGCCTTCAGCTTGCTCTCTGGGAAGTGGAAGCTGGAGATCATGTGGCTGCTTAACCAGCGCGCATATCGTTTCGGAGAGCTTCGAAAAGCCATACCCGGCGTCACGCAGCACATGCTGACTGCGCAGCTGCGCGAACTCGAGGACGACGGCCTCGTGTCTCGCACCGTGTATGCCGAGGTGCCGCCACGCGTCGAGTACGCCATCACGGAGAAGGCGCAAGGCTTGGGGCCGACGATGGCGGCCCTGCAAGCCTGGTGGGAAGCGTACGGCGGCACTCTGCCAGACAAGACCACCACGCGCGGACGTAAAGCGGATCAAGGGAAACGCCTTAAGGGAAGTACGCCCTAGCGTGGTAGCCAAATCACTATGACGAAAGCCAGATCCGGCGGACATCAAACGCCTGCACGGCGGCTGACATGAGAATGCCAGCGACCGCGTAGAGGTAGAGGCCGGCTTCAACATCGATCGTCAAGTGCACACCCAGCGCACCTGCCACTGCCGCAGCACCGATGATCAACGCCTCCAGGAATACCCAGCGACCTGTCGCCTGAAGGATGCGCAGTAACCGCATCCGCGGCATTCTCATCGTCGTAACGCTGAAGTCGTCTGCCCACAGAAGCACGCCGAGCCCGATACAACGAAACAAGGGCAGCATGAGTACGGCGAGGAACACCACCAGGGCCATCTCCCACGCACCCCGATGCCAAAGCGTGCTGATGCCCTCATACAAGGTCGCATCCCGGTCTGCATATCCCTGCTCCACGTAACCGACGAACGGCAAGAACAGGGATGCGCCGAAACCGATCGTTCCCAGTACGAACAACATCCAGCTCACTTCGAGATCGCCGTGCCACACGGCGGGCACGATCGTGCCGCAACGGGGGCAAGGCTCCGATCCGTTGCTGCCCATGCCGATCACCGTGGCGCCGCAACTGCCACAGACCACCGCACCCAGGCGCGCGCTTGCGGGATATCCATATCACCGCCCCAGGCTGCTCACGAAGCTCTCGGCCCCCTTGTCGATGCCTCTCTTAGAGGCCGTCAAGGGACCAAAGCTCGCCTTGAAATTCATGGCGTTCGGGTACTGCTTGTCGACGTAGGCCCTTAGCAGTTTGCCGTTGGACGCATCGAATACCTCGACGGCGTAACTGACCGAACCCATGAACAGGCCTTCACCACCGGTCATGGATTTCACCGAATTGATCGGCATGCCACCCATATCCATCTTGGTGAACGTGCTGAGGAAGGCCGTCGTGCGCTGCGCACCCGTCAGCGTGACCCGGATACGCAAGGTATCGGGACGCGGGAGCGACACCATCTCGAAGTGCTGCTTCAGACGATCGACGAACTGGTTGTCCGTGTAGATCGCGAGCTCGCCCTTCTCCGCTTCGCTGACCTTGCCGAACTGTGCATCCGCGCCGCGATACACCGCGACCGGATCCATCATGAAGGAATGATAAGCGTGCCAGTCCACGTTGCTGTCGTAGGTGTACAGCGCGTGTGGTCCCTTCGCCGCTTCGTTCGGACGGAGATAAACGGAGGATTCGATGTCCTGGTAGGCCACCGGCTTCGTGGGGTGGCTGCAACCTGTCAACAAGGCGGCAGAGAGGGCGAACGACGCGGTGAGCGGGACATGGAGACGCATGATCTTTCCTGGTAGTCGAAGGAGGCGGCGCAGGGCCGGTTCGACGACAGGGTAGGAAAGAGTTTTTAGGAATCTTTTAGGGTCGCAGGAAATGTCAGCGCGACCTTCAGCCCGCCCTGGGTGGAAGCCCGGCTCGCCTCCACGGTGGCGCCATGCAACGCCGCGATGCCTGCCACAAGCGATAGGCCGATGCCACTGCCCTGGGTGGTCGTCCCCGGGGCGCGGTAGAAGCGATCGAAGATCGAACGCAGGTCGGCATCGGGGACACCGGGGCCATCATCGACCACTTCCAGCCGCACTTCTCCCCCGCCCCGCGCCACGCTGAGACAGGCCACGGTCACCTGCCCGCCCGCGCGGCCGTGCCGGATCGCGTTATCCACGAGGTTGCGGATAAGAATGCCCATTTCATCGACATCGCAGTGGACAAGGCACGAGCCGCCATCGAGCTGAAGCCGTATGTCACGTTCGGCCGCCTGGATACGGAACTCGCTAAGCACATGGCGCGAGAGTTCCAGCAGGTCGGCGGGGACCATGCCGCTGGCATGCAGGCCGGCATCGAGGCGGGCGAGATCGAGCAGCTGTTCCGCCAGCCGGTGCGTGCGCTGGGAGACTTCAAGCAGCCGTTCGAGCGCGATGTCTTTCGCCTCCATGGTGTCGGCGGCCAGCGCGACTTCCGCCTGCACATGTAAGGCGGCGAGCGGCGTGCGCAGTTCATGCGCCGCATCGGCGATGAACTGGCGTTCGGCGCGCATGGCGGTATCGACGCGCGCAAGCAGCGTGTTAAATGCGGTAATTAATGGGCGTAGCTCGGTCGGCACCTGGTCGACGGGGAGGGGCGCGGAATCATAGGGGTCGCGGTGGGCGAGGCCGGTGGACATGGCGCGTAGCGGCCTCAGTGCAGCCATCAACGCCCACCACGTCAACACGCCGACGATCGCCAGCTCGGCGGTGTTGAGCACCATGGCGGTCAGGATGCTGGCCGGTTCGGAGACGGCCGCGCCATGTACCGGAGCGGCATGGCCTTGCGTCGTTGCATTGCCACCCGCAGCCACGGCCACCGATGCCGGTGTGGCGGGAACCGCGCCATCGGGAAGCACCTTGACGAGCTTATCGCCCAGATCGTGTAGCCCCGAGCGCCAGACGTTCGTCTGCCCATAATTGATATACGACACGAACATCGTGATCGACATCGCCCAGGCAAAGACGATCACCAGGCCAAGCGCCGCGAGCACACGCCACTGCAGCGATTTCATGGCGAATCCCCCGTGGTGTAACCCTGCCCGTGCACGGTACGAATCACGCCATCGCCCAGCTTCTTGCGCAATTGGTGGATAAAGACCGAGACGGTATTGCTACCCACTGCCGCCGTGTCGCCATAGACCGCACGCTCGAGTTCCTCGCGGCTGACGATCCGACCCGCTCGTTTGAACAGGGAAAGCAGCAGCTGGTACTCGTGCGCGCTAAGCGCCACCGACTGCCCGGCCTTGCTGACAGTGCGGCGGAGCGGGTCGACGATGACATCGCCCTGGGTCAGATGCCCGACCACCTGCCCCTCCGCACGGCGGATAACCGCCCGCAGCCGGGCCAGCAGCTCGCCAAGCTGGAACGGCTTCACCAGGTAATCGTCCGCCCCGGCATCCAGCCCCTGGATCCGATCGCTCAGCTGGCCGCGGGCGGTGAGGACGATCACGGGGGTGGCGTCGAAGCGTTCGCGAAGGAAGCGCAGCACGTCCAGCCCCGAGCCCTTAGGCAAGCCGATGTCGAGAAGCACGGCCGTATAGGCATGATCGACCAGAGCCGTCCGGGCCGCCGCCGCATCCCCGGCGTGATCCACCGCCCACTGCTGCTGCCGGATGCCATCGCAGATGGCCTGGGCCAGCATGGTGTCGTCTTCAACCAGGAGGAGGTTCACGGCGGGCTCGGGGCGAGTAGGAGGGCGAGTCCCCTAGCTTGCGACACGGCGATTAGGTTTTCATTAACACCGGCCATCACGCGCCACGAACGGCAACCACACTCGGCGCTGCCGCCCTACGATTCACGAGGTGGCGCCAGCCTTAGCGCCCCAGAGACATTGAGGGGCCGTTCTGCGTCTGCGTCTGCTGCTGATCCAACGTCTGCTGACGCATTTGCTGCTCACCCTGCCGCACGGCCTCGTATGCCTGCATGGCATCCGGCCACCGATTTGATGACTCGCTGATTGACGTGTTCAACGCCTGAACGGTGTCGGTATTCGCCTGGCGATCAAAGAAATGGTCTCGCACGCCCGCCGGCCGCTGCACGCCCCAAAGCTTGCTGGCGTCATCACTCAAGGCTATCTGATCTATGCGCTCCAGACCGGACTGACGCGCGGCAACGACCAGAGACGCAGCGAGGTTGTCGCTTCGGTCATCCGGCGATCGGCCGTGGGACCGATCAAGATCGCGCACTAGCGCACGCGTTGCAACGAACATTCGATGATCTGGATGGGCGGGATCATCAAGGCGGCATTGGGGCATGGATGCCGATTGCGCCCGAATAGTCTCCATGCCCACGTCCCGAGACCGGGCCTGTTCGTGCAACCGCTGTAACGTCAGGACAGATCCTTCGCCGTGCCGGACGAGACCTTCAGTCTGTTGAAATGACTTCAGCGCCTCCTCTGTACCTCTGCCGAAGTGCCCATCCGGATCGGGAGCTAGTCCAGAACGAGAAAGATAACCGAGATCCCCCAGATCTCGCTGCATAGCGGCGACAGCGTCGCCGCGCATACCCACCTGCAACGGTTGTACTGACCGTTGATACGCCGCGATTTCAGACATTGGTAAAGGATTACCTGTCTCAGCGAGATGGGTCAACGCAAACTTTTCAGCGTCGATTCTTGTCTCGATGCCGGGCGTGCTCTTCATGGAACTGCGGAAGTCCCCAGCAACATGCCTCAGCTTTGAGTCCTGCACAGCCGTGACGACCTGCGCATCGGAGAGATCGTCAATTTTGTAGTCATCGCCGTAAGCCTCCTTGAGGCCGCGCGAAATGACGCTCATGGTGCTGCTACCAGGTCCGTACTGAACCGAGGTGCTCCAGAC
Source organism: Luteibacter sp. (assembly GCF_036500425.1). Taxonomy (GTDB): domain Bacteria; phylum Pseudomonadota; class Gammaproteobacteria; order Xanthomonadales; family Rhodanobacteraceae; genus Luteibacter. The sequence goes on from NZ_DASYCB010000046.1 coordinate 6,104, forward strand.
CATGTCTTTGAATGCTTCACCCCTGGAATCAAGATCAATGCCATTCCGTTTCAGACTTTGAAACGAAGGTGAGTAGTGGGTCTTTTGGACATAGTCGTGCTGGTCGACACCGAAACCCGGATCATCACCAGCGAGGCGCTTCCACTCCGCGATGAACTCCGCCGAGTTCACTTCAAGACCCTTAAAGTTATCCGCATAGGCCGACGTCTTCAGATAGTCCTGAACAACACCTACCCGACTAGCCATCTGGTAGGTCCCGTACGAGATTCCACCGTGATCATCCCTTCCGGTGGATACTGCTCCGGGACCCCTACCGCCGCTTTCGAAATAAAGCGACGTCTGGCCCAACTTCCAATCGTTCTGTTCCGTCATTTATTCCTCTACTCCTTGTTTCTCGCACTACTTAGTCAAGCGATGTTCCAGTTCACGAGCCCTACGTGCTGTCTCGGTGACTGCACACGATGCTGCGTCAAGCATCTGCCCCTGGCCGGGATGCTCGGCGAGCACGCAGGCTCCATCTTTCTTCTTGATCCACGCACGCTCTTCATCTCGCAGCGCGATGCGATCGCTAGCCGACAGGGATTTCACAAGTTTTCCATACACCCGATTCAGGCGTTTATCCTGATAAACGAACTCCGCATCCGCGCAAGCCTGCAACGACGGCATCGAGCCATCGTTGTGATCGATGCAGGTGTAGTACGAAGGACGGAAACCCAGGTATCGGGCTTGCTCATCCAGATCAGTCGGCTCATTGGGGTCCTGAGCCAATGCGGTAAGTGATACAAACCCAAGCATCCCTGCAATGGCAACCGCTGCTATTAGTCGCACGCTACGCCTTCCTTTCTATCGAAAACGGTAAACCAAACGGTACCGCATCGACTATTGACTGGGTTGAGAACGGGTGACGATTTCCGCCCACGGCCGAATTCTCGAAGTCTATCCCGGCCATCTGCCGCAAAACTACGGGAAAATTCTGAAAAATCCTCGCAATGTTCAGGATCAGCTCTGACGCCCCCTGTAGGAGCGCGCTTGCGCGCGATGGGTGCTCGCGGCAAGGCCTATCGCGCGCAAGCGCGCTCCTACAAAGGGCGGGGTTAGATCTTGGCGAGGGCTTCTTTGACGCTTTCGGCTAGCGGCGTCGTGGGGCGGCCGATCAAGCGGGAAAGCTGGCGCCCTTCATTGAACAGCGCACCCTTCGACGCGCTTACATCAAAGCTGGCGAGGCCATGCGCCCAATGCGGCGGCAAGCCTGCTTTAAGCAGCACATCAGCGTACTCGGCTTCCGGCAGGTTCTTGTAGGGAATCTGCTTACCGGTCTGGCGCGAGATCTCGGCGGCCAGGTCGCTGAGCGTGTAAGCGGTATCGCCGGCCAGTTCGTAGGTCGTATCGGCATGGCCCTCGGTCGCCAACACCACAGCAGCCGCGTCCGCATAGTCGATGCGCGCCGCCGAGGAGATCTTGCCGTCGCCAGCGCTTCCCGCGAGCACGCCGTTCTTTACCGCGGCCGGGACGGAGCCCGTGTAGTTCTCGGTGTACCAGCCATTACGCAGAAGGGTGAAGGAGAGGCCTGAGGCCTTGATCAGGTTCTCCGTTTCCAGATGCTCGGCGGCGAGGCTCAACGGCGATGTATCCGCGTGCAGCACGCTGGTGTAGACGATGCTGGTCACACCGGCCTGCTTCGCTGCTTCGATCACGTTGCGATGCTGCGGGATGCGCTGCCCCACCGCATCGGACGAGATGAGCAGCAACCGCTTCACGCCTTTCAGCGCAGGCGCGAGGGTGTCCGGAGCGGCGTAATCGAAGTGGCGCACGGGGACGCCGAGGTCATTGGCCTTCTCCACCGAACGCGCCAGGGCGATCAGTTCGGTGGCCGGGGCGACCTTCTTCAGGTGTTCGATGACAAGGCGGCCAAGCTGGCCGGTGGCGCCAGAAACAGCGATAGACATAGGGATCTCGCAGGTGGGGATGGATGGCCCCAGCCTAATCCTGTAGCTTACTTACGAAAAGTACGTACACCGAGGTAAGTATGCCCACGCCCGCGCCCACACCCGATATCGCGCCCTCCTTCTCGACCCGGGTAAGGCTCGGCGATGTGCTCGATCCGAACTGCCCTTCGCGGGTGATCCTCGATCACCTGACCAGCAAATGGGGGGTGCTCGTGCTTATCGCGCTGCGCGGAAGGACAGAACGTTTCGGTGAATTGCGCCGGTCGATCGGGATGGTCAGCGAGCGGATGTTGGCGCAGACGCTACGGGTGCTCGAGGCGGATGGGATCGTCGAACGAAAGGCCTTGCCCGTCGTTCCGCCGCATGTGGAATACAGCCTTACGCCATTGGGCGAAGGCGCCGCGGAGAAAGTGGGCGCCCTGGCGGATTGGATCGAAAACAACCGCTTCCCGTCTTAAGCCACCCACCCTGTGTAGGAGCGCGCTTGCGCGCGATCGGGCTTGCCGCGAGCACCCGTCGCGCGCAAGCGCGCTCCTACATGGGTGGGTCTTGCCGCGAGCACCCATCGCGCGCAAGCGCGCTCCTACATGGGTGGGTCTTGCCGCGAGCACCCGTCGCGCGCAAGCGCGCTCCTACATGGGTGGGTATTGTCGCGAGCACCCGTCGCGCGCAAGCGCGCTCCTACAGTTCCAGGAAGCCTCGTTGCAGGCCCAGGGTTACCGCGTGGGTGCGGTCGTTGGCGCCGAGCTTGGCGAGGATGCTGCGGACCCGGGACTTCACGGTTTCCTCGGCGATATTCAGCGCGTCGCCGATTTCGCGGTTGCTGCTGCCGGTCGCGATCAGGCGCAGGACGCTCAGCTCACGGCTGGTCAGGGTTTCGGAGCCGCTGTGCTTGGCCAGTTCGCCGCGGACCTCGCTGGCGAGCACTTGCCTGCCCGCGATCGCCTGGCGGATCGCGGCGACGATATCGCTGGTGGTCGCCGATTTCAGCAGGTAGCCCGTCGCACCCAGCGTAAGCGCACGCATGACCCGGGCATCGCCGGGATACGTGGTCAGCACGACGATGACGACATCACGGTCGAGTTCGCGAATGGCAGCGATCGCTTCCAGGCCGTCCACCCGCGGCATCTGGATATCCATGAGCACCAGCCCCGGGCGGGTAGCCTTGAACTGCTCGATCGCATCCTGCCCATCCACCGCCTCGCCGACCACGACCATATCCGGCTCCGCACCGACAGCATGGCTTAGGCCCGCCCGCATCGCCGGGTGGTCATCGGCGATGAGGACGCGTATGTCAGTGGATTGGCCGGGCATGGCGGACATCCTCGGTCGGGGCCAGTGACACATCATCGGTCGGCAGGAATCGCCCGCGCAACGTCCGAAAGGGTGATTTCCTGCAAATAGACGTCTCATCGTCCGCGCATACTTGCGTGTGCAAGGATCAGCCTGCACCATCGCATCTCTTAAGGGGGAGTCTGCCGCCGTGTCCGTGCTCAACACCCTCCGGCCCTGGTGCCTGCTTCTGTTGATGTTCGCCACCCAGGCCGCCGCAGGTAGCACGCGTAACGACCTCCCCACCTCGCTCAACGGTTACTACCACACGGCGTTCCTGCGCCAGAACGGCGGGCCCGGGTCTGTCTACGACATGGCCGAAACCACGGATGGCTATCTCTGGCTCGCTACCAGCAAAGGCATCACCCGCTACGACGGCCAGAGCTTCGTGCCGTTCGTGCCGCTGAAGGGCGAAGGCTTCCCCGACACCCAGGTGGAACGCCTCTTCGCCGACCGCGACGGTGGGCTGTGGGTCGCCAGCGCCGGCGGTGCCACCTTGCTCAAGAACGGGCATCTGACGACGTTCGGCAAGGCGCAGGGCTACGTGGGTCTACACGGCGACTTTTTCCACGGGCCGGGAGGCGTGTGGTCCAGCACCGCCGAGGCGGTGATGAAGTTCACCGGTACGTCGTGGCAGGCGGTTTACCCGCGTACCCCCGAGGGGCCCATCCTCTCTGCGGCCGCAGACCCCGATGGAAACCTCTGGATCATCAACGCCAGCCGGTTCCTGGTCCTGCCCGCGGGAAGCACTACACCACACGAGGTCGCGATCGATAGCCGGGGCATACGCACGATCACCTTTGGTGCATCCGGGCGCGTCTACGTGTACGGCAAGTCGGGCTTGCGCATCTTTCGCCGCCACGGGCTCACGCTCGAGCAGGTGACGGCAACACTCGACAGCTATGGCCTCAATGTGTACGAGCACGACGACGGCTCGCTCTGGATGACCAGCCCCGTCGCCGCCCTCAAATATGCATCGCCGGCGGCGCTGGCCACCGCGGAAGCAAACCACACCGCGCCCGTCGTCGAGATGATGACGAACGACCAGGGCCTGACCGACAACTACACCACCTTCGCCACCGGCGACAGCCGCGGTGATGTGTGGGTGGCGACATCGCAAGGCCTGGATCGCTTCAGGCCCGCTCCCTTCACGCGCATCCCCCTGCCCAAGGGCATCCACACGGTAAGCGCCGCGATCGATGGTGAAGGCAACGCATGGGTCGGTAGCGAGACCCATCGGTTATTGTTCCTCGCCGGAGCGGGCACGCCTACCGAGACGCCCATTCCCCGCCTGACCGTGGCGACCTTCGCCGACCGGCGGGACGGCACGGCCTGGGCGGCCGGCATGAGCGGGGTCTGGCAACTGCTTCCGGGCGCACCGAAGATCGTCATGGCCCACAAGGACGAGCTGAAGAATGTCGGTACCCTGCCGTGCATGCTGAGGGATCGGTACGGCGCGTTCTACACATGTCAGTCGTTCACCGGCGCCAGTGGGCTGCTGTACTCGCGCGATAGTGACTGGAAGCAGGTCCTCAACCATCCCGTGGGGCCGTGGGTACTGTCGGAAGATGCGAGCGGGAATGTCTGGACGGGCGGCCGCGAAAAGAACCGGCTTTATCGCATCGTCGATGGTTCGGCGCGCGCGACTTTCGGCCCGGAACAGGGCCTGGCCCTAGGCGGAATCCGGTCCGTATTCCCGACGAAGGGCGGCCTGTGGGTCGGCGGCGACCTTGGCGTCCAATGGTTCGATGGCACCCGTTTCAGCACGCTGGCCCTCGCTGATCCGGCGCTCGCAGCGCCCGTGTGCGGCCTCGTCGTCGATGCGCAGGGCAATCTCTGGGTCCAGTCGCTCGATGCCGTGTTGCGCATCACCGTGGAGGACCTCACGCGGGCCGCACGGGATCCATCGTTCCGTATTCGTCCCCATGTCTACACGGAAGACGATGGCGTCCCCGGTGATGGCACGCTTTCCTGGACTCACCCCGGTCTGCGCCTTGGACCGGATGGACGCATCTGGATCCAGACGGATTCAGGACTGGGCTGGATCGACCCGGCACGATTGCGCAAGGACGACGCCGTGCCGCTGGTCCATATCGATGGGCTGGAAAGCGTCGGTACCGTGAACGTCGATGCGGCGGGGCATCCCGTGTTGTCGTCCGCACAACGCACGCTACGTATCCGCTATACCTCACCGGCGCTCGATCGTGCTGACACCGTGCGGTTTCGCTATCGGCTGGTCGGGCTCGACGATGCCTGGCAAGACGTCGGCCACCGCCGTGAAGCGACGTTTACCAACCTCAGCCCCGGTGCGTATCGCTTCGAGGTCGTGGCGATGTCAGGCGCGGGCGTGCAAAGCCGTGTTCCCGCCGTAGTGCAGTTCCAGCGGCAGGCGGCGTTCTACGAGACGTGGTGGTTCAGAGCCGCTGGCCTGCTGCCCATCGCACTGTTGCTATGGCTCGTACATAGCCTGCGTGCGCGGGCGATCGCCCGGCGCCTGCGCATTCGATCGGACGAACGCGAAGCGGTGGCGCGTGACATCCACGACACCCTACTGCAACGCCTGAACGCGCTGACCTTCACGCTCACGCGCCTGGCGGATGATCCCGCGATACCGCCCGATGCGCACGCCACGCTCGAGGAAGCGAGCCGCGACACGCGCCAGGCCATTGCCGAGGGCCGCGACCAGATCACTTCGCTGCGGCGTGACCAGGATGCCGGCCTGGTGCTCTACGACAAGCTGCTCGTAGAAGGGCGGCAGTTACAGGCGCGCTATGGCGTCACCTTTGCGATCGAAGCGACCGGTGTGTCCCGCCCTTTGAAAGACGGCCCTGCCGCCGAAGTGCGCGAAGTCGTGCTCGAGGCCATGCGCAATGCCTTCGCCCATGCGGAGGCTTCGAATGTGCGCGTGCTCGTGGATTACGAGGACAAGGCGTTCTGGGTGATCGTCGTGGATGATGGAAACGGTGTATCTCACGATGCGACCGAGCGTGCGTTGCACAGCGGACACTTCGGCCTGAAAGGGATGCGCGAGCGGATGGCCCAGCTAAAGGGAACATTCCAGATGGAGACCGGGCCCAGTGAAGGCACGGAAATCCATCTGAGCGTGCCGGCGAAGATCATCTACGCCCCGCGTACCGGACGACCTGCGAGTTCAACATAAAGAGGGTATCGCCGCCGCGCCATGCCGCTTAACGTCTAACCATCGATCACACGATGAAAGGTGGCGTTATGCCGGCACTTGCCGCAGCGCCGGCGCACGTCGCGCCGCGCGTGGGGTTCGTAGTGGATACGACACAGCGATGGGCAACCTGCCATGCAGGCGCCGCGCTTGAGCGAACGTTCGGGTCACTTGCTGCGCGCCATGCGGTGGCCTCGCTAAGTTATCCGCGTGAGCCCGGGCTGGGCGCGGTGCTTATCGCCTTTTCCTCCGGCGCGGGTGGTCCAGAAAGCGGCGTCGTGTTGACGCCTACGCCCTCGCGCCATGCAGAGACGGGCGTGACAGCGCACTTGTGCCTGGCCCTGGCACGGCTCGCCGCGCAGGACGATGTGCCCTCGCTCGCCGTCGCCGAAGCGGCGTTGGCCTTGCGACTCTCACATGCCGAAGGGCCTGAAGCGATATCGAACCTCACACCTCCCGGCCACCTTTCGCCCTGGCAGATCAAACGCGCCACACAGTATGTCGAGGAACGGATCGGGCTGCCTTTGGCCACGGCGGAACTGGCAGCGGTATGCCGCGTATGCGAAAGCCACTTCGTCCGGGCGTTCCGCGCAACGCTAGGAATCAGCCCATGGCAGTGGGTGATCCGCTGCAGGGTTCAACGCGCGCAGGCGTTGCTGGTGGAGTCGAGCCTGTGTCTTAGCGAGATCGCAAGCGCTTGCGGCTTCGCGGCGCAAAGCCACTTTACACGGACATTCACAAAACTGGTTGGCGTGCCACCGGGTGGTTGGCGTAGGCGATATCAGGCAGGGACTCCGGCACAGCCAGAATAACCGCAGCCCTGTAGGAGCGCGCTTGCGCGCGACAGGCACAAGCGGCGGCATCAAGCCACGCACCACCCTTCACCATTCACCCACCTTCAATCAACCTACGCTCCATAACAGCAAAGTCCTTCCGATACTTCTTCGCCAACACAGTCTTCTGACTCTCAGTCAGAATCTTCCCCGCCATCTGAAAAAAACTCCGCTCCTCCTCGCGAAGATGCTCATGCAACTCATCCGATAGTTTCGCAAGCGTGGCCGTCCAATGACGCCCACTATGCCGCGGCGTCTGCATCTTCTCGACCAGATCATCCATCTTGTGATGATCAGCCAGCGCGTCCCGGGAGGGATGGAGCCCACGGTCATCCATCAACATGGGTACGTAGAGAAAGCGCTCCTCGGCAGCTTCATGCGCCGCCAGCTCAATGCGCAGGCGGGAGAACAGCGACACACGGTCAGGCCCGGGCTTCGCACGGACCAACTTGCGAATGAGCGAACGTTGCCTGGCGTGGCTTTCGCGCAGGGCTTCGAAAATGGTTTCTGGCATGGCACACAACGGTCAGGAAGACGCCCCCATCCTCGGTGATAGATTGTGTGCAAACCGTAGTCGGCGCCCCCACCCTAACCCAACCCCTGTAGGAGCGCGCTCGCGCGCGATGGGCGCTCGCCTCACCCACCGATCGCGCGCAAGCGCGCTCCTACAAAGGCGGGCGATCGGCGGTTCGAACAGGCGCATGCTTCAACGCCAACGCAATCGTCTCCCGCAGAGGCTTCTGATGGTACCTGTCGTCATAAGGATTAGGACGGACCGGCCTCCCATCGGCTCGCTTTCTCACATCCCGCAAATAGCTGTACTTGTCGCAAATACCCCAGAGGAGAAAAGACTTGACCTCCTTAAACGACAACATCTGATCGAGGTATAGCCTTGCGATATCCGCCACTTGTCGATCACGCTCTTTCACGGTGCCCGGTACCATCTGATCGTTCACATCGAACTCCGTGATGGCCATGGAAAATCCCATAGCCGCCACATCATTCAAGAACACACCCCATCGGTCGGGATCAAAGGGTGTCTGGGCCGTCTTGATATGGCTCTGCACGCCGAGCGCGTGAACAGGAACGTGTCGATCTTGCAGCCATCTCAGCAACCTCAACACACCCTGCCTATGTGGCTCTCTATCGGCACGCCAGTCCATGTAGTCGTTATAGAAAAGCTGGGCCTTAGGCATGCTTTCGTGTGCCGCCTCGAATGCGATACGAACCGCGTCGCGCCCCAGGATGCGCGTGAAGACACAGTTTCGAAGCTCTCCCGTACCTACGTCGATGGCCTCATTGATCACATCCCATGAAGTAACCGCGGGCCCGAAGTGCTGCGTCACCTCGTGTATGTAGTTCCTGATGAACGCCTCAGCAGCAATGCGAGGGCGCGGTCCGAAATCGTAATTCAGTAACCAGGGCTGGGCGACCTCATCCTTCATCCAGATCAGGTTATGTCCACGCAGTAACTTACCGTGGTCCCTGGCAAAGGCGACGATCCGGTCGCCGTTGCTGAAGTCGGGGGCGCCACCTTGATCGGGCAAGATGGCATACATCTTGAACTCGTTCTCGGGCACGACCATGGCGCATTCGTTCTGGATCAAGTGAACGACATGAGGGTCGTCAATGTTTCCAAGGCCGATCTCGGAGCCAAAGCAGATACCTTTCGCTGCGGCCAGGCGGTGCAACGGAATATCTGCTTCGGGCGCCGCGATAAGGGTTGATGGTGCGAAAGCGGCTGCACCCGCGAGCCCTCGCAGAAAATCACGGCGGGACAACTTCATCGGAGCGCGCATGGATGATCCGTTCCTCGCGAGACGGTGTTGATCCTGGTCCGATCATAACGTCAACGGCGGACGTTGAACGTGTGGAAGGGTGCCCCGGCTTGGCCCGGACCTGAGGGAGCCGTGCTCTTCGAATGCACCACCGGCCGTCGGCTGGTTGCCTGGCGACGCCGGGGGACCCGCAGGTTCGGGCTCTTCAATGGGGTGGTCGCGCGGGTCCGGTGAATTCGGCGCCGGCGGATCGTAGTCAGGTGGCTGCGGCTTCCCCGGATCGATATCGGGTGACGGCGGCTGCTTGTCTGGGGAGGTGGGATCGCCGATCGGACCCGGATCGGGTGTGCCGCTCGGTGTAGGCGTGTCGCTGTTCATAGGCGGCTCCTTTACGGAACACCACGGTGAGCCCGGCGGTGTGATGGAAGCGCCGCGCGAGCGTTGGCCACGCGTGAGGGCTGCCAACGCCGCCGTCGTGGCAACCCACCCTAACCAACCCCCTGTAGGAGCGCGCTTGCGCGCGATGGGCGCTGGCCTCAACCATCGATCGCGCGCAAGCGCGCTCCTACAAGAGCAGGCTGGTTAGTCCTGCGTCATCAAAATCGCCCGCCACCAACCTCACGCAAAACCAACCAACTCGCATACCCAAACCACCCAAACATCGGGATCGTGATCAACCGCTGCGTCAGTCCACGCGTCACCGCTGGGTCCATACCGGTCATCAGCGCCCACATGTACACAAGCACGAGGAACGCCACCGCCAGGGAGATAGTGTCCCTACCTTCGCCACGCTCAGCTGCGAAGAACGCAGGACAAAGAATGACAGTAAGGCCGATAGCGTAGAGCCCATGCAAAGGACTACCCATCGTAAAGACCCCATTCGAGATCATGCTGACGCCAAAGATGGCCGCCGTTAGCGCCGTGAACGCAAAGCGCGAGCTACCGTGCAGTAAAAGTGCAAAGGCGAATACCAGGATGGACCCGCCTGCGATAATCGCGCCGACCCGGCATGCCATCGCGATCGTCGGCGAGAGCAGCTCGAGCTCGCTCATGTGCTGATGGATGGAGGAATACCCTGGAACGAAAAAGCCCACCACCATCGGGATGAGCATCCCAAAGAGCGGCAGCACCATGGCTGCACGCAAGAACATCTTGGTCACGTAACGAACTCCCCTGTTCATATCGGACGTGCGTCGTTGCGCACGCCCGGCGAATCTAGCTGACCAGGCAGGCATTAGCCATGGCGGGAGCCAGGCCGCCACCTGCGATCCCGGGACAGCCGGGGCTACCCAGGCCTGCGGCGGAGCCAACCGAAAGCCTTCGCCACCCGAAGCAAAAGCCCTTACCCACGAACCGAATTTGTGTAAAAATAATAGGTTACAGCCGATCAGCGGCTCAAAGCACAAATCCAGGGGAAAGTCGTTGAAGATGCGTTTCATCACCACCGCAGACCTTAAGCGCCGCCGGAACTGGATCGATGAGATCGCCAAGCTGGGTCAGAGATTCAATGATGACTCGCTGCGTTTAGAGGGCGAGTTAAAGACCGAGATCAAGAAGGAAGGTACGGCTGCCCTGGTAGGCCACCTGCGCATGGCAGGTGACATCCCCGAGGTGTATGGCCACGACACCAGTGAAGAGAAGCAGTACTCGAAGTACACCGACGCGCTGCTCTCGGAGGCATTCAAGGCGATCGGCCTGAAAAGCACCGTGCTGACGGAGCGCGCCGATGCGGCGGACGTTGAGGCCTTCGGCAAGGACTTCAGCCTGGTGGCTGATGCCAAGGCCTTCAGGATCAGCCGGACGGCGAAGAACGCGGAGGACTTCAAGGTAGCGTCCATGCACGGATGGAAGAAGGGCAAGGACTTTGCGATCGTGGTTTGCCCGCTGCACCAGCTCCCGACGAAAGCGAGCCAGATCTACCAACAGGCCAGCGCCTCAAACGTATGCCTCATGACCTACGCTCATCTTTCGGTGATCGTTCGCTATGCCGATCTGGCCGGGAAATCCGCCGCTGAAACGCTGCTGCGCGCCGTCCTGGATTGCATCAAGACACTAAAGGCCACCAAGGACTCGGTGGCGTACTGGACCTGCCTGAACCAGACCATGCTCGGCTTCAACAAGCGAGTGCACGATCTTTGGGAAGAAGAACAGCAGGCTGCCATCGAGGCCGTCGTCGTGGCGAAAGACGAGGCCACCGCCTTCCTGGCCAAAGAGGAAACGCGAATCCGCAACCTCAGTCACAAAGACGCCATCGCAGATCTTCTGCGTATGCACAAGATCGACAAACGCGTCGGCGTGGTCAAGAACATAGCCTCAAACAACTTGCTGGAATTCGGAAGGCCTGCCGCTCAATGAGCATCACCGAGAACACCATCTACCATCAGGATTCGATCGCAGGCCTTGCTCAAATCGACGATTCATCGATCGACCTGATCCTCAGCGATATCCCGTACGGTATTGGCGCGGCGGACTGGGATGTCCTGCATGCGAACACGAACTCCGCCTTCCTGGGCAGCAGCCCAGCTCAGGCGCGGGCGGGCGACGTCTTCAAACGACGCGGCAAACCCATCAACGGCTGGTCCCAGGCAGACAAAGCCATGCCGCGCGAGTACTACGAATGGTGCCGCAGCTGGGCACCCGAGTGGAACCGTGTCCTCAAGCCCGGTGGATCCGCCATCATCTTCGCCGGGCGTCGCTTTGCGCATCGCTGCATCGTCGCAATGGAAGATTCCGGATTCGTCCTCCGCGACATGCTCGCCTGGGAGCGCCCCACCGCCGTGCATCGCGCGCAGCGACTCAGCGTTGTATTCGACCGTCGAGGCGACACCGAGAGTGCTGAGAAGTGGGACGGTTGGCGCCTGGGTAATTTGCGGCCGACCTTCGAACCCGTTATCTGGTGCATGAAGCCGTACAAGCAAGGCAAGACCATCGCCGACAACGTGCTGGCCTATGGCCTCGGCGCCTACAACGAGGCGGCGTTCATCCGCGCCGAGGGCGAACCGGAAAACATTATCCGTTCCGGCTTCGGGCCGAACGAGCGCGGGCATCACCCCACGCAGAAGCCGCTAGCGCTGATGAAGTCGCTTATCGAACTGGTCACCACCGAGGATCATGTCGTACTCGATCCCTTCTGCGGATCGGGCACGACCCTCGTCGCCGCCAAGCTCCTGGGTCGCAAGTACGTCGGCTTCGAGATTGACGATGCGCATTATCAAGCCGCGGTAGGCCGGCTGGATGAGCTCAAGGGCGGGCTCTTCTAGAAGGCCATAGGTCGCCCGCTCGCCTGCTTCAGCGCGCCCGGCCAGCCGGCGGAACCCACCAGGAAAGCCCATCTACTATCTACATAGTTGACTTACGGTCTCCAGCCGAGTAACTACTATGCCCATAGTAGTAGCGAACCTGTTCCGGCGAGGAAGAACCCTGATGATTGCCTGGATGCTTTATGCGGTGCTCGTGGCCCTTGCCTTGGCCACGACTGCGTTCATGGCCGAACGGGCCGCCAAGGGTCGCGCCGCGCCTACGCGGTGGCTATGGGTCGCGTCCATGCTCGGATCGTTGGTAGTGCCGATCGTCATTGCCTGCGCATCCATACAGCTGCCCGGTAGCTTCGCAGAGGGCCGGACGGCGGGATCGCTGGTGCTGAGTGATGCGACGTCGATCCAAACGCCCCTGACACAAATCCATCTCGATGACGTCCCGGTATACGGGCTGTCCATCAGCGTTGATGACGTCGCCGTTGACCTGTGGGTATCCGCATCAGCACTCATGATATTAACGCTTTCGCTCGGTATGGTTTGGGTGTCGCGACGCAGGCGCAGCTGGCGGAATGACACCCTATACGGTGAACGTGTGTGCATCGCACCCGATACCGGACCCGCCGTTATCGGCTTGATCCGTCCGCAAATCGTCGTACCCGAGTGGCTTCTTCAGATGACCCGGTCGCAACAGGGGTACGCTCTCGCCCACGAACGCTCCCATCTGGAAGCCCGCGACCCGCTTGTCATCGCTTTCGCGCTGGGCTTGCTGACACTGATGCCGTGGAACGGGTTGCTGTGGTGGCAATTTCATCGACTACGTCGTGCCATCGAGATGGATTGCGATGCACGGGTCCTTCAAGGTGGATGCGACGTTTCCGCTTATTGCGAGACCCTGCTTTACGTCGGCCAGCAGAAATCGAAGCACATCCCCCTGCTCCCGGCGATGAGCGACTCCGTCTCGTTTCTTGAGCTTCGCATTCGCCAGATGCTACGCAAGCCCGGCAAGTGGGTGCGGGCATCCACCGTGGCATGCCTGTGTCTTTCGATCGGCATGGCAGTCGTTGCGGCACAGGTCACGCCGCCTAACGCGAGCCGCCCAACCCAGCGCTCCGCGGTGACGCCAGGCCCGGAGACGCTTGATCGCTACACGGGCTTCTATCAGGTCAGCCCCATCTCGCTTATCGACGTGACACGTGCGGATGGGGGCCTTTCTGTCCGCATTACTGGGCAGATGTCCGCGCCCAAGCCTTTCCGGCTCACTCGCGTCAGCCATGATCAATTCACCGTGCAAGGTAACGATGCGCTAGCCGTGCGCTTTGTCACGGATGCGTCCGGACGCGCCATGCGCCTGATCGCTACCCAGGCGGGACGCGTCATCCTTGATCGGCCACGCATCGACGAGGCAACCGCGCGGCAGATCAATCAAGCGCTCGCCGACCGTATCAAAACACAAAAGCCTTTTCCTGGTAGCGAAAAGGCATTGCGTCTGCTTCTCAGCGATCCCGACAGTGGCACCGGTATGAGTCCCGAACTCGCCTGGGAACGTCAGCAGCAGAAAGCAGCGCGTGAGGCCTATCTTGCTCGTATCGGCGCGGTTCAATCCTACGCATTCACGGGTGTGAACGAATTCGGTTCGGATACTTATCTCGTCAAACGCAAGAACGGCGACGAAACGATCATGTTGGTGGTCGATCAGGACGGTACCCTGGCGAACGCCGTTCGGTACTCGCCCATGGCTTCCCCGCAGCAGACCTGACACTCAACCCCATCGCGTTGTGCCCGCAGGCGGCCCTACCGTGGCCGCGCAGGCAGCGCTGTGCCCTATGCCAACCACTGGAGTGATGAGATGACCTCTACAACATGGCGCCACGTTACGGGACTCTATCTGGCCGTGGCCCTATGCAGCGCTGCCGCATCCTGGCCGGCCCATGCCGCGAAGCCCAGCCCTGGAGCCTACACCGGCACGTTGCATGGGGCCCTCTACCGCATCGATGTCCCCGCTAACTGGAACGGCGATCTTGTCATGCTTGTGCATGGCTATCAGCCCGTGGGGGCGCCTGTCTCGACGCCGATGACGGCGGCCGATTCGACTCCCGTGCTCCTCAAGAAAGGCTTCGCCGTCGCCCAGAGCCAATACGCATCGCAGGGCTGGGCGGTAAGCGACGCGATTGCCGACACGGAACGGCTCCGCCAATACTTTGTCAAAACGTATGTAATGCCGAGCCACACCTATATCTATGGCTTTTCGTTGGGAGGGCTGGAAGTCGCCGCCAGCATTGAACGCTACCCCCACACCTATGCTGGCGCGATGATCACCTGCGGGTTAACGGTATCCACACCGGATTTCCTGGACCAGGGCACGGTGACACCGCTCGTGGCCTTTGATGCGTTGATACCGGGTGTCATTCCCGACCTGGCGGCACCTGATTCTCCACCGGCCATCCCGCCCGACACCATCGCCAAGGCCTTGGAGGCGCACCCGAACGAGGCTGCCACTCTGGCAAAGCGCCTGGAGGAGCGGCCGGAAACGCTGCCCACCCTGGCGCTTTACTACATGGTGCTCCGCGAATTCGAGAAGCGCGCGGGCGGGATGCCGGTCGATAACCGCAAGGAGGTGTACGAGGGCTTCGGTGACGACATCGCCTTCAATCGTAAAGTGCATCGCTACAGCGCCTCACCGCAAGCGATGGCCTATGCCAAACAAAACGTCACATTGACGGGCCAAATCGAAACCCCGCTCGTGATGCAATGGAATGCGTTTGACCAGACCATCCCCGCACGATTCCATGGGGTATACCCGGCCCAGATCAAAGCGGCGGGAAGCGCGAAGTGGCTAACCGTGCTCGATCCGGTGGGCGATGGTCACTGTGACTTTACCGACGAGCAGACAGCGGAGGCGTTTGATACGTTGGTGCGAAAGGCCGGCGCTAATCTGTGAACGGGTCAGTCGTTGCCGTGCTCTCGCGCAGCTGCTCATGGAGCCGGAAGGACCGAACTGAGGTGGCTGTCTGTGGCCTCACTTGCCGTGCCCGACACCCACCCCGCACACTCGCTACCGAAGGACTCCACCCAACCGCACAGGGACGTCGCTATGAGCTGCCGCTATTTCGTTGTCGCCGCCGTTTTCTCTGTCGCGTCGGCGACGGCAAGCTCCCTGGTGATGTTTACTCCCGCATGGGCGAATGAGGCGCCGCCCCGCCCGCTTGTCACCGACCCTGTCTATCTGGGCCCCGCTCGCCTCGTCGATATCGGCGGCAGGCATCTGAATCTGTATTGCCGTGGCACGGGTTCGCCGACGGTCATCTTCGACGCCGGCATGAACGACACGACGATTGCCTGGGCACGGGTGCAGCCGGAGATCAGCAAGACGCACATGACCTGTTCGTACGATCGGGCAGGCCTTGGCTTCAGCGATGCGTCCGACCGGCCGGGCACGTCGGCGAACGATGTTGCCCGATCGATCGATGCCAGTTCTTCGTCGACCTTCTGACTGGTGTTCTTCGCGACGGCTGAACTCCGATCCAGCTCTTCGCGGAGGTTATCAGTCGCGTGTCGCGTACCTAAGAAGCCAGGCGACGACCAGTCGCCGGACCGGTCGTGGGTATAGGTATGCCCATCAGAGGCCATGAGCTTTTCTGTGGGGGCGAGGACCGCGTGCTGGACTGCGGTCGGCACCTTGCCCAACTCGTGCCAGCGTTCCTGCTCATAAACCGCCAGGTAGCGCTCAGCGACGCCAAGGTGGGACTGGGCGACATTCTCATGAATGGTTTGTTCGGCGCTGGCATCGAGTTCAGCTGCACGTTGTGGCGACGCGTGCTCAATGTGCGATCGCGACATGCCGTGTTCGAGCCACTGATCTGTTACGTGTCGCGACCACGCCTTGGAGTCAGGATCGCGAATCCAAGGCACTGCGTCTGCGGTGCGCGCATCGTGATCCGTCGGCGCCTGCCTGTATGGGTCCTTGGGCTCATAGTTGTTAGCAAGCGCCAGTTCAACCGCGGTATTGCTTGCTTGATAGGATAGCCGACGTGAGAGCTCGGGACTGGCTACGACGATTTGTTCCCGTGGATGGTTAGGTAACGGTGGAAGGCGTTGTGACCACCCATGCGCCGCATCAAGCGTCCACTCCCTACCCTGCGCATCTTTTTGGTGGCTAATGCGGTACTGGTCGTACTCATTCGCCAGTCGCTCGCCCGCCACGCTGCCCACGATGCCGCCGATACCTGCAGCAACAAGTGCCCCGGGTCCGGTTTCGACGCCAGCTGCGCCCGCCGCCGAAGCGAACATGGCGGCTCCGGCCCAGCCACCGGCATTGCGCCCAGCAAAATGGACAACCTGGGACGTGGCACCCGCATGATTGCCTGCCTCGAACGCATCGACCGCAGCGCCGCCGCTGTTCACACCATCGACCACTGTGGCGCCAAGTCCCGCTGCGCGACCCAACGTGCCTGCATAGGAAGGTCCCCGCGCTGCTTCGGCTAGCTGGGCCGCGGTCGGCCGAGCGAAGTTGAGATGCGGGTTCGGCGCGGTGGTCGGAGCGCCAATGGGAATGTGGCGTGTGGGAGCAGCCAGGCTCGGATCGAGGTCAGCTGGTTTCTGCGGCCAGGAACCCGCACCCATTGCGTGCTCGGGCGCCAGCACCTGATTGGTGCCGCTGGGGAAACCGCGCACTCCAACGCGAGGGTCTAGGCGGAAGACGTGCTCCCCTTCTACTGATCGGTGAAGGACATTAAACCTGGTGTCGGTGGGCTCAAATTCCTTCACGAGGCTGGGCGTTTCATTGAATGCACCCAGATAGTCGCGCATCAAGTTACCGGACCTAACCGACAGCCCATTCCTTAGGTATCCACCACCGACGTCGGAATGCGCACCGGGAACAGTAAGGTTCAGGAAGCGGCCGTCAGCCGAGGCACCTGGCGGGATGACCTGATCAGACGGGAACGAAGCGCGAAACTCGTCCCTTGCGGTGATCTGAAAGCCGGACACGACTGATGAAGAAAGCCGGCGGTCAAACTTCACGGGGCACCGGTGGCTACCGGGTCGAAGAGTCCGACCGCTTGGGGCGTTTTTCCTGGTGAAGCAAGATAGCGTGTGTAGTGGACGCCATCGACTCGCTCTACCTTGGAAGAAGGGTCTGGGATTCCTCGCTCATGAACGATATTTGTGAAGCCTGCGGCTTGGCTGGCACCTCGGCTGAAGCCGATGGCTTGCACACGAACTTTCGCCTCAGGGTCCGCTGTGTGCCACTGGTTCGCCTTCGTGACGAGCGCTTTATAGGCTTTCTCAATGTTGGCTTCGTACGACGCCCCGGTAGCGCTGTCAAAACCACGCTCTAAGCGATTGCCTGTTGTGCCCGGCCCCTCTATGTAATGAACGCTGATCCGTGGATCGCGTCGTGCGGCGGCTTCAAGCTCATTGCTAATCTTCGCCACGTTGGTGGCATGGTCTGGATCGGTGTATTGGTTATTCCCCGTGCCATCGAACGCGACAACGAAAAGGCGTTCTCCACGCTCCCCGGCATGCAAAAACATCGGCGTCTTGAACCGGGATAGTTCGTCGCTTGCGTCCTTTAGCCTCGCAAGGTGCTGAGGATCGGCGTAGTCGTGGCCACCCGCATCCATCGGGCCGCCATCGGCGGCCATCTTCTTGTCATCCATGGTAAGCGTTCCCTGCTCAGTAAGTATGTGTCCACGCGAGTACTGCGTCGCTGCGCTGATGGCTGCTCGGATTGCCTGGAACTTGTTCCGCCTCGGTTGCGATCGACGCCTGCATGTAGACACTAACCGTCCGATCGTCGAGTTCGACCAGGATCATCGGACTTACCGGATCGCGCGACAGCGTCTGAAGCCAGGGTTCTTTAACCTGCTCCCGTGAAACCCTGTGTAGAACGAGCCTGTCCCTGAAAATGGCGTCCAGGTCCACGGAAGCATGTAAGGGCGTGTTGTCGAGAGCAGTCCAGGCAAGCTCAACGGGTCCGGGAAAGGTCTGACCCTTCTTGGGCGAAATGATATGCCCGGAGTTCCAGAGAACATCGCGATCGGCCGGCGGCGGACCGGATGGTACGTCCTGGATCTGGCCCGTCCAATCCCGCTTCTGAGTACCAAACTGATAGCGGTTGTAGACGAAACTGCACGCGAGTGTATTGAAGCACGCGGCCGCGAAGGTGTGGGAGTAGAAACGGATCGGCCACGGCTCTTGCCCGTAGAGCGGGCCAGCAAGCTCGCGTTCCACTTCATTTGACGGCATCTGTGATCCTCCAGATCAACATTCCATAGACAGCAATTCTAGGTTGCGCCGGAAGTCTAGCCTCGAAGGCCGTCACAAAACTACGCGAAAATTCTGAAAAGTCGGTCTGATGTCACTCAGACAGCCCGAGCTTCTCTCTCAGAAATGCCCAGGTACGGTCATTGGCCGATTTGGCCGCTGCAGCATCATAGTGCGCACCGCCGTGGCGGGAGAAAGCGTGGTGGCAGCCCGCATAGGTATAGATCGCGACGTTCGGCCTGCCCGCGAACGCCTCCTTGATCTGCGTCTGGGCCGCTGTGCTGATGAACTCATCAGCGCCGGCCAGATGCATAAGAAAAGGTGCACTGACCGAAGCGGCTTCATCGAGATACTTGTCGGTATCGCCCCCATGGAAGGCCACGGCTGCATCCACCTTGCTGCGTGCCGCGGTGAGGAACGCCATCAGGCCGCCCAGGCAGTAACCCATGACAGCGACATGGCCGGTCGATCGGGGTAGCTCCCGCGCTGCCGCCACGGTGGCCGCGATATCGGAGACGCCCGCGTCGCGGTCATAAGCCATATAGAGCGCCAGCCCCTTCTTCCAGTCAGCCTCTGACGTGACGCTTAGATCGACCCCTGGCTCCTGCCGCCAGAAGAGATCCGGCGCGATGGCGATGAAGCCTTCCGTGGCCAGGGCCTGGCAGGTGAGGCGGATATCTTCGTTGACCCCGAATACTTCGTGCAGGACAACCACGGCGGGAGCACGCTCTACCTCCGGGTATGCGATGTATGCGGAAAACTCGCCTGCGTCGGTCTTGACGGTCATGGTGCTGTTCACGGTCAGATACTCCTGAGGGGGGGCCTGCGGACCATCACCTGCCGGTATTTCGCGGGCTTGTTGGAAATGGCCGGGATTTGCACGGGCGGCGCATAAGCGAGGGACGCAGCTGGAAGCACGCCCGACCGGCTATAGTCTCCACCAACCCGGACCGATCTCGACCCCTAGAGTTTCCTACATGCAGCGCACATCGACGATCCTCGTTTCGCTTGCCCTCACCCTCCTCGCCACCTCCGCCACGGCAACGACGTGCCGAGAGGATGCCTGCGACGTCGGCCAGCATGTCACGACCTATAGCGCCCCGGGCGAACCGGTAGCGATCTGCGCCACGGATGCGCTAGCCGCCTATAGCAACTTCATGCTCTATCTGGTGGCGGCCGATGCGGCGAGTACGCAACAGGCGACGGTCGACCCTAATGCGGTGGAGGCGAAGGCTACCGGGGATAGCGTCGATGTGCTGAAGCGCTTGCGTGAGGCATCTGGCATTGCATCAGCGAATGAGGCTTTGAAAGCATGCTCGCCGTTGAAGTCAGGCGCTAGCGTGGTGGTGCTTGAAGTGAGCAAGAAAACCAACAACGCGAAAGTGTCGGGCACAAACGGGGAAGCGGCGTTCTGGATTCCCACTGGATTTCTTGAACGGTGACTTGATGCGATCGGCCGCGGCGATCAGGATTATCTGAAGTCTTTCGGTGCGCGCATGGCGAATCGATCTAGTCCGAAGCGACGCGCAACATGACCATAGCGTCACCACATCAACGCTCATCAACATCAACAAGCGAACCAAGCCCATTCACTTCCGACTTCGTGAACACAACACGCGCCTGATCTGCTAGGTTGCTCTCGTCACCAGCGCGCCCGCGAAGCTACTGCGCTGGTGACCACCGCGCTTTGCGGTGAGAGTCGCGAGCCAGAGGTGTTACAAGCACCCCTGGCCCGCTAACCACAACCAACTGAAAGAGAGTTGATTATGGATGCCGCTGATCATACGGCACTACCCCGCCCACCGAATCCCCTTGGTGGCACCTCGCCGGTAAACGGACCGCCTGCCTAGTCTGCAGGCACGGTTGACGAACCGCGGCGCGGTCCGCCTTTGAGGTAATTCTTGATCGGATGAGGCAGGCGGAACGCCTGGTGCGCCTCAAATCCGGCCGTTGCCGCACCCACTTCGTCAATCAAGCCATCCGGCGCCCGAGCACGGGTGAACGGTGAAACCGCACGCCTATGGTCCGTGGCACGGCGAGTGAATGTTCGTCGTGCCACGTTAGACCGTGGGGCGATCAACGAATGAACGGGCGAAACACATGACATCCGACGAACAACCATCGAGTGTTCACGATCTTCTGAACGATGCCACCCAGTGGCTTCAATACTCCCGCGGCGTCACAGCCACCCTGGCCGATCTGATTCACGAAGCCGACAACGTCGATTACGCGCAGCTGTCGCTAACGCTGGAAGCCATTGCTGCCATGACCTTGCATGGGACGAGGCAATTGGGTGAGGCACGGGCCCAGATGAGTTGGGAGGCTGCGATGAAAGGCGAGCACTGTTAGCGGCGCTCAGCGTGGATATCGGGATGACCACTGTAGCAAGCCGCTATAGCGTGACCGGCCGTCATGATGCTTAGCCAAATAGCGACGCGCGCAAGAGGTCGCGTCCGCCTTCTTGTGATCATGTGGATGTCTTCTCCTGACGACCGATCTCCATCAGCGCCGCAAGCCCACGCTTCAACGCACGAATACCGCTGTCGCCAATGCGCGCATGCAGCTCGGTATCGATACGATCGCGGGCCGCACCCTGCACTTCAGCCGCGCCGCGACCACGGTCGGTCAATGTGATGACCAGCTTCCGTCGATCGTCGGGGTCACCCTCGCGCGTGAGGTAACCGCGCATGACGAGCGTGTCGACCAGCTGCCCTGCGGCCTGCTTGGTTATGCGCAGCTGCTGGGCCATCAGGCCGAGTGGCGCGTCGCCCGCTCCCATGGCAAGGCCACCGATGATGTAGAGGCCGTTCTCGGGAATATCGTCGTAGCCGGCTTCGTCGAGCGCACGGCGCATGGCGGAAGCATAGGTGCCGCGCGCGTGGCGCAGGAGGGCGGGAACGACGATCTCTTCGTACCAGGTGGGACTCTCGCGATTCATGCGCCTGACCTCGTCAATGACCTTGATAGTCAATCTAATTGACTATTTGGGCAAATGCAAGGCCGCCTGCAAGGTAACTAATGAGCTCTATTACGAATCGCGCTGATCGCCGCCCCCTTCGATTCGGCAAGCCCTGAGTTCCCACACGGATCTACGATGTTCAGGCCGTTGTAGGCCTTGATGAACACGAGATACTGCTTCCCCACGGTCATAGGAAAAGCCCCTGAGCTGTTCTCGGATGTGACCGTAATGACGCTCAGATGCGCGCCCTTATAGATCGTATCGATCCTCAACAGATACCCGCTTCGTCGATGATGCCGGTCAGACATGCAAAAGCTTGTCGGGAACGCCGTGCCGTCTCTTCTGGCAGAGCACTTGGCACGTGAAATTCGCACTCAGTTTCTTGATAAGAAGGCAAGCCGTAGACCACCAAAGCTCTCAATCAAAGCCCGCAGTGATTTGCCCCCCCCTCAGACGCTCACCCGCACTTCGAATACCCACAATTCAAACAAGTCTGGCACCCATCCATCAGTACCAAAGCCTGGGTATTGCACTTAGCGCACAAGGTGGCACCGGCAGGGAACCCAGCCGCGTTCGTATGCGAATCGCTAACCGCCTCAGCCACGGCGGCAGTCACAGGCGCAGCAGCCTTAGGCGCAGCAGCCTTCTCATAAGCAGCCCGCTTCTCAGCGATAAGGCGCTTGGTAGCCTCATCCATCTCCGGATCATGAATCAGCCCGATGGACTTCATGTGCTGCTCAATCACAGCGCCAATCTCGGCGACGATGCTGGGCATGTAGACGCCGCCGGCCTTGAAGTAGCCGCCACGCGGGTCAAAAACAGCCTTGAGTTCTTCGACGATAAACGTCACGTCGCCACCCTTGCGGAAGACGGCGGACAGGATTCGGGTGAGCGCCACGATCCACTGGAAGTGGTCCATGTTCTTCGAGTTGATGAACAGCTCGAAGGGGCGGCGCATTTCGTGCGGGGTACCGGCGTTGAGCACGATATCGTTGATGGTCACGTACAGCGCGTGCTCGAAGAGCGGCGACTTGATCTTGTACGTATTGCCCACCAGGGTTTCCGGACGCTCGAGGCTCTCGTGCATCTGGATGACTTCGGCGACGGGTGCGACCTCTTTGACCGGCGCGGAGGCGGCGGCTGAAGGGGTCTTGTCCTCGGGCTTAACGACGTTATAGCCCTTGATCTTCTTTTCGATCTTGATCGCCATTTTTCTTCTTCTCTTACCAGGTGGAATCCGGCCCGGCGCGAACGCCGGGCCGGATGGGTACTACTTACTTACGACGGCCACGCACGGCGCTCTTACGCGCCGGCGAACGGCCGGTCTTGCTGGCAGTGGACCTCTTGGCCGCCTTGGCGACCTTCTTCGGAGCAGCGGCCTTTCGGACCGTCTTCTTCGCAGCCGTGCGGTTGGCGACCTTGCGGGTTACCTTGGCTACGGCCTTCTTTACCGCCTTGCGGGCGGTGGAAGCTTTCTTCACTACGCGGGTGGCAGCCTTTTTGGCGGCCTTCTTCGCGGTGGTGACTTTACGGGCTACTTTCTTGGCGACGGTCTTGGCGACCTTGCGGGCTGCGGCCTTCTTGGGGGCCTTATCGCGCGCAAGACGCGCTCCTACACGGGAGCTCGCCTTTTTAGCGGCTGACTTCTTGGCGATGGTCTTCTTCGGAGCGGCTTTCTTGACTGCTGCCTTTTTGACTGCCTTCTTAGCGACGGCCTTCTTCGGGGCAGCCTTCTTGACGGCGGCCTTCTTCGGCGCAGCCTTCTTGACGGCGGCCTTCTTCGGAGCAGCCTTCTTGGCAGCGGCCTTCTTCACGGCAGCCTTCTTCGGAGCGGCAGCCTTCTTCGGAGCGGCAGCCTTCTTAGCGGCGGCCTTCTTCGGAGCAGCCTTCTTGGCAGCGGCCTTCTTGGCGGCAGCCTTCTTCGGAGCAGCAGCCTTCTTGGCGGCAGCCTTCTTCGCCGGAGCCGGTTCAGCGGCGGCGGCCTTTTTGACCGGGGCCTTCTTCGCGGCTGCTTTCTTAGACGGGGCCTTCTTGGTCACCTTTTTGGCCGCGCCATCGCGCGCAAGGCGCGCTCCTACAGGGGCTTCGGCTGCCTGGTCGTCGGCCTGGTGGGCTGCGATTTCGTCGCCGGAGATGTCTTTCTGGCTGGTGAGGACCGGGGCGGGCTTGGGCTTGCGCGGGGCCTTGGGCTTCACGACCTTGGCGACCGGGGCGTCGAGTTCGTCGGCGTAGTCCGGCTCGCTGGACGAGACGGCGTCGGTGGCTTCAACGGTGGGGGCCGGGGTCGGGTCGATGACCTTCTTGGCGACCGGCTTCTTCTTTACGACCTTCTTCGCAACGATCGGCGGGTGGCCGGGGGTCGCGGATTCGGTTTCCGACACCGGGACTTCGTGGGTCTCGGTGGTGTCGGTGGTATCGGTCGATTCGGTGGTCTCGCCGTTGGGCAGTTCCGCCTCGTCGATCTGGATTTCTTCGTTCGTCATAACTTTTTTCCCTCTCCGCGGGGGTCAGAACTTGCCGTAGTAACCTTCTTTCAGGGCATCGAAGAGGTTGGCGGCGGTGTGCATCTCGCCGTCATATTCGACCTCATCATTACCCTTCAACTCGACAACGCTACCGTCTTCTAATTCGAAGCGGTAGAGGGTGTTCTCCAAGTCGGTCTCTTTTACAAGCACGCCCTGGAACGCGGCGGGGTTGAAACGGAACGTGGTGCAGCCTTTAAGCCCTTGCTTATAGGCGTAGAAATAGATGTCCTTGAAGTCTTCGTACGGGTAATCCGTCGGGACGTTCGCGGTTTTGGAAATGGAGCTGTCGATCCACTTCTGGGAGGCCGCCTGGATATCGACGTGCTCCTTGGGGCTGATGTCGTCGGCGGCGACGAAGTAATCCGGCAGGCGGTTCTTCGCGTCGTCGGTGTACGGAACGGCCTCGCCATTGATCAGGGCGCGGTAGGCCAGCAGCTCGTAGCTGTAGACCTCGACCTTTTCCTTCGACTTCTTGCCTTCGCGGATGACATTACGCGAGTAATGGTGCGCGAAGCTGGGCTCAATGCCGTTCGAGGCGTTGTTGGCCAGGCTCAGCGAGATCGTGCCGGTCGGGGCGATCGACGAATGGTGGGTGAAGCGGGCGCCGACCTTGGCCAGCTCGGCGACGAGCTCCGGGGCCACCTCGGCCACGCGCTGCATGTAGCGCGAATACTTCGCGTGCAGCTCGGAACCCTTGATCTGCTGGCCGACCTTCCAGCCATCCTTCACCATCTCCGGGCGCTTGCGCAGCATGTCGCCGGTGACTTCGAAGGACTGCGCCAGCACCGGGGCCGGGCCCTTTTCCTTCGCCAGTTCCAGGGCGACTTCCCAGCCAGCGACGGCCATGTCGCGGCTCACTTCTTCCGTGAACTGCACGGCATCGGCAGCGCCGTAGCGCATCTTCAGCATGGTCAGGGTCGAGCCCAGGCCGAGGAAGCCCATGCCGTGGCGGCGCTTGCTCAGGATCTCGTGCTGCTGCTGCGGGAGCGGCAGGCCGTTGATTTCGACCACGTTATCGAGCATGCGGGTAAACACGCGGACGACTTCGCGGTATTCCTCCCAGTCGAAACGGGCCTTCGGGCCGAACGGGTCGCGCACGAAGGTGGTGAGGTTCACCGAGCCGAGCAGGCAGGAGCCGTACGGCGGCAGCGGCTGCTCGCCACACGGGTTGGTGGCGCGGATGTGCTCGCACCACCAGTTGTTGTTCATCTCGTTGACGCGGTCGATCAGGATGAAGCCCGGCTCGGCGTAGTCATACGTCGAGACCATGATCATGTCCCACAGGTGGCGGGCGCGGATGTGGCCGTAGATCTTGCAGGCGACCAGGCCATCGTCACGGGTGACGTAGTGCTCCTTGGTCGGCCATTCGCGCCAGACGACCTTGCTGGCGTCGGTCAGGTCGATCTCGTGCTGTTCCTTGACGTGCACCGGGAACACGGTCGGCCAATCCTGGTCGTTCTCCACCGCATCCATGAAGCCATCGGTGATGAGCAGGCTGAGGTTGAACTGGCGCAGGCGGCCATCCTCGCGCTTGGCGCGGATGAATTCCTTGGCGTCCGGGTGGCTGATATCGAAGGTGCCCATCTGCGCACCGCGGCGGCCGCCGGCGGAGGAGACGGTGAAGCACATCTTGTCGTAGATATCCATGAACGACAGCGGACCCGAGGTATGGGCGCCGGCACCGCTCACGTACGCGCCACGCGGGCGCAGCGTGCTGAACTCGTAACCGATACCGCAACCTGCCTTCAGGGTCAGGCCGGCTTCGTGGACCTTCTCCAGGATGTCATCCATGGAATCGTGGATGGTGCCGGAGACGGTGCAGTTGATCGTCGAGGTGGCCGGCTTGTGCGCGAGCGCGCCAGCGTTCGAGGTGATGCGGCCAGCGGGGATCGCACCGCGGCGCAGGGCCCAGAGGAAACGCTCGAACCAGTGGGCGCGCAGCTCGTCGGTGGCTTCCACATCGGAGAGGGCACGGGCGACACGCTGGTAGGTCTCATCCACTGAGCCATCGACGGGCGCGCCCGACTTGGCCTTCAGGCGGTACTTCTTGTCCCAGATGTCGTAGGAGGCCGGCTGCAGCGGAATGGCCGATTCAAGGCCGAGGGCCTGTGCGCGTGCGGTGCTCATGTATGTGTCGTCCTCAGTACTCGGCCTGTGTCGGCCGTTCTTATTGGTATGCGTAGGCGCAACCTGTCGGCTCCCTCCCCCCGGAAGAAACCAACCATCCTCTACCACCCCTGGCGCCCGGGCCGAAAAGCCTTTCCAGACGCCGGGTTGTTGCTTGAACCTGAGTCTCCGCAGCACCAGCACTTGGTAACTATCGAACGAAGGAACACAAGATGTTGTGGTTGCGGCCGGGGTTGAACCTTACGCTCGGAGGGGTGCGATGTAAAGTGTCTGACATAGCAATCTCATGGGTTGAAACCCGTCGATGATCTGGTGGTCTGAGGGTCGTTGCGGGCATCGCGCGCAAGCGCGCTCCTACATGGATCAGGCAAGCCCCACGCACGCCGCAGACATGTAGGAGCGCGCTTGCGCGCGATGCCCTCCCCAAAAACCCCGAGACGGAATTCCCATGCCGATATCCCCACGCACCCTCGCCACCGCCCTCGCTCTAACCCTCGCCACCCCCGCCTTCGCCGGCATCCCACCCGCCGTCGAGGGCCAACCCATCCCCTCGCTGGCACCGATGCTCGCCAAGGTCACCCCCGCCGTGGTGAACATCAGTACGAAGACGCGCGTGCGCGCTCGTGCCGGATATGCGGAGGATCCGTTGTTCACCCAGCTGTTCGGCCAGGGCGTGCCGCGTGAGCGGGTGGAGCAGAGCCTGGGCTCGGGCGTGGTGGTGGATGCGGCCAAGGGCTATGTCCTGACCAATAACCATGTGGTCGGTGGCGCGGACGACATCACCGTGACCCTGCAGGATGGTCGTGACCTCAAGGCCAAACTGATCGGCACGGATCCCGACACCGACGTGGCGGTGCTGCAGATTCCCGCCGAGGGCCTGCAGGCGATGCCGATCGCCGACTCAGCCCAACTGCGGGTCGGCGATTTCGTCGTCGCCGTAGGCGATCCGTTCGGCCTGGGCCAGACCGCGACCTCGGGCATGGTCTCGGCGGTGAACCGCACCGGCCTGGGCAAGGGCATCCAGAACTTCATCCAGACCGATGCCTCGATCAATCCCGGCAACTCCGGCGGCGCACTGGTGAACCTGCGCGGCGAGCTGGTCGGGATCAACTCGATGATCTTCACTCCCTCGGGCGGCAATGTCGGCATCGGCTTCGCCATTCCCACCGACCTGGCCACGTCGGTGATGAAGCAGTTGCTCGCTTACGGCAAGGTCCGCCGCGGCAACCTGGGCGTGGAAGTGCAGGACATCACCCCGCGCATCGCGAAGGCGCTGGGCCTGAAGGATACGAATGGCGCGGTGGTCACCGGCGTCACCGGCGGCTCCCCCGCCGATAGCGCCGGCCTGCAGACCGGCGACGTGCTGACCGCCATCGATGGCAAGCCGGTGCGCTCGGCGCAGGAGCTGCGCAACACCGAGGGTCTGCTGCCGCTGGGGGCGAAGGTGAAGCTGAGCGTGCAGCGTGAAGGCGCGCCGCGTGAGGTACTGGCTTCGATCGAGGCATCGAAGCTCGCGACGGTGGACGGGGCGAAGGTGGATGCGCGCCTCGCCGGGACGGTGCTCACCGATCTCACCCCCGAGCAGAAGCAGCAAGGGCTCTACGGCGTGGCGTTGAGCAATGTGCGTCAGGCCTCGGCGGCGTACCAGGCCGGGCTACGCGATGGCGACGTGGTCGCCGCGATCGGCCAGCGCCGGGTGCCCGGGGTGAAGGGCTTGCCGACCACGGGCACGCTGGGCGGGCGCCAGCTGTTGCTGACGATCGTCCGCGACGACGCTGTCTACTACGCCGTCCTGTAGGAGCGCGCTTGCGCGCGATCCACGTTGCCGCGAGCACCCATCGCGCGCAAGCGCGCTCCTACAGGGAGGCGGTCGCCCGCTTGAGGCGGCGCTGTCCAGCATTCTCATGAGACTTTTCTTCCTACAGCCTACGTTCTGTTTGGCCCCGGCAGGATGCTGAATGACGTCTATGGTGCGCGCGGGGCCCTTATGGCCCACAATTGCGGCCCAAATCTGCCACCCCGCTTTGTCCGGAGTTCTTGCCGTCCATGTCTCTTCGTCTCGCGCGCCTGTTTACCGCCACGCTGATCGGCCTTACGGCCTCTGCCACCGTCCTCGCTGCAGGACCGCAACTGATCTGGCGTGGTGACGTCACTACCGCGCGTGGCGTGGTCACCGATGTGGCCAAGGCCTGGGAGAAATCCGGCAAGGGCAAGTTCGAACTGCAGCCGTTCAACACGGCCTCGGGCCTTGATGCGGTCGCCGCTGGCACGGCCGACCTCGCAGGCTCGGCCCGCCCGAGCATCGGTGGCAAGGAATCGTCGCTCACCTTCACCCCCGTCGCATGGGATGGCCTGGTCATGGTCACCTACCCGTCGAACCCGGTCAGCAACATCACCCTGATGCAGCTGCACGAGATCTACATGGGCCACATCACCAACTGGAAGGACCTCGGTGGCGATGACGCGCCGATCAACCTTTATGCGGTGGCGAGCCCGGGCGATGGCGTCGAGTGGAGCCTGCGCAAGCTGCTGTTCGGCCGCGGTAACCAGCCGGTCGCTGCACCGCGCCTGTACGTGAACCAGTCGAAGCTGGAAGAAGGTGTCACCCTCGACCGTCGCGGTCTCGGTGCCACCACGCTCGCCGGTGCCGGCGGCAACCCGAAGCTCAAGCTGCTCTCGATCGATGGCGTGAAGCCCTCGGCCGCGACCGTCGCGAGCGGCGCGTACCCGCTGTACACCGAGCTCTACCTGGTCAGCAACGATGCCAGCCCGAAGGCCGCCGACGTGAAGGAATTCCTCGCGTTCGTGACCTCCAACCAGGGTGGTTCGCTGCTGAAGGCACATAACCTGCTGCCGTATGCCGATGGCACCGCGCTCGCCGCTGCCGATGCTGGCCGCCGCGCGAAGATCGCTTCCACCGTCGGTACCCGCGGCAACGTGGGCCAGGCGATGAATACGCCAGCCGTCGCCGCCGCTGCCGCCCCGGCCGCTGCTGCGGAAGCTGCGAAGGAAGCTGCGAAGGAAGCCGTCAAGGCTGCACCGAGCGTCGCCAAAGGCAAGGCAGCCGCGAAGGCCGCTGCGAATACTGCCGCCGCCGAAGCCTCGCCGTTCGCCCACATCGTCGCCAGCGTCACGACCACGGCCCACCAGGGCTTCAGCGGTATCCGCGCCGACGCGTTCACCGCCTCGGACAACGCGAAGATCGGTGGCAAGTTCGCCAAGGTCACCGGTGATGCCGTGACCGTCGCCGGCAAGAACACGGCCAAGCCGGCCGTGGATGCCAGCGAGAAATCCGACAAGATCGCAACGCCGAAGGTGGCCGAAGCCAAGCCGGCAGCGAAGGCTGCCACGCCGAAGGCCGTGGTCGCCAAGGCTGAGAAGAAGCCGGCCGCGGCTGCCGCCGGTAGCAAGACCTACAAGGTCGCCTCGGGCGATACGCTGTATTCCATCGCCAAGAAGAACAACCTGGATGTCGCCAAGCTGCGCGCGATGAACGGGCTGAAGGACAACAACGTGAAGCTCGGGCAGGCGCTTAAGGTGTCTCCGCGCTGAGGTACCCCATCGCGCGCAAGCGCGCTCCTACACAAGACCTGCGCAGGCCTTTATAGGAGCGCGCTTGCGCGCGATACCTCAACCCGCGACAACGCCCCAACGCCGCGCGCCCCGGCCACGGAAACCCCAATGCACCCCATCCGCGCCATTACCCTCGACCTCGATGACACCCTGTGGCCCGTGCTCCCGGCCCTGATCGAGGCCGAACACTGCGTGGATCGCTGGC
The DNA here is from genome assembly GCF_036500425.1 of Luteibacter sp. Classification (GTDB taxonomy): domain Bacteria; phylum Pseudomonadota; class Gammaproteobacteria; order Xanthomonadales; family Rhodanobacteraceae; genus Luteibacter. Next base: position 36,081 of record NZ_DASYCB010000046.1, read on the forward strand.
TGAAGGAGCATCACCCCGACGTCGCCACGAAGTGGCCGATCGAGGCGATGCGCGAGTTGCGTGAGAAGGTGGCGCGTGAGCACACCCACCTTTCCCACGATTTCAGCGCCCAGCGGAAGATCACGATCCGCCAGGCCTTCGAGGCCTGCGGTATCGACGACGCCCCGGTGGATGCGCTTTGGGCCATCTATTTCGCGGCGCGTAATAACGTCGAGCTCTACCCTGATTCCCTGGCCGCGCTGGAACGCATCGCGGCGATGATGCCGATTGTCAGCATTTCCAACGGTAATGCCGACCTGGAAGTGATCGGCCTGCACCATCTGTTCCATACCCGGATCAATGCCATGGGCGCGGGTGTGGCCAAGCCGGATCCGAAGATCTTCCTGGCCGCCGCCGAGGCGCTGGGCCTGGCGCCTGCCGAGATCCTTCACGTCGGTGATGACCCACTGCTCGATGTGGTGGGCGCCCACGAGGCCGGCTTGAGAACGGTCTGGCTCAACCGTACCGGCGCGACCTGGTCGCATGGTCCAGCCCCGGACCTGGAATTCGCAGATATGTGCGATCTGGCCAATTGGCTTGACGCTTCCGTCGCCCGGGGTGGCTAGAATATGGGCTGTAACTCAACCAGTCATTGACGCGGCCGCCCATCGCCGCGAGGCACGGGAGGCCTGATGTCGCCACTGATCGACCGGAAATCCGGAAAGCGCTCCGTCATTACTATCGAGCTCGTGGATGCGGCTTCCATGCCCGCCATGGAGCAGAAGCTCGGTGCCCAGCACCGGACGTGGCTGGCATCCCTGGGTTTTCGTCCGACCGCCGGTTCGGTGGCTGTCCTTCCCAATAACGCCGGTGCGCTCTCGCGCGTGCTGGTCGGCGTGGACCGCAAGGAGCCGCTCTCGATTCTGGGCGGTCTGCCGCAGCGTTTGCCCGAAGGCATCTACCAGCTCACCGAAGACTCGATCGTGGAAGACCGCGAGCTGGTCGCACTCGGCTGGGCGCTGGGTGCGTATCGCTTTGAACGCTACCGCAAGGCCGCTCGCCCGGTCGCTCAGTTGCTGGTCGAGCCGGCTACCCTGCGCGCCGTGCAGCCGCTGATGGAAGCGGTATTCGAAGTGCGCGACCTGGTGAACACCCCGACCGAGGACATGGGCCCGGCGGATCTCTCCGCGGCGATCCATGCGCATGCCACCGAGCACAAGGCAAAGGTGCGCGAGTGGGTCGGCGATGAGCTGCTCGCGAATAACTTCCCAACGATTCATGCCGTAGGCCGCGCGAGCCATCGCGATCCGCGCTTCATCGAATTGACCTGGGGCAAGAATTCCAACCCGAAGCTGGTGATCGTCGGCAAGGGCGTGTGCTTCGACACCGGCGGCCTGGACATCAAGCCATCCGATGGCATGCGCTGGATGAAGAAGGACATGGGCGGTGCCGCCCACGCTATCGCCCTCGCCGGCCTGGTGATGAAGGCGCGCCTGCCGGTGCGCCTCACCCTGCTGGTGCCCGCGGTGGAGAACGCGATCGCCGGTAACGCGATGCGCCCGGGCGAAGTCATCCGCACCCGCGCGGGGCACACGGTGGAAGTGGACAACACCGATGCCGAAGGCCGCCTGGTGCTGTGCGATGCACTGGCCTTCGCGGTCGAGCAGTCGCCGGACCTTATCGTCGATTTCGCGACGCTGACCGGTGCTGCGCGCGTGGCGTTGGGTCCCGAGATTCCCGCCCTGTTCACCAACCGCGACAAGCTGGCCGATGAAGTGATCGGCGCTGCGGAATCCGTCGACGACCCGATGTGGCGCTTGCCGCTGTGGCGCCCGTACCGGCGCATGCTCGAGTCGTACGTCGCCGATTTCGCTAACGCGGGGCCCTCACGCCACGCGGGTGCGATCACCGCGGCGCTGTACCTCGAACGCTTCGTCCCGGAAAGCCAGAACTGGATGCACCTCGACACCTACGCGTGGAACGACGGCGACCGCCCCGCCCACCCCCGCGGCGGCGAAGCCCAGGGCCTCCGCGCATTCTTCAAATTCCTCTCCACCCGCTATTCCTAACCACCACGCCACAACCGCCCCGACACCCTGTAGGAGCGCGCTTGCGCGCGATAGCTACTCGCCTCACCCCACCATCCAAACCGATACCCTGTAGGAGCGCGCTTGCGCGCGATCGCGCGCAAGCGCGCT
>NZ_DASYCB010000047.1:0-29358 GCF_036500425.1 Luteibacter sp.
GCGCTTGCGCGCGACAAGGCCGCGGCAAGCCCCATCGCGCGCAAGCGCGCTCCTACACAAGCCTGAAGGGCCCGCGTAAGCGGGCCCTTTTTGCTACCATCGCCCCATCCCCGGTTTTAACGCATCGCCCGGAGCTTCACATGCGCACCAACCCAGCGGCCGCGCCGCTTATCCCGGCGAACGCCGAAAACCGCTACGACGTGACCCGCGCCGATCTTCCGCTGTCCTGCCCCATGCCGGGCATGTACCTGTGGAACTCGCACCCCAAGGTATACCTGCCTATCGAGGACGAGGGCGGCACCTCCAAGTGCATGTATTGCGGTGCCACTTACGTACTCAAAGACTGACCGGCCCGGGCGGGCTCGCTGAACGCATCGCCCGCCACTCCTTCATCACCGGACCGCGCCATGGCCACCGTCTTCCCAGCCCGGACGATGACCGTTGTACAACTCGTACCCGCCCTTCATTCGGGTGGTGCCGAGCGATCGACCCTGGAAATTGCCCGCGCCCTTGTGGCCGCCGGGCACCGCTCCGTGGTCGTCTCTGCCGGCGGCCGGCTGGTGGAGCAACTTGAGGCCGAAGGTAGCGAGCACGTCACGCTGCCGATCGGCCGCAAGTCATTTGGCACACTGTTCACCGTAGGCAAGCTGCGTCGCATCCTGCGCGGGCTCAAGCCGGATATCGTGCACGCACGCTCACGCCTCCCGGCCTGGGTCGGCTGGTGGGCCATGAAGCGGGTCAAACCGCGGCCGCACTTCGTAACCACGGTGCATGGGCTAAACACGCCGGGGCACTACAGCAGCATCCTGCTACGTGGCGAGCGGGTCATCGTGGTCTCGCAGACCCTGCGTGACTACGTGCTGCGCCACTACCCCGACGATATTTCCAGTGCGAGGATCTCGGTGGTCCCGCGCGGCATCGACACCGAGGCGTTCCCCTACGGTTATCGCCCGGACGATTCCTGGCAGCGGGCCTTCTTTGAAGAATTCCCTCAGCTCGAAGGCGCGCCCCTGCTCACCCTGCCGGGCCGTGGCACGCGGCTCAAGGGCCATGCCGATGCCATCGAGCTGATTGCCGACCTGCAGAATCGCGCCATCGATGCGCGCCTGTTGCTGATGGGCGCCGACGAGCCGGGCCGCGAGGCGTATATCGCCGAGCTGCGTGCGCTCATCCGCGAGCGCGGGCTCGAGGCGAAGGTGGTGATCTCGCCGCCGCGTTCGGATATCCGCGACGTGTACGCCATCTCCAACCTGGTGCTGCAGCTTTCCCAACGCCCGGAGTCCTTTGGGCGCACGGTGGTCGAAGCACTCGCCATGTGCCGCCCGGTACTGGGTTACGCCCATGGTGGCGTCGGTGAATTGCTCTCCGAGCTGTACCCGGCGGGCCGCGTCCCGTTGAATGATCGCGAGCGCCTGGTCGAACGCGCGGCCGAACTGCTGCGCTTCGCGCCACCGATTCCGCCGCCGCGCAGCTACCGCCTGGTGGATATGCAAACCGCCACGCTGGCGCTCTACGCCGACGTGATCGAAGGCGTGCCCGCGGCGTGAGCACGCCTGGCCTGAAGGCCGCCCTGCGCGCCGGGCTGCGTTCGCCCCTGTTACCGGTATGGCTGGTGCCCGCGTTGCTACCGTTCGGGCGCAGCGCCGAACTGGGTGTATTCCTGGCACTGGTCGGCGCGATCCTGTTGCTGGTGCGTGAGCCGTGGGCGCTACGCCACCACCCGGGCGCGAAGCTTTTCCTCTGGCTGTTCGCTGCCTACGCCGGTGCGGCCCTGCTTTCGGCGGTCGATGCCGTCGCGCCCGGCAAGAGCTGGGGCACGGTCGCCGGCATCCTGCGTTTCGCGCCGCTGGGCGTGTACACCTGTTTCGCCATGCGCCGCCCCGGCAAGGTTCGCGCGCTGTACATGGCGACGGCAGCGGTCGTCGCCCTCTGGGTGCTGGATGCCTGGGTCCAGGCGCTCACCGGGGTGGGTCTTGCGGGCCACTCCAACGCGGAGCGGCTCTCCGGCATCTTCGGCAGCGATAACCTGAAGCTCGGCCCGGCCCTGGCGGCCTGTGCTCCGTTCCTGCTCTGGGCCGTACGCGAGCGCTGGGGTCGGTGGGCCCTGGTCGGGGCCTATCTGGTGACCCTTGGCCCGGTGCTTCTTTCGGGCTCGCGTGCCTCATGGCTCTGCTACGGGCTGGTCGGGCTGGCCTTCCTCTGGCGCGAAGCCGGTGGCATCAAGCGCTTCCTCGCCGCCTGCGCCGTGGGCGGCGTGGTGCTGGTGCTGGCGGGCCTGCTGGCCTGGCAGGTCTCGCCGCGGTTCCGTGAGCGCATCGCCCATACGCTGCCCGCGTTGAGCGGTACCCAGCAAGGCATGGATACCGCGCTGACGGGCCGTCTCGATATCTGGCGGACCTCGCTGCGCCTGTTCGCCGCCCACCCTGTGAACGGTGTAGGCGTGCGTGGCTTCCGCGTCGCGTATCCGGACTACGCCGCGCCGGGCGATCACTTCCTCACCATCGAGAAATGCGGCGACGGCGAAGGGGCGTGCCATGCGCACCAGGTGGTGCTCGAAGTCGCCACTGAAACCGGCACGCTGGGCTTGCTGGTCTGGCTCGCCGCGGCGGTCTATGCGCTGCGTGCCTGGTGGCGTGCGGGCGAAGACGCGCGGCGACGTGCGTTTCCGCCAGCGGTAGGCTTGTTCGCCATCCTGTTTCCGCTGAATACGCACATGGCGTTCTACTCGGCGTGGTGGGGCTTGCTCGCCGCATGGCTATTCGCCGTGTGCTGCGCCGCCCTGTATGCCGACCTGCCCGATGCGGAACCCCGGCATGCCAGGTGAGCGGCTCTCGGTCGTCATCACCACCTTCAACAACGCCGATACCATCGGGGCCTGCCTGGCGTCTGTCGCCTTCGCCGATGACATCGTCGTGCTCGATTCAGGCTCCACGGATGCCACGCGTGCGATCGCGGAGAAGGCGGGTGCGCGTATTCATGAGCAGCCCTTCGCCGGTTACAGCGCACAGAAGCAGACGGCGATCGACCTGGCGTCGAACCGCTGGGTGTTGTTGCTGGATTCGGATGAAACCGTACCGCCCGAGGCGGCCGAACGGATCCGCGCCGCATTGCTTGATCCTGCCGTAGCCGGCTTTGAACTGCTCCGCCGCGAATGGGTGTTCTGGCGCTGGCAGCCCGATCGGGCACGGCTGAACCACTACGTGCGGTTGTTCGATCGCGAACGCGCCCGGATGAGCGGGCACGAGGTGCACGAGAGTGTCGTCGTCGATGGCCCGGTGCGCCGCCTGGACGCGATCATCGACCACCACGGTGAACGCGATATCGAGGGGCGGGTCGATAAGGCCAACCGCTATTCCAGCTTGCAGGTTCGCGACCGGCATACGCGCGAACCACGCGCCCTGCGCCTGCGGATGGTGGCTTACCCGACCGTGGCCTTCGCCCGCTATTACTTCCTGCGCGGCCACTGGCGTGGCGGCTGGGCTGGCTTCATCGCCGCCCGTGTGCACGCGTTCTACGCGTTCCTCAAGTACGCCAAGCTCTACGAGCGGCGCGTATCACGCCGCGACGGCAAGGGCCGGCCGGTGGAAGCCAAACGGCAGCAGGATTAGCTCGCACGCTTCGTGGCGCAGTGCCTCGCGCCGGCGGAACTCACTGCGGCGCTTGCTCTCCACATCGGATTCAAGGCGAACCGGGTCGCGCGGTGGCAAGCGGTAGAACCCATCGTCGGCCGCTTCGCCGCCGGCTTCCACCCAGAACGCGTCGTAATCGGCTTTCACCTTGTTAGCGATACCGGCGAACACGTGGCGCCCGTTGCCGACGCCTAGCACTTCTTCGACGCCGAACGCATCGGCGATCGCGCGCACCATCGACAACAGCAGGTTCTTCGGGCGCAAGCCATGGCACTGTTTGGTCAGCTCGCGGACTGCTTCGCGCCCGGCGTTGTTCGCCGCGCCTTGCAGGCAGCCAATGACGATGGCGCGTCCGCCGTTAATGAAGGAAAACTGCGCATAGGAAAGCTGCAGGCCCGATGCATCGGTGAGTGAAATGCTGAGTTCGCCCTCGCGGCCGCGGCGGATCGGTGCCTTCAATAGCAGCGATAACGGCGCACCGTCGCGCAGGGTCAGCTTGCCGGCCAACACCTGGCGTTCGCGGTAAAGCATGTGGAACAGCTCGCGCGGGAAGCGCGACAGGGCGAAATCATAGTGGGCGCGTACGGCGCGCAAACGTTGCTCCGCGGTCCACGCCTTGCTGATGTAGCGGTGCTGGTAACGCTCGACCAGGACCTGATCGACCTCGGTGATGCCGGCCATCGCGGGCGATTCAAGGAAGGCGAGCCATGCGTCGTGTTCGCGCCAGCGCCTGGCCGCACGGCCGCAGTAGGTGAGCACGGCACCGAGCGCATGCGAGCGCGTGCTATGCCAACCGGCGCGACCGCGCAAGGATCGCGCGAAGCGAAACAACGACTGCATCGGGAAGGTCCGTTTCTGTGGAGATAGACGGACGTTCTACGCCGCGAAATTTTCGCCTGACTTTCGTGAGAAGGAGCGATTTAGCGGGTGTTGGCGCGTAGAAAGTTTCGGGAAAGTCCGGTGAAAGGCATCGCGCGCAAGCGCGCTCCTACAAGAGCCTGCGCAGGCCTTTTGTAGGAGCGCGCTTGCGCGCGATCCCCCTCAATAAACCTTAGGCTCACCCGGTGGCCGCGTCTTGAACCGCTTATGCACCCACAGGTACTGCTCCGGCGCCTCGCGGACCATCGCCTCGATCTGCGCGTTCACTTCCTCGGTATCACGTGCCGCATCGTTCGATGGAAATCCTTCCATCGGTGCGCCGAGCCGCATGACGTAACCCGAATCATCGGGCAAGCGACGATGATGGAACGGAATCACCACGGCATTCGACATCCGCGCCAGGTGATGCGTGGCGGTAATGGTCGCCGCACGCACACCGAAGAAACGCGCGAACACGTTGTCCTTGCTGCGCATATCCTGGTCGGGCGCGTACCACAGCGTGCCGCCCGCCTTGAGATACTTCACCGAGCCGCGGATATCATCCTTCTCGAACATGGCGGCGGCGTAGTGCAATCGCGAGCGCAGCACGGCGAACTCAAACACATCCGAATCCATGCGCCGGTACATGCCCGCGATGCGGATGCGCTGCGAGACCAGTCGCGCGCAGAGTTCCAGGTGTGAGAAGTGGCCCCCGACAAGCAGTACGCCACGACCTTCCGCGCGCGCGGCTTCGAGATGCTCCAGGCCCTCGATCGTGACGGGCACGTTTGCGATGGCCTTGTCCGAGCCCATCCAGCCCAGTGCGAATTCAGCCAGCATCATGCCGACGTCGCACAGGTTCGCGCGGACCAGCGCCTTTTGCGCTTCGGGGGGCAGCTCCGGGAAGCACAGCGCGATGTTGGTGGCCGCGATACGCCGGCGTTCCTTGTTCAGGTGCAGGGCGAGCCGGCCGGCCAGGCGGCCCAGGCCCATCAGGGCGCGGAAGGGCAGGTGGGCGATCAGCCAGATGACACCCACGCCCAGCCACGCTGGCCAGTTACGTGGCATCAGCAGCGCGCGGGTGAGGGTCGGGCGGGGCATTCCGGGCATGGCCGGGCATTGTAGCGGACTAGGGCGGCTATACTGCCGGGCCAACCGCGACCCTGGGGATAGCGTGTTCCTGCGCCTGCTCTACAACCTGGCCATGTACCTGTTCACCCCGTTGGTGATGGTCCGCCTGATGGCGCGTGGCATGCGCTACGGCGATTATCACGTGCGCTGGCGCGAGCGCTTTGGCCGCTTCCCGGGGCCCCGGCTGAGCGGCTGCCTGTGGGTGCATGCGGTCTCCGTGGGAGAGGTGAATGCCGCGGAGCCGCTGGTCAAGGCGCTGATGGAAGCCTACCCGCGTGCACCGATGCTGGTGACCACGGTCACCCCGACCGGGTCCGAGCGCGTGCGCCAGCTGTTCGGCAACACCGTGCATAGCGTGTACCTCCCGTACGATCTGCCGTTTGCCGTGAAGCGCTTCCTGCGCAGTACGCGGCCACGCCTCGCCGTGATCGTGGAAACCGAGATCTGGCCGAACCTGTACTTCGCCTGCCACCGGTACGGCATTCCGTTGCTGATCGCCAACGCCCGGCTTTCCGAGCGCTCGCTCAAGGGCTATGCGCGGATGAGTTCACTGGTGCGCCGCGCGCTGCGCTGCGTCAGCCATATCGCCGCGCAGTCGCGCACCGATGCAGCGCGCTACCGCCTGCTCGGCGCCGAGCCCAGCCAGCTCACCGTGTGCGGCAACCTTAAGTTCGATATGCCCGTGCCCGATGCGGCGCTTGAGGCTGGCACCGCCATGCGTGCGGCGTGGGGTAGTGGTCGCCCGGTATGGATTGCCGCCAGCACGCACGAGGGCGAGGAAATGTGCGTGTTCGAAGCGCACACCGAAGTGATGCGCCGTTTACCCGATGCGCTGCTGTTGATCGCGCCACGCCATCCGGAACGCTTCAAGGCGGTGGAATCGTCCGTGCGCAGCCTGGGCTTCAATGTCGCCACGCGCAGCGCAGATGGCACGCCGGGCCCCTCCACGCAGTGCTTCGTCATCGACTCGATGGGGGAGTTGCTGCGATTCTTCGCCGCTTCGGATGTCGCCTTCGTCGGTGGCAGCCTGGTCTCGATCGGCGGCCACAACGTGCTGGAACCGGCCGCGCTATCCAAGCCGGTGCTCGTGGGTCCCTACACGTACAACTTCGAAGAGATCACCCAGGCGCTGCTCGATGAGCACGGCGGCCAGCGCGTGCAGGATGGATCCGAGCTGGGCGCGGAAGTGCTTTCCCTGCTACGCGATGAAACGCGCCGCGGGCAGATGGGCCGCGCGGCGCGCCAGGTGTTCGAGAGCGAGCGTGGCTCCGTGGGCAAGGTCATGAAGCTGGTGGATACCCTGCTGCAGGAGTGACGCTGCCGCCTTACCGCAGGCAGGCTGCGTGTGGGCATGCGCTGGCAGCGTGGGAATATTCGCGCCCATCTGTAGGAGCGCGCTTGCGCGCGATCACGCCTGCGGCAAGCACCCATCGCGCGCAAGCGCGCTCCTACAGGGCACGCAAAAAAAAACGGCCCTGTGAGGGCCGTTTTCTTTCTTGCGCGGTAGGGCGGGGTTACTGGAGCAGGGAGTTCACCGCTTCCAGGTCCTTCACATCCACCGTGCCGGCGGTCTGCTTCAGCAGCAGCTTGTCGAGCACGAACTGGTGGCGGGCCTGCGAGTAATCGCTGAGCGACGAGGTCAGGTTCTGCTGCGCGATCAGCACGTCGACGATGGTGCGGGTACCGACTTCGAAGCCGGCCTGCGTGGCATCACGGGCACTTTCAGCGGATTCAACGGCCGCCTTCGTCGCTTCGACCTTGCTGATGCCCGCGACGACCGAACGGTAGAAGTTCAGCGTATCGCGCACGACCTGGCGGCGGGTGGATTCCAGCGAATCCTGCGCCGCATCGCGCTGGTAGATCGACTGGCGAACGCGCGACTGCGTGGCGCCGCCGGAGAAGATCGGCACGTTCAGCGTCAGGCCCACGGAAGTAGAGCCACGGCCGTTCAGCGTGCTGCTGGACGACGTGGTGCCTACGTTCTGCGACCACTGCGTGCTCTTGCTGTAACCGAGCGTCGCATCGAGTGTCGGCAGGTGGCCGGCGCGTGCCGACGAGATGCTGTGCTCGGCGGACTCGACGTTGTACTGTGCGGCGATGATGGTCGGGCTGGACTTCACCGCTTCGGCGACCCAGGCCTTGGCATCGTTCGGCGAGGGCGCATCCATCGGCAGCTGGTCGCGGAGCTTCTTCAGGTTATCGGCCGGCTGGCCGGTGATCTGGGTCAGGGCTTCGCGCGAATCGGCGAGGGTGTTCTCGGCGGTGATGACCTGGGCCACAGCCGTATCGTGCTGGGCCTTGGCATCCTGCACATCGGTAATCGCCGACAGGCCCACGTCGAAACGCTGCTGTGCCTGTTCCAGCTGGCGGGCAAGCGCCTGCTCGTTGGCCTTCTGGAAGGTCAGCGCGTCGTCGTTGGTCAGGACCTGGAAGTAAGCCGTGGCCACGCGGGTGGAGAGCTGCTGCAGCGCCGCCTCGTACGTAGCGTTCTGCGAATCCGCGGACGAGCGCGCGGCCTTCAGGTCGGCGTACTTGCTGAAGTCGACCACGCTCTGGCTGACCGTGGCGCCCATGTCACGGGTACGGGTGTGCCCCACATCCGAGACGGTGCCGATGACCGCATCGGTTTCCGGGTCGCGGATGGTGGCGGGGGAGCGGCCGTTCGGGTCGCTCTGATTCAGGCTGAGCTGTGCGTTGACCTGCGGCAGCAACAGCGCACGGGCCTGGGTCACGCCCTCACCGGTCGCGAGGCGGGTGGAGTCGGCCTGCGACAGCACCGGATCGTTCGCCCGGGCCTGGCGGTAAGCGTCAAGCAGGTCTTCGGCATGGCTCGCGAAGGGTGCCGCTGCCAGGGCCAGCGCAACGGTAAGGAGCTTCAAGCGCATGGGTTCGCCTCGTGGGTGATGGGGGGATCTTTGGAAGGTCAGAGCACGAAGCGCTTCACCGGCGCGGCATGCGCCAGATAGGGAAGGTCCGTTTCAAACAAGGATTCCTCGCGGAAGCGGCCTTCACCCTCATGGGTGAGGAGCACCGCCGTTTGCGCCGGCGAATCGCCGCGCACCACGAACATGCGGCCGCCCGGCTTCAGCCAGCGGACGAACTTCTCCGGAACGGCGTGCACCGCGCCCGTGACCACGACGACATCGAAAACGCCGGCCGGCGTGTAACCGTTGACGGCCTCGCCCACCTCGACGCTGGCGTTGGTCACGCCGGCGGCCGAAAGGCGCTGGCGGGCGGCCGAGACGAAATCGGCGTGCATGTCGATGCTGGTGACCTTGCCGGCCAGGCTGGCAAGGCAGGCGGTGAGATAGCCCGACCCCGTGCCGATCTCGAGCACGTCATCGGTCTTGTTCAGCGCGATGGCCTGGAGCACGCGACCCTCGATCACCGGCTTCATCATGACTTCGTCATGGCCCAGCGGCAGGTTCAGGTCAGCAAAGGCGACATTGCGGTGGGCCGGCGCCACGAAATCTTCGCGGCGGATGGTCTTGAGGGTGTCAAGTACTGCAAAATCAAGTACTTCCCAGGGGCGAACCTGGTTCTCGACCATATTCTGGCGGGCCTGCTCAAAATTCATCGCCATGGTGTTCAATCCCGTACGAAAAGCTGAAAAAGATCCGGAAGGATAAGCGGTTAGCTGCCGTTTTTCCCGATGTGCAAAGGCTGCGGTCCCGGTGCCTTCTGGCGAAGTGCCGGAAGTCACCGAGCGGGGCTGACGGAAGTCACCCCGACCGGGCCCCACGCCGGCTGAACGGCCGGTAGGCGGGTAGCCCGGCAACCATGGAGTCCGCGCGGGCGCGGCCCCACCTATTCTAGGGTAGGACGGCGGTTCCGCTCGTGTCCCAGCTTGCTATCGCGTGAAAAAGATGCACAGCCTGCTGGAAATAACTAAACCGCTGCGTATAATAAAGTCATAACTATTGTTTGTGAAGGTGCAGCCATGAACGCCAGCCCGAAAATGAAGACGCAGGGCCCGGGGCGTCCAAAGGATATGGAGAAGCGCGCGGCCATCCTCGATGCCGCCAAAGCGCTGTTCACCCAGGGCGGTTTCGCCGGCACCAGCATGGATGCCGTCGCGGCCTCCGCCGGTGTGTCCAAGCTCACCGTTTACAGCCATTTCGGCGACAAGGACAACCTCTTCCGCGAGGTCATCCGCGCCCACGTGCAGGAACGCCTGCCCGATGACCTGTTCGATTTCAGCGCCGGCGGCGATATCCGCGCCACGCTCACCGTCATCGCCCGCAGCCACGCGGCCATGGAAACCAACACGGAATCCGTGGGCACCTTCCGCGCCATCCTCTCCGATTGCCAGGCCGGCGGTAACCCGCGTTTTGGCCGCCTGGTCTGGGAAGAAGGCCCGGTGCGCATGCACAAGCTCATGAGCGGCCTGCTTGGCAGCGCCGTCGAGAACGGCCAGCTCGAGATTACCGATGTCAGCCGTGCGACCACGCAGTTGCTGGCCCTGCTGAAGGGCGATCTGCTCATCCGCCGCTTGTTCGGTTGCGAGGATTGCGCAGTCCAGTTCGCCGAAGAGGTGAACAATAACGCCCTCGCCGCGGTGGACATGTTCATGCGTGCCTACGCGCCGCGCGCGTAACCTAAGCCTCGCGTTTCGTCCCGCTTCGTGTTTGAATCGGCCCCGAAGCGGGGGTGCCGGCGCGTTGCGCAGGCTGAGAGAGTCCCTTTGAACCTGATCCGGTCAGTACCGGCGTAGGAAGCTTTGTCCACGGTAGCTGTGCGCGTTCGCGCGCCGGCCGGCCGTGGCGGTGCGTCCGCTTCTCCCTCCACAGAGCCGAGAAGCCGATGAACGCCTTATCCCCCGAGCTCGCCCGCGAGCTGTCCGCCGCCGTTACCACGCCCCTGCCGGGCTCCCGCAAGGTCTACCTGGCCGGAAGCCGGCCCGACCTGCGCGTACCCATGCGCGAGATCGCCCAGGCTCAGACGCCTACGTTATTCGGCGGTGAGGTGAACCCGCCTGTGGTCGTTTACGACACCTCCGGTCCGTACACCGACCCCGGCCACCGTGTGGACCTGGCCGCCGGCCTGCCGCCGGTGCGCGCCCCGTGGATCGCCGGGCGCGACGATGTGGTCCGGCTCGATGGGCTGTCATCCACCTTCGGCCGGGCTCGTGTGGCCGATGCCCGTCTCGACGCGATTCGCTTCCCGGCCCCGCGGGTGCCCCTGCGGGCCGCGCGCGGAGCTATCGTGACCCAGATGCACTACGCGCGCCGCGGCCTCGTGACGCCGGAGATGGAATACATCGCGCTGCGCGAGAACCTGCCGCCTGACTTCATCCGCGACGAGGTGGCCCGGGGCCGCGCGATCATCCCGGCGAACATCAACCACCCCGAAGCCGAACCCATGATCATCGGCCGGCACTTCCTGACCAAGATCAACGCGAACATCGGCAACAGCGCGGTGAGCTCGGGTATCGCCGAGGAAGTGGAAAAGCTGGTCTGGGCGACGCGTTGGGGTGCCGACACGATCATGGATCTTTCCACGGGTAAACACATTCATGAGACCCGCGAATGGATCCTGCGCAATTCGCCGGTGCCGGTCGGTACCGTGCCGATTTACCAGGCGCTGGAGAAAGTGGGTGGCGTGGCCGAAGAGCTCACCTGGGAGATCTTCCGCGACACGCTGGTCGAGCAGGCCGAGCAGGGTGTGGACTACTTCACCATCCATGCCGGCGTATTACTCCGCTATGTGCCGCTCACCGCCGGGCGTGTCACCGGCATCGTGTCGCGTGGCGGCTCGATCATGGCGAAGTGGTGCCTTTCGCATCACCGCGAAAATTTCCTGTACACGCACTTCGAAGAGATCTGCGAAATCATGCAGGCGTATGACGTGGCCTTCAGCCTGGGCGATGGCCTTCGTCCCGGCTCGATCGCGGATGCGAACGATGCCGCACAGTTTGGCGAGCTCGACACGCTGGGCGAACTCACCAAGGTGGCGTGGAAGCACGATGTGCAGTGCATGGTGGAAGGCCCCGGCCACGTGCCGATGCACCTCATCCGCGAAAACATGGATCGCCAGCTGGCGGTGTGCCACGAGGCGCCGTTTTACACGCTGGGCCCGCTCACGACCGATATCGCACCTGGTTACGACCACATCACCAGTGCGATCGGCGCGGCGATGATCGGTTGGTTCGGAACGGCCATGTTGTGCTACGTCACGCCGAAGGAACACCTGGGCCTGCCAGATCGGCAGGATGTGCGCGACGGCATCATCACCTACAAGATCGCCGCGCATGCCGCGGATCTCGCCAAGGGTCACCCCGGCGCACAGGTGCGCGATAACGCCTTGTCGAAGGCGCGTTTCGAGTTCCGCTGGGATGATCAGTTCAACCTCGGCCTCGATCCGGAGAAGGCGCGTGCGATGCACGATGAGACGATGCCGAAGGAAGCGCACAAGAGCGCGCATTTCTGTTCCATGTGCGGACCGAAATTCTGCTCCATGAAAATCACCCAGGACGTGCGTGAATATGCAGCCGGCATGGATGCCAAGGCACTTGAGTTCCGTGAGCAGGGTGGTGAGGTGTACGGTAAGGCGTGAGGTTGAGGCGCGCCCATCGCGCGCAAGCGCGCTCCTACACCGACACCCCTGTAGGAGCGCGCTTGCGCGCGATAGCCCGAACGGTGCACAAACGCCTGAACGCGTCCGCGGCACCTTCGAAGCATGGATTAGGTAAGCTGGGGGCTACCGCTCGCACTCGCCAGAAGGATTCCCATGAACGCGACCGCTGCTCCCTCGCCCGCGCCGCGCAGGCGCCGCCGGCTCAGCCTGGTGATCGCCCTGCCGATCGCGCTGCTGATCCTCCTCGTGCTGTTCTTCATGTGGTGGTGGGACAAGGAGCCGGCGCAGTTCGATCCGGTCCAGGTCACCACCGCCCACATGAAGGAGATCGGCCGGCCTATGAGCACCGGCGCGGTCACCACGTACACGCTGGTCCGCTCAGTGGAAACGCTGGTGGACAAGCGCGGCGGTTACCTCAGCAATGACAAGCTGCCGCCCGGCTCGTTCATGGATAACATCCCTAATTGGGAGTTCGGCTCGCTTACCGCGTCGCGCGACCTGGCACGTGCCTTGCGCAACGATTTCAGCCGCTCGCAGACCCAGTCCACCGAAGACAAGGCGCTGGGCGAGGCCGATCCGCTGCTCAATAGCCCGAACGATCGCTGGCTGTTCCCAAGTTCGGAATCGCAGTACGCCAAGGCGGTGGACGATCTCAATGACTACCTCGGCCGGCTCAGCGATGCGGAAGATGGCAACGCGCACTTCTACGCCCGCGCGGATAACCTCGCCGATTACCTTCAGACAGTCTCCGCGCGTCTCGGCTCGCTGTCGCAGCGACTCTCGGCCAGCGTCGGCCAGCTCAAGGTCGATGCCGCGCCGAATGCCGATGTCGCCGGCAACGCGGGCCAGTCCAAGGCGGTGTACGTCAAGACGCCGTGGAACAAGATCGACGACAACTTCTACGAGGCCCGTGGCTATACGTGGACGCTGCTCGAACAGCTGAAGGCGATCCGCCAGGATTTCGGGCCGATCCTGCGCAGCAAGAATGCCGACGCCAGCCTGCAGCAGGTGATCCGCGAGCTCGAGGAATCGCAGAAGTCGCTGGGCAGCCCGGTGGTGCTTAATGGCTCGCCGTTCGGTTTCTTCGCGAATCATTCGCTGGTGATGGCGAACTACATCTCGCGCGCCAACGCCGCGATCATCGACCTGCGCGGCCTGCTGGGCCGCGGCTAAAAAGAAGCCCGCCGTAAGGCGGGCTTCCTGTAGGAGCGCGCTTGCGCGCGATAGGCCTTGCGGCAACCCCTATCGCGCGTAAGCGCGCTTCTACATGGTTTTAGTTGTCGGCCTTGTAGCGGGCCATGCCGGCGGTGATCTCGGCCTTGGCTTCGTCAGCGCCGACCCAGCCGTCCACTTTGACCCACTTGCCCTTCTCGAGATCCTTGTAGTGCTCGAAGAAGTGGCCGATGCGCTCGAGCCAGTGGCCGGACACCTGCTTGATGTCGCGGATGTGGCCGTAGCCGGCGAACACCTTCTCGACCGGGACCACGACCAGCTTCTCATCGGCGCCGGCTTCATCGGACATCTTGAGCATGCCGACCGGGTGGCAGCGGATGACCGAGCCCGGGACCAGCGACAGCGGCAGGATCACCAGGGCGTCCAGCGGATCGCCATCGCCGCCCAGGGTGCCCGGCACGTAGCCGTAGTTGCACGGGTAGCGCATCGGGGTGGAGAGGATGCGGTCGACGAAGATCGCGCCGCTTTCCTTGTCCACTTCGTACTTGACCGGCTCGGCGTCCTTGGGGATTTCGATGATGACGTTGATTTCGTCCGGCACATTCTTGCCGGCGGGGACGAGATGCAGGCCCATGGGCGTTCCTTGATGCAGTTTGGGATAGAAACAGCCCACAAGGATACAAGAACGCGGGGGCAGGGGCGCGACAGGCCCCGCAAAGCCATTCAGCCAGCGAAAACCCCTGTAGGAGCGCGCTTGCGCGCGATGGGGGTTGCGGCACCCCCCCATCGCGCGCAAGCGCGCTCCTACAAGGGCCGGGCAGGGCCTTATTTCAGGTGGTCCCACAGGTAGATGTAGGCCAGGGTGCTCATGAAGGCCAGCTGCTTGTTATCCGCCGCGGCGCCGTGGCCGCCCTCGATGTTCTCGTAGAAGCTGGCATCGAAGCCCATGGCCTGCATGCGCGCCGCCATCTTGCGGGCGTGCACCGGGCCGACACGGTCATCCCGGGTCGAGGTGGTGAACAGCACCGCCGGGTAATGGGCGCCCTTGTGCAGGTTGTGGTACGGCGAGAAGGTCTGGATGTACTTCCATTCCGCCGGCTTGTCCGGGTCGCCGTACTCAGCCATCCACGAGGCACCGGCCGACATGTGCGGGTAGCGTTTCATGTCGAGCAGGGCCACCTGGCTGACCACCGCGCCGTAGAGCTGTGGATACTGGGTCAGCATGTTGCCGGCGAGCAGGCCGCCGTTGCTGCCGCCCATCATGCCCATGTGTTTCGGCGTGGTGATCTTGCGATCGATCAGGTCCTGCGACACCGCCGCGAAGTCCTCGTACGCACGCGGGCGGTTAGCCTTCAGTGCGGCCTGATGCCAACGCGGGCCGTATTCGCCGCCGCCGCGGATGTTGGCGATGACATAGACGCCGCCCTTCTCCAGCCACGAACGGCCGGGGCCGGCGAGGTAAGCCGGCTGGAGCGAGATCTCGAAACCACCGTAGCCATAGACCAGGGTCGGGTTGTTGCCATCGGCCTTCATCGCTTTTGGCGCGATCTCGAAGTACGGCACCTTGGTGCCATCCTTCGAGGTGGCGAAGTGCTGGGTCACCACGAACTTCGAGGCATCAAAGAACGTCGGCGTGTGCTTCAGCGCTTCGCGTTCGCCCTGGCCCAGTACGCCGTAGTAAAGCGTGGTCGGCTGCAGGAAACCGGAGACGGAGAGGAAGTACGCGTCGCCCTCGTCCGCATCGATGCCATTGGCGGTCATGGTGGAGAGCGCGGGGGCGCCGCCCAGCGACTCATTCTTCCACGCGCCAGTCGCGGCTGGGGTCAGCACCTGGATCTGGCTGACCACGTCGCGCATCAGGTTGAGGATCAGGTGGTTCTTCGTCCACGAATGGCTGGCCAGCGAGGTGTGCTCATCCGGGGTGAACAGCACGGTGATCTCGCGCTTGCCAGCCATGTAGTCATCGAACTTCGCCGCCAGCAGCGAGCCGGATGGGTAAGTCTTGCCACCGACCTTCCACTCGGTACGCGGTTCGATCAACAGCCACTCGCGCTCGACATCGGTTTCGGCATCGTTGGGCACATCGATCTTGGTGAGCTTGCCATCCTTGCCGCGCACGAAGGTTTCGCTGCTGTAAAACTCCAGCGCGCGCTGCACGAACTCGCGCTCGAAGCCGGGCGTGAGATCGCGAAAGGCCGAGATCGACATGTCGGTCTTCTTACCTTCATACACCGTGGTCGCGGAGGCGAGCGGTGTGCCGCGCTTCCATTCCTTCACGATGCGCGGGTAGCTCGAATCGGTCATCGAGCCGGCGCCGAAATCGGTCGCGACGAACAGGTGGTCCTTGTCGATCCAGCTGACCTGGCTCTTTGCCTCGGGCAGGGTAAAGCCATCCTTGACGAAGGTTTTGGTCGTGAGATCGAACTCGCGGATCACGTCGGCATCCGCGCCACCGCGCGAGAGCGAGACGAGGCAGTAGCGGTTTTCCGGCTTCAGGCACTGGGCCCCGTGCCACACCCAGTTCTCCTTCTCGGCGGCCGACAAGGCATCCACGTCGACCACGGTTTCCCAGGCGGGCTTGTCCTTGCGGTACTCGGCCAGCGTGGTACGACGCCACAGGCCCTTGGGGTTCTGCTTGTCGCGCCAGAGGTTATAGAAGTGGTCGCCGATCTTGCTGACCAGCGGGATCTTGGCATCGGAATCGAGCATCTCGAGGATGCGTGCATCCAGGGTCTTGAACTCCTGCGAATCGGCGTACTTCGCCACCGTCTTCGCGTTCTCGTCCTTCACCCATGCCAGCGGCTTGGCGCCGTCGATATCGTCGAGCCAGAGGTTTTCGTCTTCACCCGGGGCCTGGGTGGCCGGGGCGGCGGGAGTCTTGTTCGGTTCGTGTGCCTGGGTCATGCCACTGAAGGTAAGGGCGATGGCCAGCGCAATCCAGCGTCGGTGCATGGGAAGGTGTCCTTGGGTCGAAAGAGCTACCCGGGGACCATAACCCAGCGGGACTACCCGCAGGCCCATGACCTTTTACCTATGGGGACAGAGGGGGATCGCGTGCAAGCACGCTCCTACATAAGTACATGTAGGAGCGTGCTTGCACGCGAATGGGGAAATCGCGGCGCAGCCGCCGCCCCCAAACGTGCTTGCGCGCGAATGGGGAAATCGCGGCGCAGCCGCCACCCCCAAACGTGCTTGCGCGCGATGGGTGTGCCTCAGAGAAACGGAATCAACAACAACGCCACGATGTTGATGATCTTGATCAACGGATTCACGGCAGGCCCGGCGGTGTCCTTGTACGGGTCGCCCACGGTATCGCCGGTGACCGCCGCCTTGTGCGCGTCGGAGCCCTTACCGCCGAAGTGGCCATCTTCGATGTACTTCTTGGCGTTATCCCATGCACCGCCGCCGGTGGTCATCGAAATGGCCACGAACAGGCCGGTGACGATGGTGCCAATCAGTACGCCGCCCAGCGCCTGCGCGCCGGCTTCCGGGCCACCCAGCCATTTGAAGCCGAAGATCACCACTACCGGTACCAGTACCGGCAGCAGCGAGGGCACCAGCATCTCGCGGATCGCCGAGCGGGTAAGCAGGTCCACCGCGCGCGAATAATCGGGCTTGGTGGTCCCCTCCATGATCCCGGTGATCTCGCGGAACTGGCGGCGCACTTCCTCGACCACCGCACCGGCCGCACGGCCGACCGCCTCCATCGCCATGGCGGCGAACAGGTACGGGATCAGGCCGCCGATGAGCAGGCCGATGATCACGTAATGGTTGGAGAGGTCGAAGCGGATATCCGCGCCGCCAAAGTGCAGGTTGAGGTTGTGCGTGTAGTCAGCGAACAGCACCAGTGCAGCGAGGCCGGCCGAGCCGATCGCGTAGCCCTTGGTCACCGCCTTGGTCGTGTTACCCACCGCATCGAGCGGGTCGGTCACCCCGCGCACGTCGGCGGGCAACTCGGCCATCTCGGCGATACCGCCGGCGTTGTCGGTGATCGGTCCATACGCGTCCAGGGCCACCACCATGCCGGTCATGCTGAGCATGGCCACGGCGCTGATCGCGATGCCGTACAGGCCGGCCAGGGCGAATGAGCCCCAGATGGCCGCGCACACCGCCAGCACCGGCAGGGCGGTCGATTTCATCGATACCCCCAGGCCCGCGATGATATTGGTCGCATGGCCGGTGGTGGACGACTGCGCCACGTGGCGCACGGGTTTGTACTCGGTCGCCGTGTAGTACTCGGTAATCACCACCATGGCGCCGGTAAGTACCAGGCCGATCAGCGCACAGCCATACAGGCGGCCGGTGCCAAAGGCGCTATCCGCCATCAGCTGCTGGGTGATCGGCCAGAAGGCGATCGCAGCCAGCAGGGCCGAAACGAACACGCCGGCATACAGCGCATTCATGATCTTGCCGCCGCGTGTCTTGACGAAGAACGTGCCGATCACGGAGGCGACGATCGACGCACCGCCGAGCACGAGGGGGTAAAGAATGCCGTAGGGACCGACCTCCGCAGCCAGCACGCCACCCAGCAACATGGTGGCGATAAGGGTCACCGCGTAGGTCTCGAACAGGTCGGCGGCCATGCCGGCGCAGTCGCCGACGTTATCGCCCACGTTGTCCGCGATCACCGCCGGGTTGCGCGGGTCATCCTCGGGGATGCCGGCTTCCACCTTGCCCACCAGGTCGGCGCCGACATCGGCACCCTTGGTGAAGATGCCGCCGCCCAGGCGGGCGAAGATCGAGATCAGCGAGGAGCCAAAGGCCAGGCCGATCAGGGCGTGCAACACGTGGCCGCGCTCGTAGCCCAGGTGGGTGAGGATGCCGTAGTAGCCGGCCACGCCGAGCAGGCCGAGGCCCACCACCAGCATGCCAGTGACCGCACCACCCCGGAACGCCACCGCCAGGGCAGAAGAAAGGCCGCTCCTGGCGGCCTCGGCGGTACGCACGTTGGCACGAACGGAAACGTTCATGCCGATGTAGCCGGCCGCTCCCGAGAGAAGCGCCCCCAACGCGAAGCCGATCGCGGTTCCCCAATCGAGGAAGATGCCGATTAAGAGAAAGAGGACGATGCCGACGACGCCGATGGTGGCGTACTGGCGGTTGAGGTAAGCACGCGCGCCTTCCTGGATGGCGGCTGCGATTTCTTGCATTCGTTCGTTGCCTGGCGAACGCGCCAGGACCCAACTGACCGAAAACGCACCGTACAGAATCGCCACGACCGCACATCCCAGCGCGATCCATAAACCGTACTGCTGCAGCATCGAAGCCTCCCCGAATTGTGGGAGCCCATGCGGGGCTCACCCCGAGTATAGGCAGGGGAGGCGCGGAAACCCGTTGTGCGCTGCGGAATCGGTGTAGGAGCGCGCTTGCGCGCGATGGGGCTTGCGGCGTACCCATCGCGCGCAAGCGCGCTCCTACATGGAGGGGCCGCTTAGTTCTGCAACACGATGTCAGTGATGATGCCAGTGGCCACGGCGATCAGCAGGAACTGGCCGTCATTGTCATCGCGGACCCAGTGGTACCCGCGCGGCGGTTCGCGCAGGCGGCGGGTACGCCAGTCATCGACGACCACGACGCGGCCGTCGTAACGGTGGCCGCGCTGCCAGTCGTGGTGCGCATAACCTGGCCCGCGGTGGTCGTCCCGATGGTCGTATCGGTTGTCATAGCGATGGTCGTCCCGGTGATCGTCGCGGTGGTCATCCCGATGGTCGCGATCGTCGTGGTGGTCACGGTCGTCGTGGTGCGGCGGCGGCGGATCCCAGGCGAACGCCGGTGCGATGCTGCCTGCGGCGACGAGACAGAAAGCGAGTTTGCCCAGCATCTTCATAAGAGTGTCTCCGGTTTACCGAGTAGCGATGTCGAAGATGACGCCAGTCGCGATGGCGACCAGCAGGAAGTCGTTGTTCTCACGAACCCAGTGATACCCACGCGGCGGCGGGCGCAGGCGGTAGCTGCCGTAGTCGTAGACCACCACGTTGCGGCCGTAGTACCGGTGGCCGCGCTCCCAGTGGCCGTAATAACGCGGCGGCGGAGGCGGGCGGTGGTAATAAGCCGGGCCGTGCCCGTAGTAACCGCCGTGGCCGTAATAGCGCGGCGGCGGGGGCGGCGGACGATGGCCGTGCCAGCCGTTGTCGTGGTGCCAGTCACCACGGCGGCCGCGATTGTCATGACCATGGCGATCGCGGTCATGGCCACGGTCATGGTCGTGGTCCGGAGCGGCAACCGCCACCGAGGTAGCAGCAAGTGCCAGGGCGGCGAGGGCGGTGCGCAGGAGCGTTTTCATCACGGCTTCTCTCAGGTGACGATCCGCAGGAGGGGACCGACGATTCGCATCCTAGGAATGGAAACCTGAACGGAAGATCGTGCTTTTTGAAAGCCCCGCGAAAGCATTAAGTAACGCGACAGCAATGGGACGGGCGCGTTCAGTAAAGCGAGCCAGGCCGGAACTCAAGTGTCAGATTTGATGGGCTTTCCGGAAGGAAGAGCTCAGTGCGCCGTTCAGCTGAACGGGCGAGGATGTTGCCCCCGCGCACGACCAGAAGGCGGTGTGCTTTCAGCCGGATCGCCTCGTAGGTATCGCCCGCCTGCAGCAATACGCAATCGGCCGGGTTGCCCGGTGCGATGCCGTAACCCGGCAGGCCCAGCACGCGCGCCGCATTCGTAGTCACTGCATCGAAGCACTGCGCCACGCCAGCGGTCGAGGTCATCTGGGCGACATGCAGGCCCATGTGCGCCACCTCGAGCATGTCGCCCGAACCCATCCCGTACCAGGGATCCATCACACAATCGTGGCCGAAGGCGACATTGACGCCGGCCGCCATCAGTTCGGGTACGCGGGTCATGCCGCGCCGTTTGGGGTAGGTATCGTGGCGGCCCTGCAGGGTGATGTTGATCAGCGGATTCGCGATGGCATGCACGCCGGCCTCTGCGATCAACGGCAGCAGTTTGGATACGTAGTAGTTGTCCATCGAATGCATCGAAGTGAGATGCGAACCGGTGACGCGACCTTGCAGCCCGGTGCGTACGGTTTCCGCAGCCAGCGTTTCGATGTGCCGTGACCATGGATCGTCGGATTCATCGCAATGCATATCCACGCGAAGCCCGCGTTCCGCCGCCAGTTCGCAGAGCCAGCGGATGGATTCGGCACCGTCGGCCATCGTGCGCTCGAAGTGCGGGATGCCGCCGATCACCTCCACACCCATGTCGAGCGCGCGTACAAGGTTCGCTTTCGCCGTGGGCGAGCGCAGCAGGCCATCCTGCGGGAAGGCCACCAGCTCGAGGTGCAGGTAGGGCGCGACCTTGCGCTTCACCTCGAGCAACGCCTCGGTGGCCAGCAGGCGGTCGTCGCAGATATCCACGTGGCTACGGATCGCCAGCAGCCCTTGAGCCACCGCCATGTCGCAGTAGGCCAGGGCACGCTTTACCAATGCCTCATGAGTAAGCCCAGGCTTTAGCTCGCCCCACAGCGCGATACCTTCAAGCAGGGTGCCTGAGGCATTGAGCCGCGGTAGCCCTAGCGAGAGCGTGGCATCCATATGGAAATGCGCATCCACGAACGGCGGCGACACCAGCCGCCCCTGCGCATCGATCTCTTCCACGCCCTTCGCAGGCAACCCGGGCTGGACCGCCGCAAAACGCCCACCCTCGATACCGATATCGACATCCCTGCGCCCATCGGGAAGGGTGGCGTGGCGAATAATCAGGTCCATCGCAAGCTCCATCAACCAACCCCAGATAATACGGCACGCCCTGTAGGAGAGCGCTTGCGCGCGATGGGTGCTCGCGGCACGCTGGATCGCGCGCAAGCGCGTTCCTACAAAATCAGGCGGGGATGAATTTTTTTAGTTTCTTGGGGACGGAGGTGTTTTTCAGGGTCACGTAGATCGGCAGGCCATCTTCGCCGTAGGGCGGGGGCGCTTCACCCAGGATCAGCGGTGCCAGGTAACGTCGCGCGGCGGCGGTGATACCAAAACCATCCTTCGAGATGAAGGTCTTCGGCATCTTCTTTTCCTGGTTCGCGATCTTGTCGAGCGATGCCGCTTCGATCTTCCACTTATACGGGTCGTCCGACGTGCGCACGATCACCGGCATCACCGCGTTGAGGCCGTCGGCCGCGTATTCCACCGCCTTCCTGCCCACCGCGTAAGCCTGCTCCACGTCGACCTTGGCGGCGATGTGCCGCGCCGAGCGCTGCAGGTAGTCGGGCAGGGCCCAGTGGTACTTGTAGCCGAGCTTCTCCTTCACCAGCGAGGCGAGGATCGGTGCGGCGCCGCCGAGCTGGGCATGGCCGAACGCATCGCGGGCGCCGGTCTCGGCGGACTCGGCGAGGAACTTGCCGTCCGAACCCTTTACGCCCTCGGAGACGACCACGGTGCAGTAACCCACCTTCTCCACGGTGGCTTTTACCTTGGCGAGGAAGGCGGCCGGATCGAACACGTTTTCAGGGAACAGGATGATGTGCGGCGGATCGCCCGGCTTGTTGCCGGCGAGGCCCGCGGCCGCGGCGATCCAGCCGGCGTGGCGGCCCATCACCTCGATGATGAAGACCTTGGTCGAGGTATCCATCATGGAGGCGACATCAAGGCTGGCCTCGCGCACCGCGATGGCGGTGTACTTGGCCACCGAGCCGAAGCCCGGGCAGTTGTCGGTCACGACCAGGTCGTTATCGATCGTCTTGGGCACGCCGATACAGTTCACCTCGTAGCCAAGCGCGTGGCCGATCTTCGAGACCTTGTTGGCCGTATCGGCCGAGTCATTGCCGCCGTTGTAGAGGAAGGTGCGGATGTCGTGCGCCTTGAACACGGCGATCAGCCGCTCGTACTCGGCCCGGTTCTCCTCGAGCGACTTCAGCTTGTAGCGGCAGGAGCCAAACGCCCCGCCCGGGGTGTGCTTGAGGCCGGCGATGTTGGCCTTGGCCTCCTTGGTCGTATCGATCAGCTCCTCGCGCAGGGCGCCGAGGATGCCGTTGCGAGCCGCATACACCGGGATGCCCTTATCGCGGGCGGTCTCGATGACCCCGGCGGCGGTGGCGTTGATGACGGCGGATACACCGCCCGACTGGGCGTAGAGGAGCTTGCCGGCGGCCATGCTGCGGTTCCTTCTGAGGCGGTCGAAGGTCCGAGCGTACCCCGTCCGGCGTGCCCGTGGCTTGAAGGCGGCCCCTGCGGTGCGCTGCCACGGCGATGTGGCAGCCGTTTGACGGGGTGGCGCCCGTGCCGTTACCTTGGGACCCATTTTATTGTGCCCGGCGGCGGGGTTAGCCCTGCCAGCCCGGCAATCTGGAGCATCAATGCGATTCGTGCTTTTCGGCGCGCCCGGTTCGGGCAAGGGCACCCAGGCGACCCGCCTCAAGGAGGAGTTCGGCATTCCGCACATCTCCACGGGCGACCTGCTCCGCGGCGAGATCAAGGCGGAAACCGAGCTCGGCAAGAAGGCCAAGTCCCTGATGGACGCCGGCCACCTGCTGCCGGACGACATCATGCTCGGCATCATCGAGCACCGCCTCGCTGCCGCCGACGCCAAGCCCGGCTTCATCCTCGATGGCTACCCGCGCAACCTGGCCCAGGCCGATGCGCTGGATGGCGTGCTTGCCAAGATCGGCCAGCCGCTCGATGTGGTCATCAAGCTCGAGGTACCGTTCGAGGCCATCGTGGGCCGTTGCGAAGTGCGCTTCAAAGCGGAACACCGCCCGGACGATGAGCCGGAAACGGTGAAGAAGCGTCTCGGCATCTACGCCGACCAGACCGCCCCGGTCGCGGAGTTCTACGCCAAGCGCGGCAAGCTCAAGATCGTCGACGGCGTCGGCGAGCTCGATGACGTCACGGCGCGCATCAAGGCCGCCCTGAACAACGCTAGCGCCGCCAGCGCCTGATCCACCACGGGCCGGCGCCCCGCGCGCCGGCCGCGAGTCTTAAAGCATGCGCGTCCATATCCTCGGCATCGGCGGTACCTTCATGGGCGGCGTGGCCGCGCTCGGTCGCGAGCTCGGCCTGCAGGTCGAAGGCTCCGACGCCAACGTCTACCCACCCATGAGCACCCAGCTCGAGGCGCTCGGCATCGAGTTGATGCAGGGCTATACGGCGGAACACCTGCAGCCCGCGCCGGATCTCGTCGTGGTCGGTAACGCCATGACCCGCGGCAACCCGGCAGTGGAGTACATGCTCAACCAGGGCATGCGCTATATCTCCGGCCCGCAGTGGTTGGGTGAAACCCTGCTCGGTGGACGCGATGTGCTCGCTGTCGCCGGCACGCACGGCAAGACCACCACCACCAGCCTGCTCGCGCACCTGCTCGACCAGGCCGGCATGGATCCAGGGTTTCTCATCGGTGGCGTGCCCGGCAACTTCGATGTGTCGGCACGACGGGGCGGTGGCAAACCCTTCATCATCGAGGCGGACGAGTACGACTCGGCCTTCTTCGACAAGCGTTCGAAGTTCGTGCATTACCGCCCGCGCATCGCGATCCTCAACAACCTGGAATACGACCACGCGGATATCTTCCCCGACGTGGCCGCGATCCAGCGGCAGTTCCATCACCTCGTGCGCACGGTGCCTGGCAACGGCCGGCTTGTCGTCAACGCGGAAGATCCGTACCTGGCCGAGGTGTTGGCCATGGGCGCGTGGACGCCGGTGGAAACCTTCGGCATCGACGCCGGTGACTGGCGTGCCGAACTCATCGCTGCCGATGGCTCGCACTTCCGCGTTAGTCGCCACGGCGCGCTGCTCGGCGATGTGCGCTGGTCGTCGCTCGGCAGGCACAACGTCATGAATGCACTGGGAGCGCTCGCTGCCGCGACGGCCGCGGGTGCGGATCCGGTCGCGTTGCTGCCGGCGTTTGCCAGCTTTGCCAACGCCCGCCGTCGCATGGAAGTGATTGGCGATGCGCGCGGCGTCACCGTGTACGACGACTTCGCCCACCACCCCACCGCGATCGCCACCACGCTGGCGGGTCTTCGCGCAAAGGTCGGCAAGGCACGGATCCTCGTCGCACTCGAACCGCGTTCGAACAGCATGCGCCTCGGCGCGCATGCCGATGCCCTGGCGCCCTCGCTGGAGAACGCGGATGGCGTCGTCTTCCTGCAACGCCCTGAGCTTCCCTGGGATGCGGGCAAGGTCACTGGCGCCCTCGCTGGCCGGGGCGCCACCGTGCCGACGGTGGATGCACTGGTGACCACGCTCGCGGCACAGGCAGGTGAGGGCGACCACGTGGTGTTCATGTCGAACGGCGGCTTCGAAAACGCGCCGCGCCGCTTCTTCGACGCGCTGCGCGCAGGTTAGACTGGCGGGCATGGCTGCGACCACGCCCGCTCTCGACCTCCCCCTGTTCCCCCTGGCGAACGTTCTTTTCCCGGGCGGGCACCTGCCGTTGCGCATCTTCGAACCGCGCTACATCGACCTGGTGCGCGAGTGTGCACGTAGCGGCCGCGGCTTCGGCGTGTGCCTCATCCTCGAGGGGCGTGAAGCAGGCCAGCCGGCCATCCCCGCCGCAGTCGGCACGCTCGCCACGATCACGGATTTCCATACCCGCGACGATGGCCTGCTCGGCATCGTCGCCGAAGGCGGCCAGCGTTTCCGGGTCACCCGCACGCGCGTGCGCTCGGATGGCCAGGTGCGCGGCGACATCGCGCCCTGGCTGCCTGAAGAAGTCATTCCGGTGCCGGCCGAGTTCGGCCTGCTCACCACCATCCTCGAACGGCTCGCTGATCAGATGGGGCCGCCATGGCGCCAGGATGTCGCCGGCCGCGCCGATGATGCCAGCTGGGTCGGCTTCCGCCTTTGCGAACTGCTGCCGCTGGATCCCAACGAATGCCAGCACATGCTGGAACTGGACGATCCACTCCAGCGCCTGGCCGAACTGCGTGACATCCTCCCGCGCTTCCAGCGCGCCTGAGCACACCGCCATGACCTCGCTCGCCGGGAAGACCTTGTTCATCACCGGTGCCTCGCGTGGCATCGGCCTCGCGATCGGCTTGCGTGCCGCGCGCGATGGGGCCAACGTCGTGATCGCCGCAAAGAGTGGCGTGCCGAACCCACGCTTGCCCGGCACCATCCACACCGCCGCCGCCGAGATCGAGGCGGCGGGAGGCAAGGCGCTGCCCTTGAAGGTGGATATCCGTGAGGAAGCCGAAGTGCGCATGGCGGCCGCCACGGCAGCCGAGCGCTTCGGCGGGATCGATATCGTGGTGAATAACGCCAGCGCGATCTGGCTGGCGGGCACCGAAGACACCCCGATGAAGCGCTTCGACCTGATGCACCAGGTGAACACGCGCGGCACCTTCCTGGTCACCCAGGCCTGCCTGCCCTTCCTCAAGGAGGCGGCAAATCCGCACGTGCTGATGTTGTCGCCGCCGCCGAGCATCGATCCGCACTGGTTCGCCCCGCACGTCGCGTACACCATCGCCAAGTTCGGGATGAGCCAGTGCGTGCTGGGCATGGCGCCCGAGTTCGCGCCGATGGGCGTGGCCGTGAATGCGCTTTGGCCGAAAACCGTCATTGCCACGGCAGCCATCGCCATGATCGATGGCGTAAAAGCCGAAAACTGCCGTACCCCCGAGATCGTGGCCGACGCGGCCCACGCGATCCTCACCCGCCCCGCCCGTGGATTCACCGGGCATTTCTGCATCGATGAAGCGATCCTGCGTGAAGAAGGTGTGACGAACTTCGATCACTACGCGGTCACGCCGGGTCAGCCTCTACTACCTGACTTGTTTCTCTAGCAAGCGCGAAACGCCATCTAAACCGCTGTGTGAGCTAGCCCGTTTGGTGTATGGCCGGTTTTTGCATGCCGGGGTAACGTCGGTTTGTCGCCCCTGGCATGACATGACAGAGGGCGGTGTGGGGCTTGCCGGTCTGCAGGGGTGCCGGCGGCGGGTCCAAGGGTGAACCCGCTACAGCCGGCAGCAGGCCACTGAACGGTTTGAGGAGCAGGCATGTCACGCGGGGAATCGACGGGGCGATGCGTCGTCTGGGTAGGAAGACCGAGCGTTGAAGAACACTTCGGACTGATTCGGGCCGGCTGGCGTACGCTGGTGGCCGATCCGGCACGGCTGGATACGATCTTGCCCGAGTGCGGAGACACGGCGATCGCCGTGGTCGACCTGCGCGCGAGCGCCCACGCCGCCGTGCGCGTCCTCCAGGAACTTCGTGACACCCATCCGGGCCTGGCCTGGATCGGGCTCACCGGCCAGCGCACGCCTGCGAACGACCCTTCCATCCAGCATGTGTTGCCGCAGGCCTTCGAACTGATCGATGGCACGTCCTCGCTGCAGGCGCTGCGCCAGGCGTTGCAGCGCGTCCCGGCGGATGGCATCCCGGTCCTCGACGATGACCAGCCCAGCGTCATGACCGGGAACAGTCCGGCCATCCGGGCACTTTCTCAGAACATTCGTAAGTTCGCTCCGGTCGAGCTGCCGTTGCTGATCACCGGCGAGACCGGGACCGGCAAGGAAATGGCTGCGCGGGCGCTGCACCAGCTCTCGGGCCGCCACGAAAAGCCCTTCGCCGCCATCAACTGCGGGGCCTTGCCGGCCAACCTCGTGCAGTCCGAATTGTTCGGTCACGAGCGGGGTTCCTTCACCGGCGCTACCGCGCGGCGTATCGGTCACTTCGAGTCCGCCGATGGTGGCACGGTTTTTCTCGATGAAATCGGCGACCTGCCGCTTGATGCCCAGACCAACCTGCTGCGCGTGCTCCAGGAAGGCACCATCGAACGCATCGGCAGTTGCCAGTCGATCAAGGTGAACGTGCGCGTGCTTGCCGCGACCCACGTGGACCTCGAAAAGGCGGTCGCCCAGGGTCGCTTCCGCGAGGACCTGTTCTACCGGCTCAACGTCCTGCGCCTGCGCATGCCGCCGTTGCGTGAGCGTAACGGGGATATCGAGCTGCTGGCTCAGTACTTCCTTGATGCATTCCGCGAGAGCTACGGCACCCGTGCGCGCGCCTTCAGCACCGCGGCGCGCAAGGCGATGAACGCCTTCACCTGGCCCGGCAACGTCCGCGAACTCATGAATCGCGTGCAGCGTGCGGCGGTGATCGCCGACGATGCGCTGATCACGCCCGACGATCTCGAACTCAATGCGGATCTGCCCGGGCTTGATCGCGATAGCCTGGGCAGCGCCCGCACCTCGGCCGAGCGCGAGGCCATCGTCGATTGCCTGCGCGCGAGCGCCTTCAACATCAGCGAATGCGCGCGCCGGCTGCGGGTATCCCGCGTGACTGTGTATCGCCTCTGCAAGAAGCACCAGCTGGCCCTCGATCAGTTGCGCTAGCGGCTCCCGTGCGCGGAAAAGAAAACTCCCGGTCCTCTGGGGGACCGGGAGTTCCCATTCGTCGTCCGGCTTGGCAGGGTCGTCGGGCGAGCGAACACCGCGGGCTTCGTGGAGCCTCCCCCTAAGCGGAGCAAGCCGCATGCCACCCCGGGCTGGCTTTGATTCGCAAGGAATTTTCCTTTCGTGGGCATTTCCGGGTCGTTCATCGGCTGTAGCGTTGTGTAACAAGCCGTTACAGCAACGGAACAGCCGTTGTCGGCCGGGCCCGTGCCTTATACGATGGGGATCCCCACGGCGCACCGTCGCCGCCGGGCATCGGATCGATGTCGGACCGCAGAACGTACCGTGCGATTCCATCCGTTCCTGTTTGGGGCCAGGCGCTGCGGCCGGGCCCGGGAGTCGTTGTCATGTCGTCGCATCCTGTCGAACCCTCCGAGCTGATCGGCCTGGGCAAGCGCTATTGGCTGTCGGTTTACCGCCCCCGTGATGTCGTCCTCGACCACGGTAAGGGCGCGCGCGTGTGGGATACGGAAGGTCGCGACTATCTCGATTTCGGTGCCGGTATCGCGGTGAACGCGTTGGGCCACCAGGAGCCCGACCTAGTCGCGGCACTGGTCGCACAGGCGGGCAAGCTGTGGCACGCCAGCAATGTGTTCTGGACCGAGCCGCCGTTGCGCCTTGCCGAAGAACTGATCGAGCATGCGCCATTCGCCGATCGCGTATTCCTGTGCAATTCCGGTACCGAAGCGAACGAAGCCGCGATCAAGCTCGTACGCAAGTGGGCCGCGGGCCAGGGCCGCGCGCCGGAAGATCGCGTCATCATCACCTTCTACGGCTCGTTCCACGGCCGCACGCTCGCTTCAGTCACCGCGACCGCGCAACCGAAATACCAGGAAGGGTACGAGCCGTTGCCGGCGGGCTTCCGCTATGTGGCGTTCAACGATGAAGCCGCGCTGGAAGAAGCCTTTGCCAAGGGTGGCGTCGCCGCGGTGATGATCGAGCCCGTGCAGGGCGAGGGCGGTGTCACGCCGGCCGCGCCGGGTTTCCTGAAGAAGATCCGCGAGCTGTGCGATGCGCATGACGCATTGATGGTGCTCGACGAAATCCAGTGCGGCATGGGTCGTACCGGTACGCTGTTCGCGCACACGCATGACCATGTCACGCCGGATATCGTCACCCTGGCCAAGGCACTCGGCGCAGGTTTTCCGATCGGCGCCATGCTGGCCGGCCCGAAGGTTGCCGATGTCATGCAGTTCGGTGCGCACGGCACCACGTTCGGCGGCAACCCGATGGCGGCCGCGGTGGCTCGCGTGGCGTTGCGTAAGCTTTCGTCGCCGGAGGTGTTGCTCAATGTCGAGCGCCAGTCCAACGATATCCGCAAGGGTCTGGAGAAACTCAACCACGAGTTCCACCTGTTCTCGGAAATCCGTGGTCGTGGCCTGATGATCGGCGCCGCCCTCAACGATGCCAACAAGGGTCGCGCCGGCGAAATCCTCGACATCGCCGCCGCCCACGGCCTGCTCATCCTGCAGGCCGGCCCCGATGTGCTGCGCATCGTCCCGCCGCTCAACATCACCGACGAAGAAACCCACGCCGGCCTCGAACGCCTGCACGCCGCGCTGGCGGAGTTCGCCAGCCGCGAAGCCAAGGTAGCCTAACGGCCAACCACTTGTAGGAGCGCGCTTGCGCGCGATGGGTGCTTGACGTAACCCCCATCGCGCGCAA
>NZ_DASYCB010000048.1:0-159954 GCF_036500425.1 Luteibacter sp.
CGCTTGCGCGCGATGGGTGCCCGCGGCAAGACCCCATCGCGCGCAAGCGCGCTCCTACAAGGGCGCGGTAGCGCCCCCGACATCAACCGTTGCGGTTGCTGCCGGAGAGAACGTCGACCCACACGGCAAGCACCAGGATCACGCCCTTGATGATCATCTGCCACGAGTTGTCGACATCCATCAGCTGCATGCCGCTATCGAGGCTGGCCATGACAAGGGCACCGATCAGCGCGCCGTAGACCGTGCCGGAGCCGCCGCGCATGGAGGTGCCACCGATGAAACACGCGGAGATGGCGTCCAGCTCGCCGCCCGTGCCGGCGGAGGGCGAACCCGAACCGGTACGCGCCACCGTGATGATGCCGGCGAATGCACACATCAGCCCCATGATCGCGAACACGACCAGCTTTACCCGGTTGACGTTCACACCCGAAAGGCGGGTCGCCTCCATGTTGCCACCAACCGCATAGATGTGGCGGCCGAACACGGTCTGGGTAGAGACGTAAGTGAATACGGCCAACAGCGCCAGCAGGATCATCACCGGAATGGGAATGCCATTGGCGTCGTTCAACATGCGGATGAAGCCGAAGATGGCGGCACCGATGACCACCACCCGCACGATGTCGATCCACAAGGCGGCCTGCTGCAAGCCGAGCTTCGCGCGGCGCATGCGCCGACGGACGGTAATCCCGACCATGGCGAGGAAGATGACGCCACCTACCCACTGCGAAAGCCCGACCGGCACGAAGCCCTGGCCCAACTGGATCAGGTCATCCGGCGCCGGCGCAATGGTGGAGCTACCCGTGACGTAAAGGACGATGCCGCGGAACGCGAGCATGCCACCCAGGCCCACGATGAACGAGGGCACGCGCATCTTGGTGACCACGAAGCCGTTGAACGCGCCGATCAGCATACCGAGTACCAGCACCGCGCCGATCGATGGCCATGTGCCCCAGCCCATGTTCACGGTGAGGATGGCGACGACGCCGCCCAGCAAGCCGAGCTGCGAGCCAATCGACAGATCGATCTCGCCGGCGATGATGATGAACACCATGCCACAGGCAAGCATGCCGGTGATGGCCATCTGCCGGAACAGATTGGAAAGGTTGTTCGGGGTAATAAAGGCCTGGTCGGTCTTCACATGGAAGAACACCCAGATCACGGCGACGGCGATGAGCAACGCCAGGATCTTGTAACGGACGAACAGTTGCTGGACTTTCTGGGACTGCATGGAAAGGCTTCCCTGGTAACGCGTGAATAAGGGTTTGGATCAGGCCGCGTGCGCGGGCCCCTCGGCGGCATGGGAAATCGCCGCGGCAAGGACCTGCTCCTGGGTCAGGCCGACGTTCTTGAAATCGCCGCGCAGCTTACCCTCGCCGACAACGAGGACGCGGTCACTCACGCCCAGCACCTCGGGCATTTCCGAGGAGACCATGATGATGGCCACACCCTTGGCGGCGAGCTCGAACATCAGCGTGTAGATGTCGTACTTGGAGCCGACGTCAACGCCGCGCGTCGGCTCGTCGAGGATCAGCACCTTGGGGTTCGGCAGCAGCATCTTGGTGAGCACTGCCTTCTGCTGGTTTCCGCCGGACAAACCCTGGATGGCGAGTTCCGGGCTAGCGGTTTTCACGCGAAGGCGCTTGATCTCGGTATCGACCACGGCCATCTCGGCCTGGCGGTCGATCTGCCCTGCATGGGCGTAGTGCGACAGCGTGGCGAGCGTGATGTTGTCACCCACCCCGAGCAGCGGCACGATGCCCTGGCGCTTGCGATCTTCCGGGACCAGTGAGAGTCCTGCCTTGATCGCCTGCTCAGGGTTCTTCACCTTGATCGGTTTTCCCTCGAGGAACAGCTCTGCCTCCGAGCGGCCGGGGTATGCGCCAAAGATGGCGGAAACCAGCTCGGTGCGACCCGCGCCCACGAGGCCCGCGATACCGACGATCTCACCACGGCGCACCTGGAACGAAATATCGTCCACGCGCTTACGGTTCGGATTAGCCACGTCCCAACAGGTGACGTGCCTCGCCTCGAAGATGACCTCACCGATCTCGTGGTCCATCTTCGGGAAGAGGTTCTCGATCTCGCGACCCACCATGGCGGTGATGATGCTGTGCGTCGTCATCTCGCTCATCGGCTTGGTGACGATGTGTTTGCCATCACGAATCACGGTAACGGTATCGCATACGCGAGCGACTTCATCGAGCTTGTGCGAGATATAGACGCAGGCCACGCCATCGCGTTTGAGGTCTTCGATGATGGACAGCAGCGTATCGGTCTCGGACGAGGTCAGCGATGACGAAGGTTCGTCGAGAATCAGCAGGCGTGCGTTCTTTACCAACGCCTTCGCGATCTCGAACAGCTGCTGGTAGCCGCCACCATAGTTCATGACCGGGGCCGCGACGTTCACATCCTTGAGTTTCAGCCGGGCCAGAAGCGCATCAGCCTTGGCGTACATGGCGTCGTAATCCATGAGCCCGCCGAACTTGCGGATCTCGTTGCCGAGGAAGATGTTCTCAGCCACGGAGAGTTGCGGTACCAGCATCAACTCCTGGTGGATGATGACGATGCCGGCGTCTTCGCTGTCACGCACCGAGTGCGCCTTCAGTGGCTTGCCGTCGAATTCGATTTCCCCTTCCCAGGTGCCGTAGGGGTAGACACCGGAAAGGACTTTCATGAGCGTGGACTTGCCGGCACCATTTTCGCCACACAGGCCCACGCATTCACCTGGCCGCACGGCCAGGTTGATGCCATTGAGCGCGCGCACGCCAGAGAACTCCTTGACGATGTTGCGCATCTCGAACAGGTATTCGCTCACCTTGGAACCTTCTTCAACTGAGGCACGGTGGGCGCGCTTGCGCGCCATCGCGCGCAAGCGCGCTCCTACAGAAGACCGGGGCAGACCCTTGTAGGAGCGCGCTTGCGCGCGATGGCACGAAGCATGCCCCCACAAGGATACCGAACGCTTAGTTACCCACCTGCGCCTGCGTGTAGAAGCCATCCTTCACCACCAGGTCGACGTTCTGCTTGGTGAGCAGGGTCGGGGTGAGCAGGATGGTATCGACATCCTTCTTGCCGTTGTTCAGCTTCGAAGTGAACGTGGGCGCCTGACCCTTGGCGAACTGTACGGCCAGGTTGGCGGCGTCGGTGGCGATGGTCTTGATCGGCTTGTACACCGTCATGGCCTGCGTGCCGGCCTTGATGCGCTTGACGGCGGCGAGATCGGCATCCTGGCCCGACACGGCGACCTTGCCGGCGAGCTTCTGGCCGTTCAACGCGGCGATGGCGCCACCCGCGGTACCGTCGTTCGAGGCGACGATGCCCTGGATGTTGTTCTTGTTGGCGGTCAGCGCGTTCTCGATGATGGACTGCGCATTCGAGGCCAGCCACTCGTTGGTCCACTGCTGGCCAACAATCTTGATGGCACCACTCTTCACCAGTGGATCCAGCACCTTCATCTGGCCTTCGCGCAGGATCTTGGCATTGTTATCGGTGGGTGCACCGCCAAGCAGGAAGAAATTACCCTTGCCACCGGTGGCATCGACCACACCCTTCGCCTGCATCTCGCCGACCTTTTCGTTATCGAACGAGATATAGGCATCGACATCGGCGTTGAGGATCAATCGGTCGTACGAGATGACCTTGATACCCGCTTTCTTCGCTTCGGCCACCACCGTGGTGAGGGTCTTGGCGTTGAACGGCACAATGACGATCACATCGACCTTGCGCGAAATCAGGTTCTCAATCTGCTGGATCTGCTTCTGCTCGTTCGCATCGGCGGATTGCACCGAAACGGTGCCACCCTTGGCCTCGACCGCCGCCTTGAAGTAATCACGGTCGCGGGTCCAGCGTTCGACGCGCAAATCGTCGATGGAGAAGCCGATGACGGGCTTGTCCTTGCTTGCGTGTGCCTGCGGGGCAAAGACGCCGGCCGCCACCATCGATACGGCCAACAACGTGTGTAGGGCCTTCTGCTTCATGCTGTTCTCCATCTTTTTATGGAATCGCCCTTTCAGGACGGGCGAAAAGCGTCGCCGCGGGCGGCGTCGGTATAAAGCGGTTTCAGTTGCTCGTACGAGCGGCGGAACAAAGGGTGGCGCGTTTGCAGGAAATAAGCATGACGCGCTGCATCGGGCTCGCGTACGGCAGTTTCAGGCGGCATGGGGCAAACCTCGTCCAACGAGGCACCCGGTTCCACCGCCAGGCGGGCCAGCCGCGCCGCGCCCAGCGCTGGGCCCACCTCGCCGCCGGCACGCAGCACGAGTGGCTTGCCGAGGATATCGGCCAGCATCTGGGTCCAGTAATGGCTACGCGAACCGCCGCCAATCACGGTGATGTCCTCTGACACCAGACCGGTGCCCTCCACCGCGAGCAGGCCATCGAGCAGGCCGAGCCCTACGCCCTCGAGCGTGGCATGGGCAAGATCGGTGCGCTCGGTATCCGGCCCCAGATGGGTGAACGAACCACGCGCATGGGGATTGTTGTGCGGCGTCCGCTCGCCCGTGAGGTACGGCAGGAATAACGGGCCATCTTTCTTCCAACCGGCATATTCCGCATCGGCCAGCAGAGCAGCCACATCGGGATAGCCGGTGAGGCGGGCGGTGAAATCAAGGCAACTCGCCGCGTTCAGCATCACCGACATGAGGTGCCAGGTATCTGGCAGCGCATGGCAAAAGCTGTGTACCGCCGTCTCGGGGCTGGCCCGGAAACCATCGGAAACCGCGAAGTACACGCCCGACGTACCCAGCGAGAGCATGGCCTGGCCGTGACGCACGATGCCGACACCGACGGCGCCAGCGGCGTTGTCGCCGCCGCCCGCGGCCACGGGCACCGTATGCATGCCCCAACGCTCGGCCAGTTCCTTGCGCAAACGCCCCGCCGGCTGGCTGCCTTCGAACACCTGGGGCATATGCGAGCGATCCAGGCCGGTCGCGGCCAGCATCGCATCGCTCCACTGTCGCTTGCGCACATCGAGCCACAGCGTGCCCGCCGCGTCGGACGCATCGGTCATGTACTCGCCGGTGAGCTTCAGCCGGAGGTAATCCTTGGGCAGGAGCACCTTCGCCACACGGGCGAAGATCTCCGGTTCATGCTTGCGGACCCAGGCCAGCTTGGGCGCGGTGAAGCCCGGCATGGCCAGGTTGCCGGTGACCTCGCGAAAGCCCGGGACCTTTTCCAGCTCGGCGCATTCGATATCCGAACGGCCGTCGTTCCAGAGGATGGCCGGCCGCAGGATCTGATCCGACTTATCGAGCAGCGTAGCGCCGTGCATCTGGCCGGAGAGCCCGATGGCCGCGACACGGCGGCCATCCGTGCCTTGCAGCACCTCGCCTACGGCCGCTTCCGTCGCGGACCACCAGGTCGCAGGATCCTGCTCGGACCAGCGCGGCTTCGGGTGCGAAACGGTCAGCGGGCTGGACGCGCTGGCGCATACAGCGCCCGTCTCGTCGATCAGGACGGCTTTGACCGAGGACGTGCCAAGGTCAATGCCGAGGTACAGGCGTGCGCTTGCTTCCATGTCGTGGTTCATATCACCCGTAGATATAACGGTTAACGATATTTTCGAGCAACTCCTGCTGCCCTGAGACGTGCTTTGGGTGCAGGTCGCGCTTGAGCGCTTCGTCACTCAGCGAGGCGAGCGTGAAGCCGCCATTGAGGATCTTCGTACCAAAGTCGGCATCCCACCCGGCGTAACGCTTCGCCTTCAGCTCGGCGAGGGTGTCCTTCTCGATCATCTTCACCGCGCGCTCGAGGCTCAGCGCCAGGGTATCAATGGCGCCAATATGGCCATGGAACAGATCGGCGGCGTCATGACTCTGGCGGCGCACCTTGGTATCGAAGTTGAAGCCGCCCGTGGTGAAACCGCCCGCCTTGAGGATCTCGTAAGTGACCAGGGTCATTTCTTCCACGCTGTTCGGGAACTGGTCGGTATCCCAGCCGTTCTGCGGATCGCCGCGGTTGGCATCGATGGAACCGAACACGCCCAGGGCGATCGAGGTGGCTACTTCGTGCTGGAAGGAATGGCCGGCCAGGGTCGCGTGGTTAGCCTCAAGATTGGTCTTCACTTCATTCTCAAGACCGTACGCCTTGAGGAAGCTGTAGACCGTGGCCGAGTCGTAGTCGTACTGGTGCTTGGTCGGCTCCTGCGGCTTGGGCTCGATCAGGATCGTGCCCTTGAATCCGAGCTTGTGCTTGTGCTCAACCACCATCTGGAAGAAGCGACCCAACTGTTCCCGTTCGCGCTTCAGATCCGTGTTGAGCAAGGTGTCGTAGCCCTCGCGGCCGCCCCACAGCACGTAATTCGCGCCGCCCAGGCGGTGGGTCGCTTCCATAGCGTGGCGCACCTGCGTGGCCGCGTACGCGAAGACTTCCGGCTGGGGATTGGTTGCCGCACCCGCGGCGTAGCGGGGGTTGCTGAATACGTTGGCCGTACCCCAGAGCAGCTTCACGCCGGTCTCGGCCTGCTTCTGCTCGAGCACGTCGACCATGGCGGCGAAGTTATTCCGGTAATCGGCCAGGCTGTTGCCTTCCGGCGCCACGTCAGTGTCGTGGAACGTGTAGTACGGCGTGCCCAGCCGGGTGAAGAAATCGAACGCCGCATCAGCCTTCTCACGCGCCCTGGCCATCGGATCGCCCGGCTGCTGCCACGGACGCTCGAACGTGCCCGCGCCGAACACATCCGAACCCGGCCACACGAAGGTATGCCAGTAGCAAACGGCCAGGCGAAGGTGTTCGGCCATGGTCTTGCCCAGCAACTTGCGGTTCGCGTCGTAGTGGTGGAACGCCAGCGGGTTGTCGGACCCCGTGCCCTCGAAGGCAATGTTCGGGATGTTGGAGAAGTACGACATAACAATTCCTTGACAAACATAGGGACGAATCCTACCGATGCTCGCCATCGGCGCGCTTTGACGCAATTGCGATTTCCAGCGCCCCACCCAGCCTTTTTCCTGCCGCGTTGCGTCATGGCCTAACGCCGCGTTCCCTGCTACTTTTCTTGGTCATGGCACCGCATCGCATCGCACTGCTGTTCAACGCCAACAAGGTGTACGACCGTCAGGTCATCGCCGGCATTGGGCATTACCTCAACAGCACCCGCGTCGAGTGGGATCTCTTCCTCGAAGAGGATTTCCGCAGCCGCATGCGTGACATCCACCAGTTCAAGGGGGATGGCGTCATCGCCGATTTTGACGATCCTGAGGCCGAGGAGGCGCTGCGCGAATTGCATATTCCTGTCGTGGCGGTCGGCGGTTCGTACCACGACCCGGCGGACTACCCCGCTGGCGTGCCTTATATCGCCACCGACAACGCCCGTCTGGTCCGTCTTGCCTACGACCACCTCATCGAGCAGGGCCTGTCGCGCTTTGCCCTTTATGCCATTCCCACGACCGCGGGAAGCCGTTGGGCGCAGGAACGCGAACACGCGTTCCGCAGCATCGTGACCACGGAGAACGTGGAAGGCATCGTGTACGAGGGCTCGCCCACCAGCGCGGGTGGCTGGGGCGAGGCCGTGGAGCATCTGGTGGAATGGCTGGCAGGGCTGCCCAAACCCATCGGCATCATTGCCGTGACCGATGCCCGTGCCCGCCAGTTGCTGCAGGCCTGCGTGATCGGTGGCATCGCCGTGCCCGAACAGGTGGCGATCGTGGGTATCGATAACGATCCGATGGCCCAGTTGCTCAATCGCATCCCGCTTACGTCGGTGATCCAGGGCGCGGAAGAAATGGGCCGCACCGCGGCGCACGTGTTGCATCAGATGCTGCGCGGCATGGACTGCTCGAGCACCCGTGTGATCGTGCCGCCCGTCGGCATCAACGTACAGGTCTCCAGCCGTTTCCAGCCCATGCGCAGCCCGCACGTCATGCGCGCCAGCCATTACATCCGCCAGTACGGCTGCCTGGGCATCAAGACCGAGCAGGTGGCGGATTATGTCGGCGTATCGCGCACCGTGCTCGAAGAGCACTTCAAGCGCGAGCTGAAGCAGACCGTGCACCAGGCCATCCTGAAGCATAAGCTCGACACCGCGTGCGACCTTATCGTGCATGGCGATACCACGCTTGCGGACATCGCGATCCGTTGCGGCTTCACCTCGCTTCAATACATGTATGCGGTCTTCCGTCGTGAATACGACTGCACGCCGCGTCAGTACCTCGAAACCCACCGAAAAACCGCCGAGACCTGATCACGGCTGGCACGGAACGTCCCCTTAGATGCCTATCTCCGAACCCACCGCCTGGGGCCAACTGCCCGACGGACGCCCCCTCCATCGCTGGACACTACGCAATGCGCGGGGTGCCCGCATCGATATCAGTGACCTCGGCGCCACCCTGCTTTCGTGGCAGGCGCACGATCGCCAGGGCGTGATGGGCGAGGTGCTGCTCGGCCACCCGGATGCGGCGCATTACCTTGCGGCCAACGCGTTCATGGGCGGCATCGTGGGACGCTGGGCCAACCGTATCCGCCGCGGCCGCTTCACGCTCGACGGCATTGCATACAAGGTGGATCGCAACGATGGGGGTAACCACCTGCATGGTGGCCACGATGGTTTCCACGCCCGCCGCTGGGGCGTCGACCGGGATGGCGATGCGCTGCTGTTAAACCTGGTGTCCCCCGAAGGCGATGGCGGCTTCCCTGGCGAGGTGCGCGTGCAGCTGCGCGTGGCGCTGAGCGACGACGGGACCCTCAATCTTCGCTACGAGGCGACGACCGATGCGCCCACCCCGCTCAGCCTGACCGCACATCCCTATTTCAATCTTAATGATCGCCGGCCGGACATTCGCGACCATGTGATCCGTATCGATGCAGATGAGTTCTTCGCCGCGGACGCCGAGGCCATCCCCACCGGCCGCCAGCATGTATCGGGGACTGCATTCGATTTCCGTGAGGCCGCACCGATCGGCTCGCGCCTGCACTGGCCGGATCCGCAATTGCGCCTGGCCGGGGGCTTTGATCACTGCTACCTGCCGCATGGGCCGGTGGGTGGCACGCCCCGCGTCGTAGCCGTGGTAACGGAACCCTCGAGCGGGCGGCGTCTCACCGTGGAGACGGACCGGCCCGGGCTGCAGTTCTACAGCGGCCAGAAGCTGGCTGGGCAGGCCAATCGCGAGGGACACCCGTACGGCGCCTTCGCCGGCTTCGCCCTGGAGGCCGAAGCCTTCCCCGACCAGGTCAACATGCCCGAGGCCGAAGGCGCGATCCTGAGGCCCGGCACCACCTACCACCAAACCACCCGCTACCGCCTGGATACCCTGTAGGAGCGCGCTTGCGCGCGA
The DNA here is from genome assembly GCF_036500425.1 of Luteibacter sp. Classification (GTDB taxonomy): domain Bacteria; phylum Pseudomonadota; class Gammaproteobacteria; order Xanthomonadales; family Rhodanobacteraceae; genus Luteibacter. The sequence continues at coordinate 9,267 of NZ_DASYCB010000048.1, forward strand.
TTTGGGGCTTGCGGCGAGCCCCCCATCGCGCGCAAGCGCGTTCCTACAAGGGTTTGCTAAAATAGGGGGATGTCTCTTATCCAGATCCTTGGCCTCGACTACAGCGTCGGCGGCCCCCTCCTGCTTGAACAGGTCGATCTCTCACTCGACCTGGGCGAGCGCGTCTGTATCGTCGGCCGCAACGGCGCCGGCAAATCCACCTTGATGAAGCTCATCGCCGGCGAGCTCAAGCCGGATGACGGCGAAATCCGCCTGCAGGGCGGCACGCGCGTGGCGCGGCTTACCCAGGAAGTGCCGCAGGACACCGCCGGCACCGTGTTCGACGTCGTCGCCGAAGGCCTTGGCGAGCTAGGCCACCTGCTGGCCCGCTACCATCACCTGCTCGATGAAGGTGACATGGATGGCCTGGGCGAGGTGCAGTCGCAGATCGAGGCGCACAACGCGTGGGACCTCGATGCCCGCGTGGAAAACATCATCGAGCGGCTGGAGTTGCCCGGGCATACCGATTTCGCCGACCTTTCCGGCGGCATGAAGCGCCGTGTGCTGCTGGGCCAGGCCCTCGTGCGCGACCCGAACCTGCTGCTGCTCGACGAACCCACCAACCACCTCGATATCGAGGCGATCGCGTGGCTCGAAGGCTTCCTGAAGAGCTTCACCGGCGCCATCGTCTTCATCACCCACGATCGCAGCTTCCTGCGTGCGCTGGCGACCCGCATCGTCGAGATCGACCGTGGCCAGGTGTCGAGCTGGCCGGGCGATTACGACAATTACCTGCGTCGCCGCGAAGAGCGCCTGCATGCGGAATCGCTGGCCAATGCGCATTTCGACCGCAAGCTGGCCCAGGAAGAAGTCTGGATCCGCCAGGGCATCAAGGCGCGCCGCACCCGTAACGAAGGCCGCGTTCGCGCACTGAAGGCGATGCGTAACGAGCGTTCCGAGCGCCGCGAGGGCACGGGTAACGCGAAGATGACCATGGCCAACGCGCAGGCCTCTGGTCGCAAGGTCATCGATACCAAGCACGTGACCCAGGCCTACGACGGCCGCACGCTGATCGGCGACTTCTCCACGACGATCATGCGCGGCGACCGCGTGGGCATCATGGGCCCGAACGGCGCCGGCAAATCCACGCTGCTCAAGATCATGCTCGGCCAGCTGGCCCCGCAGGAAGGCACCGTGGTGCTTGGCACCGGCCTGGAGATCGCTTACTTCGACCAGCACCGCATCGCGCTGGATGATCGTCTGAACGCGCTGGATAACGTGGCCGAAGGCCGCGAATACATCGAGCTGAACGGGCAGCGCAAGCACATCATCGGCTACCTGCAGGATTTCCTGTTCTCGCCTGAGCGTGCCCGCGCACCGATCACGCGCCTTTCCGGCGGTGAACGTAACCGCCTGCTGCTGGCCAAGCTGTTCGCCCAACCCTCCAACCTGCTGGTGATGGACGAGCCGACCAACGATCTCGATGTCGAGACGCTGGAACTGCTCGAAGAACTCCTCGGCGAATACAGCGGTACGTTGCTGCTGGTCTCGCACGATCGTGACTTCATCGACAACGTCGTCACCAGCACCCTGGTGCTGGAAGGCGATGGCGAAATCGGTGACTACATTGGTGGTTACAGTGACTGGCTGAGGCAGAAGCCGATCGTCGCCGCTGCAAAGGCCGCGGCCGCCGCTACCGCCAAGCCGGCGGCCGTGAGCGCCCCGGTGGTGGCCCCCGTGGCTGCCGCCCCGGCGAAGAAGAAGCTCTCGTTCAAGGAACAGCGCGAGCTCGAAATGCTGCCCGCGAAGCTCGAAGAGCTGGAAACCGCGATCGCGAAACGCACCGAGGCGATGCACGATCCGAAGTATTACCAGCAGGACGCGGCCACGATCACCCGCGGCAACGATGAGCTGGCCAAGCTGCAGACCGAGCTCGATGCCGCGTTTGCGCGGTGGGAAGCACTGGAAGGCTGATCGCGCGCAAGCGCGCTCCTACCATAAGGCTGCGATAACCTCGATCGCGCGCAAGCGCGCTCCTACAAGGTTGCGATAACTTTGTAGGAGCGCGCTTGCGCGCGATGGGTCCGCCTCACCGCCGCTTACAGGCGAAACACTTCCACCACCCGCGCCAGCTCGGCGGCCTGGTCTTCGAGGCTCTTCGCCGCCGCGGCGGCCTCTTCCACCAGGGCCGAATTCTGCTGGGTGGAGTCATCCATGCGCGATACGGCGTGGTTGATCTGGCCGATCTGCTCGGATTGTTCGGCGGATGCACGGCTGATGTCGCCCATCAGGTTCGCGACGTCACGAATGCGACCGATCACGGCCTGCATGTTGTGGCCCGCTTCGGTCACCAGGCCATGGCCGGCATCCACCTGCGTGACCGACTCCGTGATCAGCGCGGCAATTTCCTTTGCGGCCGTCGCACTGCGCTGGGCAAGGTTACGCACCTCCTCAGCCACCACCGCGAAGCCCTTACCCTGCTCGCCAGCACGCGCCGCTTCCACGGCGGCGTTCAACGCCAGGATATTGGTCTGGAAGGCGATGCCGTTGATGATGCCGATGACATCGGCGATGCGCTGCGCCGATGCCTGGATTCCATTCATCGAGGCAACGGCTTCCGCCATCGCGCCGGCTTCCTGCTGCACGGCCACGCTCGCACCTTCGGCCAGGGCGCTCGCACGCGCCGCATTGCCGGCGTTATCGCGAACCGTGCGGGTCAACAGGTCCAGGCTCGCCGCGGTCATCTGCAGTTCGGCTGCCTGCCGCTCGGTGCGCATCGACAGATCGGTATTGCCCGCCGCGATTTCCGAGGTGCTGCTCGTCATGCTGCCGGTGGCGCGGCGCACGGATTGGGCGATCGTGCCGAGGCCATCGCCAATGCCGTCGATCGCATTCATCAGCTGGCCGATTTCATCGCCACGCGTCGATGCCAGGCGTGCCGTGAGGTCACCTTCAGCCAGGCGGCTAGCCGCCTGCACCGCGGACGACAACGGCCGGGTAATGCGCGCACGGATCGCGATGAAGAGCAGGACACAAAGTACGCCGATGATGACGAGGCTCGCGACGATCGCCACGTTACGCAGGTGGCGGACCGGTGCGTACAGCTCATCGGTATCCACGGTGCCCGCCACCATCCAGTGCCACGCCGGGTCGGTCGCGAATACCGCGAGGCGCTCCAGGTCATGGTCATTCACCGAGACGCGATAACGCGATTCGCCCGTACCGGCCTTCAGCATCGGGGCATACACCGGCTGACCATCCACGCCGAGCATCTTCAGGGCCGCGCCATCCGCCTTCGCCGCCGGATCCGCCAGCGCCGGATCGACGATGTACGAGCCGTAACGCTTGCCCGCACTGGCGTCGATCACTGAGTAGTGTCCGGTCTCACCGATGCGGATGGACGAGATCTGCTCGCGCAACTGGTCCATTTCCTTGCTGATTTCCACGCCCACGAACCAGACGCCGATGACGTTGCCCGTCGTGTCGCGAATGGGTTCGTACCGGGTGATGTACGGCTTATCGAACAACACCGCAGGGCCACTGTAGCCTTTGCCAGCGAGCAACAACGGGAATGCCGGATGGGCGTGGTCGATCGACGTGCCGACCGCGCGAGAGCCATCCTGCTTTTTCAGCGAGGTCGTAACGCGGATAAAGTCCTGGCCATCGCGCACGAACATGGTCGCCACGACGTGGGCGCGGTCGGAGAACTCGTCCACGACGGTGAAGTCGCCGTTGATCGGCTTGCCGCCGAGCAACATGGTCGGCACCGTGCGGTCCCCCATCTTCACGCGGTGCATCGTATCCGTACCAAGCTTGTCGGCCGGGAAGTACGTCTCGAATACCGCCAGGAAGCGGTCCGATTCGGCCAGCAACGCACCACTGAAGGTGTTCACCATGGCGATGATGGCGTGGTTGCCGCGGGCGAGGTCGGCGCGCGAGCGTGTCTCCAGCTCGCGTGAGACCACGGTCGTGACGAGCACGGTCAGCAGTGCAATGCCGAGGGAGACGATGGCCACGACCAGCAGCGTGAGCCGGGCGCCCACGCTGAGGCCGCGCCAGCGGGCGCGACGGAGAGTGTCTTTCATGGTGAACCTGCGGATGAAGGCGTTCAGGCCCGCAGAACGCAGGCCATGTAACACCGTTTTCGGCAAGGCTCGAGTTAGCTTTAGGCGCAGAGGGGCGTGAGACGCTGATCGCGCGCAAGCGCGCTCCTGCAGGGGCGGGAGCGCGCCATACACGACGCGGTGCCCCTGTAGGAGCGCGCTTGCGCGCGATGATCATCCATCAACCCGTGTTTTGCAGGCCTTGGGAAACCCCGTTCACACAGGCCACCAACGCATTGAGCAGCGCATCGTCCTTGCCCCCGGTGGCGCGCCAGCGCTTAAGCAAATCGACCTGGAGCAGGCTCATCGGGTCAACGTACGGATTACGCAGGCGGATCGAATTGGCCAGCCGGGGCTCGCGTTGCAACAGATCCTCAGCTCCCTTCAACTTCAGCACCCACCGCACCGTGCGCTCGAACTCCTCACGGATCTTCGGGAAAAAGCGCTCGTGCAGCGGCCCGGCCAGCTCCGAGAAGGCCTCGGCGATATCGATATCGGCCTTGGCCAGGACCATCTCCACGTCATCGAGCATGGTGGAGAAGAACGGCCACTCGTGGGCCATGCGCACCAGTACCTCCTCGCCGCAATCCTTCGCCACCGTCTCCAGCGCACTACCCAGGCCATACCAGCCGGTAAGCACCGCACGGCACTGCGTCCATGAGAACACCCACGGAATCGCGCGCAGGTCTTCCACGCCCTTCATGCTGCGCCGGCGCGCCGGCCGCGAACCCAGGGTCATGCGTTCGATCACGTCGATCGGCGTGGCGCCGCGGAAATAGTCGACGAAGCCATCCATGTCGACGAATGCACGGTACGCCTTGCGACTCTCGTCGGAGAGGCGAACCATCACGTCCTTCCAACCTGATTCGCGCACCTCGGCCACGCGCGGACGCAGTGAAGCGCGCATCACCGCGCCAAGCGTCTGCTCGAGGTTGCGCACGGCGAGCGCGCGAATGCCGTACTTGCGGTGGATCACCTCGCCCTGCTCGGTAACGCGTAGCACGCCGCCAACCGAACCGCGCGGCGACGCCATGAGGGCAGGCGTGATCCGCGAACCACCACGGCTGGCCGAACCACCGCGGCCATGGAAGAAAGCCACGCGGATGCCGGCCTTCGCCGCCACCTCGAGCAATTCCACCTGGGCGCGTTGCAGGCTCCACTTGGAGGCGACGGTGCCGCCATCCTTGCCGCTATCGGAGTAACCCAGCATCACCCACTGCCGGTCACCGCGCGCCTTCAAATGGGCGCGATACACCGGATCATCGAGCAGTGCCTGCAAGGTGGCCGGACCACCCTTCAGATCGTCGATCGTTTCGAACAGCGGAGCCACGTCGAGCGGCACCCGTCCGTCTTCGAGCAAGCCGCCACGGCGGGCCAGCGCCAGCACCGCGAGCACGTCGGCGGCGGTCTCCGCCATGCTGATGATGTACAGGCCCGTGGCCTCACTACCGTAGCGCTTGCGTCCATCCGCCAGCGTGGCGAATACCGCGCGCAACATACCTGCGGCATCGTGGTCGTCGCCCGCCACGAAGCTGCGCTCACCCGCGGCGTACGGACGCAACGTCTTTACCCGTGCGTCGGCATCGCGATCCGCCCAGCCTGCGTCGTCGAGCAAGGCACCGAGCGCTTCGTCATGCACGCGCGCATCCTGGCGCACATCCAGTCGTGCCAGGTGGAAACCAAACGTACGCGCGCGCCAAAGCAAGCGGCCTACGGCATAGGCACCGGCGTGGCGACCGCCGTGGGTGACCAGGCTCTTCTGCACCAGCGCGATATCGTCAATGAACTCGCTGGCTGACGCGTACGCATCGTCGCCTTCATGCAAGGTCGCCTCGAGGCGCGCGGCCACGAAGGTGAGGAACCCACGATACGGCATATCCGCGTGGCGCGGACGGATACGTGCCGCGGCATCGGGCAGACGCTCGCGGTACTCATCGAGACGACGGCTGAGCTTGTCGTCCAGGGTCACCCGATCCATCGTCTGGCTGAGCAACCGGCCGAGCTCGTGTACGCCGTGCACGTAGCGCTCGAGTACGAGCGCACGCTGTGCGGCGAGCGTAGCGGCGATGGTGTCGGCGTTGACGTTAGGGTTGCCATCCATGTCGCCGCCCACCCAGGTGGCGAAACGCAGGACACGCGGTACCGCGACGTCGTCGCCATAGTGCTCTGCGACGGCCAGTTCGAGGGCTTCGTAGAGGGCAGGCAGGACCCGGTAGATCGGGTGCGCGATATAGAAACCGACGTGATCGAACTCGTCCGATACGCTCGGCCGCACCGGCGAGGCCTCGGCGGTCTGCCAGCCGGCCGAGAGCGCCATCAGGATGCGCGCATCGTCATCACGTAGTTCCTGCGGCGTACGCGTGGGGTCGAACTCGTCCACGAGCGCGCGCACGATCTCCTGCTCTTTTTCCAGCAGCGAACGGCGCACCGCTTCGGTCGGGTGGGCGGTGAAGACCGGCTCCACATCGAGCCGGGAAAGCAGGGTCGTGAACTCTTCGCGAGTGACGCCCTCGGCCTTGAGCTGGCCCACCACGGCGGCCAGCGATTCCGGCTGCAGGCCGCCACCCTCGCGCTGGTAGTCTCGCCGCCGGCGGATACGGTGGACCCGCTCGGCCGTGTTTACGGCCTGGAAGTAGGTGGCGAAGGCCCGGGCCAGCGCCTCGGCATCGCTCGCACCCAGGCCGGTCAGGGTGCTGGCCAGCGCATCGACGGCTGCGCCGCTGCGGCGGCGGTGGATGGCCGCGGTGCGCACCGCCTCCACGCGTTCAAAGAAGGCCTGCCCGCCCTGTTCGGCCAGCATCTGGCCGACCAGGGCGCCGAGGCGGCGTACGTCCTCGCGCAGGGGGCCGTCGTGGGGGAGGAATTCGGGATCGCGTGCGGCTTCCATCAGTCTCTCTGCAGGGGGCGAACCCCCCCAGAGTACATAAATAATGTGTTTATCTGATCATCCGGATTCCGAGATATACTTTGGGACTGTTCTTGCCCGCCGAGGGGCGCTGCGACCGGAGGGGCTTGCCCCAAGGGCCAGGCTCGGCACGGCTTCCCGTAGAACGGCGCCCCCGTAACCATCCGGAGCTACGCCAATATGAACGCTGTCACCAAAGACAACGCCTCGCAGGACTTCAAGGTCCGCGATTACTCCCTTGCCGACCTCGGCCGCCGCCGCATCCGCATGGCCGAAGAGGAAATGCCGGGCCTGATGCAGATCCGCGCCCGCTACGTCGCCGAGAAGCCGCTGAAGGGCGTGCGCCTCTCCGGCTCGCTGCATGTCACCAAGGAAACCGCCGTGCTGGCGGAGACCCTGCGTGAGCTGGGCGCCTCGGTCCGCTGGGCTTCGTGCAACATCTTCTCGACCCAGGATGACGTCGCCGCCGCCCTGGCTGCCGGCGGCATGCCGGTGTTCGCCTGGAAGGGCGAGTCGCTGGAGGAATACTGGGACTGCACGCTCGACATGCTGACCCACCCGGGCGAGCTCGGTCCGCAGCTGATCGTGGACGATGGTGGCGACGCCACCCTGTTCATCCACAAGGGCGTTGAGCTTGAAGATGGCAGCGACTGGGTCAACACCCCGAGCGGCAACCACGAAGAGCAGGTCATCAAGGACCTGGTGAAGAAGACCGCCGCCGCGCGTCCGGGCTGGTTCAAGAAGATCGCCGCCGAGTGGAAGGGTGTGTCGGAAGAGACCACCACCGGCGTGCACCGCCTGTACCAGCTCGCCGAAGCCGGCAAGCTGCTGGTCCCGGCCATCAACGTCAACGACTCGGTCACCAAGTCGAAGTTCGACAACCTGTACGGCTGCCGCGAATCGCTGGCCGATGGCATCAAGCGCGCGACCGACCTGATGGTCGCCGGCAAGGTGGCCGTGGTCTGCGGCTACGGTGACGTGGGCAAGGGTTGCGCGCACTCGCTGAAGGGCTTCGGCGCTCGCGTGATCGTGACCGAAATCGATCCGATCAATGCCCTGCAGGCTGCGATGGAAGGTTTCCAGGTCACCACGATCGAAGAGACCCTCGGCCTCGGCGATATCTACGTGACCACCACGGGTAACAAGGACATCATCACGCTGGAACACATGGCGGCGATGAAGAACAACGCCCTGGTCTGCAACATCGGTCACTTCGATAACGAGATCCAGATCGATCGCCTGAACACGTCGAAGGACGCGACCCGCGAAAACATCAAGCCGCAGGTCGATCGCTACACGTTCGCCTCGACCGGTAACAGCATCTACATGCTGGCCGAAGGCCGCCTGGTGAACCTCGGTTGCGCCCATGGCCACCCGAGCTTCGTCATGTCGAACAGCTTCTCGAACCAGACCCTCGCCCAGCTCGACCTGTGGGCGAACAAGGACAAGTACGAGAACACCGTGTACCGCCTGCCGAAGAAGCTGGACGAAGAAGTCGCCCGCCTGCACCTCGCGCAGATCGGCGTGAAGCTCACCGTGCTGACCAAGGACCAGGCCGACTACATCGGCGTGCCGGTGGAAGGCCCGTACAAGCCGGATCATTACCGCTACTAAGCAGCGGTGAGTTGGCTGATATGAAGAGAGGCGCCTGCAAGGGCGCCTTTTTTTGCGCGTTATCGCGGTGTGTATCGCGCGCAAGCGCGCTCCTACATGCGCCTGCGCAGATCTTGTAGGAGCGCGCTTGCGCGCGATCAGCCTCCACGCGTGAGCGGTGACTGCTCGAACTCGACCGGCTTGCCACTCTCACCGCACAAATGCGCGCTGAACCCAGTAGTCACAACCTGCGCACCAAAGCGCAGCTCCACCTTCGACGCATCCACGCAGCGGCCGTTGTCGTAGACGTCGCCGGATACCCAGCGCAGCGACGCCCGTGCGCTCGCGCCGGGCTCAAGCCGCACTGGCACCACCACGGGCCCCGGGTGCATGCCGACCGGCCCTTTGCGTGCCGTCGGCAACGCCAGTCCCCTGGCGTCTTTCAACGCAACGGTTGGCTGGCCCGGCAACGTGCACGCCTTGCCGCTCTTGTTCGTGAGCACGAGGTAGATACCGGCATGCGACATGCCGTCGAAATCGCCGTCCGCGGTATCCGTACTTAGCGTGATCATCTCGGCGGTACACGGCGGGACGGCGGGCGTGAAGGCAGGCATGGGCGGGACTCCGGGGCGGGACGGTTGCGGATCATCTTGCCTGAACCGAGTGAATGGCCGATTAGCCATCTTTCCATCTGGATGGAAAGATATATACTCCAGGCATCGATCCCAGGTGCCCAACCATGCCCGCTGTCAGCTTCGAATTCTTCCCGCCCAAGACCGACGAACAGCGCGAGCAGCTCGACAAGGCGGTCGAACGGCTGAAGGGCCACGCCCCGGACTATGTCTCGGTCACCTTTGGCGCGGGCGGTTCGACGCTGAGCTACACCGGCGACACGGTCAGGCGCCTGCGTGCCCAGCACGGTCTTTCCGTCGCCCCGCACCTCTCGTGCATGGGCGGCACCCGGGATGAAATCCGTGCGCTGCTGGATGAGTACAAAGAGCGTGGTTGCCGGCGCATCGTCGCGCTCCGCGGCGACCTTCCTTCCGGCATGGCGACGCCCGGTGATTTCCGCTACGCCGCGGAGCTGGTCGCCTTCATCCGCGAGCACAGTGGCGACCACTTCCATATCGAGGTCGCGGCCTACCCGGAAACCCACCCCCAGGCGGAAAACGCGCTGCACGACCTGCGTCACTTCAAGGCCAAGTGCGACGCCGGCGCCAATGGCGCCATCACCCAGTACTTCTTCAACTCCGACGCCTATTTCCGCTTCGTCGATGACGTGACCCGGCTCGGCGTGAACCTGCCGATCGTCCCCGGGATCATGCCCATCGCCAACTTCAGCCAGCTGCGCCGGTTCTCCGAGCAGTGCGGCGCAGAAATCCCCCGCTGGATCGTGAAGCGCATGCAGGCCCATGGCGACGACGCCGCGGCGGTACGCGAGCTCGGCGCGGATGTCGTGGCGGAACTGTGCCGCCGGCTGCTCGACGGCGGCGCCCCCGGGCTGCACTTCTATACGATCAACCGTGCCCGGGCGACGACCTCGGTGCTTGAGCGCCTGGCGTGAACGTGTGATGGCAAACGTGCGCGCCGTCACCGCGCGCTAAGCTGTCCTCGCCGATGATGGCGGCCCGAGCCACCACGAACCCTTCCCGTGATCCGCGCCGCCCTCCTGCTCATCTCGCTGCTCCTGCTGTTCGCTGCCGGCCCCGCCGCTGCGCAAACCGACGTCCACCGCTGCGTGGGCAAGGACGGCACCCCCGTCTTCACCGACCAGCCCTGCACCAACCTGGGCGCGCGCTCCATTGCCCCGCCGGCAGCATCGAGCACAGCGGCCCCCGATGGCACGGCGCCTTCCACCGGCCTGCTCTGCGCCCAGGACATGGCGACACTACGGGTGGCCGTGGCCCAGGCCTTTAACCGGCGCGACGCCAACCGGATCGGCGGGCTGACCCTCTGGAGCGGCTACGGCAGCGACGGCGCGGTGAACAACATCCGCAGCCTCGACGCCACCGTCAAGCAGACCTTGCTCTCGCTGGAGGGCGACGAGGCCGATGGCATCGATGCAGTAACCCGCGTACCCGGTGGCGGCGAGGCCTCTCACCACGTGCATTTCGGCGTGGTCCGGGAATCGGGCTGCCTCTGGCTGCGGCCGCCGGCCTGATCTGGCATGGCGCGCCGCGCCATGTAGGCGGGGACGCTAGCCGTTATCATGAGCGGTCCCCACCGGAGCGCTCCCATGTCGCAGAACTACCCCGAATGGATCTGGCAGAACGGGCAGATCAAGCCCTGGGCTGAAGCCACGACCCACGTCATGTCCCACGCCCTTCACTACGGTTCCTCCGTGTTCGAAGGCATCCGCAGCTACGAGACACCGGATGGCGCGGCGATCTTCCGCCTCACCGACCACCTGAATCGTCTCTTCCTGTCGGCCAAGATCTACGACATGGAACTGCCGTACACCGTCGACGAGCTGGCCGAGGCCTGCCGCGCGGTGATCAAGAAGAACAACCAGCGCGCGTCTTACCTGCGCCCGGTGGCCTACCGTGGCCTGGGCGGCTTCGGCCTCTCCGCGGAGACCCCGATCGACGTGGCCGTCGCGACCTGGCCGATGGGTCCGTACCTCGGGCCCGAGGCGCTGCAGAACGGCATCGATGCGTGCGTGTCGAGCTGGCAGCGTTTCGCACCGAACACCATCCCGGCCGGCGCCAAGGCGGGTGGCAATTACCTTTCCGGCCAGCTGATCGCGCGTGAAGCGCGCCGCCTTGGCTTCGGCGAGGGCATCGCACTGGCCTCGACCGGCCTGCTCAGCGAAGGCGCGGGCGAGAATCTGTTCCTGGTGTTCGATGGCGTCCTGCACACCACGCCGGCCAGCGCCTCGATCCTCACCGGCATCACCCGCCACACCCTGATGACGCTGGCCCGCGAGGAAGGCATCGAGGTGGTCGAGCGCGACCTGCCGCGCGAATACCTGTACCTCGCTGACGAAATCCTGATGTGCGGCACCGCCGCCGAAGTCACCCCGATCCGCTCGGTGGATGGCAAGAAGGTCGGCACCGGCAAGGGCGGCCCGATCACCCGCCGCCTGCAGGACCTGTACTTCGGCCTGTTCAACGGCAAGACCCAGGACCGCTGGGGCTGGCTCGAGCCGGTCTGACCCCTTGTGCCCCTCCCCCGGCGCCGCGTTACGATGCGTGCGCCAGGGGAAAGCCAACCAGGACTGGCTAACAGGGGAGTCAACCAATGAAGCGTTCTTTCTTTGCCGCCGCGGCCATCGCGGTGGCGCTTTTCGTGAGCGGTTGTGCCAGCGTGCAAAAGGCCAGCGAGGCCGATAGCCAGCAAGCCAAGACGTTCACGCCCATGGCCAACAAGGCCGTGCTTTACATCTACCGCGATGAAACGTTCGGATCCGCCATCAAGATGCCGGTCTCCGTCGACGGTGTCATCGTCGGCGAAACGGGGCCGAAGTCGTTCCTGCAGCTGGCGGTGACGCCGGGCCACCACACCATCATGTCGCACACCGAGACCAACCCGACGCTCGATCTCGATGCAGAGGCGGGCAAGGCATACTACGTGTGGCAGGAAGTGAAGATGGGTATGTGGGCGGCGCGCAGCCTGCTGCACCGCGTTCCCAACAGCGAAGGCCAGGCTGGCGTCGGCAAGTGCGAACTGCTGCAAACTCTCGCACCCGCGTTGCGGATGAACAGCGCCGCAGCAACACCTGCACCGGCGCCGGCAATGCCTGCGGCTGAGCCCGAGACGAACGCTTCGCCGACCTCGGCGCCTGCGCCCGCCGTGGCCGCGGATCCCGCGATGGCCCCGGCTTCTGCTCCGGCTCCGGCCGTCGCATCGACGCCCGTGTCGGCGGCCGATGACGTTGCCGCCACCACGATCGCGCCACCGGCGTCGGGCGGCATCGCGGCGCTCGATGATCGCGTGAGCAAGCCGATGTTCAATGCCGCGCAGGACCTTGCTTCACGGCACCAGTGTGACCGCCTGCTGCGCGTGCGTGACGTCAATGGCGACGACGCGCATTTCTACAGCGCCTGCCCCGGCACGAGCACGCCTATTGAGATCGCGTGCCATGGTGCTGCGTGCAGTGAGGCGGCGCCGCACGGTTGAAAAACATCGCGCGCAAGCGCGCTCCTACAGGGACCCTTGTGGGAGCGCGCTTGCGCGCGATGCACTTACTGGCAGAACCCGTTCGGGTACGCAGACGACTTATACGCGTACAACCAGCTGGTCTTGCCGCCATCGTTGGCGATGTTCCAGTGGTTGCCGATCGAGCCGATCGCCTGGTTCAACACCTGTGAGCGCTGCAACACCGGCGTGGTGAAGTACTTGTCCGCATCCGCTTCCACGCGGAACGAAAGTTCGGCGAGTGTCGGCGTCGCCGCCCCGTTGACGTACCACAGGGTAAGCGTGAACTCGGCTATCGACTGACCCAGGTCCGACGTCGGACCATCGTATTCCTGCTGGGTCACCGAGACGCCAGCGACCTTCGACAAGGCGCTGCCCGAGATCGCCGAAAGCGCGGAGGCGCCGGGAAACTGCTTGATAAGATCCGCCACCGTCGCGGGCGTCGTAGTCGCATCCTGCTTGGTGGAGTGCGCAAGCACCAGGTTGCCTGGCGTCACATCGGTTTCCAGCTTGGTCTCCTTGTTCTTGCCCGCGCCCGACACATCCGTCCAGTAGGAAAGCTCTTCGTCCGGGTGACGGAACTTGAACTGGATGTCGTTGTGGTCGCCCGCACGCGTACGCACCGAATAACCAGCGCTCATCAGCTTGCAGGTGTGTGGCGTATCGATATAGGTAAGCGTGTCGCGATCGCCGGCACTGAAACCACCCGCGATGGTCTTATCGAAGCCCAGCGTCGAGAGACGCGCGGATACATCGCTCAACAGCGTAGCGGCCGCGCTCGATGGGTTGGACGCAAAACGCGACGGATCGATCAGGGCCTTGTACTCCTTGCTATCCACATACGCTGGCGAGTTGGCGTGCGCGGCGGCCGTGCCCAACAGCAGCGCGGCGGCAAGGAGGGAGGACAGCTTACGTTTCATCATGCGCGAAACCCTTTCAGTGGTGGGGAGCGGTGCTGGAACGCATGCCCGGCAAGGTCAGCCGGTACACGAGGAGGCGGTTGTCGTTGTCGATCGGCGAATCGCAGGGCTGGCCTTCCATGACGCAGTGCTTCGCGATGAAGTCGTTGTCGTTGCCGACGATGAGGAACCAGTCGTCGGGATGCGCGGCATCGAGTGCCGGAAGAAGGTCCATCGCCTCCCACTTCTCCGAGAGCTGCGCGAGCCCATCGCGCCCGGGTTCGAGCGACAAGCCCGCGCGGGCCAGGTCCTGCGGATCGAGCAGGTTCACCAGCGGCTTCCAGGTCGCTGCATGGATATCGTTGCGAAGGACACCGCCCTGCCCCAGCACCGAGGTCGTATTCGTCTCGTAGGGCGTTCCCGCCAGGTTCGTCGCGCCATCGGTATCGACGACCACGATGCTCTTAAACACGATCGGCTTGCCGCCATCGGCCCCCCACCCGCTGCCATCACGGGTGAGCATGAGGAAGCGGTGGTTATCGAGCATACGGATCTCACTCTGGGCGGCGGTCCGGTTGGGCGCGCCTCCAGCGCCACGGTCGTCGTACACCGGGAGACGCACGACGAAATGGCCCACCGGCCTGGCGGGCGTCTTGTTACGAGCGACGTCGTACACAAGCACACGGGTAAGCGCACGCCCTGCCGCGTCGGTGCCGGACGAATCCTGAAGCAACGCGCTTTGCAGCATGACGAACAGGTGCGTCCCGTCAGGCGAAAGCGCCATGCCTTCCACGCCCTGGTTGTTCCGGCGCCCGGTCACGGGTGGCTTGAGCGAGGTGAAGTAGGGCTTGCCGGCTTTGTCCGCCGGTTGCACGGCCTTTGGCGGAACGAGGATGCCGCTGAGCTTACCCTTCGCGTCAAAGCGATAGACGTTGGCGGCGTACTCGTCCCCGATATAGAAGCCACCGCCAGGGATGAACTGCAGGGATTCGGCGTCGAGGGAGATCTTGCCGGCACCGATGCCGCTGGCGGGCGCTGGGAGGACGATGCCTTGCTGGGTGAGCGTGCTACCGGCGGGTTCGGCGCCAGTGAAGGGTTTGCCGGTGAAGTCCTGGAGTTTCGTACCGCTGTCCGGCGTCAGCGTGACTGTGCCGACGCGCTGCGTCGGGGTCGCGCGCGAGCGCGCGCCTACAGGGGATGCGTCGGCCACGGGGGTGTTGCCTGCGGGGGGCAGGGTCATCGTGAAGCGATGACGGTGGAGGCGCCCGGCGTAGTCGTAGAACAGGTTGTGTTCGGGGTCGTTGCGGCCGCGATCGGGCAGCGTCCAGAGCACGCCCGTATAGGTGTCGCCTTCGCGCTTCCATGTGCCGGGCTCGATCATCAGGGATGAAAACGAGCCCAGCGTGTCGCCGAGGAAGTCGATAGTGCCCGCCGGCAGCGAGCCGGCGGCCACGAGACCCCGGTCCACGTAGGTGGTACCGCCGACCTCGACGCTGCGCGGCAGCGGCGAGGTCGCGATGTCCGGCTGGCGTACCTCGAGGGACTGCGCCGCCGCGCTTCCGGTGAGGCACGCTACGACGAGTCCTGTGAGGTACCGGCGCATCAGAATCGAACATCCAGGTTAGCGAAGTACTGGCGCGGCGCCGACGCGTGGAACACGTAGATCGTGCCGCTCGGATCGCTGGGCGCGAACACGCTGGAATCGAAGTTGCTGGCGTAGCGCTTATCACCCAGGTTGGTCACGTTCACGGACAGACGGATGTCCTTCGCGAACCATGCCGAACCAAAGTCGTAACCGCCTGAGAGATCCCACACGGTGAAGCCGCCGAAGCTGCGGTCGTTCGTGTAGGTGTAATAGCGCTTGCCGGTGTACTTGCCGCGCAGCGATGCAAACCACGGACCCTGGTTCCAGTCGATCTGGGTCGAGAACATCTTGCTCGGCGTATCGGTCTGGATCTTCCCCTTGGTCTGCTGTACGACGCCGGCCTGGGTGTAATCGCTGGCATAGGTGGAGCGGTTGTACGAGGCCGAATTGAACCAGCGCAGGCTTTCGATCGGTGTCCACACAAAGGTCAGCTCGACACCGCGGCTATCGACACCGCCGACGTTGTAGAAGCGGTTACCGCAGGTGGGACCCACCGGGCTGCGTGAATCACACGGGTTGTACTGCAGCAAGCGGTTGTCGAAGCGCACGGTATAGGCCGCGGCCGATGCTGCGATCGAACCCGCCTCGATGCGGTAGCCCGCTTCGAGGCTGCGCGACTTTTCCGGCTTCAGCGAACCCTGCGTGTTCCACGTCGCCTGGCTAACCGCCTGCGGGCCGAGCTTGAAGCCACCCTGGAACATGGCAATGTTCTTGGCGAAGCTGGCGAAGACTTCTTGCGTGTCGTCCAGCTTGTAACGGACGCCCATCTGCGGAAGGAGCGCCTTGCTGGCACTGAGCTTGCCGCTAGCAAACTGATTGTTCGAGTTCGCCGGGATCGGCTTCACGGCGTCGCCCGGTAGCGCCATGGCATCTGAGGTCACGTGCGGGCTCTTTACACCGACATCCACCGTGAGGCGATTGTCGAGGAAGTTGATTGTGTCCTGCAGGAACGCCTGGCGCGTGTTCCACACGGTACGCTGATCGAACACACCGAGATCTGGCGTGGCATCGATCCGTGCGCTAAGGTCGCGCGGGCCCGTGACATAGCTGCTGTAGCGCGAAGCTGACGAGATATTGTGCTCGTACCAGACGCCGCCTTCGATATGCTGGTTGTCGATATCCCAACCCGCGGACAGGAGCGCACCGGTGCGGTTAATGGTGTACAGCGTGTTGCGGAAGATGATCGGCAGCTGCTGGGGCGTGCCTGGATACGAGTACGTTCCGCTGTTCCAGTTGTGGCCTTCGCCCGCGTCTTCATGGTGATAGACCATGGCGTGGATCGTCACCGAGTCGCTGGGAAAGAAGTCACCCGCGAGGTAGTAAAGGTCGTCGTTACGCAGGATCTGGCCCGCGGTGAAGGCGCCGTCGGCGTCGGTATCCGGGCCCGAGCGATCACACAGCTTCGCATTCAGGGTGCCAGCGTTGCAGTAGGCCTTGCCGATCGCCCGGTTCCAGTCCGGCGCATAGCCGCCCCAATCCCAACCGAGCCCACGGGCCATCTCGCTCTTTGATAGATAAAAGTAGTCGGCCTGGGTGGTACGCGAGGTATCGGCGAAGCCGGTGATCCGGGCCCAGTCGAAGTCCCACACGGCCTTGCCGTTGAACTGCTTGGTCGTCGACTTGTTGTACGCGGACTGGTTGTTCCACAGGTCCGACTCGGTGCGCGCACCCGAGAGGTACATCGAGAAGCCGTTGTAGTCGCCGGTATCGAATCGAGCGAAGGTGCGGCGGTTCTGGTCGCTACCAAACGTCTGCACGACGCGGCCGCCCATCGTCTTCAGCGGATCGCTCGACGTGTAGGCGATGGTGCCGCCGAGATTGCTGGTCGAGGGCGTGCCGAGGTTACCGATACCTTCGGAAAGCTCGGCGCCAGCGAAGTTTTCCGAGATCAGTGCACGGTTGATCGAGAGGCCGTTGTAGTTGTTGTAGGCGCCGTCACCGAGCGGCATGCCATCCAGCGTATAGCCCAGGCGCGTGCCGCTGAAGCCGCGCAGGCTGAGCGTCATCGATTGTTCGTTTGAGCCAAGCGCATCGACCGACTGTGCATTCACACCCGGCAGCGTGTTCAGGACCTTTTGCAGGCTGGTGCCAGGCGGGAGCGATTTCTGGTCTTGCGGGCGGGAGCGTTGTACCTGGCGCGATTCACCGGTGCCAATGACCGATACCGCGTCGAGGTCCTGTGCCTTCTCGCGTTTGCTCGCCGTGGTGGCGGTATCCGTCGTGTCGGTAGTGGCGGTATCCGTCGCGTGTACGACAGGCGAGAGAGCCAGGGCAAGCGCCATGGCCAGGACAGTCTGCTTCAACAAGGCTCTGCATCCTTTCAACGCAGGCGCATCGCGGCCGACCTCCCCTGAGGCGACCCATCACACGCCGTGGAAGCCCGTGATAGTCGGATGGCTAAATGAAATCTTGATGACAGCCGAGACTACAGTCGCCGTGTTGTGCGGTTGGGCACAGAGTGGAGCATCGCGCGCAAGCGCGCTCCTACAGAAGACCTGCGCAGGCTTTTGTAGGAGCGCGCTTGCGCGCGATGCTCTTCAGCGAAAATCGATCGTAGAGATCGCGCCGGACATTTCGGGACGCGGCCGCAGCGACACATCCCAGCCATACAGTTCGCACAGGCGGCGCACGATCGCGAGGCCCAGGCCAGCACCGCCACCCGTGGCGCTTTCGCCACGAATACCGCGCTGGAACAGCTTTTCGGCGTCTTCCGGCTTGATACCGGGACCCGTGTCGATCACTTCGATGCGGCCATCCAGGACGCGCACGGTGACCTTCCCTTCCATCGTGTATTTGATCGCATTGCCAATAAGGTTGGTCAGCGCCACGGAAAGCACGGACGCAGGCGCGTTCACCGCGACGGAGCCATCCGATATGAGTTCGATCTCAATCGGCTTGCCGCCCATCTGCGGGCGCTGGCTCTCGATGACATCGCTTGCGACCTTGGCTACATCCGTGACTTCGCCGCGTGTCGGGCCACGCCGTTCAGCGCGCGAGAGCAGCAATAGCGCCTCGATCAATTCGGTCGCCTGACGCGACGCACGCTCGATTCGCTTCAAGCGCTCGCGCAGCTTGTCAGTTAGGTCCGGCGAACCTTGCAGCAACTCGGTGGTACTGGCGATGACGGCGAGCGGCGTGCGCAGCTCGTGGCTTACATCGGAGTTGAACTCGCGATCACGCTCCACCACGGCGGTAAGACGCGTGGCGTACTCATCGAGCGCCACAGCCAGCTCACCCACTTCATCGTCGGCGAAGTGCGGCGCCAGGGCTTCGGCCTTGCCCACACGGCGGAAATCGCGAAGACGGCGCGCGAGGTCGGTGACCGGGCGCAGGACACGCGACGACAGCCACACACCCAGCACCAGCGAAAGCAGGCCGAACAGGAATACGGCGGCGATCACGCTGGTCTGTAACTGGCGCTTGCCGAGTTCATCGCGTGAAACATCGAACTCGAGGAAGTTGATGATGCCGCCCTGCCGGCGCACGGCCACCTTGTAGTGGTGCGGCCGGCCGTCACTTGCGTCTTCGAAAATATCGTGGACGCCCGTATCCAGGCTCTGCCACGGCAGCGGCGCCTTGTAGATCGTCCGGTCGCTGAAGGTTGCCGCCTTGACGATCTCGATCGCGGGCGGCTGGTTCGGGTTTTCCCGCACCTTCTGGTTAAGCGAATCCACCTCGTCCTGCAGGGCCGAGTTGATCAGTTGCTCTTCGACGCGTGTGCGGATGTTGAGTGCGGCAAACGCGAACAGCGCGCTCAGGCTGAAGCCGAACAGCGTAAACGTGACGATGAGGCGGAAGCGGAGCTTACGTCGGGACCGCATCCGGGTCGACCATGCGATACCCGATACCGTGGCGGGTGTGGATCAACGGCTTCTCGAACGGTTTGTCGATAGCGGCACGCAGGCCATGGATATGGACACGCAGCGAATCCGAATCGGGCAGCTCTTCGCCCCAGACGCGCTGCTCGAGGTCCTGGCGCGTCACGACGGACGGGCTGGCCTCCATCAGCGCCTGGAGCAGCTTCAGGCCGATCGGGTTGAGCTGGATGGATTTGCCTTCACGGGTGACCGTGAGCGTATCCAGGTTGTAGGTGAGCCCGCCCACTTTCAGCACGCGGCTCTGGGGGCCCTTGCCACGGCGCGCGAGCACCTCAAGGCGGGCAGCCAGCTCCTGCAGCGCGAAGGGCTTGGTCATGTAGTCGTCCGCCCCGGACTCGAAGCCGGTGAGCTTGTGCTCCAGCGAGTCGCGGGCGGTGAGCATGAGCACCGGGGTCTGCTTGTGGGCTTCGTGGCGCAGTTTCTTGGCGACATCGAGCCCATCCATACCCGGCAGGGTAAGGTCGAGCACGATCACGTCAAAATCGTGAACCACGGCCAGGTGCAGGCCGGTGACGCCGTCGCCGGCGAAATCGACGACATGGCCCCTGTCCTCGAGGTAATCCCCGATGTTGGTGGCGATGTCGGTGTTGTCTTCGATAACCAGGACGCGCATTGCCGCACTCCGTTGTGCTGTCGCAAAAGTATTGCGACGACCAGCTTAACGGGGATTCCGTGAACCGGACAGCATTAAAAGAAAGGCCCGGGCGGAAAGCCGCCCGGGCCGAAAGAACTACTGCCCCGATACCGTCACTCCAACTCGCGGAATCACAGTGAGTTCTTTATAGGGGGTACCCGTTTAAATCGCTGTTAACCCCTTGGCAGCCTTGGCCCGGCGGGCCTTCGGGGCGACCGGGCGGGCGGCGTGGCGGGCTTCGCAATGGGCGATGATGGCCCCGGCCACGTCTACGCCGGTGCTGCCCTCGATGCCCTCCAGACCCGGAGAGGCATTCACCTCCAGGAGCAGGGGCCCGCGCGACGAGCGCAGCAGGTCCACGCCGGCCACTTCCAGGCCCAGGGCGGACGCCGCCTCGATAGCCACCCGGCGCTCCTCATCCGAAAGCTCGACCGCGGCGGCGCTGCCACCCCGGTGCAGGTTGGCGCGGAACTCGCCCGGGGCGGAGGATCGCTGCATCGAGGCCACCACCTCGTTACCCACGACGAAGCAGCGCAGGTCGTTGCCGTTCGCCTCGCGAATGAACTCCTGGACCAGGAAGTTGGCGTAGAGGCCGCGGAAGGCCTCGATCACGCTGGCCGAGGCCGAGCGTTTCTCCGCCAGCACCACGCCGGCACCCTGGGTACCCTCGTTCAGCTTGATGATGTGCGGTGGGTCGCCGAGCATGGCCAGCAGATCGCTCGTGTCGTCCGGGTTGTCGCCAAACGCGGTCAACGGCATGTCGATGCCCCGGGCGGCCAGCAGCTGCAGGCAGCGCAGCTTGTCGCGGGCGCGCAGTACGGCATCGGAGGGGTTCGGCGTCATCACCCCCATCAGCTCCAGCTGGCGCAGCACGGCCGTGCCGTAGAACGTGCTGGAAGCGCCGATGCGGGGGATCACGCAATCGATCGGCCCCAGCGGCTTGCCTTTGAAGTGGATGGCGAAGGACTGCGGCGCGATGCTCATGTAGCAACGCAACGGGTCGATCACTTTCACCGTGTGCTTGCGCTTGCGCGCCGCCTCGAGCAGGCGCTGGGTGGAATACAGCCGCGCGTTGCGCGACAGGATGGCGATCTTCATTGGGGTTCCCGGACGGCTCGGCGCGGCGTCTGCGAGTAGGAAAGCGAGGGATCGACCTGGAAGCGCCCGAAGAGCGCCGTCCGGCCAAGTAAAAGGGGGAAGAGCATATGACGGCGGTCGGTCAGGTTCACTTCGGCCATGAAGCGCTGGCCGGCCAGGTCAATCTCGGCCTCGATGAACCAGCGCTGGGTCGTGTGGCCACCGGAATCCGTCACCGCCCGGCGGCCCAGCGCACGCGCCTCGCACGGCGCGGAGACACCGCCCTTGCGGGTGGTGCGGACCTGGAAACGCAGCCACGTCCCATCCTCGCGCTCATCCACCTCCAGCCATTCGACGTGCAGCGACGACGAGCGCGCGCCCGTATCGAGTTTGGCTTTCAGGAGGGAAACCCCGAGCGACGGAAGTGCGAGCCGTTCGCGCCAGCCGAGGGTGATGACATCAGTCATGGGTCTGGAGCGCGTAGGTGGGGGAACGACAATGCCGTGGGGTACCGGCGGGTTACGCTGCGAAGCATGCCGAACGCCCGGCGCCGAATGCAACACCCCCGGCGTGACGACCCGCCGGGCGGGCCTCACGCCGATGAAACGGGGGTGAAACGGGCCCAGTCAGCCCAGGTAAAAGCGCCGCCGGGTGAGTAGCAGATACAGCCCACAGCCTACGCCGACCAGGGAGACGGCGCCCACGTAGTGGGCCGGGCCCAGGCCACCCGCCGAGCGAGCCAGGAAGCCGACCAGCAAAGGTGTCGCCGCACCGCAGATCGCGTAGGCGACGTTGTAGGAGAGCGAGATGCCGGAGAAGCGAATCGCCGGCGGGAACGCGCCTACCAGGATCGCCGGAATGGCCCCGGTCACGCCCGCCGAAAAGCCGACCAGCGGGTACAGCCACATGAGGTACGCACCGCCCGCGTGCAGGTCGAAATACAACGCGTACGTCGCCACCGCAAGACCGATCGAACCGAGCAGCAAGGTCAGGCCACGCCCGATGCGATCGACCAGCAGGCCGAAGAAGAAACAACCGAAGCACAGCGCCAGCGCGGCGAGGCTGCCGCCAGTGAAGGCGCGCGCCTGCTCCACCTTGAACGCGGTCTGCATAAGCGTCGGGGTCATGAGGATATCGACGACGATGGCGGCGGTGAGCAACCACGTCACCAGCATCGACAAGATCGTACCGGCGCGGTGATCACGCAGGGCCACCCATGCCGGCAGTTCCGCACTCAACTCCTTGCGCTCGCGCATCCGCGCGAACACCGGCGTCTCGCTGAGCCAGCGGCGCAGGTACATGGCGAAGAAGCCGAAGATACCCCCGAGGATGAACGCGATACGCCAGCCATAGGAAAGCATGTCGTCCGGGGCCAGACGCGCGGTGAGTCCCGCGGCCACCAATGAACCGATCAGGATGCCCGCGGTAAGGCCGGAGGTAAGGCTTGCGCAGGCGAGGCCAACACGCTTCACCGGCACATGCTCCGCGACAAACACCCAGGCACCCGGGATCTCACCGCCGATGGCAAGCCCTTGCACGATGCGAAACAAGGTAAGGAGGATCGGAGCCAGCAAACCGATGCTTGCGTACGTCGGCAGCAAGCCAATCAGCAACGTGGGGATGGCCATGAGGAACACGCTAAGCGTGAACATACGCTTGCGACCGACGCGATCGCCGAAGTGCGCCATGACAATGCCACCGAGCGGCCGCGCCAGGTATGCCACCGCGAACAAACCGAAGCCCTGCAGCTGCGCGACGAAATCCGAAGCACCCGCGGGGAAGAACAGATGGCCGATGGTCTTCGCGAAGTACACGAAGATCACGAAGTCATAGAACTCGAGCGCACCACCCAGGGCCGCAAGAACCAGTGTTTTTACGTCGCCCCGGCCCAAGGGGCGGTTGTCGGCGAGATCGGTATCGAAAGGTGTGCTCATGCGGCAGATAAGAATCGAGGAACGCCAGACAGGCAATCCCCCAAAGGTATCAAAACCACCCCGGTAGGAGCGCGCTTGCGCGCGATGGGCGTTGCGGCAAGCCCCATCGCGCGCAAGCGCGCTCCTACAGGTTGCTGTTCAAGATTCGAGGAGGTCGGCTACGGAGTTGAGGATTTCTGCCGGGCGGAAGGGGTAGCGCTCCACTTCTTCGCGGGTGGCGATGCCGCTGAGTACCAGCACCGTGTGCAGGCCTGCTTCGATGCCGGCTACGACGTCGGTGTCCATGCGGTCACCGATCATGCCGGTGTTGTGCGAGTGGGCACCGAGTTTGTTCATGGCCGAGCGGAACATCATCGGGTTCGGCTTGCCGACCACGTACGGTTCGCGGCCGGTGCACTTGCTGATCAGCGCGGCGACCGCACCCGTGGCCGGCAACGGCCCTTCCGAGCTGGGGCTGGTGGCATCGGGGTTCGTGCAGATGAAGCGCGCACCGTTACCGATGAGGCGGATCGCCTTGGTGATTGCCGCGAACGAATAGGTGCGCGTCTCGCCCAGTACCACGTAGTCCGGCGCGGTATCGGTCATGATGAAACCCGCCTCGTGCATGGCCGTGGTCAGGCCGGCCTCGCCCATCACGAAGGCCGAGCCGCCGGGCGACTGATCTTTAAGGAAGGCCGCCGTCGCCAGCGCCGAGGTCCACAGCTGCTCTTCCGGCACATCCAGGCCCGAGCGGCGCAGGCGGGCGCTTAGGTCGCGCGGGGTAAAGATCGAGTTGTTGGTGAGCACAAGGAAGGGTGTGCCGCGCTCGCGCCACTGGCGAATCAGTTCGGGGGCACCCGCTAGCGCCTTGTTCTCATGGACGAGCACGCCGTCCATGTCCGTCAGCCAGCAGGCGATGTCATTGCGGTCGACCACGGGAACTCCTTGGGGAAAGTGAGGCCATCGACCCTGAAGCATAACGCCATCACCCCCTGCATGCCGTGGCGACAAGCGTCCTTTGCACACGAAAAGACGACGGGTGTGGTACACGTTGCCCTCGCGTATCCAAGGGGGTACCCGCTCCAGCAGGGGTTTCATGGCAGATTTTGCGTCCCGCCAATCCATTCGCCTGATCCGCACGGCGGGCGTTGTCGTGGGCATCGCGCTGGGCGCCGTGCTGGCCACGGTGCTCGTGCACGACCATACCCGCCGCACCGCCGCCGCACGCAGCCAGGGCCTCGCCCTGGCCCATGGCGCACAGCGCCTGTTGATGGCACAGCTGCACGGTCTTCAGCTGACCATGCAGGGCATTGCGCGTGACACCCGCGACATCGACGGGACCGCGCCCGAACGTGCCGCAGAGCTGATCGCCATGAATATCGATGGGGTCAGCTCGCGCAAGACCGAGCTGAACGACCTCATGCTGCTGGACGCGAGTGGCCACGGCATCACCCGGGGCAGCCCTGACCCCCGCATCGCCGAGTGGGCCACGACCCATGCCGACGACCCCGCGGCGCTGGCCATGGGCCCGTTTACTCGCGACCGCCACGGCCAGTGGAGCATGCCCATCGCCGTCCCCGTCGCCGACGGCGGCTGGGTATTCGCACGCCTGCGCCAGGCTCAGTTCCAGGATATCGTGGACCACGTCGATGCAGGTCGGCATGGGGTCACGGCGATCACTGACCGCTACGGCATCATCGTGGCGCGCTCTGGCCCTGAGGCCAGTGTCATTGGCCAACCCGCCAACGTGCTCTGGGAGCCGGCGCGTAACGATTCGGATATCGGCATCAGCAAGCTGGATCACATCCAGCGCCTGGTCGCCTCGGCACCGTGGGAGGAGTACTCCATCGGGGTGGGCGTCGGCATCGCGGTCCGCGATTACATGGGCCCCTGGTACAACTTCCTGGGGGTGAGCATCGCCGTGTGGACCCTGTACTGGTTGGGCTTTGCCTTCCTCAACCGCCGCGTCACCGAAGCCGGCATCGTGCAACGCCGACATGTCGCCGAGCTGACCGACGCGACCGAGCGCTGGCACCAGGCGCAGAAGCTCGGTCACACAGGCACCTGGCGCGCGGATGCCCGGCGTAACCGGCTGATCTGGGATAGCCAGGTCGAGACCATGCTGGGCCTGTCAGCCCGGGGCGAAGGCGTCGACGACACGGTCTTCTACAGCCACATCCATCCCGATGACGTCGACCGCGCGCGCGAGTCGTTCGTCCGCGCCTGGAGAAACGGCGAAACGCTCAACCTCGATTTCCGCTGGCTACGCCCGGATGGCACCCAGCGCTGGATCTCCGGTACCGGTGCCATTACCGGTACCGATGGCGAAAAGGCCATGACGGGCACCGTGGTCGATGCCACCGACCGCATCGAAACCCAGCGCCAGCTGGCCGAGGCCGAACAGCGCTTCCGCCTGATGTTCGAACGCACGCCCCTGCCTACGTGGGTGTTCGATATCGACAGCATGGAGTTCCTCGAGGTCAACGCGGCCGCCGTGCGCAACTACGGCTACTCACGCAAGGAATTCCTGCGCATGGCGGTGATCGATATCCGGCCGGAATCGGAAATCGCGCCACTACAACAAGCCCTCGCGACTCAGGACACGGCGACCATGATGTCCCGTACCTGGGTGCATCGGCGCAAGGATGGCAGCCTGCTGGATGTACGCATCCACACGTCGCCGCTGGAATTCATGGGGCATCACGCACGACTGGTGCTGGCCGAGGATGTGACCGAGCGCAGCCGTGCCGAACGCGACCTCGCATGGCGCGCCACGCACGACATGCTCACCGGCCTGGCCAATACCGAAGCCTTGACCGATTTCCTCGACCGCCGGTTCGGCACGCGGCGCTGGTATGAAGTGATCTACGTGCACCTGCGCGGTCTCGACCTGATTTCGGACACCTATGGGCTCGAAGCGGGGCGCACCGTCCTGCAACAGGTGGGCCGACGCTTCGCCACGCTGGGCACGGATTTCGGCATGGCCGCACACCGACCGAGCGAACGATTCCTGCTGGCCGTCATGCACCCTGAAAAGCACGAACGTGCCGTCGAAGCGCTCACCGCGGCGGTCAGCGAGCCCGTGCTGCTCGATGGAACGTGGCATGCGCTGGACGCGGAAATCGGCGTGGCCACCCATCCCGCCGATGGCACCAGCGCCGAGCAGATCATTGCCAGCGCAGCCATGGCCGCGCACTTCCACGGCGAAGGCCCCGGCTCGCTCCGCCCCTTCGAACCCTCCATGGCCGAGCGCTCGATCGAACGCCTGCGCATGGCCTCACGGATTCGCCAGGCCACCGAACAGAACGAATTCGTGCTGCACTTCCAGCCGATCCTCGATGCATCCACCGGCCGCGTGCAGAAACTCGAAGCACTGCTGCGCTGGCCCGCCGCCGATGGCACCTTTGTCCCGCCGGAAGACTTCATACCTTTAAGCGAGGAGACCGGCTTGATCGTGGACATCGGCCACCGGGTCTTCGACGACGCGGCACAGTGCCGTGTCGCGCTCGCCCGTGCCGGTTATGCCGACCTCCCCATCGCGGTAAACGTCTCGGCGGTCCAGTTCCAGCGCACGGATGTCGCGGCCGACGTGGCCGCGGTCATTGCCCGCTATGAACTGCCGCGCGGCGCGTTGGCGATCGAGCTCACGGAAAGCAGCCTGATGTCCAACCGGCGCGCCGCCATGGCGGCGATGCACCGGCTCAGTGCCCAGGGCACACACGTGTCACTCGATGATTTCGGCACCGGCTTTTCGAGCATGGCTTACCTGCGCGACCTGCCGATCGATTCGTTGAAGATCGACCGGGCATTCGTGAGCGACGTCGCCACGCATGAACGTTCTGCGTCGATCTGCCGGGCCATCATCACCCTGGCACACACGCTGGGTATGACCGTGGTGGCGGAAGGCGTGGAAACGCAGGCCCAGCTTAACTGGCTGGTGGCTGCGGGGTGTGACAGCGTGCAGGGGTTTCATCGGGCTGTGCCGATGGCTTTCGATGCGTTGATCGACTACCTGCGAACACAGCCGAAGGGGGACGCCGTCATCCCAGGCTGATGGCTTCACGCCCTCAGCAGACCCTTGGGATGCGTGCTCGCCATGACGCGGTTACGCCCGCCCCGCTTGGCCTCGTAAAGCGCGTTGTCCGCGTCATTCCGCAACTTCTTCAGCTCGTATCCCGACAGGTCGGTCGATGACACGCCCGCGCTGGTTAGACAAGCCACGGTATGGCCATCGACCGTCACCGGGCTTTCCTCAAGCGCGATGCGGATCTGCTCGGCCACCGCCAGGCCTCGTTCCAGTGTGCACTGAGGAAGCAACACACCGAACTCCTCGCCACCCAGGCGTCCCACCATATCGCCGGGGCCGAGTTGTGCGCGGCACACGTCCACGACGTGTTGCAGGACGACATCGCCGATCGCGTGACCATAGTGGTCATTCACCGACTTGAAGTGATCCAGGTCGAGCAGCACCACGCAACAGGGGACCTTGCGCCAGTGCATGTCCGCCAACGCGTTCTCCAGCTCAGCCATGAAGTGCTGGTGATTAAAAATGCCGGTGAGACCATCGTGCTGTGATAACCACTGGAAGCGTCGCTTCGAGCGCCTGACGCGAAACAGCCAGAACACCACAGACAGCACCACGACCGCCAGCAACACGATGTAGAGACGACCGATCTCCACCGACTTCGTCGTCAGGAGCTGTTCTGCCCGCAGCACACGGTTCTGTCGAGCAAGGTTCTCCGCTTCGACCTTCTCCACCAGCGTCCGCTGCTGGACCGCCTGGTATGCGAGCGTGCGCGCCGTCACATCGTCGAGGTAGCCATGGTCCTGCTCGGAAAACTTCTGGAAGTACTCGAGAGCCGCGGCCGAATCGCCACGTCGCTTGGCGACGTTATAGAGCACCTCATATGCGTCACGAAGCCAGAAGTCGATGTCCGCCTCTCCGTACATGCCAACGACCTCGCGCGCCTTCTGCTCTGCCTCTTTATCGCGCCGCAGCGCGGAAAGCGCCTGGGCGCGCTGCGTCGTCAGGGAGGTGAGTGCCGCATGGAAGTTCGTCTGCATGACCGATGGGGCGATGCGATCCAGTACGGCCAACGCCTCTGCCGGCTTGTGCTCTTCGACCAGGATTTCGCTATGCGTGAGCCATAGCATATTTGCGTAAACCACGTCGCCCATGGCATCGCACGCATCGATCCCGCGCTTGAACAGCGGATCAGAAGACCGCAGCTTATGCGTACTGTAGCGAGCGGCCACTTCGGCGCCGATCGGATGGCACATGGTTTCGTCCTTCGGGACTACATCACGCATCATCACCGCGTAGCGAATCGCGATTTCAGGTTGCCCAGCGAAATTCAAGCCTTGCGAGAGGTTGGCTAGCAGAGCATATCGGGCCTCGGGATCCTGCGTATGATCCAGCATCGCAACCGCCTGCTCTGCGAGCGTGAATGCTTCCTCATAGTGTCCGGTGGAGGCGTAAGCTGAAACCAGCTTGCCCATCGATTTAGCAGCCAGCGTCGCGTCGCCGGAATGCGCCATGATGTCCTTGTAGGTCTCTGCCGCTTCCAGGTATCGCCCGGCAAAGCTGGCCTCCCAAGCGTCCAGATATCGCAGACGCCAACGCTGCGAAGGCGTCATCTCCGGCTCATCAGCGTGGAACTGCGCCAGCATGGCGGCGAACCGCGGGTGATCTTTCAGCTGGATCGCCTGGGCCGTGGCGAGGAAAGCATCGACAGTGCGCTCAGTCGACGAGGTACCGCCGGCGACCGTGAGCAGCAGCGCGGCAAATCCCCCGATGAGCCAGCCGCGCGCGCAATGGGACATCAAAGCGAGCTTCACGCGTTGGCGAACCCCATGTCCTGGAAATCGGTCATTACACGATTACGTCCCATGTTCTTCGCCCGGTACAGGGCAGCGTCCGCTTCGCGGCGAATCCGCTGTAATCCGTAACCGGAGATTCTCGTGCACGCCACACCGATGCTGGCGGAGTATGTGACGACGTGGCCATCGACTGCCAGGGGTGCGGCTTCCAGGGCCGCGCGAATGCAGTTTGCGATGACCAGACCCTGCTCAGCCTGACACTCGGGCAAGAGGATACCGAACTCTTCGCCGCCCAGGCGCCCGAGCAGGTCGACGGGGCGAAGCTGCTGCCGGCAAGTCGCGGTAGCACACTTAAGCACTGCATCGCCGATAGCGTGACCGTAGGTGTCATTCACCAGCTTGAAATGGTCAAGATCCAGCAAGACCAGGCACGCGGGCGCGTTACGGCGTTCGAGATCGTGCAGCCCTCGCTCAAGCTCGGTCATGAAGTACTGGTGGTTGGCGACACCCGTGAGGCCATCCTGGCAGGACATGCGCTTGAAACGTAGTTGCGAACGCTTGGTCCGGATCAACCAGAACACGACCGACGCGAGGAGCACCGCCAGTAGCGCAATATAAAGCCGGCCTGCTTCCACGGCCTTCGACGTTAGCGATTGCTCGAGCTGAAGGACGCTGTTCTGGTGCGCGAGCTTTTCGGCCTCCAGCCCCTGCAGAAGCGCGCGCTGCTGCACCGCCTCATATGCAAGTGTGCGAGCGGTCAGATCATCGAGGTTGCCCCGCTCCTGCTCCGCATACTTCTGGTAGTACGCTAGCGCGACGGAATCACGTTTTGCCCGTCGTTCCACCTCGTATAGCACATGGTAGGCATCTCTCAGGAAGGTATCCATGGAACCTGGACGGAACAATGCCACGGTCGCTAGCGCGGCATTGCGCGCATCAGCGTCCTTATTCAGCGCGAGATAGGCATTTCCGCGCTGACTGTACAGCGCCGCCTTGCCCTGGAAATAGCCGATCTTCTCAATCGATGGGGCGATGCGATCAAGGATCGCCAGCGCGGTATCAGGCTTTCCGATTTCAATGAAGCGAGCGGTCTTGGTCAGCCAGTTCATGTTCGCCCAGACCGTCGCGCCCGCACGAGTGCATTCGTCGATGGCCTGTGAGAGCTCAGGGCTCTCCGGTGAGATCTTCTGGGTGTAACGCGCTGCCATTTCGACCGACATGGACATGCAAGGTGACTCGCCCGGCGAGAGGTCCGACCGCATCATCTGCGCATACTTGATCGCAAGATCGGGATGCCCTGCGTCGTTCATGGACTGCGAAAGATTGGAAAGCAGGGATTGGCGAGCGACAGGATCCTTCAACCCCGGGAGGACGGCGACCGCACGCCGCGCGAGCGTGAACGCTTCCTCATAGCGATGGTTAATGCTGAAATTCTGTATCAGCATACCCATCGCCCTGGCGCTCAGCCCGGGGTGGCCCGAATTGTCGAGAACATCACGCGCGACCTTTTCGGCCTCAGCGTAGTTCCCCTGGAACTGTGCCTCGACCCCGTCCAGCATGCGAAGGCGCCAGCGCTGCCCTGACGTCAGCGGCCCCTTCTCGGCATGCACCTGCGCGAGTATGGCGGCGAAGCGCGTGTGATCCGTCGATCGGATGGCATCGGCCTGGTCAAGCAGCGCCGTGACGTCAACTCCAGCCGGCGTGCATACCGCAGACCCTGCGGAACACGCGAACGCGGCTCCGGCCAGCCAGATCATCGCGTGCCGCCGGAGCTTCGTCGTCATATGCGTATCCTCAGTGGACCTTCGCAGAACCGGTGAGGTTTTGCGGCTCATCGTCGTCTTCACCCTCTTCCTCGTCATCCCCTGGGGCGGGAACGCTGAGCGGTGGCGGAACATCGGTGTAGCTGCCATTGCCGTGATTCGGCGCCCCCATGAAACGGACGCCAAATTCCTCGCAAAGCACGGCGCTGTCACGCTGCCCTGCTGCGTTTGCTAGCACATCCGAAGCACCGGCTTCTTTCAGCCGCCGGGCAAGTTCGTCCGGCGGCAAGCGACGCAAAGACGCATCGCGGCCGACGGCTTCGAGTAAATCGATCGAATCAGACATCAGTAATCCCCTGTAAACGCGGAAGGCCCCCGCCCCCTTGCGTCAAGCCGATTATGTCACGGTTACGTGACGATCTCTGCTTGCTGGTCGAGCGCCTTCACCCGCTGCCAGACCTCGGCAACCGGCTGCATTTCCCGTGCCGGGGGCAGGATGACCGTCTCGGATACGGTCATCTCCACCTGGGGCAGGTCTCGCAACTTTACACGGTCGATGCGGGGGGCATCGATAGCCAGCGTCGCGCAACGGTAAATGATGATTTCGTGATCCAGCGGGTAGTCCCGGCTGAGGCGGTCGACCAGCACCTGGCGATAGGCCGGGCCGGTGGAGCTGAGTCGGGCCAGGGTGGTGTCACCCACCAGCGCCACCTGCCACAAGATGACATAGCCCGCCGTATCGAGCTGCCGGTCATAAAGCACGAACTGGCTGGCCTCGAAGTGCTGGCAACCGAAGCGGCCTGGGTCGATGCCCAGGTCGGCGTACAGGCAATCTTCGGATGAGACCCCTGCCTCCATATGCGCCTCGAATCCTTCGGCCCGCGCGGCTTCGATCGCCTTGTGCGGGGTCCACGCGAAGATCCCGGGGTGCCCGTAGAACACGACGCAGACCTCCTTCCCCGCCCGCACCTCGGCCATGATCAGGTCGAGCCATTCGCGGTAGGTCAGCATGCGCGACTTACCTTCGGCGTAGTTGCCCTGGAGGCTCCGCACATCCGGGTTCATTCGCTTCAGCCACTCCTCGACCAGGTTGTCGGAGAGCGCGGCAAACACCACGTTCGCCTGCTCGATATGGCTCCGCGAGATCGGCGTGAGGTGGGAACCGAGGGTCATGCCCATGCCGACTACGGCGAGGCGGCCCGAACGAGAGGGAATGGGAGTAGGCGTCGTCATCGCCGGATCGTAGGGCAAATTCGGTGACAACCACAGGTGTCGCACCGCGCTCCATCGCTATGGCGTGCGCCGTTTCGGCAAAAATCGCATTTTCTTGCGATGGCAGTAATTGCCGCGTATAGGAAAAAGTCTGATGGACAGTATTACGTACGGAATCATAACTTCCGGGGAGTACTGACGGGCAGGGCTGCTCTTCTTACGGTTCCACCGCAAGGTTTGCACAACATTTTGAGTTTTTTTGCGGGTGCCTATGTGCCCGCATTCTGCGGCCGCAAGGCCATCTGGGGAGACAAAATGATGTTCAGCAACAACGTATCGGCGCAGACACTGCGTCGGTCGACGCTCGCGCTCGCCTTGGCGGCGGGTCTTGGCCTGACCGGGGGCGTCCACGCGCAGGCCACCACCGGTGCCATTGCCGGTGCCGTCCAGCCTGGCAGCGTCACCACCGTCCAGGTGAATGGCACCAACGGCCTGACCCGCGAAGTGCCGGTCGATGCCCAGGGTCACTACAACATCAACAACCTGCCGCTCGGCAGCTACACGGTCAATGCGAAGAAAGACGGTGCCGTCGTCGATTCCCGCAAGAACGTGTCCATCAAGGTCGGTGGTAGCACCGACGTCTCGTTCGTCGCCGCAGCGGCCGCCAGCGCCGCCGACGCGCAGTCGCTCGCCTCGGTGACCGTCAGCGCCAACACGCTCCCGCCGATCGATACCTCGCAGGTCGACTCGCGCACGGTGGTGACCTCCGAGACGCTGGCCCGCCTGCCGCTCGGCCGCAACGCCGAAGCCATCGCCCTGCTCGCTCCCGGTGCGGTGCCGGGTAACAGCACGCTCGGCAACGGCCGTGTCCGCACCATCTCCTTCGGTGGTTCGGGCGCGTCTGAAAACGCGTACTACGTCAACGGCTACAACACGACCGATCCTTACAAGGCTCTCGGCGGCGTTGGTCTTCCATACGGCGCGATCGACCAGCAGGAAGTCTATACGGGCGGTTACTCCGCCAAGTATGGCCGCTCGGATGGCGGCGTGATTTCGCAGGTCGGCAAGCGCGGCACCAATGACTGGCACTTCGGTGCGCAGATCCTCTGGGAGCCGAAATTCGCCGCATCCAATCCGGGCAACGTCTACTACGGCAACCGCCAGCTCCCGGCAGGCTACGGCTACCAGGATACGAGCAAGGTCGGCGCCCTGTACCGCTCGGGCGATGACAACACCAAGTGGACCCAGACCTACAGCGCCTATGTCGGCGGCCCGCTGATCAAGGACAAGCTGTTCTTCTTCCTTGCTGCCGAGGCTGAAAAGTCGGAAGGCGACAGCACGTCGAACGCCGAGGCCAACCCGGTCGCGACGAACCACTACAAGTACAACCTGCCGAAGATCTACGCGAAGATCGACTGGAACATCAACGATTCCAACATCCTCGAACTGACCGGTATCCATTCGACCGACGAGCAGCGCGGTTACTACACCGGATACAACTACGACACGCGCGAGGACTCCGGCCGCACCGGTGCACTCGCCGATACGTCGAAGATCACGTCCAAGTTCGCCATCGCCAAGTACACCTCGTACATCACCGACGACATCACGCTGTCGGCGACGTATGCCAAGGGCTGGACGGATGACTACCTGACCAACTCGACGCCGAACATCGACCAGCAGCCGTACATCTTCAACCCGGCCCTGCAGAACCCGGCGCTCAACGGCGGCACACCGATCACCAACCTCAACTCGTCGCAGACGAGCCAGGATCCGTCTGCGGGCACCCGCACCCACGGCCTGCGCCTCGACCTCGAGTGGCAGCTCGGCGATCACCACCTGGCCGGTGGTATCGATAACATGCATTACAAGGGTATCGACGAGGGCACCTCGACGAGTGGCCCGGGCTACTACTGGCGCTACTTCCACTCCGCCAACCCGGACACCCCGATCAGCGTGGGCCAGGGCGTCGGCGCCCCGGGTGGCGATGGTTACTACACCCGTCGCGTCATCTTTTCGAGCGTGACCAACATGTCGCTCGACCAGCGCGCCCAGTACCTCGAGGATCGCTGGCAGGTCAACGACAAGGTGCTCGTCAGCATCGGTGTGCGTAACGATGGCTTCAAGAACTTCAACGACAAGAACAAGCCGTACGTCAACAACCAGGCACAGTGGGCCCCGCGCCTCGGCGCCTCGTGGGACGTCTTCGGTGATTCGAGCCTGAAGATCTACGGCAACCTCGGCCGTTACTACCTCGCCCTGCCGAACAACGTGGCCGTGCGCGGCGCCTCGTCGTCGACGTACACCTACGAGTACTTCAACTACACCGGCATCGATGCGAATGGCCGTCCGACCGGCCTCACCCCGCTGGGCCAGGGCATCGTCTCGCCCGATGGCGAGTTCGGCCAGCCGATCGACGCGCAGTCGGTCGCCGCGCGTGACCTGAAATCGCAGTACCAGGATGAAGCGATCTTCGGCTTCGATAAGCAGCTGGGTTCCGAGTGGGTGACCGGCGCCAAGGTCACGGTGCGTAAGCTGCGTACTGCGATCGATGACGTGTGCGACACCGGCAAGATCGGCGAGAAGATGACGCGTGAAGGCCTGGATCCGGATTCCGTCGTTATCCCCGGTTGCATCATCTTCAACCCGGGCGACACCAACACCTTCAGCCTCGCCAACGTCGATGGTTCCGGCCGCACCGAAGTGAAGATGAACCAGCAGGACTGGGGCTTCGCGCAGAAGGCGAAGCGCTCGTACTACGCGCTCGACATGTACCTCGAGCACCCGTTCGACGGAAAGTGGCAGGGTCGCCTCGACTACACGTTCTCGCGCTCGTACGGCAACACGGAAGGCCAGACCAAGTCCGATATCGGCCAGACCGACATCTCGAAGACCCAGGATTGGGATTCGGCTCTGCTGATGGATAACGCCAACGGCCTGCTCGCCAACGATCGCACGCACCAGATCAAGGCCTACGGCGCTTACCAGCTCACCGACCAGTGGCTGGTCTCCGGCAACCTGCGTCTTGCTTCGGGTTCGCCGAAGTCGTGCCTGGGCTTCCTGGATGGCGAGGCCGATCCCGATCCGATCGGTTA
Source organism: Luteibacter sp. (assembly GCF_036500425.1). GTDB lineage: Bacteria > Pseudomonadota > Gammaproteobacteria > Xanthomonadales > Rhodanobacteraceae > Luteibacter. Next base: position 43,920 of record NZ_DASYCB010000048.1, read on the forward strand.
CGGCTCGTCGTACCACAACTGCAACGGCCAGCCCTCGCACCCGGGCGACAAGCGCAACCCGTGGTACCGCCAGCTCGATCTCGCGGTCACGTACCGTCCGTCGTACTTCGAGAACAAGCTCGCTTTCGGCCTGAGCGTGTTCAACGTCACCAACGAGCGCAAGCCGCTCAACAGCTACGCGACGTATGAAGCCCTGCCGCAGACCGTGCTCAACAACTACGACCTGGGCCAGTTCTTCCAGAACCCGCGTTATGCCCGCCTGACCGCGACATACGACTTCTGATCCTGCCCCGCTAGTCCGGCGCCCTCTCCCGGGGCGCCGGACCTGGTTCGTAACGATTCGCCCAGGGAAAGGGCAACGCAAATCTCCCTCGCCACCGCCCTTGCGGTGGCGTTTTTTTTGCGGATTCGATAGGCGCAGCCTCTTGGCTTCATAAGATCAATCAATTTCTGCAATGTTCATCGAGCAGCCTATGATCGAGCTGTTGCATTAGTCACGGGACGCGGGCACGTCGTGCGTCTCCGAAGCCAACCCCAGAGGAGAAACGCGATGTCGAATGAATCGAAATGCCCGATTAACCATGCCGCGGGCGGCGGCCAGACCAACCAGGACTGGTGGCCCAACCGACTAAGGGTCGATCTGCTCAACCAGCATTCGTCACGATCCAATCCCCTGGGCGAAGGCTTCAACTACGCCGAGGCGTTCAAGTCGCTGGACTACCAGGCGCTCAAGAAAGACCTCGAAGCCCTGATGACCGATTCCCAGCCTTGGTGGCCAGCCGACTTCGGCCACTACGGCGGCCTGTTCGTCCGCATGGCCTGGCACAGCGCTGGCACCTACCGCATCGGCGATGGCCGTGGTGGCGGTGGCCGTGGCCAGCAGCGCTTCGCACCGCTGAACAGCTGGCCCGATAACGTCAGCCTCGACAAGGCGCGCCGCCTGCTCTGGCCGATCAAGCAAAAGTACGGCAACAAGATCTCCTGGGCCGACCTGCTCATTCTCGCGGGCAACGTCGCGCTGGAGAGCATGGGCTTCAAGACCTTCGGCTTCGCCGGTGGCCGCGAGGACACCTGGGAACCCGATCACGACGTGTACTGGGGGACCGAAACCGAATGGCTCGGTGGCGATAACCGCTATGGCAAGGTCACCCCGAAGGACGATGGCGTGCTCGTGGCCGACCCGCACCTGCACGGCAAGGAGGAGGACCGCACCGAAGGCGGCCGCAACCTCGAGAACCCCCTGGGCGCGGTTCAGATGGGCCTGATCTACGTGAATCCGGAAGGCCCGGAAGGGAACCCGGACCCGGTCGCAGCCGCGCACGACATCCGTGAAACGTTCGCGCGCATGGCCATGAACGATGAAGAGACGGTCGCGCTCATCGCTGGCGGTCACTCGTTCGGCAAGACCCATGGCGCGGGAGACGCGAAGAACGTCCAGGCCGAGCCCGAAGCGGGCTACCTCGAACAGCAAGGCCTTGGCTGGCACAACGACCTGCGCAGTGGCGTAGGCGCGGATGCGATCACCAGCGGCCTCGAAGTCACCTGGACGCAGACGCCCACCCAGTGGAGCAACCTGTTCTTCGAAAACCTGTTCGGTTTCGAGTGGGAGCTGACCAAGAGCCCCGCCGGTGCGAACCAGTGGGTCGCCAAGAACGCCGAGGCATCCATCCCGCTGGCCTTCGACAAGACCAAGAAGCAGCTGCCCACCATGCTGACGACCGATCTGTCGCTGCGCATGGACCCGGCCTATGAAAAGATCTCGCGCCGTTTCCTTGAGAACCCGGATCAGTTCGCCGACGCCTTCGCCCGCGCCTGGTTCAAGCTGACCCACCGCGACATGGGCCCGCTCTCGCGCTACCTCGGCCCGGAAGTACCCAAGGAAGAGCTGATCTGGCAGGATCCAGTGCCTAAGGCCGACCACGCGGCGGTCGGCGATGCTGACGTAAAGGCGCTCAAGGCGAAGGTGTTGGCTTCGGGTCTATCCGTGGCCGAGCTGGTCTCGACGGCCTGGGCATCGGCATCCAGCTTCCGCGGCGGCGATAAGCGGGGCGGCGCCAATGGCGCGCGCGTCCGCCTGTTCCCACAGAAGGAATGGCGTGCGAACAACCCGGCGCAACTTGCAAAGGTGCTCGACAAGCTCGAGGGCCTTCGCAAGGAAGCCGGGGTAAACATCTCGCTGGCCGACCTGATCGTGCTCGCGGGCGGCGCAGCCGTCGAAAAGGCGGCGAAGGACGCAGGCCACGAGGTGACCGTGCCGTTCTCGCCGGGTCGCACCGACGCCACGCAGGAGCAGACCGATGTGGCCTCGTTCGAGTCGATGGAGCCGATCGCCGATGGATTCCGCAACTATGTGAAGGGCCACTACAGCGTGCCGGCCGAAGCCCTGTTGATCGACAAGGCACAGCTGCTCACCCTGACCGCGCCGGAGATGACCGCCCTGGTCGGCGGCCTGCGCGTACTCGGTGCCAACGTCGACGGCAGCAAAACGGGCGTCCTCACGGATCGCCCCGGCCAGCTGACGACCGACTTCTTCCGCAACCTGCTCGACATGAAGTACGAGTGGAAGCCGTCTTCGCCGGCCCGGCATACCTTTGAGGGCAGTGAACGCGGTGGCGGCACCGCGCGCTGGACCGCCAGCCGGGTCGACCTGGTGTTCGGCTCTAACTCCGTGCTCCGCGCCCTGGCCGAGGTCTACGCCCAGGACGACTCCGGCAAGAAGTTCGTCAGTGACTTTGTCGCCGCATGGGCAAAGGTGATGGAACTGGATCGGTACGATCTGAAACGGAAGTAGTCCACCCAGGTGCCAAGGCCGCCCGGCTTGAGGGCCGGGCGGCCGTTTCACACCGTTTCGGCATATTAGGCGCAGAATCGGCACACCTTCACAGAAGTGCAAAGTGGCTCCCGAACCAGCAGGATTTTGCGCCTCGTTCATGGCACGCTTAGCGAACACCGACACTCAACGGGGAGTAGGCGTGAACGGAAGCACGGCTCACAAGACCACCTGGACCCAGCAATTCGCGATCGCGGCCGCGTACGCGGCATGCTATGAACTCGCCCGATACTTCACCGTTTCGCACTGGATGCTCACCGCGGGCCTGCGCCTCGCCTGCCTTTTCCTGCTGCCAGTCCGTTACTGGCCCGCCCTGATCCTTGGCGAAGCCCTGCCTTCGTTCGAAACCGCCCTGCTTAATGAGCCGCAGTTTGGCGCGGCATGGTCGCTGGCGGCCGCCGTGCCCATGGTGTTGCTGTGGATCCCCGTCGTCAGGCCACTCCGCGAACGCTGGCCGTTACGCGCTCCCGATGGGACGCTCCGGGTTGGCGTATTGCTCACGGCAACCCTGGGATGCGCGGCGGTCACGGCCGTCGCCACCACGATGGAACTCGAAGCCGCCCTGATGTCGAACCCCGGCGCCTGGCCGGATATTTCCGCGTCCATGTATTTCTGGGCCTACCTCCTGGGTGCCTACCTGGGCGCACTGACCCTGACACCGACGATCCTCGCGATCCACGAGCGGGCGGCCGGCGTGACGAGCTCGCGCCTCACCATGCTCTGGCGGAGCGCCCTGGCGCGTGACCTCGTCGGCTGGGTGATCCCCATGTGCGCAGGCCTCGCCTGGGTCGCGCTCGCAACCGACCAGGACCTGTTGCGCCAGGCCGCGCGGCTTGCCCTGCTCTTGCCCATGTTCGCGGTGTCGCTGCGCCACGGCTGGCACGGCACGGCACTGGGCGGCATGCTCGCCAGCATCGCGTTGGCGCTGACCGGCATCACCCTGCTCGAGCCGGACATGGTCCGCTGCCAGGCGGTGCTCTCACTCGGCATTTCAGGCACGTTGCTGGTGGCCCCAGCACTGGCGCGGCGCAAGCGCCTCGCATCACCGGCCGTTCGCACGAACCGGTGATGCAAGGCAAGCAAGCACGGCAATCATCGTTACAACATCCTCTACATCAAGCTGATCGCCTTGCCGATCAGTTGAATTTGACGCTGCACTCCGCCGGGTTCTTGCAATTGACAGGCTGCGTCGGAAGCTGTGCGCGATAGCCAGTGGACACGGAGTGGGTGGTCACGGCCATCGCGCTGCCAGCGGCAAACGACAGGGCAAGGACAAGCGCGGCGACGGCGGAGCGGGCAAAAATACGCATGGTGAATCTCCTGCTGTGGTGGTTGGAGACCCTAGCGTAACGCCCGTTCTGGTCAGAAAGTGCGCAACGTACCCCTTGCGGAATGAGCGTATTCGGCACACCGCACGTATTAGATTGCCGCAATTCAGGTGAATGGCTTATGCGGTGACGATGCTTGTCTGACGCATATCGGAGACGATGCGCCCCGCATCCAGCTTCACCACGCGATCCGCAAGATGGAAGTAACGGTCATCGTGACTGATCGCGACAACCGTTTTCCCACGCGCCTTCAGCTCGGGAAGAAGCGTGCGGTAGAAGTAGTCGCGAAAGTGGATGTCCTGGTCCGCCGCCCACTCATCGAAGAAAAAGATTTCGCGGTCTTCCGCATAGCACTGCAGCAGCGCCAGACGCTTGCGCTGGCCGGTCGAGAGCGTGAGCTTCGACAGTTCACCACGCGAAACATCGACATGCGCACCCAGCCCCAACGCATGCAGAAGTGCGCGGATGCGGTCGTCGTCAAGCACGTGCCCTTCATCATCCAATACATGGGGAAAGAGGAAGAAATCGCCAAACACCCCGGTGAAGCGCTGACGATGCCGTTCCCGATCCTGTGCCACAGGCGCGCCATCCACCCGCACCTCGCCGGCGGTAGGGGCCAGCAGCGATGCCAGGACGAGCAGCAAGGTGGATTTGCCACTGCCGTTTCCGCCGACGATGAATAATAGTTCGCCACGCTGGATATCGAGATCGACGGGCCCCAGGGCCACGCGATCCGCACTGTCGGCAGGGTACGCATAACTCACGCCGCTCAGGCTCATGCGCTGCCACGGCCTGCTCGTCGAGGGCGTTTTAGAGGACGCCGCATCGTCGATATCACCCGAAAGATCGAGCCCCACCTTCTGCAGGTGGCGAAGGCTTGCCGTACCCACACCCACCTGGCGAGCGGCGCTGGTGATGAAAGCGACGGGCCCGCCGAGGAAAAGTGCGCCGATCACGAAGCGGGTCACCGTGCTCGCCGGAAGCGACAAGGCGGTGTAGCCGACGTAGACAATCACGAAGACAGACGCATAAACCACCGCTGACGACCAGGCCTCATTAAAGCCGAGCCCCGTATGTACCTGGGTCATCAAGCGGCGCGCACGGCCGATGGCAGGACCGAGCAAGGCATCTGCCACATGGCGTGCACGCGCCGCGTTGAGTGCCATTTCCTTTTTCCCTTCGCTAAGGTAGCGGAAGTATTCGAAGACCTTTTCGTTCGCCTCGCGCAAGGCATCAAACCGACCGCGAAGAAAGCGCTCCAGAAGGAACGATGCGATCGCCGTTGCACCAAGGAAGCCGACCAGGATGCCGAGCAGTGCGGTGGAAACGCTGGCCAGGTAAGCCGTGTACAGAACCACCAGCAACACGTTGTACGCAAGCATGGGCGCAACCAGCACGAGCGGGGCGATCGCGGCGACGTCCTCGATCAGGGAACCGAAGATGGCGTGTTTATCGTTCGCCAGGGCTTCGTATTCCAGCCGAACGAAGCGTCGCGAAAGATCCGCGCGCAGCTGGGCGACAAGATCACCGCCCAACCTCGCGAGAATGGCCTGGGAGGCGACGCCGGCGAGCAACACGGCGATAAGCCACGCCACACCCGACAGCCAACCAGAAGGGCCATGATCCGGGCCTGCCGTGGCCATGCCATTAATGTGCGCGAGAAGCGCCATGGTGCACACGGCACTAAGGCAAGAAAGTGCGATGGCGGCAAGAACGAGACCGCGGTGGCGAAGGACAAAGCGCCGCACGATCATCAACACACACTCCCCTTGTTTCATTGATGCCGCTTCCGTGCATCGTGCCAGAGCAACGCATGAGCATCGCATGCGTTCGCGGCGCAAAAACGGCAGCGCGCATGCTATCCCTTGCCGCCCGGCGCAGAATCGGCCAGCGTTGTCGTGGACGCGCCCGCTGCGACACGTGCTCCATCCTCCGGGCGCATACCCGTTACACCAAGGAGTGTTCCATGCAGACCGACAAGATCCTGGCCGGGTGGCTGAGTGGTGCGGATAGCGTAGGTGGGTATGACAATCCGGCTGGCTCCCTCTATACCGAGGGCCAGGCGCAGACCATGGTGGCCATGACGAACGCCGAGATGGCGCTCGCCTCCAACTGCAGCTCGTGTACGGCTTCCCGGCCGGGCCTCTGCTGCTAATACGCAGTAGCGGCGATAGCCGTGGCTAACCACCACGGCTATCTCTCCCTTTCAGGATCACCTCGGACTTTCCAGGATCGGCCCATGGATGCTTCGGCGTCGCAGAATGCTTTCGCCCCTGTTATTGCCTACCTGATCGCCGACGCGCGCGACGCGCTGGCCACTGCTATCGCCAACCAGTCGCGCCTGCTCCCGGATGAACGCTTACGCATCGCGGCGACCGCTGACCACGCGCTGTGCGAGAACGCCGCGCGCAAACTCAACCGGGTATTGCTGCTTGAACTACACGCTGCACGACTTTCCGGCGACCTTCCCGCTGATGAAGAAGCGGGCTTCCGGGCCTTCGTCGCGCATGCGACGACACCCGCGTTCGTCGCTGCGATCACGCAACGTTACCCTGCGCTCAAACCGCGGCTCAACAAGGCGCTCGACCAGCAATGCACCGCGATCACCACCCTGCTCGCCCGTCTTGTCCACGACCGCGATGCGCTCTGCACGTTCGCCGGTGTTGATCTCGGCACCCTGCGCGCGATCGACCTTGGCGAAGGCGACGTCCACGAAGGAGGGCAATCTGTCGCGCGCCTGACGTTCGCCGGGGCGACGCTGATGTACAAGCCACGCTCCCTGCGTGTCGATGCGGCGCTCGATGACTTTCTCGAAGCCCTGATGCCGGGTGATTCATGCCGCATCCGCGTGCCCGCGGTTCTTGACCGCGGTGAGTACGGCTGGGCGCGCTATGTCGCGCATATCCATTGTGTCGACGATATCGAACTCGGTGTGTTCTACCAGAACATCGGCCGCTGGCTGGCTGTGATGCGCCTGCTCGGCGGCACGGACATCCACTACGAGAATCTCATCGCTTCGTCCGCCGTGCCTTATGTGGTCGATGTCGAGAGCCTCTTCGTGACGGAGGTCCCGGTGCCACCCACCGGCAAGGGCCAGGCGGTGGACCTCGCGCAATCGCTCATTCGGGCTTCCGTACTGCGCACGGGCCTCGTGCCATTCCGTGCGCCGGTCCTCGGCCTGGATGGTGTGGACATCTCCGCGATCGGTGCGCTGCAGGGGGAACAGCCCAAGATCCGCGTACCCGAGATCATCGACGGCGGTACGACACGCGCCCGCGTCGGCCTGGTCAGCGTCGATATCGATATCGGCAAGAATCATCCCTGTGCCAATCCCGATATCTCCCGCTTCTGGGAAGACATCGTCGCAGGTTTCCGCGGCATGACCGACACGCTGGCCTCCCGCCTTAGCCAGGGCACCCTGCTCCCGCTGATGCAGCCTTTCCTGGGTACGCGCATCCGCCGCATCCGCCGCCCGACGCAGGCCTACGTGGAGGTCATGCGCATGCTGTGGCACCCGGCGTCCCTGCACGATGAGGCGGCGGCCATCGACCGCGCTCGTGACCTTCTGGAGAAGAACGCCGCCGCGCAACCTATCGCGCCGTCGGATTCGCGCAGCATCGCTGCGGAAATCGATGACATGCGCTTTGGTGATATCCCGGTGTTCGTCAACGTGCTTGGCCAGGCCCAGATGGATGAAGTATTCCAGGCATGGATCGACATGCGCATGGATCTCGAAGAGTTGACCATCCGCGGCGCCCTGGTCACCGCCCACCTGAACGTGCGGCTTAATGACGATAAGCGATCACCTTACGATCTGACCGCGAAGTACCCGCACCACGGCGATGTCGATCGACGCCGTCGCTTGATGGCACGCGAGACCGTAGAGCAACTGCTAAAGCTCTCGGTGCGCGGTGACGACGGCACGATGACCTGGATCAGCCCGATACTCGGCCGCGGCGGCTGGGCCATGCGTACGCTGCAACCTAACCTCTACGTCGGCCTTGGTGGCATCGCACTGGCGCTTGCCGCTTATGCGGAAGAAATGCGTCACGGGCGGGTGGATGAGGTCGACGATGTCGTGAATGCGTTGCAAGGCGTGTTGCGCGTCATGCGAACCGCCGAAGACACGGAAGAGCCGGAGGCCATCGGTGGCTTTATCGGCCTCGCCTCGCAGGTACAGATGTGGCTCACGCTTGACCACCTTCGCCCTGACGAGGGATTTCTGGAAGATGCGATCCGCCAGGCCGCACGTATGGAAACGTGGGATATCGAGAACGAACGCGTACTCGATATCCTCGAAGGCGTGGGCGGCGCGATCGTCCCTTTGCTTAACCTGGCGGCAGCCACCGGCGAACGCCGCTGGTTGACGCTTGCTCGACGCGCAGGCCTTCGGCTCGAAACCACCGCCATTGTCGACCACCGAGGCGCACGCTGGCCGGCATCGATTTTCGACGAACCCATCGGCGGCTTCGCGCATGGCGCTACCGGTACGGGCTGGGCACTGACCCGCCTTGGCCTTAGCGACGCGGGCGATGCCACGGATCGCCATCGCTGGTTGGATCTCGCCGAGCGCGCGTTTGATTTCGAGGAATCGCTATTCCTCAGCGACGCGGGCAACTGGACCGATGTGCGAAAACCTGAGAGCCGCGATTTCGCGGATACCTGGTGCCATGGCAGCGTCGGCATCGGCTTCGCTGCCGCTGATCTCTACGAACGCACCCACCACCCACGCCACCTGGACACGCTACGGCGCGCCGTGCGCGCCGCTGCCAGTGGCGGCTGGGGTCACAGCCATACCCTGTGCCACGGCGATCTCAGCACATGGGAACTCATGGCGCGTGCTGCACGCATCGCCCCAGGCATCGTTCCCGCAAGCACGCCGGCAGGCATTCCGCTGATTCTTTCCAGCATCGAAGAACACGGCATCGTTGGCGGCCTGGCGCGCGACGCGTTCACCCCGGGCTTGATGAGTGGCGTATCCGGTTCCATCGTGCAGCTCTGCCGCATGCACCCGGCGTGCCGGCTGCCTTCCTCGTTGCTCATGGAGTACTGCCGGGCGGCCTGAGGCTTGCGGGGAGTGCGGCGCCTGAGGATATACTTATATTGACTGTATATCCATGGAGTGTACGATGCGTGTATCGAAATGGGGCAACAGCCTGGGTATTCGCCTCCCGGCCGCTGTCGTGGCAGCACTGGACTTGAAAGAAGGAGATGACGTGGTGCTTTACGCCATGGGAGCTCGCGAGTTCGCCGTCGAACGCGGCGCACGCGATGAAGAAGTACTGCAACGGCTGCAAGCCATGGCCAGCCGGCTGCCCGCCGATTTCCGTTTTGACCGTGACGATGCCAACTAGCGCTGATGGAAGGGCTGACGTTCCTCGATAGCAACATCGTCCTTTACCTGCTTTCGCCCGATGCCACGAAGAAACGCAAGGCCGTAGAGCTGTTGGCCCGCCGGCCGTCGATCAGCGTGCAGGTATTGAACGAAGTGACCAACGTATGCCGTAAGAAGGCAGGCATGTCCTGGCAGGAGATCGCCCTGTTCCTGGTGGACATACGGCATTTCTGCCCCGTCGTCAGCATGACGGAAGGCATCCACGACACTGCGCGCCGCATTGCCGCGAGAAACCAGCTCTCGTTTTATGATGCGAGCATCGTCGCTGCCGCTATCGATAGCGGCGCGGCGGTGGTGTGGTCAGAGGATATGCACGATGGCCTGGTCGTCGAACACAGTGTCACCGTGGTGAATCCCTTCAAGGGCTGACCGCGCTGCGGCCAACGCCTTTCAGCGCGCCGATGCAGTGGGCGCGTACCCGCGTTCCGCCATCATCTTCGCGATCGCCGCATCGACATCGGCAATGACTGCGTCAAGCGGCTGGTTGGCATCGATCTCCGCAATAGGCGCGCCGCTGTAACGAAGCAGCGGCGTCACCGCGATCTTGCGAGCGAGTGCGTCACGACTGTGATCGGGCTTGCGCGCGCAGGCCACGTCCAGATCCACGTTGAGTCGCAGCACGAGATCCGGACGGTGACTCGCCATCCATTCGAATGCCGAGTGTTCGTAACGCGCGAGGCGTACCACCATCCACGAACCCTTCGACGTCTCGGGAAAACCCGGGCCATCGTACGCGCCGGGAATTTCGATCTGCGGAAAGCGATCGGTGACGACGATTAGCCCTTCGCGGCGAAGCGCGAGCATGCGCTTGAAGCGACGCTTGCGGCGCAGGGTGAAGGCGCTGATCACCAGGGCCGGGAGCAGCGTCGGCTGCATGTCGACCTTGATCCGATCGTTCACGCCATCGACCTTGCGCTTGATCGCTCGATCGAGCAGCGGCCCGATGAGCGGCCAACGCGCCATGGCGCGCGCGATGTTGCCCGACTGCTTACCCAGGTGCGCGCGGCCAGCGGGGCCATAACGGGTCACCCATTCGGCAACGTGATCGCTCACGGTCGATTTACCCGAACCATCGGTACCGATGATGGCGATCAGGGGAGCCATGACGTCAGGCTGGGCGGACATGCAGTTTCCGTATCAAAGGAGGGGAGCACTAAAAAGCATAACAGGCGCACCGGTTCCCCAGCCTGTCATGGAGGTTGCGTAGACGGGCGTGACCACGGGGCATACCATAAATAGTATTGTCTGCAGCTGAGTTCCTGGTGGGCTCACACGTGTCCGAACGCCATTATCCACCCCATATCCTGCCGGTCATCGCCCTTACGGGCTGCGATGGATCAGGTAAATCCACACTCACCGAATCCCTCGTGGCGCGCCTGCGTGAGCTGGGTCCGGTCGAGCCGCTATACCTTGGCCAGTCCTCCGGACGCATCGGCGAATGGGTGCGCGACCTGCCCGTGGTCGGGGCGCCGCTTGGCCGCTACCTGACCCGGAAATCCGATCGGGTACATGATCGTCCCAAGCAGGCCCCGGGTGGCGTCACCGCCCTGGCGATCTACCTGCTTTCGCGCTGGCGAGCCCATAAATACCGGCGCATGCTGCGTCTTTGTCGCGCGGGCACGCTGGTCGTCACTGACCGCTATCCGCAAGCGGAGATCCCCGGCTTTCTGTTCGACGGCCCCGAACTGGCCAAGACCGAAGGCGGCTCATGGTGGGTGCGCTGGCTGCGCAAACGCGAACAGGACCTCTATGCATGGATGGCGTCTGGCGTTCCCGCCCTCTTGATCCGGCTCAACGTGGATGAGGTGACGGCACATGCGCGCAAGCCTGACCACAAGCTCTCGTCGCTGCGCGCCAAGATCGCCAACATCCCATTGCTGACCTTCAACGGGGCGCACATCCTCGATCTCGATGGCCGTGACGCCCCCGGCTTCGTGCTCGAAGCCTCGTTGCGCGCCACGCAAACCGCCCTGGAGTCGACACGGCGATGAGCCACGATGCCTTTGACGACACCCCTCTGCCGCCGATTCCCGGCTTGATCGCCGTGGTCGGTTGCGATGGCACCGGCAAGTCCACGCTCACCCACGACCTCGCACGAATCCTCGGCCAACACGTGCCCACGGTACGCCGCTACCTCGGCCTGATTTCCGGCGAGAGCGGGGCCAAGATCAAGGACTTGCCGCTGATCGGACCGCGCCTGGAGAAGCGCCTGGCGGCCAAGGCGGCGCATGCGCAGGACATGAAGAACAAGGCCCCCGGCATGTGGGGCGCGTTGATCATGTACGGGCTCTCGATCTGGCGTGAAGCGCACCTGCGCAAGGTGTGCCGGCTTGCTGAAAGTGGCACGCTCGTCATCACCGACCGCTTTCCGCAGGCCGAGGTCAGTGGCTTCCGCTATGACGGCCCCGGCCTTGGGCTTGAGCGCAGCAACAGCTGGGTGGTGCGCAAACTGGCCCAGCGCGAGCAGCGTTTGTACAAGCACATGGCCCGTTACCGGCCGATACTGGTGATCAAGCTCGATATCGACCTGGCGACCGCCTATGCGCGCAAGCCAGACCATAGCCGCTCCGAGCTGAGTGACAAGATCGCGGTCATGGCGCGCCTTCAGTACAACGGCTCACCCACCTTCGGTCTGGATACTCGCGCGCCTTACCCCGATGTACTGGCACAGGCGTTACGCGCGGTCACCGCCGTCGTGCCCTCCCTGCCATCCACCCTTTGAACCAGCCCTGCTAGCCGAGGCGAAGTGAATACGACCCTTTCGAACGCTGCGCAGGCGCCCCTGTGGCGTCGCGTGCTCATCCGTGGCGGTAAGCGTTTCCTGCGCTGGAGCGGCCGTTTCCAGGCCAGGCACTCACTGGTCGCCACCACGCCGGTCCTGCCGAACGACACGTTCGACTGGGTGCCGCGCCTGGAAGCCGCATGGCCTGATATCCGCCAGGAACTCGACCACTTGCTCGAGCACCCGGAAGACATCCCGGCGTTCCACCAGATCTCGCCCGACCAGAAGCGTATTTCCAAGGGCGATAACTGGAAAACCTTTGGTTTCTACGTTTACGGCAAACGCGTGGACGAAAACTGCGCGATCTGCCCGCGCACCGCCGCCGCGCTGGATGCGCTCCCGGGCATGCGCAGCGCGATGTTCTCGATCCTGAAGCCGCGCTACCGCATCGAGGCTCACAAGGGCCCGACCAAGGCGGTGATCCGGGCCCACCTGGGCCTGCGAGTCCCAGCCGACTGGGAGAATGTCTGGATCCGGGTCGACAACGAGATCCTTCACTGGCGTGAAGGAAAGGTCGTACTTTTCGACGACAGTTTTGAACACGAAGTTCACAATGACACCGACGAGCTCCGGGCGGTGCTTTTCATCGATATCGACCGCCCTTCGGATCGGCTGGGAACTGCCTTTAACCGGTTGATTTTCTGGCTTATTAGCATAAGCCCCTATGTGAAACAGCCGATGGCGAACATGGCGAAGTGGAACCGGGACCACACCCGAAAATAACCTCAAAACGGTTAAGAACTCACACAAAACTTACAAGATGGGCGTATAGGGACTTACGAAAATCTGAGTAAATTCTTAACATAGCCGCGAATTAGGGTACCATTAGGTTCAGTAATGACCTTGCAACCATCCGGTGCTGTCCCCAACTGACGCGAAGCCTGCGTCAAATAGCGGTAAGAAAATGAGCGCTGACGGAAACCTTCCTACTCGCACATCGGCGGCAACGCCCACCATCAACTCGGTGCCTTTGCGCCGTGGTGACTTCGCCACTTTGGCGGAGGTGCTGGACTATGCCGCGACCGGTACTACCGGTGCGAACTTTTATACGGGCGGCAAGCTGGTTACCGCCCTGCCCTACGCCACCTTGCGAACGCAGGCGATCAGCCTTGCGCAGCGCCTGGCTTCGCTGGAGCTGCCGCGTGGCGCTCGCGTCGCCATCGTTGCGGAAACCAACGCTGACTTCCTCCGCTTCTTCTTCGCCTGCCAGTACATGGGCCTGGTGCCCGTGGCCGTGCCGTCCGCGGTCAACCTGGGCGGCCACGACGCTTTCGTGCTGAAGCTGCGCGGCATGCTGCAGGCATCCGATGCCGCACTTGCCGTGGCGTCCGAGACGTTTCAGGGCTTCCTGAGTGAAGCCGTGCGCGATACCAACGTGGTCATGTGGGGCGAGCCGTCGGCGTTCGACGCGCTCCCGGCGCAGTCCATTGCGCTGGAGCCGATTGGCCCCGACGAGGTCGCGTACCTGCAGTTCACCTCGGGCAGCACGGGCACGCCCAAGGCGGCGGTGATCACCGAGCGTGCCCTGCTCGCCAACCTGTACGGCTCGATCAATCACGGGCTGGTGCTGCGCGAAGACGATCGCTTCGTCTCGTGGCTGCCGTTCTATCACGACATGGGCCTGGTCGGCTGCCTGCTGACCGTCATGGGCGGCCAGCGCTCGATCGATTACCTGGACACCCGCGAATTCGCGATGCGCCCCCGCCGCTGGCTGGAGCTCATGAGCGAGTCGAAGGCGACCATCGCTTACAGCCCGCCGTTTGGCTACGACATGTGTGCACGTCGCGTCCGCCCAGGCGATATCGCGTCGTACGACCTGTCGCACTGGCGCATCGCCGGCATCGGCGCGGAGCCGATCCACCCGGATGTAGCCATGAAGTTTGCCGAACTGCTCGCGCCGGCCGGCTTTGATGCGCGCGCGTTCGTGCCGTCTTACGGCATGGCCGAAGCCGCGCTGGCGGTCAGCTTCGCACCGCTGGGCGAAGGCATGCAGGTCGACTGGATCGACCCGACCGAGCTTTCGGACCACCTGCGTGCCACGCCGGTCGCCAAAGGCGAAGGTACTCCGTTCGTCCGTTGCGGCCCGGTGCTGCCGGCGCACGAACTCGAGATTCGCGATGAGGCCGGCTATTCGCTCGCCGATCGCCATATCGGCAAGATCCTCGTCCGTGGGCCGAGCGTGATGTCGGGCTACTACCAGCAGCCCGCACTCAGCGCCGATGTGCTGGGTAGCGACGGTTGGCTGGACACGGGTGATATCGGTTACCTGATCGACGGCGAGGTCGTGATCACGGGTCGCCACAAGGACATGATCATCGTCAACGGCCGCAACATCTGGCCGCAGGAGATCGAGCGCATCGTCGAGCGGCAGCCTGAGCTGCGTTCGCAGGACGCCTCGGCGTTCAGCGTACCGGGCCCGACCGGCGCGGAGATCGCTGTCGTTGTCGTCCAGTGCAATACCGATGAGACCGCCGTCCGCGTCGCGCTGGTGCAGCGCATCCGCCGTGAACTGCTGGAAGAACTGGGCGTCGATTGCCTCATCGAGCTGGTCCCGCGCCACACGCTGCCGCGTACCTCGTCGGGCAAGCTCTCGCGCTCGGCCACGCGCAAGGGTTATCTGGAACGCCAGGCACAGGAGCAGGTCCTTCGGGTCGCGAGTTCGCGATGAACGAAGAGCTCGACGACGGCAGGCCGGTCGTTGCATTGACCGGTGCCACTGGCTTCATTGGCGCCGCGTTGAGTGAGCATCTGATGCAAGCAGGCTACCGCGTGCGGGCCTTGTACCGGCCACGACGTGGAAGGGTCATGCCCTGCGCCGATGGTCTCAAGTGGATCGCCGGCGATCTCGATGATCCCGAAGCACTGGCCGAGCTGATGCGCGGCGCTGAAACACTCATCCATTGTGCGGGCAGCGTTCGCGGTGCGAACCGCGCCGATTTTGACCGGGTCAATGAGCAAGGTGTCATCAACGCCGTTGAGGCCGCCTTGCGTGAGCCAGCATGCCGCCGGTTCCTGCTGATCTCATCGCTGGCCGCGCGTGAGCCTGAGCTTTCCGACTACGCGGGCAGCAAACGTCGGGGCGAACGCGCCCTCGCCGCGCGCGCGGGGCGGCTTAGCTGGGCAGCGATCCGCCCGCCGGCCGTCTACGGCCCCGGCGACCGCGAGATGCTCCCGCTTTTCCAGGGCATGGCACGCGGTGTCGCTGCGATCCCGGGTTCGGGTAGCGGCCGTTTCTCGCTCATCCACGTCGCCGACCTGGCGTCGGCCGTGATTACCTGGCTTGGCGCAGGCACCGAAAGCGGCGCGATCTACGAGCTGGATGACGGCCACGAGCGTGGCTACGACTGGGATACCGTGCTTGGCACGGCGGCACAGGTGCTGCGTGATGGCGCGCCCATCCGCCGACTGAAGATTCCTGTCGCCATCCTGCGCACCGTGGCCGGTGTGAACCGGCTGGGTGCGCGCCTGTTTGGCTATGCGCCGATGCTGACCCCCGGCAAGGTGCGTGAAATCACGCACACTGACTGGGTGTCCGACAGCACGGCCTTTGTACAAGCCACCGGCTGGCGGCCTGTCGTAAGCTTTCGCGACGGCCTTGCCCAGACCCTTGGCAAAACCCCTGCTTTGACCGGACTGCCCGAATGACCCACCAGAACATCGTTGCGCAGGTGATCGAATTGATCACGCAACTGCCGGACATGCGTCTCCCCGCGCACATCACCGAAAAAACCGGCCTCACCGGCGACCTGGCCCTCGATTCGCTCAAGGTCATGGATCTCGTGGTGCTGGTGGAAGACCACTTCGATATCTCCGTGCCGGTGAATGAACTGGCCGATATCAAGACGGTAGGGGAGCTCGCCACGCTGATCGAAAAGATCGTGGGCAAGCACGCATGAAAGAGAACGCCCGCCTCCTGGCGGTGCAGGCTGTCCGCCAGGAACTGGCGACCCTTGGCATCGACCCGTTCGGTATCCAGATCGACGAGATCCTTTCGCCGACGGAAGGCCTGATCCAGGGTCGCAAGACGATCCTCGCCGGCACCAACAACTATCTCGGCCTGACCTTCGACCCGGACTGCATCGCCGCCGCGCGGGAGGCCCTTGAGGGCGCCGGTACGGGTACCACGGGCTCGCGCATGGCCAACGGCAGCTATGCCGCGCACCGTGAGCTGGAACTTGAGCTGGCGCGCTTCTACGAGAAGCGCGACGCCATCGTGTTCTCCACCGGCTACCAGGCCAACCTCGGCATGATTTCCGCCCTGGCCGGCCCCGGCGACACCGTGCTGATCGATGCCGACAGCCACGCGAGCATCTACGACGGCTGCAACCTCAGCGGCGCGAACACGATCCGTTTCCGCCACAACGATCCGGAAGACCTGGCCAAGCGCATGCGCCGCCTGGGGGATGAAGCGGCCAACGCCGTGGTCGTCATCGAAGGCGTTTACAGCATGCTGGGTGATCGCGCCCCGCTGCGCGAGTTCGTCGATGTGAAGACGCAGTTCGGTGCCACGCTGCTCGTCGATGAGGCCCATTCCATGGGCGTGCTCGGCCAGAAGGGCCAGGGCCTCTGCGAAGAGACCGGCACGCTCGCCGAGATCGACTACGTCGTCGGCACGTTCAGCAAGAGCCTGGGTAACACCGGCGGCTTCTGCGTCGGCGATGCGGACGAGATGGAAGTGCTGCGCTACGCCAGCCGCCCGTACGTGTTCACCGCCTCGCTGCCGCCGGCAACGATCGCGGCCACGCGCATGGCGCTGCGCAAGCTCGCGGCTGCCGATGTCCTGCGCCAGCGTATCCGTGATAACTCGGCGCGCCTGCATGCCGGCCTTTCCGGTCTGGGCTTCCGCCTTGGCGCGCCGGCCAACGCCGTCGTCGCCGTGCTCGCGGGCGACAAGGTCGAGGCGCTGCGCTTCTGGCACCACCTGCTCAAGCAGGGCGTGTATGTGAACGTGATGGTCCCGCCGGCCACCCCGGGCAATGAGTCCCTGCTTCGCTGCAGCGTCAGCGCGGCCCATACGCCCGAGCAGATCGACGCCATTTGCGCGGCGTTCGCCAGCTGGCCGGGCGCCAAGGCGTAATGGCCATGGCCCACAGCGCTCGCCGACGATGAAGCACTGGTTTTCCGACGGCGCGTTCCGCGCCATCGTGCGCAACGCGGCTTACCTGGGTTCGAGTAACGTGGTTGGCGCGTTGCTCGGCCTGCTTGCGCTCGCCTGCGCGGGCCGTGCCATGCACCCTGCCCTGTTCGGTGTGCTGGTCATCGTCCAGGCGTACGGCAAGAGCGTCAGCGACTTCGTCAAGTTCCAGACCTGGCAGTTCGTCGTCCAGTTCGGCACGCCGGCCCTGGCGCATCACGACGTCGACCGCTTCCGCGACGTCGTCGGCTTCTCGTTTGGCCTGGACCTGGCCAGCGGCGCCATCGCGCTGATCGGCGGCATGATCCTGTTGCCGTTCCTCAGCCACGCGGTGGGCATCCCGCCGGGCGACTTCTGGTGGGCGCTGGGTTATTGCACGCTGATCCCGACGATGACCGCCGCGACGCCTACCGGCATCCTGCGTGCGATCGATCGTTTCGACCTCATCGCGGTACAGCAGGCGATCACGCCGTTCCTTCGTGCGGTCGGCAGCGTCATCGCTTATTTCGGCCACCTCGGCTTCCCCGGCTTCATCGCCACCTGGTACGTCTCCAGCCTGGTCGGCGACCTGACCTTGTGGTGGTTCGCGGTGCGCGAAATGCGCAACCAGAAGATCGAAGGGGCCTTCCGCCCACGCCTGGGCAGCGCTGCCCGGCGGATCAAGGGTGCCTGGGATTTTGTCTGGACCACCAACTTCGCCCACTCGATCTGGTCGGCACGTAACGCCGGCAGCAACGTGCTGGTCGGCATCGTGCTGGGGCCCGCCGCCGCCGGTCTGTTCAAGGTCGCGTTGACGTTCTTTGACGCCGCAGGCACGCCTGCCTCGCTGATGCAAAAGAGCTTCTACCCGGAGATCCGCCGGCTCGACCCGGCCAGCGTACAGCCGTGGAAGCTCGGCCTGCGTTCGGCCCTGCTTGCCGGTGGCCTGGGCGTGCTGGTCGCCCTGCTGGTGATCGCCGTCGGCAAGCCACTCATTGACTCGGTGTTTGGCCAGCAGTATCTGGAGGCGTACGACCTGCTGCAGGTGATGTGCGCCGCGCTGGTCGTCTCCATGGCCGGCTTCCCGCTGGAATCCCTGCTCTACATCGCCAGCCGCCAGCGCGCCGCACTGGTCGCCCAGGCCCTCGCGGCGCTGGTCTACGTGGGGCTGCTCATCGGGCTCAGCCATGCCTACGGCATCATGGGCGCGGCGGTAGCTTACTTCGGCGGAACGTGCCTTGAGGCCTTGTTCCAGCTGGTCCCCACGCTCACTGCCTACAAAAACCGACACACGCTTACGTTTTACGCGCCTGAGGAAGCAAGCTCATGAACGGCATCAGCGGCCTGCGCTGGCAGCGATTCCCGAAGGAAACCCTTCGGCGATTGTTCGATGCCGTGGATACCGACGATGTCGTCGATGCCCACGTCGAGCTGCCCGATCCCATCGTGCTCGCGTGTCCTGATGAGTGGATCGAGCGCTGCTATGCACTCTGCCTGCAGTTCTGGGAAGACGGCGTCAAGCGCGGCGAGATGCTGCTGCTGGTCGAGAAGCTGCTCCGCAACGAGGGCCTCAGTGCCGACGAGCGGATCCAGTACAAGAACATCCGCGCGCGCTACAAGCACCTGCGCTTCGCCCAGCGCCTGTATGGCAAGCGGCACCGTTCGGGCTTCGTGTTCGACCTGACGACGCGCGTGATGGGCCACCTGCAGGATGCGTTCCGCGGTGGCAAGCGCGGGGCTGTCGTGCGCCACGGCCTCAAGCTGAAGCTGCTGCTGTCGCGCCCTGTATGGCGGATGGTTCGCCGTGGTTTGATCGATATTGAGCTCGATAACGAAGCCGGTTTCGTCGGCCACCAGCGTGCTGAGCTCGGCCGCCTGAAGAAAGTGATGGGTCGCACGATGTTCGCCGGGCACCAGTTCCATACGGTGCGCAAGATCGTCAGCATGCAGGTCTCTTATTACGACACCGTGCGCTCGATTGAGCCGAATGAACATGCGTTCCGGATGTCGCGATTCCTGGCCGCGATCAACGGCCTGATGGGAGCGCGCCACGACGAGATGGTGGCGGATTCGTTCTCCGGCCGCCGCAACTACCGCACGCCTACGCCGCTCGCGACGCAGACGCGCACCCGGCTGGAATCGCTGATCGCCCACTACCCGCTTTAGCGGGCAGCGGTTGCGTCCTTCGCGGGCTCGGCCTTGGGCTGCCAGCCACCACCCAGCGCCACGATCAGATCCACGCTGGCATCGAGCCGGCGACGGCGCAGGTCGAGGTCACCACGCACGGCGTTGAGTGCCGCATTCGCCGCATCGACCACCGCCGGGTAATCAGCGACACCTTCGCGGTATTGGTTCTGCATTACCCGGTCGGATTCCGTAGCCGCTTTCGCAGCCTCTGCGTGCAGCGGTGCCGCACCGGCCAGCGCGCTGGTCACGACCAGACCGTCTTCGACCTCACGGTACGCATCGAGCACGGTCTGCTGGTAGTTCGCCACCGCTTCGCTGTAGCCCGCGTTAGCGTTATCGACGCCCGCCGCCAGCCTGCCACCCGCGAACAGAGGCGCGTGGGCATCGACCGTACCGGTCGGTCCACGACGCACACCGACGCCTGCGGCAAGGCTGATTGACGGCAAGGTCTCTGCCTTGGCGACACCGATCCGCGCATTCGCGGCGGCCATGCGCCGTTCGCTCGCCACCACGTCGGGACGGCGCGCCAGCAGCGTCGCGGGGACGCCGGTGGGCACGGCCGGCACGTTCACAGCGAACGGCGCCGGCGCGATCGAGAACTCCGCCGGTGTCTTGCCAAGCATCACGGCGATCGCGTGTTCGAGCTGGGCACGGGCACTCTTCGTATCGGCGAGCTGGAGCTGCGCCGAGCTTGCGCGCACGAGCGCATCCGCGACGTTGGCGCTGGAGGCCTGGCCCTGCGTGTACTGGTTCTGCACCATCGTGTGCCAGCGGGTGCCGACCTCCGCGGCGCGCTCAAGCAAAGCGATCGACGCATCGTCTTCGCGCAGCGCGAAGTAGCTTTGCACGACCCGTGCCTGCATCGAGAGCGTGGCGCCAGCGAGGTCGGCTTCGCTCGCCTGCGCGGCGGCCTTGTGCGATTCCACATCGCGGCGGATGCGGCCCCACAGGTCCAGGTCCCAGCTGACGCCGAGACCAAAATCATTCTCGTTGCG
This sequence comes from Luteibacter sp., assembly GCF_036500425.1. GTDB lineage: Bacteria > Pseudomonadota > Gammaproteobacteria > Xanthomonadales > Rhodanobacteraceae > Luteibacter. The sequence continues at coordinate 64,550 of NZ_DASYCB010000048.1, forward strand.
GCGACCCGACTTGAACGATCCCACGCCAATGGCGGGATACGCGGGACCACCGGCGACGGTTACCAGCGCCTGCGCCTCGCGCACGCGCGCCGCCGAGGCGGCCAGTGTCTGGTTACTCACCTTCACCTGCGAAACCAGCGCGTCCAGCGTGCTGTCACCGTAGATCGACCACCACTTGTCAGCCTGCAGCGCGACCGCACCCGCCTGGGCATCGTGGGCACCGGCTTCCTTGAACGCCGACGGTGTCGGCGCGGAGGGACGCACATAATCCGGCCCGACCGTGCACGCGGCCAGCGCGACCGTGAGGCCCGCGGCGGCGAAAGCCCGCCATAGCGAAGAGAGCGGCAGCGCGGTCATGCCAGCGGTCCCTTGCCGTCGGTCGACCACCCCGTGTCGTGTCGGGTCCCGAAGCTCTGCAACCATGGGTTTATCCACCTGCTGAAACGATCAAGGTAAAGGTACACAACCGGCGTCGTGTACAGGGTCAACACCTGGCTGACGATGAGGCCGCCGCCCATGGCGATACCCAGCGGCTGCTGCATTTCCGAGCCATTGCCGCGCGAGATGGCGAGCGGTACGGCCGCGACCATCACCGCGAGTGAGGTCATGAGGATCGGGCGGAAGCGCAGCCGGCAGGCCTCGTGGATCGCCTCCAGCGGCGTCAGGCGCCCTTCGCGCCCCACGGCCAGGGCGAAGTCCACCATCATGATGGCGTTCTTCATGACGATGCCTACGAGCGAGAAGATGCCGACCAGGGCGATCACGTCCAGATCCGTGCGGAACAGCATGAGCGCGAATACCGCACCCACCGCGGCGGAAGGCAGTGTGCTCAGGATCGTCAGCGGGTGCACATAGCTTTCGTAGAGGACGCCGAGCACGATGAACAAGGTCAGGAACGCGCCGAGGATAAGCGCAGGCTCGCTGTCGGCGACCTGGCGCGCGGCACCGGCGGAGCCCTGGTAGCTGCCGCGCACCGAGGTCGGTACCGCGAGCTTGCGCATCGCGCCTTCGATCAGCTGGGAGGCTTGCGCCAGCGAGACGCCCGGGATGCGATCGAACGAAATCGTAGCCGCGACCGACTGGCCGAAATGGGCGATGTCGAGCGGCGTATCGAACTGTCGCACGTGACCGAGCGCCAGCAACGGCACGCTGCTACCACCCGCCGCCGGGACGGTGAGGCGACCGAAGGCCTCCGCCGACTGCGCGTGCTCCGGCGCCACGCCCATCACCACCGGCACCTGGCTCGTCGGCGTAAAGACCGTGGTGACCCGGCGGTCGGCGAACGCATCGCGCAGCACGCTATCGACGCGTGCATAGCCCACGCCAAACTGCGCGGCCGTATCGCGATCGATATCCAGCGAGGCAGCAATACCGACATTGCCCGCGTTGCCATGCACGTTGGTCAGCTGCGGCAGGGTGAGCATCGCCTGCACGACCCGCGGCGTCCATTCGCGCAACAACGCCGGCGAATCGGCCTGCAGGGTGAATTCGTTGGACGAACGGCTACGACGGCCACCGACGCGAATGTTCTGTACCGAGGTCACCGTGTAAATGCCACCCGACTTGCTGGCCAGGCGTTTGTTCAGGCGCGCGGCGACTTCATCAGCGGTCGCATCGCGGTCGGCCAGTGGCTTCAGCGTGATGAACAGCGAGCCATCGTTCTGCTCCAGGTAACCCGCCACCGAGGCCACGCCCGGATCCGCGCGCACCAGCTCGATGAACTCACCAAGGCGCGCTTTTGCCACGGCGAACGAGGTGCTGCCACCCGCGTCGAAGTCGCCGGTCAGCTCGCCCGTATCCTGGCGCGGGAAGAACCCCTTAGGCACCACGATATAGAGCACGACGCTGAGGCAGAGCACCGCCAGCAACGAGAGCATGGTCAGCGGCGCGTGGCGCAATGCCCAGACCAGGCTCTTGTCATAGCTTTGCTGCAGGCGCTCCAGCGAGCGCTCGCTCCACTGGTAGATGCGGCCATGCACGCGGGTGGCACTTGCGGGGCGCAGCCATTGCGCGCACCACATCGGGACCACGGTCAGCGATACCACCAGCGAGATCGCGATCACCGTTGCCAGGGTGACCGAGAACTCGCGGACGAACAGGCCCACGTAGCCGCCCATCAATAGCATCGGAATGAACACGGCGATCAGCACCGCGCTCATCGAAACGACGGTAAGGCCGACTTCACCTGCGCCTACGCGTGCCGCCTCGCGCGGCGGCAGCCCGGCCTCGAGGTGGCGCGAAATGTTCTCAACCACCACCACCGCGTCATCCACGGCGAAGCCCACCGCGATGGTCAGCGCCATGAGCGAAAGAATATCCAGGCTATAGCCGAGCGCCTTCATCACGATCATGGCGCCCAGCATCGCGATAGGTGCCACCGCGCTGGCGATGAGCGCCGCACGCCAGTCGCGCAGGAACAGCAGCATCACCACAACCACCAGTACCACCGCCAAGGCGAGCGTATGTTCCGCGCCGCGCAATGAAGCGCGCACCGTCGTGGCGCGATCGACGATAACGCTCACACGCATATCGCCCGGCAGCGACGCGCGCAACACCGGCAAGCGATCCATCACCCCATCGATCACCGAGATGGTATTGGAGCCCGGCTTGTGCCGGACCAGCGCCAGCACGGCAGGCTCGCCGTTGGCCAGCGCGGTGGTGTGCGGGTCGCGCACGTCGGCGGTCGCGCGGCCGATGTCGCCGAGGCGAACCACCGAGCCGTCACGGTGGGCGACGACCAGCGACTGGAAGGCCTGAGCCGAATCGAGCTGGCCGTTGGTCGCGACCTGAAAAGCACGATCTTCCACTTCCGCCACGCCCGTGGGCTGGTTGGAAACGGACGCCGCCAGCGCACGGCGCACCTCTTCGAAACCGACGCCGCGCTGGCTCATCGCCTGCGGATCCAGTGCAATGCGGAAGGCCGGTACCGACCCACCGACAAGCTCGACATCACCCACGCCATCCACCTGGGCCAGGGTCTGGCTGAATGTGGTCGAGGCTACGTCATACATCTGCCCCGCCGTCGCCTGCCGCGAGGTCAGCGCCAGCACCAGCACGGGCGCATCCGCCGAACTCACCTCACGGTAGCTCGGGCTGCCCGGCATGTCCGGCGGCAGGTCGCTGCGCGCCGCGTTGATCGCGCCCTGCACGTCGCGCGCCGCCGCGGTGGTGTCGCGCGACAGGTCGAAGGTAAGGCGGATATCGGTCTGCCCCTCGGTGTTCACCGAGGTCATCTCAGTCAATCCTGCAATCCGCCCTAGCGAACGCTCCAGCGGTGTCGCGACCGCCGAGACCATCGTAGCCGGGCTAGCCCCCGGAAGCGCCGCCGAGACCTTGATCGTCGGCACGTTCACTTCAGGCATCGATGCGATCGGCAACAGGCGCCATGCAAAGAACCCGGCGATCACCAGACCCAGGCACAGCAGCGTCGTCGCTACCGGTCGATCGATGAACACCCGGGACACGTTCATGCCGCGCGCCTCACCCGCACCACGCGCTCGAAGGCGAGGTAGATCACCGGCGTGGTGAACAGGGTCAGCAGTTGGCTCACCACCAGGCCCCAGAAAATGCCAACGCCCAGCGGGTGGCGCAATTCCGCGCCCATACCGCCACCGAGCATCAGCGGCAAGGCGCCGAACATGGCAGCAAGCGTGGTCATGATGATCGGGCGGAAGCGCAGCATGCTGGCCTGTACGATCGCATCGCGCGGGCTCAGCCCTTGCTGACGCTGCGCGTCGATCGCGAAGTCGATCAGCATGATCGCGTTCTTCTGCACGATGCCGATCAACAGGATGATGCCGATCAGCGAGATCACATCCAGCTCGAACCCGCCGATCAACAACGCAAGCAACGCGCCGATACCTGCCGATGGCAAGGTCGAGAGAATCGTCAGCGGATGGATGAAGCTCTCGTAGAGCACGCCAAGCACGATGTACACCGTGATCAGGGTGGCAAGGATCAGCCATGGCTGCCCTTCACGCGAGACCTCGAACGCCTCTGCGGCACCTTCCCAACGGATCTGCGTGCTTGCCGGGAGGTTCAGGCGCTTGTGCAGTTTTTCGACCGAAGCCATCGCGCCATCCAGCGCCATGCCTTTCGCCAGATTGAACGACACCGTCGCGGCCGGGAGCTGATCCAGGCGAGTCACGACCAGTGGCGCCGTCCGTTCGCTGACGCGAGCGATGGACGATAGCGGTACCAGCGAGCTGGATGGGTCACCCGACTCGGCCTTGCCGTCGCCTGCATCGGTTTGGCCAGCGAGATAGATGCCGCGAATCGCCCCGGCAGCACCGTCGGGGCTCGGTGGTGCCTCCAGAATCACCCGGCGAGGGTTGGCCAGCGACAGCAAGGTGCTGACCTGGCGCTGGCCGAACGCGTTATACAGCGCATCGCCCACGGCCGCCGAGGTAATCCCATAGCGGCTGGCCAGATCGTGATCGACTTCGACGTACGCCTGCAGGCCGAGATCGTCCTGATCGGTGGCGATGCCGGTGAGGCCGCGCACGTTTCGCAATGGCTCGACGATACGCGGCACGGCCTGCGCGAGTTGCGCGGCATCCGCGTTCTCAATCGAGAACTGATACTGACCCCGACTCACCCGGTCGTCGATGGTGAGATCCGGGGTGGGTTGCAGGTGCACGGTGATGCCATCGATCTTACGCGCGGCGTCGGCGATGCGCGCCATGACCGTGGGTACGCGATCGCGATGCGCGAGCGGCTTCAGGTGGATAAGCACCTGCCCCGTATTGATCGCCGCGGCGCCACCTTCGCCACCGATGAACGAGGCCACGCTGGCGACGGCGGGATCCTGCAGGATCACCTTGGTCAGGGCCTGCTGGCGACGGGTCATCGCTGCGAACGAGACCGTGGGCGATGCTTCGGTGATGCCCTGGATGTCGCCGGAGTCCTGCACCGGGAACAGGCCACGCGGCATCACCACGTAGAGGCCGATCGCAAGGATCGCCATGGCGGCGACCGCGAGCAGCGTGCCACGCTGCCGCGCCAGCACCCATTCCAGCCCGCGCGCGTAGCGTGCGAGCACACCATCGAGCCATGCCTTGCCGTCACGGGCGATGCGCCCCTGCTGGGTTTCAGGCGTACGCCGCAGCATGCGCGCGCACATCATCGGGGTAAGCGTCAACGAGACCACACCCGAGATCAGGATCGCCACCGCCAGCGTGACCGCGAACTCGCGGAACAGGCGCCCCACCAGGCCACCCATGAACAGCAGCGGGATAAGCACGGCCACGAGCGACACCGTCAACGACACGATGGTGAAGGCGATCTGGCGTGCGCCCTTCAGCGCTGCTGCCAGCGGCTCTTCACCGGCCTCGATATAGCGCGAGATGTTTTCGATCATGACGATCGCATCGTCGACCATGAAGCCGGTCGCAACGATGAGCGCCATCAGGGTGAGGTTGTTGATCGAGAAGCCGGCCAGGTACATGACCGCGAACGTACCGATCAACGACAACGGCACCACCACGCCGGGGATCACCGTCGCCGTGCCGCTGCCCAGGAACAGGAAGATCACCAGCACGACCAGCGCGACCGCGAACAACAGTTCGATCTGCACGTCGCGCACGGCGGCGCGCACGGTCTCGGTACGATCGGTCAGGGTGGTGACATCGACCGCAGCGGGCAAGGTCGTCTGCAGCTGCGGCAGCACCTGGCGGATCCGGTCGACGACTTCGACCACATTCGCACCGGGCTGGCGGCGGATGCGCAGCACGATCGCGGGTGCATCACCCGACCAGGCGGCCTGGCGCGTGTTCTCCACGCCATCGTTCACGTGGGCCACGTCTCCGAGGCGCACGACGGCACCATCGCGGTGGCTGATGACCAGGTCGCGGAAGCCATCCACGCTATCGACCGGATGGTTAAGCGCGACGTTCGACGAGCGTTCCGGCCCTTCCAGGCTGCCCTTGGCCTGGTTCGAGTTCGCGTCACGAATCGCGCCGCGCAGGTCGTCCAGGGTCATGCCATGTGAGCGTAACCGGGAAGGATCCGCCTGCACGACGATCGCCGGCTGCTGGCCGCCATCGATGCTCACGAGGCCCACGCCGGATACCTGCGAGAGCTTGGGCACCAGGCGCGTATCGGCCAGCTCGCGCAAGGTACGCAACGGCAAGGTGTGCGAGGTCAGTGCCAGGGTCATCACCGGCGCATCCGCGGGATTCACCTTGCGGTACAACGGTGGCTGCGACATATCCGCCGGCAGCGAAGGCGCGACCGCATTGATCGCAGCCTGCACTTCCTGCTCGGCCACGTCGAGCGGCAACGAGAGGTTGAAGCGCAGGCTGATTGTCGAGGTACCCGAGGCACTGGTCGAGGCCATCTGGTTCAGGCCCGGCATCTGCCCGAGCTGGCGTTCCAGTGGCGCGGTGATCGACGAGGCCACCACCTGCGGCGCGGCGCCCGGATAGGCCGTGACCACTTCAATCGTCGGGAAATCGACTTCAGGCAGTGCGGAGACTGAGAGGAAGCGGTAGCCGAACAGGCCCACCAACAACACCGCCACGGCCAGTAGCGATGTCGCGACTGGCCTCAGGATAAAGAGGCGAGAAGGGTTCACGGGCGGCTTGACGTGGCGACGGTAGCGGGCGCCTCGGCCGGGCACGTCGGCGCGGTGGCCGGCGCGGCTGCCGGCGCGTCAGGAGCAGCCGCGGCATTGACGAGCGTACCGGCGCGCAGCCGGTCCGCTCCCTGCACGACCACATGGGCACCCGACGCCAGGCCGGAGCGGATGACGGTCGTGCCGGTATCGCCCGGGCCGAGGACCACTGGCACGGCAGCCGCTTTCTTGTCATCGCCGATGACGTACACGAAGGCACCGTCGGCACCTTGTTGAATGGCTGCCGTCGGCACCAGGATGGTGCTCGCAAGCACATCCACCGGCAGCTTCGCGGTCACGAACTGGTTCGGCAGGAGCTCGCCGTTGGCGTTCGCGAACTGGGCTTCAAGCTTCACCGTACCGGTGGCCGGATCGACCTCGTTGTTCGCGGCCAATAAGCGACCCGTGGCCAGCGGCTGTTCGGTATCGTCGCCGTACGCCGTGACCGGGACACAGGTACCGGCGCGCAGGCGCGCCAGCACATGCGGGACGTCCTGCACGGACACCGAGAACACGACCTTGCTGGGCTGGGACTGGGTGACCACCGCGATGCCACGCGCATCGGCGGGACCGACGAGGTTGCCCGGATCGACCCGGCGCAGGCCCACCGTGCCGCTGATCGGCGAGGTGATGCGCGTACTCGCGAGCTGAAGATTCGCGGTGCCGATGCGGCCCTGCTCGGATTTCACCTCGCCGGCGTACTGGTTCACCAGCGCCTGCTGGTCCGCCACGCGCTGGCGCGAGATCGAATCCTGGGTCAGTAGGGCCTGGTAATGCTTCAGGGTTTCCTGTGCATTGCCGAGCTGGGCCTGGCTACGCGCGAGGTCACCGTTGGCCAGCTGCAGCTGCGCCTGGAACGCGCGCGGATCGACTTCAGCGAGCAGATCGCCTTGCTTCACCTGCTGCCCGCCGGTGAAAGCGACGCGAGTGAGTTCGCCATCCACGCGGCTGCGGACGACCACGCTATTGGCCGGAGTGACCGTGCCAGGCTGTGAACGCGACACCGCGAAGCTGCCCTGCCGGGCCGTGGCGGTGACCACGGCGACGGGTTGCCCCTCTGCCGTATTGTCCGCACCCTTTCGATGGCCAAGCCACCACAACAGCGCCACCAGGACGGCGACGACCCCTACGACGACACCGACCCGGGATGCTGGCTTGCTCATGAAATGGTCTTCTCGTAAACGCGATAACGCTTGTAGTCACGGCCGCCGATCGTCTCGACGATGTTGCGCATGCCTTCATTGTCCTCGAGGATCCAGGACAACTCGACCTGCTCAACCCCGCGGGCCACCAGATGATGGCGCACGGCGTCGATGACAAGGAAGGCCAGGCCGGGACCCAGCGGGGTGTTGTGGAAGCTGCGGCGCACGCCCATCAACGGGACGCGCGACGACTTCGGGAAGCGCTTCTTCAAACCCCAGAGCAGCTTGATCCAGTTGAATGGAAGCAGCTTGCCGTTGAAATCCTTGATCACTTCGTTGACGTTGGGCAGCGCGGCGATAAATGCCGCCGGCTTGCCATCGACCTCGGCGATCTGGATCAGCTCGGGCGCGATGAGCAGTTTGAGGCTGTGGCCCAGGTCCTTGAACTCGGCCTCGGTGAACGGCACGAAGCCCCAGTTATCCGCCCAGGCGTCGTTGAAGATCTCGCGCAGCGTGGCCAGCTCTTCGTCGTAGCGCTTGTTATCCAGCGGACGCACGGTGATCTTCTGCTTTGAGCTGCGCAGCAAGCGGTTCATGACCTTCGGCGCGGGGAAATCCGGCGCGATCATGTAGGCGAGCATATCCTTGGCCTTCGTGTACCCCGCACGCTCGATGTGCTCGCCGTAATACGGCTTGGCGTGGCCCATCATGAACACCGGCGGCGTGTCGAAGCCATCGACCAGCAAGCCCACTTCATCGTTGATCGAGAGGCTCAGCGGGCCGCGCACACGCTTGACGCCTTCGCTGCGCAGCCAGTCTTCCGCGGCGCCGATCAGCGCGGCGAACGTTTCCGGGTTGTCCTCGGCGTCCAGCATGCCGAAGAAGCCGGTCGCATCTTCGTACCGCTCGAGGTGCAGGTAATCAATCTGTGCGCTGATCCGGCCGACCGGCCGGTCGCCGCGGTAAGCCACCCAGCCCTTCCAGCGCGCGTGTTCGAACCAGGGGTTGGTCTTGGCCCCCAGGTGCAGGCGGCGTTCCAGGAACAGCGGCTGGACCCAGTTCGGATCAGATCCCAGGACGGCGCCGGGCACCTTGAGGAATCGGCCCAGTTCCGCCTTCTTTTCAAGCGGAACGATGCGCAGCGAGGTGGGAGTGTTCAAGATCTGGGGTCCGGTGATCGAGCGAAGCAAGGTCGTCGCCGGACGATGAGCTACGGCCAGGACGCTGTCAGAGCACCCAGCCGTCATCGTGGGCGGGACGGCCACGAAAATTCTGAAAGAGAAGTGTAATGAGGGTCGTAAGGATTTGGTATACCCATTGGTATAGGAAGCGGGCCAGCGAGGCGCCAGCCCGCCATGGACCTAGATAGCCTTTGATTCGCCGCCATCCATGCGCACCGCCGATCCGGTCAGCCAGCGGGCGGCGGGCGACACCAGGAAAGCAATGAGTTCAGCGATTTCCTCAGGCTCGCCGTACCGGGAAATGCGCGCCTCGGAGGCGAATTTCGTCTTCGCCTCATCGACATCTATAGCGTGCGCCTGCGCATAACGAGCCAGCATGCTGCGCCGACGATCGGTCATGACCGGACCGGGCAACAGGCTGTTCACCTGCACGCCATCGTCGATACCGCGTTCGGAAAAGGCTTTCGCCAGCGCCGCGATCGCCGCATTGATGCTGCCCACCGCGGCAAACGCTGGTTTCGGCGCCAGCGCCGTTGCCCCTGAGGTCAACACGACCGACCCCTGGTGTTGCCGCAGGCTTTCCCATGCGGCGAGCGTGAGACGCCGTGCGCCATGGAACTTGAGCGCCATGCCGTCATCCCATTCCGCATCGGTCATGCTGAAAAGGTCAGCCTGGAGAACGGCGCCGGCAATATTGACCAGGGCATCGATACGGCCAAAACGCTCCACGGTTCTGGCCACCACAGCAGCTGCTGCGCCGGGCTCCTTCAGGTCGATGGGGATGACGAGCGATGCCGCGCCCTGCCGCTCCACCTCCGCAGCCGTATCAGTGAGCGTTTCAGCCGTACGTGCGACCACGACGACGCCGGCGAAATCTCGCGCCAGGCGAATGGCGGCGGCCTTTCCGATGCCCTTGCTTGCCCCAGTGACGATAGCGATACGTGTGTTCATTTCGGCTGGAATCCTGCGTCAATGTCGACCTGTGATAAGTGAGCCACCGTGTTCGCCAGCGTTTTGCCAGCCACGGCCATGACGATGGCGACGATGGCCCCCCGATCGAAGCCAGCCGCTTTCACCTCGGCAATGTCGGCATCCGATACCTGGGTGCGCTTAGCGACGACGGCGGTGGCGAAGCGGCGGACAGCCTCGAGCTTCGGCTCATCCAGCGCGGTGCCCTTGCGAAGTGCTTGCTGTACGGATGCAGAGGCGCCCAACGCACCGGCCAGCGTCGCATGGACGGCCACCCCGTACGGCGCAGCATTCGCGTGGCTCGCGCTAGCCATCGCGACCTGCTGTGCCACCGGCTCAAGCGAACTGTTGCCTAGCGCCTGTAGCCAGCCAAGATAGGCGCCTGCGACCGCGGGATCCGCCGCGAGCGCATAGCCGAGTGCAGGTACGAAGCCGAAGAACTGACGCATCGTATCCAGGTGTGCGTGGCCTTCCGGCGGGACCGATGCCGCGTCCAGTGGGCCGAAAAGCGCTGCCCCGTGCTCGGTATCGATGGTGCGCGCGAGGAACGCGCGCACCACAGTCGCCACCTCATCCAGATGCGTTTCCAACGGGAAGTGGCCTGCATCTACGAAATGAACTTCGGCATCGGGCAAGTCGCGGCGGAACGCCTCAGCACCAGCGGGCACGAAGAACGGATCGTTCTTGCCCCATACGGCGAGCAGCGCCGGACGGTTCGCCCGGAGATACGCGTGGAAAGCCGGATATGCGGCTACGTTGGACTGATAGTCGCGGAACAGGTCCAACTGGATGTCATCGTTGCCCGGTCGATCGAGGAAATGCTGGTCGAGCGTGAAGCTCTCTGGCGCGATCAGCGACACATCTGCCTCACCGTGCGTGTACTGGAACTGTGTCGTTCCCGACTGAAGGAAGCTGCGTAGCTCAGAGCGATTCGCGTCGCTCGGATCCTGCCAGTAAGCGCGAATCGGATTCCATCCATCGCTGAGCCCCTCCTCGTAGGCGTTGCCATTCTGGGAAATCAGCGCCGTCACGCGAGCAGGATGCGCTGCCGCCAGCCGGAAACCTACCGGTGCGCCGTAGTCAAACAGATAAAGCGCGTAACGCTCGAGCCCTACCGCGTCGGTGAACGCCCCCATGACCTGGGCGAGATGATCGAAGGTGTAGCCAAAGCTGTTCGCATCAGGCGCATCGGAGAAACCGAAGCCGGGCAAGTCAGGCGCGATAACCCGGTACTTCGTCGCGAGACGCTCGATCAGTCCGCGGTACTGGTGGCTGGACGTGGGAAACCCATGGAGCAGCAGTACGGCGGGGGCGTGCCTGGGGCCCGCCTCCCGATAAAACAGGTTCAGGACGGACCCGGTGCCGGGGTCGGTAACGGCGATATGGCGATGGGTGGTCTGTGCGCTCATGGGGCAAACCTCGGAGGAAGACAGGGGGTGTTCGCTATTAATGAACCGAACGGTCGGTACACTAACTACGATTAATTGAGCTTGTCAACCATTGTTTCGAGCTTGGCTTGCCCCTACCCTTGGCCTGTACCGAACGGTCCATTCCAAGAAGGGTCACCCATGCGCCCCGCTCAAGCCCCCAGCAGCGAGATCCTCGATGCACTGTTTTCCGTGTTTCGTGACCACGGGTTCGAAGGCGCATCGCTTTCGGACCTTTCTCGCGCCACGGGACTCGGCCGCTCGAGCCTTTATCACTACTTTCCCGAGGGGAAGGAGCAGATGGCCAAGGCGGTGCTGGAACGTGCGCGCTCGATCATCGACAACGATGTCCGGGCGATCGCGACCGGTACGGGCACGCTGAAAACCCGCGTGCGCAAGATCATCACCACGCTCGACCAGATCTATGCCAGTGGACATTCGGGTTGCCTGCTAGGGCGCCTCGCGACCTCCCCGATCGGTGCGCCGGCGCGTCTCGATCTGCAACTGGCGTTCGCGTCATGGATCGAGGCGATCGAGACACTGGCGCGTGAAAGTGGCCAGGCAGCGAGCGACGCGCGTGCATTTGCTGAAGACTGGGTAGCGAGGTTGCAGGGTGCGCTGCTCCTACAGGCCGCAAACGGCGACGTGGGTCCCTACAATCGCGCGATGGATGCACTGCAGGATCTCGCGAGGGATGTCTCGTCAGCAGGCAAGAAAGCCCCTTCCGCCACTCGCTAGCGCGGGTCATCTAGCCATCCATAAGATCGCAAGGATTTGCGATATCTCACGATCTGAATCATCGTCACGCTTTGCGAATTTTGTTCGTGTGACCCATGGCTTTTGTGCGCGCGGAGCGTCAAGATTTCTCGGGGGCCGCGGCGGCGGCTCCGGTGCATATCGAGGCCACGCCGTGACGATATTGAACCCCGACACCGGTATACCTGCGCGGCCTTTACGGCTTGCCCTCCTTGATGATGACGCGCTGCTGCGTGACCGGATCCTGGCGCCGAAACTGGCGCAGTTCGGTTTCGAGGTTACGGCGACCGGCAGTGCGAACGAACTTCACGCACTGGTCAAACACGATGCGCCGGATATGTTCGTACTGGACATCGGCTTGCCCGATGGCGATGGCTTCGCGGTAGCGCGTTCGCTCCGCGCCACATTGCCAGCCGCTGGTATCGTCATCCTCACCGGCCGCGGCGATACGGCTGACCGTGTGCGCTGCTTGTTTGAAGGCGCGGATGCGTACCTGGCCAAGCCGGTGGAGATCGATGTGTTGGTGGCGACCTTGTACAGCGTCGCCCGCCGCCTGCACCCCGCGATGGCACCACGCCCGCGCGGGCGCTGGGCATTGAGTACCGACGAGTGGTTCTTGCTATCGCCCCATGGCGCGCAGGTCATGCTGACCAAGAGCGAACGCCGACTCCTCGAAGCCATGCTCCAGCACGCGGATGAGGTCGTCTCACGCGAATCCCTGATCGCCTCGCTCACCGACGATGTCCACGCTTTCGATCCACACCGGCTGGATTCGATGGTGCATCGCTTACGTCGAAAAGTACTAGCTGCGCTCGGCGAGCCCCTTCCGCTCAACGCGGTGCATGGGACTGGCTACATCCTTGCAGCCTGAAGTGCGCGCCGGTCGTGAGAAACCGGTGAGAACCGCGCCATTCGAGCGTGTGTGACTTTCCTGCGGACGTAAAGTTAGTCTGGTCCGCCCGCACGAACGTGTGCCGTGCGGGTGCGTGCCGAGGGGCAGCTTGTTACGAGCTGGGCGCGAGGAATTACGGGCCAGTCTGGACTCTTTTCCTTCGGGGGTACTATGTCAGTCATCATTTCTCGTCCCTGGCGAGTGGGCACTGCCGTGCTCATCGCCGCCGGTGCCGCGTGTACGGCGCAGGCCGCAACCGACACCGCAGGCAGCACGACCACCACGCCGCTACTCACCAAAGCGATCAATCCCCGGGCGATGACCACGTTGCAAGGCAGCGTGTCGGCCAGGGTGGCCACCAGTACCGATAATGGCCCGATGGCGACCACCGAGGTCATCCCCTCGATGACCCTGGTCCTGAAGCGTAGCGCGGATCAGCAGAAGCATTTCGACGCTTATCTCGCCTCGCTGGATAACCCGGCCTCGCCTAACTTTCACAAGTGGCTCAGCGCGCGCCAGGTCGGCCAGCTATACGGCCCGAACCAGCAGGACATCGCCGCGGTGAAGCAATGGCTCGGTAGCCAGGGACTCGGCGTGAAGAGCGTCTCCGCCGATGGCATGCTCATTCGCTTCTCCGGCTCCGTGGGCGCGGTACAGCAGGCGTTCGGTACCTCGATGCGCCACTACCGCGCCGATGGCAAAGCGCACTTCGCCAATGCCACCGAACAGAAGCTGCCGACCGACCTCGCGGCTGTCGTGCGCGGCGTCGCCTCCCTGACCGACTTTTTCCCGAAACCGCAGGTGAAGAACGCGCAACCCGTCCGACGCAATGCGAAGGGCGGTTGGGTGGCGGCGGGTACCCCGTCAAGCGATTTCAACTTCGTCTTTCAGGGCCAGGTGCAGTTCGATGTCGTGCCGGCTGATTTCAACACCATCTACAACGTCGGCCCGTTGTGGAACCAGGCCACCGCGGTACGCGGTGCCGGCCAGAACGTGACCGTGCTTGAGCGCACCGACGTGCTCGATGCCGACGTCGCTACTTTCCGTAACACCTTCCTCCCGAAAGATTCGAAGGGCATCTTCAGCCAGATCCACCCGACGGGATCGGCCGGCTGTGCGGATCCGGGCACGAATGGCGATGAAGGCGAAGCGGCGCTCGATGCCGAATGGGCTGGCGCTGCCGCACCCGATGCCGACGTGACCCTTGCCTCATGCCAGGACACCGGCGCCGACTTCGGTCCGTTCCTCGCAGCACAGAACATCCTGGAACAGGCAGCACCCCCGCAAATCCTGAGCCTGAGCTACGGCGAGTGCGAGCTGGTCAGTGCGGCGGTGGGCGATAGCGATGTCGTCACCGTGCTCTGGTCCACCGCCGCCGCTGAAGGCACCACGGTGTTCGTCTCGACGGGTGATGCAGGCGTCGCGGGTTGCGACCAGAACGAGTCGGCGGCCACGTTCGGTATCGCGGTCAACGGACTGAGCAGCACGCCGTATAACGTCGCGGTCGGCGGCACGGATTTCGACGACTTCAACAAGACGAGCAAGTACTGGCTGGCAGGTAATGGTGAACTGGGTGCCAGCGCCATCAGCTACATCCCCGAGCAGACCTGGAACGATTCCTGCGCCAGCGCCAAGCTCGATACCGTGCTCGGTTTCAACAACCCGAACACTGCATGCAACTCGGCCAAGGGACAGGACTTCCTCAATACCGCGGGCGGCAGCGGTGGCCCAAGCTACCTGTGGAGCCAACCCACCTGGCAGCAAGGTCTCGCCGGGCTGGACCAGAATGCCACCCGTGCCACGCCCGACGTTTCGCTGTTTGCCGCTAACGGCCTCTACGGCCATGCGCTGATCTACTGCATGTCCGATGCGGACCAGGGCGGCACGCCGTGCAACTACCTGGACCCGACCGATTCGATCTTCAACAGCGCGGGCGGCACGTCGTTCGCCGCACCGGCGATGGCAGGCGTGCAGGCCCTGGTGAACCAGGCCAGCGCGGATCGGCTTGGCAATGTCGCGCCGACGCTCTGGGGTCTCGCGCGCGTCCAGTACGGCACGGGCGCGACGCCGGCCGCGGGTTGCAAGGCCAAGGACACTACGTGCGTGTTCCACGATGTTGCCGTGGGCGATATCGATGTGCCCTGCTACGCCGGCACCGGCGATTGCTTCGTCAAGAAGGGGCAGCAGTACGGTGTGGTGAGTGACGGTGGCCGTGCTTCGCTGGTCACCGCCTGGAAGGCCAATAAGGGCTACGACTATGCGACCGGCCTGGGCTCGGTCGATGTCACCAACCTCGCTCATGCCTTCGCCGCGAAGGAAACCCGTGGCGCGGTGATTCCACGCACGTGGGATCTCGCCGGCTTCAATGACAGCGGCAATCCCGGCGTCGGCCTGAACTCGATCCTCGATGGCAAGAGCACACTTCTGCTGGTCGGGACGAAGACCGGCGTGACGACCCTCGTACACATGAATGGCAGCACCGTGCTCGACAGCGACACGTGGACGCCGGTCGTCGCAGGTGAGCAGATTCTTGATGGCTTGCAGCCCGGCGATCAGGTCAAGGCCATTCCCTTCGACATCTTCGGCGGGAAGCTCGTTGGCCAGAACGTGATCGAAAGTGATAACGCGACCAACAACACGCTTAACCTCGCCATTTACAGCTATGGCTGGCTCAACTTCCGTTTCCCGTATGCGGCGGGCTGGAGCATGGTCGGCGCGGGCGTGGTCGATGGCTCGGGCAAATCACAGGAAGTCTGGATCAACAGCAAGACGAACAAGCTGGCGTTCTGGTCGATCAACTGCAGCGGCACGATCACCTTCGGCCGGCTTGATCAGGTCGACTGCGAGCAGGCTGTGGGTAATTCCGTGGCCACACCGGCGGGCTTTACCCCGTACCTCGCTGACCTCAATGGCGATGGCATCCTGGACATCGTCTGGGTCGGGCCGAAGCGTGCAATCCAGTACTGGATCAATAACGGCCAGGGTGGGTTTGCCAAGAGCAACGGTGCAGACCTCGCGCCGTCTGGCTTCGATCTTGTCGGTGCCGGTGAAGTCGCCGGTAGCGGGCGGACCGATCTCGTGTGGTTCAACAGCGCCACGGGCAAGCTGCGCTGGTGGGACATGGATGGCACAAGCATCGCCAGCCAGAACACGATGGATGCACCGTCCGGTTACAGCGTCGCCACCATCGAAGACTTCGATGGTGATGGCCTGGCTGACCTGCTCTGGACCAATGCCAAGGGCAAGGCCACGCTGTGGCAGGGCACCGGTGACGCGTTCGTCTCGCAGCAGGTCGCGGATGGCGCGGGTACGGCTTACGTGGTGCCGAAAGGCTTCACGGTGCAGTTCAACCGGCTGCAGGGTGTGGTGAATGCTGCGGCACCGGCGGCTTCGACCGCGCAGGTGGCTTCAGTGGTCGCGCACTAAAACGTCGGGTCATTCGATATGGAAGAAGGCGGACGGGTAACCGTTCGCCTTCTTTCATTTGAGCTCAGCGCGCCGTTCGGAACGTGAGGTTGTAGCGCAGGTTGCCGGTCAGCGGGTGACTTGCTTCCTTCAACGGAAGAATGCCGTGGTAGTTCATGCGCGATGGACCACCCCAGACCACGACATCGCCGTGGAATAGCGGCACTTCTTTGGGTGGCACATCACGGCCCTGGCCACCGAAGCGAAAACGCGCGGGCACACCCAGTGATACCGACACGATCGGCTGTTGGTCGCTGCGCTCGTTGCGATCCTGGTGCATCGTAAGCCGCGAGCCGGGCTCGTAGCGATTGACCAGGCAGGCGTCCGGGACGAAGCCAGGGAATCCGGCAGCCGCCGCGGCGCGTGCGGCGAGATCGAGGAACATGGGCGGCATAGCGGGCCACGGCTGCCCCGTGAGCGGATCGACGGTGGTGTAGCGATAGCCACCGGTGCCACTGGTCCAGCCGAGCCCCCCGCAGTTGGTCATCGCGACCGACATCCGTTGGCCGCCCGGGGTCATCAAGTGACGAAACGGCGACTGCGCACTGATCGCTTCGATGTGCGTCACGAGTTCCGCGGCAAGCGGCAATGCGAATCCGCGCAAGACCGCGGCGCCTTCGGCCAGTTCGATTCGCTCTTCCGACCAGCCAATGTGCTCGTCGAACAAACCTGCATTCATAGTGAGGAAGACCAGAAGAAAGAGATCGGGCATCACGTGGCGTTCTTGATGTTCGCCACACCTACAGACAACCCGCAACGCTTTTGCTACGGTCGTCACGTTGCTCGCGCTGACGCCCTCAGCACTCCGCGAGCAACCACCGCCTTTGGCGGTGAGAGTCGCGAGCCAGAGGTGTATCAGCACCCCTGACCCGCTAACCACAATCAACTGTACTGGAGTCAACTAGTGGCTACCCCTGATCATACGGCACGCACCCGCCCGCCGGATCCCCCCGGCGACACCTCCCCGGCCAACGGGCCGCCTGCATAATCCGCAGGCACGGTTGAAGAACCGCGACGTGGTGACGTTTTGAGGTAATTCTTGATCGAATGAGGCAGGCGGCAACGCCTGGTGCACCTCACGGACGGTCATCGCCGCATCCACTTCATCAATCAAGCCGCCCGGCGTCCGGTCACGGACACGCCGGTGAACCCGCGATCCTATGGTCCGTGGCATGGCAGGTGCTGTTTGCCTGTCGTGCCACGTTAGAACGCGTGTGCGGCGTTTTTTCAGGAAGCACGTGATGAACGATATGAACGCGAGCGAGCACTTTCAGTCACCGGATGACGAGCCGTCCGCTCAGGCATTGCTCAATGAAGCGATTGAATGGCTGCAGTACGCACGAGGTGTGACGGCGACACTCGCCGATCTTATCCACGAAGCCGACCGTGTCGACTGCAAGCAGATGTCGCTGTCTTTAGACGCTATTGCGTCGATGACGCAGGCGGGGTTGCAGCGAATTGGGCAGGCGCATGCGGCGTGGTGCCATAACGAGCTTCGCTCGTTGTAATCAGACTACGCAGGAAGGACGGCCTCGTTAGCCAGCTTCCTCACCAAAGAGAACAGCCCATCGCTAACGATTTCCCTTCATGTGACTCCTCGAGGGGTCTGCGCAGCTCCACCGACAAATTTTCTGCTGTCTGCGTAGTCCGGGGATCAGTATACAAACGCGACACCAGATGACAAACCACCAAATCACGATGCATTCGTTCACAGGTCACACCAGCATCTCTTCGCGCTATCCTCCCAACCATCCTGAGGGGGGGGACTCACATAGACCGTGACATTTTCGGCGGCATCTTTCTGGTAGCCATATTCTTCGTAGGGTCGTGCTCGCCGCAATGCGCCGAGCACGACCGCTTCATCACTCAGAGTGCCAGCCCCTGCATGCCGCTCGCACCTGCAAACACGGAGGTCTGGCCGATCTTCAGCAGATGGCCACCTGGAAGTGCCAGGAAGGTATCGACGTTGCCGCCGAGTGAGTTGCCGACGTAGACGAAAGCGCCGTCGTCCGATGCCTTGATGTCGGTGGGTGCCGCACCTGCTTCGAGCTTGCCGGCCACCGCCTGTTCCAGGGACAACCTGCCATCCCGGCCGATGCGATAGGCACTCACGGTTCCGGTGCCTGCGTTGGCCGTGTAGGCGTAACCGCCAGCCACGGTGAGCCAGCATGCTGCTTTCTGGCCGTTGGCCACGTCGGCTGAGATCGCCTTGAGTGAACCATCGGATGCAACCGCGTAACTGCTGGCGGCGGAGCCGGCGGCCTGACTGGTCACCAGGTGACCCGTCCCATCGAAGTCGAAGCCGAACGGTTGCGGATCGTTGGATGGTGAGACCATCGGGTCGTTGGCGAGATGGCCCTGACGATTGATGGCGAACAGCTCGAACCAGCCCTTAGCGGAAGCATCCTTGACCGAGACGGCAAGCCAGCGGCCATCGGGCGTCAGCTGCACCTGTGCCGGGGTCATGCCAACGTTCGGCTGGTTACCCACCAGCGGCGCGTTGGTACCGAGTACCCGCGTCTCGTGCGGCAGCGCGACCAGCCGACCGATCGGGGCGATCTCAAAGGCCGTGACCGTGGAGGTTCCGGCGCTGTTGAGCACATACAGCCGATTGCCGCGCTGCGCGACGCTGACCGGATAGGTACCGCCTGACGGGACCACATCCACGAGTTGGAGACGGCTACCCAGGATCGCGAAGACCGACACTTCATTGCTGCCGGCATTGGTGGCAAAGAGAAGGCGCCCGTCGTTGCTCACTGCCAGGGCATTCTGCGAGCCCAACGGATCGGGTGGCGGCGCGGTGGTGCCCACGCCGACGCCTTTGCCGCCGGTCGATGCAGTGCCTACTTTATCCAGGCCACCAAAGAAGTTACGCCGAAGCACCGCGACTTTGTTGTCGTGGATGTCGTTGGACATAACGAATACGAGGTTACTGCTGTGATGCCATGGGAACGAGAAGTCGGTTTGCGCGTGAGCGGAGCCTGCCGCAACCAGGGCAACGAGGGCACTCAGGGGAATAAGACGCTTTGCGTGCATGGAACATCTCCGTGACGAGCCAAGGGGCTCTAAGAGGGTTCGTTTGCACTTCGTTCCTGGTTACAACGGCATGCCCGCCACCGAACGTCTCGTTCCGCTCATGTGAATGGGATCACCATCGTAAATTCCTGCGAAAGGAAAGAGGCGGCCGATCGACCGCCCCTCGCCTGCAGGGGATGTCACTAGCTGTTCTGAATCGTCGCCACGGCCTTGCGAATGACGTCGATGACAATCTCCGGCTTCGACAGCATCGGCACGTGGCTACTGTCGACCTCGGTCACGACGGCGTTCATGCGTTCTGAAACCCAACGCTGCAGATCGGGATTGACGGTGTGATCCTTCTTCGCGAGGACATACCACGTGGGCTTCGACTTCCACGCGACGTCCTTGAGCTTCTGCTGCAGGAACAGATCAGCCACGGGCGCATAGTGTGTGGCCCATACGAGCTTTTGCTCAGCTTCCGGCAGGTCTCCCGCAAAGAACTCAACGCCGTTAGGGAGCATCCAGGCTCGGCCGTCCGCGACTTCAACGCGTGAAAATATATCCGATGGATACTTGTTGAGTTGATCCTGCACGGTCTCACCGACATCCGGGGCGACCGCAGCGATATAGACGAGGCCGACGACCCGGTCATCCGTGCCCGCCGCGGTGATGGTTGCGCCACCGTACGAGTGCCCCACCAGGATGACCGGGCTCCCTACACGATTGAGAGTGCGCTTAACGGTGGCGACATCTTCCTCGAAGCTGTCGAGACCATACTGGGCCGCAATGACCTCGTGCCCATCCGCCTGCAGCGCCGGAATGACCTTGCTGAAGCAGGAACCATCGGCCCAGATACCGTGGCAAAACACAATCGTTGGCTTCTTCGTAGACATCGTCATCTCCTCACGCTGGTGGGTTTACTCGCTATATGTGGTGCTGCCTATTAACTTGCTATCGACGCTGCCCGGCTGCGTCCGAGGTGAGGCTCGAGTCCGGGGAAGCCCAACGCTCCAGGTCAGCAAGACTTAAAGGCCCAGCATTCGTTCTGAGCGAATCGGAATGTGCCGCCTTTGTCACAACGCCTTCAGCGTTCACGAGCATCAGCGTGGGATATACGTCGACCCTGGCGTCTTTCGCCAGTGCGTCCTGATCGGCAACGACAGGCCAGTTGAAGTGTTGAGCGCGTGCGAATTCACGAGCGGTCTTTGCATCGTCAAATGTGAATGCCACAACCGGTATGCGCGGATGGGCCGCATGAAACTGGGAGAGCACGGGCGTCTCAGCGATGCACGGGGCGCATAGCGCAAAGAAGAAG
The DNA here is from genome assembly GCF_036500425.1 of Luteibacter sp. Taxonomy (GTDB): domain Bacteria; phylum Pseudomonadota; class Gammaproteobacteria; order Xanthomonadales; family Rhodanobacteraceae; genus Luteibacter. The sequence continues at coordinate 85,328 of NZ_DASYCB010000048.1, forward strand.
TTGACGACGAACGGCTTGCCACGAAGGCCGGCGAGCGAAATGGGTTTGCCGTCGATGGTTGACGCGTGGAATGCGGGAAAAGGTTGGCCTTGAATAGGGAGCGCGCTCGCTCGCCGCGCGGCCTGCTTGCTCCGCGCAATGGCTTCATCACTTTCGAGTTTCAGAGTCGCCCGATGATGAACCGTACCTTTGATGATATTGAATGGGCGCAAGGCCATCTCCGCCTGGAACTGAGCGAATGGGATGACGCGCCCAGTCTGACTTTCGAAGGCCACGCTGTATTCGGGCGGAATAGCCACCTGCTTGAGGAATGCGACTTCACTGGCGCTATGTGTTTCGATCCCGGCCACGGCCGGAGATGCCAGCGCTGCACTCATCCACAGAAGACCCACTGCAAACATGATGAACCCTCAGAGCCACATACGTAGCTCATACGCTACATGTGTAGCGTTGCGGATTCAAGTCCAGCCAGCGCTAGCGGGTCGCCGGCCTTGTGGTCACAACCCATTTCCCTGCTGCGTTACGTGCAAAGACGACGTGGTAGTCGCCCGGCTCAAGCCTGCCTGCGGCCGTGGTCCCCCCTAAGGCTGATATCCGGTAAGTGTTGCCCGGACCACCCGCCAAAGGCGTAAACCGCAGCGACTCACCGCGAAGCCCGGCGATCGTCTCCACGCTCGAACCCAACGCTGGCATCAGCAGCGCAAACGCCAGAAGTGACGCCATAGCGACGTAGGCAGAGGCGCGCCTTTGTTTCATCGTGCCCTGGTCGTCCGCCGTGTCCTGGAGGATCGCGAGCATTCGGCGCCGCACGCCTGCCAATGAGCCGGTCATCGTCGATACGCCGTGCGCGGCAGGGCTCGTTCGCCGCAGCGTGGTCATGAGAGCCCGGGCGTATTCAATTCGCGTGGCATCATCGGCGCCTTGCAAGGCAAATGCATCGCAAAGCTCTTCGCGCGCGCCGAGGATGATGTCGTGCACCCTGCGCAATGGCCGACACCAGGGGAGCGCCGCCATGACCAGGTTCTCGGCCAGCAAGCGCCAGTTATCATGTCGCACCGCATGAGCCCGCTCGTGGCGTTCGATGGCGTATCGCACCGTAGGCGAAGCGGCAGATGCGCTGCGGGAAAGAACGACCAGTGGCCGGCGATAACCAAGGAGCATGGTCCCGGGCACGTCTGCTACGACGACAGACGCCCCCTCTGTATGGGCCGCGCGCAGTGCGGCGGCCATGCCTAGTGCCAATCGGAGCTTCACGATCAGCCGGGCACCACTCGTCGAAGCCGACAAGAGCATCAACGCGACGATGCCCCATGCGACCTGGGTCAGCCAATGCTGGGCCGGTAAGGCCATGGGCAAGACATGGGCAACGCTGGCAGACCACGCGAGATCGTCCCCACCATGAATGACGGGTGCGAACGGAAGAGCGAGGGGTAGGATTGCCACGCCCCAGAACGCCGCGGAGCCCATCCGGTGACGCCACGTCGCTGGCCAACGACCTTCGACCCGCGACAGTGCGATCACTACGACGGCGCCGATGGATATCGCAGCCAGACCTGAGGTAATGATCGTGATGGCGCTCATGACTTCGGCTTACGACGACTGAGCAGCCGCTCCAACTGACCCAACTCATCCGCATTGAGCAAGGCGCTGCCGGTCAACGCGGAAACCGGCAAGCTACCGGAGACCTCCAGCACATTGCGAAACAAGTGTTCAAACGATTCGCCAAGTACCTCGACCTTTCCGCGCACGGGCGAATACACAGCGAGGCCATGAACCTCCTCTCGCCGAACCAGCTCTTTCGAACGCATCCGTTCGAGCACGGTGCGGGTCGTCGATACTGCCCACTGGGTACGGGGTGCCAGGACATCGTGCAGTTCACGCGCACTCTGGGGAGCGCGCTCCCACAGAGCCTTCAACACTTCCATTTCGCTTTCGGATAACACGGGTAGGGTCCAGAACCGAGGGGCTGGACGGATGGTACTACAGTTGTAGCGCGACCCGCCTGCCTTGCTCGCGGTCACTGCCATGGCGCAGGTGCGGCCTAAGCCGCACCTGGCCAATCACGGGTTTAGTTGCTCTCGACGAAGCTGATATGCGGCGTCGTACCACCCGTCGCGGTGCACGTGCCCAGGCTCAGGTTGTTCTGCTCGAAGGTTGTCCCGGCATTACCGAGGCAGGTCGGGGCATTGGTGCTGCCGTCGTTCACGGCCAGGTTCACGGTGACGTGCGAGCCGTGGTTGAACGAGACCACCGGGTTGTCGCTACCGTTACCGAAGATATTGAACTCCGACTGCTTCCAGATGCGGTTGATGTTCAAGGTCGTGGCGGTCTGGCTCACGCTATGCGCCGTTCCGTTGACCGAGAAGGTCACCGTGTCGACGCCACCCGAGGTGGCCGAGCCGGTGAGCCGAATGGTGCCGATATTGGAGACAGCCACCAGCGGCACACTCACCGCATTGCTATTGCGGTAGCAAGCTAGCTGGTCGGGATAGTCAAACCAGCCCGAGGGGCAACCCACGGCATTGTACTGGGACTGACTTCCCGCGAAGAACCAGTCCTGGATGAATGCGACCGGAGTGCGGCCATTGCTGGAGTCGCCGTCGCTATCCGTGGAGTAGATGAACTGCTCCCACGTCTGGCACGAGGAATAGCCGAACTGCGTGCAGGTGGTGGGGTTGCTGCCGATGTTGGTGTTGATCTGCAGCGAATAATCGGCCGTACCCGTCGTCACGCCAGTGACGGTGGGGAATGTACCTACCGCTGAGCGGGTCAGGTTGGTCGTACGCGCGGCGAAATCGTTGCCGTTACCAACCGTAAACACACTCTCGCTGCGCGCGGTCGTGGTCAGGCCATTGCCATTGGTTTCCGGTGGCACCGAGACGAAGGAAGGCGGCGCTTCGCAGCGCTCGGCCCGCCAAGCCGCACTCGGGTACGAGGCGGTAAAGCAGCCTTCAATGGATGGCGCCTGTTGCTTGAGTGTCTCATGCCATGAAGCCATCGCCTGCGCCTGCGCGGCGGCGGCGATGTTGAACGATTGTTCTGCAGCGACGGCGGATGCCAGTGGTGCCGAACTGGCGACCACCGCAAGCATGCATGCACCCACCAGGTACTTCTGCCCGTACTTCTTCAATGAAGCCATGTGTCTGCCCTTCCTTCAAGATTGAATGAACGAACTCGTTCCCCCAGCCCCGTCAGTGGATATAGCAGCGCATGTTCTTGCGGTTAACCAAGGGGTTCACAGTTTTATCTTTCACCATGAATCGTGCCGTTATGGCTTATGTCGAGCGCATCGTGTGATACGTTCCTCGACGCAGGGGGATCATGCATCGTGAGGGGGTGGCTATGGCTGTCACGCTTGGGATGGGCCGCAAGTTCTTGCGGATGATGACTGCACTCGTTCTTCCGTCGTTCGTAACCGTAGCCGCCGCGGCGGCCACCGCACCGGGCTTTACGCCGGGCTCTCCCAACGTCGCCGTGGCGGACCCCGTTGTGCCGCGGCCTGCGGGCCGCTCGTGTGTCGTTCCGTTGTTCAACGCTTTCCAGTTCGTCGACTTCTCGAATCACCCGTACACCTACGCGCCGCCCACGGGTTGCGGACGTGCGTGGTCGAAGGTGGTGCTCGAGGCGGACTTCTCGGTGACCGCTGGGCGGCAGTTCGATCGCACGGCATCGCTCTGGCTTGGCGGCGCCAACCTTTACTTCGGCACCACGCAGGAGCCGTCGTCGACCGTCGCGCCGAGCTGGCATATCGAGCGCGATGTCAGCGACTTCGCCAGCATGCTCGCCAACCCGCAGACCGGCCAGGCAATCCTCGGCAATGTCGTGGATAGCACTTATACAGGCGTCATCAGTGGCTCGGCGCGCCTGGTCTTCTATCCCGCCAATGTGCTCGCACCGAAGGTCGATGCGCCGGATGCGGTATTCCCGCTCTCCGATGGCACCGCCGGCGGTCCCGTCACACTCAACACAGGGACCGATACGCTTTCGCGCACGTTTACCCTTCCGACGAATGTCGAGCGGGCTTACCTCGATGTCTTCGCGCAGGGCCAGAGTGGCGACGAGTTCTGGTATTCGTGTGTGCCGGATGAATTCGCCGACCAGCTGCAGAGTTGCGGTGGTGGCTCGTACCGGGAAACGCAGGTGTCGATCGACGGCCAGGCGGCTGGCGTGGCGCCTGTGTATCCGTGGATCTTCACGGGTGGTATCGATCCCTACATGTGGCGACCGACACCGGGCGTGCAGACACTTAACTTCCTGCCCTACCGTGTCGACCTGACGCCATTCGCTGCGCTGCTCAATGATGGGGCGCCGCATACGGTTACCGTGTCCGTCACGGGGGCGCATGGGTACTTCGCCGTTACCGGCAACCTGTTCGTTTACCAGGACCATGGGCGCAAGAAGCTCACGGGCGCCCTGACGGCGAACACGCTGCAAGGCCAGGCGCCGACGGCCACCATTGGGAACACGGTGACGGACACGAATGGCGTCGTGATCGGCGGCGTGACGACGAACGCGTCGCGTACGTTCCGCACTTCGGGCTACGTCGATACATCGCATGGCCGGATCACCACGGACGTATCGCAGACGGTGGCGTTCGCCAACACGCAGAACTTCACCATCGACCCCACGCAATACGTGCAGGACATCGACCAGCGCGCCACGGTCAACAGCACGACGAAGACGCGCCAGGGGCCGCTGAACATCGGCACGACCAACACGGTGACGTATGACTTCCCGTTAACAGCGAAGTTTGCCTATGCGTTTGATGCGGACGGCAACATCACCTCTTCACCGAGTCAGGTCACGCAGGGGTTCTCGCGGCATTTCACGAAGAAGCTGGGGGCGCTAACGTTGTACCGCAGCGATGTGGATAACCACATTTCCACTGCCGACACGCTGGCCTTTACAGACAATGCGGTGACGGGCCACTCAGGCCAGGCGAGCACACAGACCTTCCGCTTCAGCGATAACCTGGGCAGCTGCTATGGGCGCGATGTGGTGACGACCACCGGTACGCTGACTTCCGCTACTGATGGCGGTGGCTGCTCGGGTGGGCGGAATCGGTTGCTGTGGTTTACGCACCCGGATGGGTCGCCGGATACATCGCGGACGGAGGATCCGGGCGCGTTCTAACAGCTTTAGCGTTTCGAATGGCCCCCGGGGCGTTCGCGTCCCGGGGACATTGCTCCTAAGCCACCATGTGTGCGCGATGTTGCATTCTCTAGGTACTTATAGACAAATACCTGGAAAATCCACCATTAGAGTGATTTCTCAACCGCGGCCATCCCGATGTCAGACGGTCGTCTGAATGCGCTCCTGATCGCGTCAATCTGCTTGCCCGGGACATTGAACTCCTCGAAGTGTCCCATCCACCCTCGGGTGATCGCTGCGACCTCGCTGATCGCTAGCGCTGCTTCATGTCGATCAAGCCCAAATTGACCACAGCCATTCAAAGCGTTTTCCAATGTGGATAGGCGCCCCGATGGCCCGATGCTCAGATGCAGATAGCGCTCGTAAGCACTGGAGTTGCGCGGAACAACGTCATACAGGGGGCTCAAGCGCCAGCCACCATCCTGGCTGCTATAAATGAACGCATGATTGCGCAAATGGTCATCGTCATTGGATACGAGGATATTGAAGACCATCCGCTTGAAAAGCTCCATCCGATCTGCTTTTACAGCACCCACCGCGCCGTATTGTTCGATCACTCGCGCGATGTCTGCGTAATGAGCTTGATGCGATTCGCTCTCGTGAATACCCAGCATGGTCAACGCGCTGACCATGTGGATCTTGGCGAACGCTTCTGCCTCAGAGAGGCGATCGAAACGCTGGATCATCATCACGTTTCGCTGGCCCGGAAGGGTGACCAACCGAAGCGGAGGTACGCGAAGGCCGGCCCGTTCTGCCAATTTCAGCGTCCCGTACTCAATCCACGACATGTCCATCGTGTCGCCCCGAGCGGGGAACTTGGCTATCCATTGACGGCCGCTGTCTTCCACCAACGCTTTAGGGCGCGCGCCACCCAATGAGGGGGCGCCGGCAAAGAAGTACTCCATCTGTGCAGGCACGGGCAGGCCGTCTTCCACCCGGCCCGCCGCATCCAGCAAGTACTCGAGGTCGACTTCTTTCGGCAAATTTCCGACGTGGGGAACGCCTTCGCGCTCCCTCTGCACGTTAAGCGCGCCGATCCGATTGGGCCCCGCATGATCAAGGAACGTCGACTCAGGAAGAGTGCCTGGAGCGGCCCGGAGCTTGTTCTCGATAACCCGCCGCCCCCAAAAGTCGGGAGCCGCGTCACGTAACGCGCCAAACAAAGTCAGACCACCTGTTGGGACAAGGCCTATCATTCGCTCCCCCGTCAAAGGGAGACTCAAAGGGTCAACAGGAAGCGCGTTCGCGCGCTGCACGTAAAGTTTGCCGTACGAAAAGGTCGATCGCTGCGTTTCCGCGCCGATCTCATCCATTTCAAGCAGACCCGCGGGCACGGCCTGGACTTCGCCAGGTAAGGCTATCGTGACGTAGCGGGTCTGCGTGGGCATCAGAAGTCCAGATCTTCGCTTGGCTTTGAGCGACGAACACGTTGACCGAGCGCTGCGCGCCCGGCTAGTTCGGTAATGGGGTCGGTGATGGACTCGAGAGGGGGAAGCATCCCGAGCACTTCGAACACGTTGATCCACATGCCCAGTGCCGTGCCCGATTGCCCAGCTTCCATTCGCACAAGGGTTTGAACGCCAACGCGCGCGCGTTCGGCGAGCTCCGCCCGCGTGAACCCACGCGCTTGGCGAGCTCCACGAATCAGACGTCCCCAGCTCTTGGCGAGGCGAGCCCCACGAGCGCTGATGATGGATTCGCTAGCGGATTTCATACCATAAATGGTATCTTATGGCAGATAAAATATCAAATATGGTGTATTTCATCCCTTCCAAGGATCGCCGCATGGCCATAACGACCATGCTTACCATTTTAGGTATATTAAATGGATTAATTTACCATTTCTGGTAAAAATCATTCCCGCAGACGCTTGGCGCTACAGACGATCCAACTCGTCACCCCGGGACATCCGTCAGAAGCCACCACGCATGCGCGAGACTGCTGCCTGCGCGTTATAGCGGCGCGATGCGTCGGCCATCTCCACGCTTACGATCGTCTTGCCGATCGGTGCGAGCGCGATCCCGGCAAGTTTCAGATGCTGGATGCCGAACGGGATACCGATGATGGTCACAAAGCAGGCGATAGCCGACATGACGTGGCCGATCGCGAGCCAGAGGCCGGCGAACAGAAACCAGATCACGTTGCCGATGAAGCCCAGGCCGCTTGTGCCGATGTCATGCCGGCCGTAAACCTCCGCGCGACTGATGGCTTCCTTGCCGAACGGAAAGAAGGCGAACTGACCGATCACGAAGCAGGCCCGAGCCCACGGGATGCCGACGATGGTGATCATGGCCAGCAGGCCTGCCAGCCACCAGCCGATGCCCATGACCAGGCCGCCCAGCACAAACCACAGCAGGTTAAACAGCGTTCTCATCATGCATTCCTTGTCATCGTAGCGGGCACGTTATAGCCCGTGAAAAGCGATTCATTCTGCGACGTGAGCGTTCACGACGGCAACGGCGGTCGGCGACCACCGCGAGTCCAGGGTGAACTCTCTGTGGATAAAGAACAGGGCACGGACCTTGACGTCGGCCCAGGCGTTTACCGCATCTACGACGGTGCCATCGGCGGAAGGCGCGTACCCGAACGCCAGGTCCATCGTCTTCAGGCGCCCTATTAATGGCCCCGTTGCGCTGCGCATATGCAACTGGATCTGGCTGACGTAGGGCCGCTGCTGCGCATCACGAACGATCTCGGCGGTGCCGTCGAACTCGATGTCATCATCCTTGTCGATCTTCACGCCCTTCGGCGTCGCCTTGCCATCAGGTACCCGATGCGTCCTGAAGCGATAAAGCATGCGGCCATCGTTCGTGGCCACCCGCTTGGCGTCCGGGCCGATCACGTCTTTCAGCTGATCGTAGGAGCCGTAGGCTTCGTCCGGCTTTTTCGTAAGATCGAACGTTTCGCGCTCGATCTCAGGCTGGGCGCCGCCGATCATGGTGTTCGTGTTGACGATGAACCCGCTGACCGCCCCCTTGGGCTGCCCGGGTCTCGCAAGCGCCTCGTCCAGTAAAGCGTCGCCCGCCAGCACCTGGCCTGTCGGCACAAGAGCCAGCAGTATGAGAAGCGCTCGATGCTTCATAAGTCGATCCTTGGCTGCACGGCCCCTTGCCGGTATGGGCAAGCTACGCCGGGGCGAACGGCCGGGCACGGGCCATTGGTCACAGGGGCGGCGGATCTCGCATCTTGATATAAAGCCGGTTACGCGGTGCTTACTGGGCCTTCCGCAGCTGAATCAGGATGGCGCGGTCTTCGATCTCGTAGTCGCCGGCCACCTTCCCCGTCGGAGCCACAAGATCGAGCTTCATCAATTTGTTGATGACCGTCTGAATCCTGGCTGGCGTGACCTTTCCCGCATCGCTGGTCCATTGCTCGACGAAGGCAACGCCATCGGCGCTGTACACACTGGGATGGTCGCGCATCGCCAGCAAGTGCATGACGGCCAATTCGATCGGACGAAGTTCGTCCAGCACGGCGCCCGCGCCGGCTTCGCGGTGAGCGCTTTGCCATGCCTCCAGTGCTTTGCTTACGTTTCCATCGCCCGCGATGATCAGGTGCAGGACCAGCTCATTGAAGAATTCTGGCGTGCGGCCAAGGTCATCGAACGCCTGCAAGAAGTCAGTCTTCGATACCGCGACTGCGGAACGCTGCGCGAGAAAAGCAAGCCGGTCGTCAACAAAATCGTCGTGCAGCTCGGGCAGCTGCACGGGCATGGCCGAAGCGAAGAGCGGAGCCTTCTGCTTGCGAAACATGGCATTCAACTGCTCGCGAGACGAACCGGTGTAGAAGACTAGGAGCTTGCCCTGGAACTTTTGGAGCGCGGTACGCAAAGCGGCGACGAAGTCTTCCCGTCTGGCGCCAGCCAGGGCCTGCACTTCATCGAGCACGAGCAGGGTTACTCCGTCTTTGACCAACGCTGACAGTGCCGCGTCGAGACGGTTCTCAAGGCTGTCGTCGGGTCGCCGAGCGGTCGGCTCCAGAATCGCCTCCACCCCGACACCCGGTGCCTTCGCCTTGCCCTTGACCTCCTTGAGACGGAGCTTGCGTCGCAGGCCACCCTGACGTTGTTCAACGAACGCTTCCAGGGCTTCGACCAGACCCAACTCCGGGTCACCGCGACGTTTCCACAGATCCACGTAGAAGGTTCGCCAGCCGAACTCATGGGCTGCCGGGAGCAGCTCATGCTTCACGAATGAGGTTTTGCCTTGCCGCCTGGGCGCGAAAAGGGTCACGCCCTGCTTCAAGCCGCTCTCGAAGACCCGTAGGACCTCCTGGAGCAACCCGTCACGTGGGAAATAGGGAAGATCGAACGTGATGGCCACGAATTATGCCTGTTTATGGTGACCTCCATAATTATGGAAGATGCCATAATTTGCCATAATCGACGGTGCCGGCAAGACGAGGGGAACCAAAAAGCGCGGCAATGGGGGCTGTTGGCATCGTGCGTCGTAGCGCAACGGGGGCCGCTTTGCGGCAGGGCCTGGGCTGGAGCGGGTGAAGGGAATCGAATCGAGTCCACTTCTGGCCCGCGTGAGCGCCCGGCGCCAGGCTATTTCCCTGGGTTCGGCCGCCTTGAAACGGCGATACCTAAAACGATACCCGACAAAACGTAGCAGAACAGGCCGGGAGCGTCCACGACGCCAAGGGCCGGGATTCGGTCAGCTGGCACCTGACGGCTTGTCAGAGCCGCCTACTCGACCACACAATCGTCCCATCTCGACGGCAGGATGCGAGCATGACCAAGGAACCGAAAACACCACCCATGCCGGTGGCGGATGAGCGGGAAAGAAAGATTCCGGTTCGGGCACCACAACCCGAAGGGGTTCGCCGCCGCCGTCCACGCGCATTGCAGGCCGCCACGCCCTCGCAACCTTCGACGCCGGCACGACCACACACCCCCACTCCAGCACCCCAGCGCGCACCTCAGCCGCAGCCGGTGCGAAAAGACGCGCCTAGGCTCCCAAGAAATGCGTGATGGCAGCCAGTAAAAATGCGCCCAAGGCCGCCAGGCGAATTCCATTAATCCATCCAGCCAGACCGTTATTCCGCTTCATGGCCTGGTCGATTCGCTCGTCGACATTAAGGAGTTCGAGCGATTTGGCCACCGCTAGTGGGTAGTCAATGTAGGTGAGAAGGTTTTTCGGCGAGTTGGTTGGAGCAGGCACGGTGCCTATGAGAAGGCACTTCCAGACGACCAAAGCGCAAAGCGCGGCCAGGTAAATACCTGACACCAGCGCGGGCGTGTTTAGGCTGTTCCAGCCATCTTTGGTAAGCGACTTCACCGCGTAGGCAACGAGCGCACCCGCGAGAGCCAAAAGGACATTGAACGTCGTGATGGACTCTTTTTTTAGGTCGTCGGTGGCCGCCAGGTGGAATCGTAAATTCTCAAGCCCCTGCGCTTCAATCCAGTTATAGGTTTCTAGCAGCGGGTCGGCGGGCGTCACCGCGTCAGGGGTGGGGTGCACAGTGCAAACCTCGTTATAGGGCAAGAAATGACTCGACAGCGTCGGCTGGGCCTGTTGGCAGCGCTCGGACGACCGACGCCTGGAGACGCTTTGCTTCTAGTAGAGCGAATTCGACGGTCTGATGCACCGCACGCACCGCCGTCGCATGAGCTGACGCGAGGCCCAGAACGATAAGGAACACAATGGCCGCCATGCCGGTGTAGAGCACCCCCGTGCCCACCACGGCGGTTGCCAGTCCCGGCGCTAGGACGTGGGAAGTGACATACCAAAACAAGACGGCCCAGCCAATGCCGGCAAGCACGCTAAACCGAGAAAGTCGGTCTAACTTCTGGGTGCGAAAAATGGCCAAGCCGGCACCCAAGCGCTCCAGTTCATCTGCGGACTGAACCGATTGCACCATCGCGTCGGCCAATTTGTCGATGTTCTGCGCTGTCACGCCGGCGGATACCGTGCGACTGGGCAACCCAAAGTAGACGACCGCAGCCGCGAAACAGATGGCAGGCAGGAACGACTGCGCCCACCGGGCGTGGTCCATTACGCAAAAGTAGGTAAACATCACGGCGGCGACGAGAAGCGTCAGCCCCAGTCGCCGGCCCAAAATACGCACACCGGCACCAACCAGCCCCGGCCCACCAAAGAGGGTGTCAACAAAGAGGGTCCAGCGACTCTCGGGCCGCGAGGGCGGCCGCTCACGCGCCACCAGCCGCTCCGCCCTTTGCAGTATGTCTCGAGCACGCTCGAATTCCATTTGCTTCCCCCAAGCAGCCAACACTCCGAAAGTAGTTTACGGGAGTCGGGAAAGCACGTCGGCATCAGGACCGCGGTCTACCCGAAGCGATACATCACCGATGAGGCAAGGAATGGGGAGGATGTAGCCGCATATCTCACGGGCCGGCGGCTAGCCCATTTCCAGAATGGCAAGAATATCGAGGCTGCCCCTACTGAGTGCCATGCATTCCTATGCGCTGGCCATGACGCTCGTTGGAACCAACCTGGCGCATACGAGAGTCATACCACCGGCGCCAATTAATCGCCCGACCGTTTCTCAATGCGTAGCGGGTCCAAATGAACAATCGGTCAGCATGTTCGGGCGACAGGCCGACGCCGGTGAAGCCATCCATATTGGGGTCAGCGTCGAGGCGCTCACATTCTCGCACCAGGTCATCAAAGGGGACCTCCAAAAAAGCCGTCAATTCCGGTTCTGCGGCCAAATCCACGCCCCGACGGAACCGTCCTTTCCCGACTCTCGGGCAGTGTGCCGGAGGCGTCGCTGCCTGCAGTAGTTCATAGCGCAAGTCGAATCCTTTGATAGCGCCCTGCATGACGTCGACGGGGTGCCCTTCCAGTGCGGCACAAATGCGCTCGATGTGCGTTGGCGCCATACGGGGACCCAAGAACACGCGGGTGAGGGCCGAATCGAGGTAATGTTTAGGTCCAACCACGCCGGTGATATACCGCCACTCTTGCTCATGGGCCCATTCTTGACGTTTGCGCGTGAGGCGTGAGGTCACTACCGGGCCGACTTCGTCTCCTGACCGAAACATCTCTTGGATAGAAAGGGCTGGTAGGGCAGCTCCCGCATAGGTCACCTGGTGCAACTGTTCGCCTTGCAAAGCTCCGTAGTGCAGTGCTCGCGTATCAAACTCCAAGCAAAATCCCGCAAAGTTGCTCGCGTAATAGGCCCATAACGGCAATGCCTCGTGCGTTTGGGAAAACGAGATGAGCGCAGACTTCTCAACAAAGCGTGTGACCAACCCGTAAAAGTTAGCGAGCGAATCGGCCGCCTGCGGGGCGAGCTGGACGAACACCTGGTCGACCTCGTCCCCGACTTCCATGAAAGCCTCCATCGGGTCATTCATGGCTGAAAAGGGTGGCGCGAATAGATAACTTTGCGAAAGTGCTTCGATTTCGCGCTCTACGGTTTGGTCGTCGCAGGGGCGATACCGATACAGCTTTTCCGGCACGGTCATGTTTTGTCCTGACCCCGGGCGGCATGGTCATCGCGCAGCGCCTCACGCGCCTCTAATAGGGCCTCGAAGACCTTGAGCCAAGCTTGCATAGACGCCCCGGCCGCAGCGCACCAGTCTCGGATTTGCACGGCATCTAACCGCACCACACCCTGTTCGACCGCCGACACAAAGCTTTGATTGCTGCCCAGCCGGTCGGCGAAGTCCTGCTGAGACAGCTTTGCGGCCACGCGTAGCTCCCTAAAGCTGGCCAGGAGGGCCGCATTCTCGGGGCGATAAAGCGACTTCCGCCGCTGTGCGGAGGCATTCGAGGCCTTGGGCGGCGGGGATTTCGCGGGCATGGCAAGGTCAACAAACCAGGAGCCCTCCAAACTACGTGCGTTCCTTATAATCTAAATCTTTCGTTATTTACCAAATGTTTTGGTATTTTGGCTGCGAATACGTTAGCGTTCCCCACCACGGCAGGCGGGCAACTGCGCCCGGCGCCATTAATCCAGGGGAACCCTTATGCGCGCTCGTCTGTCCTCGCTTCTCATCTCTGCGCTTTTGACGCTAACTCTTGCCGGCTGCGCTACGACCACTGGCCGACCCTTCAACACCGAAGCCGCCAGCCAATTCAGTGATGGAAAGACCACACAAGCGCAGGTCCGCTCTGCCCTAGGCGAGCCCGAAACCGTGCAGGACAGGGGCGACGGCACAACGATGTGGGTCTACTCAAGCAGCGAGAGTAAAGCCTCGGTGCGCGACTACATCCCGTTCGCCGGTGTCGCCAACAACACGAGGATGCAGGCGCTGACCTTGGTTTTTGACCGGCGCGGAGTATTGGAATCCCACACGGCCATGCAGTCGCGCTGACCCGCCAACTATCTCTTTTGCGTGCGCCGTCGACCTCTGGTGGGCGACGCGCCCTCGCATTTAGGTCACGGAGCTGCCTCATGATTGGAATGGTTTTGCTACTACTCACCCTCGGCGCCCTCATTGTGACCCGGAGGCCTCGCTGGCAATGGGCCATGGGCGCCGCGCTCGGCCTAGCCCTCTGGCTGCTCGCCGGATTTCTCGGCGTTACCTCGGGTTGGGGCTGGGAAGGCATCCTCAACGCGGCAGCAGTGGGTGCGGTGGTCGGCACTGCGTTTGCATTTGCTCGTATTCACAAACCCGAGCCAACCCTCTCGTTCGAAGCCACGCATCGCCACGACAATATTGCCGTCGACAGCGCCGGCCGCGTATGGGTGCGCGACATGAACGGCGAAGAGGTCATTCTTGCGCGTTCAGATGTCCAGCAGTGGACGCATCGTTACATCGCCAACGGGAAATTTCGAGCGCGCAACAAGATTGAAGTTCGGACAAATTCGGTAGACCGACCAATGGTCACCGCGCTGTTTGACCGGCACCCGGACACATTATGGGGGGCGCCGCATAACGCCAGGGAGGCCGAGGAATGGCATGCAAGGTTGTCAGCGTTGCTCCGATAACATCGTTGAAGGCGGCTTAAGCCGCCTTCTTAATTACGCGTTTTTTGCGTGGCTTCTTCGGCTTGACCTTTTTGGTCAACGCCACCATCGGGTCACACTCGATTTTTGCCAGCATGACATTGCCATAGCCCCACTCGCGCAGACGCGCGTAAACGCTCTTTAAGACCACCTTGGCGAAGAACGGCAGATGCAGGCCAGGTTTTTGCGACTCGCTGATGATGGCAAAGACGACTGTGTAACCGCTCACGTCCCGCGGAACGTCTGTTGGTGCCCCGGCGACCGCGAGTTGGTGGGCCGCCCCTAGCGGCGGTCAAGCAAACGCGAACGAAGTAAGTTGAGCGGCCGCTTAACTCCCTTTGCCGCATTGTTGATGAAGGGACCGACGGAGCCCATCGCGTGAGGTTGATATTTTGGGGGCGTCAATGTGTCGGCATCGCCCTCTTCCTGAAGCGCTGGTTCGTCGCGCTCTTTGCCGACAAAGGTCATGCTTTCAAAATCTACCAACTCATACCAAAGCTGTTTCAAGCTAAATGGGACAGGACTGTCGACGGTTAATGACTTCGGGTCCAGTCCTGCGCGAGGCGTGGCCGCCAAACTTTTCTCTTTCAGCTCGGAAATCTTATCGGTGAAGGCGGTCTCGTGATTATCGGACAGCGCTCCTGCGACAAACTCCAAGAGTTCGCCGGCCTCTAGCGCCCAGTAGGGAACAAGAAGCGGGCTTTCGCCCGCCGCGGGCGTAGCGCTGAACACTTTGGACAGGTCCGACAGCGCGCTCGTGTATTCGCCATGGATGTCGAGCATCAGGATGCGTGCACCGGGCGACCCCACGGCCTCGTCCTTACGCACAATCGAACGAAGCAAACTCGCGACCGTTGTCGACTTGCCTGCACCCGTTGAACCGAGAATGGCGGAATGACGAGTGACCAATGCATCCAACGACAGCCGCACCATAATGTTCTCGGCGCTCGACAGATGACCGACAACGATTTGGTCGTCGCCGGTCGACCCGTAGATGCGACGGAGATCTGCCTCGGTCACTAGATGCACGGAGTCGTTGATGTTGGGATGCTGGCTAAGGCCCCTCTCGAAATGCCCTCCCATCGTTTCACCGGCCAACTGCACCGTCATCCACCGACCAGAGTCCACCTCCGCCACAGCCGTTGTCGCCGGCGCAGCGGTCGCGCCAACTTCGGAAACGATACCGAACAAGTCTTGATAGCCCTGCGGAATACGCACGAAACTACCGACTTGACCGACCCGATAGGTATGGCCTTTGATGACGGCGAACCCGGAATCCAACGATTCGGCAAGCTTGACGGTAAGACTGGCGCCGGAGACTGCGCTTACAACGCCTAGATACGTCGGGTCGCTGCCGCTCATGGCGTGGCAGTTCCGGATGTATCGGCCGGTGACTCGGTTGTCGTTTCGGTCTCGGACTCTGACGCGGCCGCAGTAACAACAGGAGTCATTGACATGTCATTGGACTGTGCGAGCGCGCAAAATCTCGCAAACGATACAAAGTCCCCCAGCAAGAAAACATAGGACTTATCAGACCCTCTTGGCGCCCAGAAACTCCGCCGAATGCTGCCCCAGTTTTTCGGCAGCTCCCCTGGACGCCATTTTCCGGGAACGCCACCAATCATTGCGCCGTCCGCTGCATAAACGCTCAAGTTGGGGCGGTCACTCGCCAGCTTCATGGCGGCCGCTTCCTTGTCCAGCGTCTGATACTGAAATGCCAGCACGGCGCTATTGGCGTTCATGGCCAGGCTCTCGTCGAGCACGGCACAGATGTGTGCATCACGAAAGGAAAAGCCCACCGCTATGAGCAGCGTATCCGGAGTGAGCAAAAAGCTTTTAAGGCGTTCAAATAGGGCCGAGTAGGGTTGTTTCTGCGTCAGGTCATATTTGAGATGGTCGGGATAGACCAACTCGGTTGCAGTGCGGCCCTTACCCCGGACAACCACGCCGTCCTCCAGCGCCCAACCGATGGACCCATGCATCTTCCACAGCTTTGCCCACCGAGGCGGCAGGTCATCGCTAGCGACGGAAACAGGGTCAAAAAAGGGAGCACTGCCTCCTGAAAAGCCATCGAAGTAAGGGTTTCTAGCCCGCTCAAAGGCGTCCTCGAAAAGGAGGTCGTAGTTCGTCGTAAACACTTCCACAGCGTGGCTTCGCATGGTGCCGGTTATCCAACCGACCAATTCTGTGTAAGCGTTCGGACTCTTCGGAAGTTTCGGCGCTACCACTTTGCCAATGCGCTCGCAGATGGCCGAGCCCAGCGTTTTGTAGCCATCCGCATCGAGGCCCAACACTTCCGCACTGCCGATTGCCTGATTCATAAGGCGAACGCGCGAAAGGATGGATTCAATGTTAGCGTCAGGACCCAAGCTGGTTCGAATACCGTCTACCGCTTTGGCCTGGGCCGCGTCGAGTCCCGCGGTCGCCAACTTGGTCAGGTCCTCCACCCCGGGGATTAGTGGGCTGCCACTCGGGTCGAGAACATTGTCTGCGTTCACCCTGATGGCCAAGGGGGCTCCGGCCCCGACCAAGAGGCCAATCCGCTTGCGGCCTTGCGACAGCACCTGGCGAAAATCGGACATGAAACGGTCCGGGTTGTGAAACGTTTCCATGTCCAAGCACCCCTGCTTTTGCCGAATATGTCCTTATTGGCTTCCGATGATGCACTGGAAGGCGATGTTAGGACTGCCGACCGATGGTAAGCCCAGGCCGGCGCCAACACTAGAGCCGAGGCGAGGTTGGCTCGGCACGCTTGGCCGTCGCTGGCTCAAGCACAAGGGAGGGGGTCCCCGACGCGGCGGGCAGTTGGTGCTCTGGCGGACTGTCCACGTCCGCCCTTGATACCGCAGCCGCCAACCACTTCCGTTCCGCTTCCGTGGCTGCGGCCAGTAACTGCGGCACATAGATGGGCCCGAGGTCGCCCAGGCCTTCCGAAGCTTCGGTCAATGTTTGCTGTTGCCTTGCCTGACGCGACAACAGTGGCGCCTCGTCCTTGGCGATGGCAGACAAATTGCGCTCGTGTCCCGCCACAACGCGCTTGAGCGTGCGGACCCGGTCTTCGCACGCTGCTGCATCCGCAAGCAATGCCCGCCAAGCAGCGGGCCCCGCTTCCTTGACCCGCAAAACTTTGGCGACCGACAACCGTATCGTGTGCGCCCTCGTCCACATCTCGACACGCTGACCGGCGACGCGCGCCTCCCGCTCGTGCGCGTGCAGCTCGGTGGACATGTCCGCGTGCGCCGTGCGCTCGCGCGCCTTGTAATCGCCCAAGCTCAACAGTTTTTTCGCCACGGCAAATAGCTCCGTTAGCGCGCGTGCAATCGCCATGACCCAAGTGCGGGCTTCTTGTTGGGCTTCTTCGTTCGCTGGTGCCGTGCCCGTGGAACGTGGTGACGCCTTGATGAACCGCGTGAGCAAATCATCCGCATCAGCGCGAGGGGGCGTGGGGGCATCCGCAGCGACCCCATATTTGCGGTAGCTGAAATACGGGACCACCGTCGGCGATGGAGCGGGAGCAGGCGCAGGGTCTGGCGCGAGGTCGGCAGGGGAGTGATGCCGGATGGCCGCCACCGCGATGCTGTTGTTGGGCTCATCCGAGAAGAAGGCCGGCCCAAGCGCTGGCGACACCAGTGCTGCCGCGCCGGCACCGTGGGTCGACTCTGATAGCGACGCACGGCGCTGCGCCATGGCGGCCTCGCGGGTCGCAGCCAACGCCTCCCGCGTCAGCAGTAGATAGCGCACGCCGTCGCCCTTGTGCGTCTGCACCCCACGCCGTTCCATGGCCGTGGCGGCCGCGCCGAGCTTTGGCTGGGCTTTCGTATCGAGGCCCAAGCGCTTGTAGCTCAAATGCGTGTAGTCGGCGACCAGACCCTGCGCCGCCGCGTGCTCGTTCGCTAGGGCTGCCCACCGTTCGTTCATGGCTTCGATGCACGCCGACGCGGTTTTCTTATGCGCGAGCACGGTTAGCTTCTTCGTAAAGCTCCAGCCCGCATTGCCGCTCTGCCCCTCGCTGCCGGCACCGTCCAGGTCTTCATCGAAGTCGAGGCGGCGCGTGGGAAAATACAGATGTGCATGAAAGCCCTGTTTGTCGAGCGACTTCACCTCGCCCAGGGCGTCGCGGTCGGCATCGCGGTGCAGGCCCACTGACACCACCGTGTGCAGCTGGTCGACAATGTATTGCGCCATGCCCGTGGCGAGAGCCGTCGCTTGGTGGTCGGATAGGCCCAGCGGGATAGGAATACGGAAGTCATGTCCTACCTGCGAATCTTTCCGCTTTTCCGCCGCTTCCACAGCATTCCAGACCAGCTCGGGGTCGCGGGCCCAATCGGGCGCGCCCTTCGGTGCCAAGGTCAGGGCGGCCACAATTTCCTCGCCGAGTTGGCGACGTCGAAAGTCGTGAATGACCCCGGTGCGCTGGTCCACCAGACGAAGGCCGAGACGGTAAGCCACGCCGGCCAGGGCGGAATGACCTTTGCCGCGGGCGTGGGTTTCAAGATGAGGGCGGGCGTGCGTCATCGGTCATCCTTGTAATGAACCATGACGAGGCGTCATGGCGCGGGCGTCATGCCCTAGAGCAATGCAGCGAGGGGGCACCGTCGCCCGCCCTCTTATTTCATCCAACCATATAGCGGTGACATGTCAACCATGCTTTACATGACTTACGTCACAGTTGAGGCGAATTTTCGTGCGCATCGAGCACAGCCCCCACATGTTGCATCACTCTCGCAGCAACCTGGAAGACGTCACGGGCACAAATCTCGTGCTGCTCGGACAATGCAAAGATGTCCTCGTGTTTGTCGATTTGCTTTGGGCCAGGGTCCGGGTAACGGCCTGCCCACGCAACGAAGTGCGCGAGCATCTTGAGGGTGCCCAACTCTTTTTCTGTGAGCCCAGGAATGAAATCGGCCAATTCATGCAGCTTGTGGTGATGATGCTTTTTCTCCGCCTCTGTGTAGGCCGCAACGCCCTGGCGAAGAATAAGCATGGCCTTCAGGCTGACCTCGAGGCTAAATCCGACGAGCATCAGCGCAACCCCGCAGTATTGCGTGTCGCAAATGCCACGCATGGCCGGGGGCATTGTGTCGAAGGGCGGCTTATTTTCCGTCAGGGTAATCGCCGCCTGCGTCATTGCCTGGGCTTGGGTTAGCCACAAAATCGGGGACTTTAGGTCGTCGCTGCTGGGCGGCGCCATGGGGTCGACGTCAGCGCCGTGGAGCGCAGACAGCATGGCCCAGCGCATCCATCCCGAGCGGCTGTAGCCACCGGGGTCTTTGGCGAACATGTCGCGGTCGGGCAACTCGGGACTACGCATCACCAACTCCAGAAAAGGGGTGACAGCATAGCGTTGGCGCGTAGCCGTTGCGTTAGCATTGGCTCGGCTTTGAGCGGCATGTTGGAACAACATTGAGACGCGCCCTTGCTCGCTGGCTCCGCAACAGTTTCGCACCCACGTTTCCGAACGCAGACCTACGCACACCATCCGGCAGGTTTCCGATGCTGATAGGCGAACTGGATGGTGCGCAATAGTGGGTATTGCTCAGGCACTGCCGCCGATGCGATTTTCCGAGACCCAATCTCGTGGGTAATTTCCGCCAACAACTCGGCTGTGGTCTGAATGCGGCCACCGGCCAGCGTTTTGATGTTGGCGTTGCTGGCGAACCCCAGCACAGCAATCTGCTCAATGGACTCCGGCAACACCAGGGAACCGAACAGCGAAGGAATGTGCCGCCGGCCTGCTTCAAACTTCTTGGCGTAACGCAACTCTCGCACCGCCCAAGTGTGGGCATCCATGGACGGCTCGAGGTGAACCAAGTGCTGACGTGTAGGGCAGAAGGCGACGACATCCAGCTCGCAGTCGTAACCCCCGTTGGGCCGCCGGCCGACTTGGACATTGCGGCGAACGAAATAGCCGCGAAACTCATACCATTCGGCCACGAGCTGTTCTAGGTGGTTCATAGCGCTCTCAACAACGCAGCATCCCGATATTCGCTATGGCAACACGGCCGGACCGTGGACATTGATGCCAAATCACTAAGTGGCATCAAGTTCACGTTGTGTCGAATCCGCTCATTTAACAGAAGTCCCGCCATTACATGTAACCGTCTCGGAAGACACGTTGACAATTTTCCACGTCACTTTAAGTTTAGGAAATGCTGCTCGCCGCCGCATCCCCAACCCAACTAAGCGTGGATGAAATCGCTATGACTGACATCGATATTACAAGGAAACTTACGCACCGGCTGCTGGCAGAACTGAGTGTCGTCATAAGCGAGCTGCTGCGACTGGAGGACTACGGCGGTGCCATCCGACTGCTTGAACTTCGCAATCGGTATGAGAAAGCTATTTTAGATGCGTAGACGCTGATTTATTTTCAAGGCCAGCAGAATCTAGCGCAACGGAATTCTCACCCACAGGAACGGCCTTATTGCTCCAGTCACGCACGTTGACCACGACGATATCTTCGGAGAGCGATTCGGCTGCATCGACGTTGTTGACGGTTACACCAGTGATGGGCGCCTGAACGACTATGAGCATCTCCGTGCCTGAAGCGTCGCTCGCCTTCATTACAACGACTGGCGGACTACGAGCAATCACGCGTTCAGCCGAGGCTGAGCTTGGGGGGCGACGCTGCAAATGAATTTTGACAGGCTTGCAACCTAGTTCCGCAAGAGCACCATCGCGCTCCTCGCTATAAGGAGCTACCACGCACTCGCCGCTTAGAAAGACAACGACTATGTACTCGCACGGGCCATCAAAAACGCGTTGCACCGCAACGACACCTGCCCTCTTCACTGGACCGATGCCGTCGATTGACGCGGAGTATCCCCTGTCCGAATCATTCATTTGTCACGTCCTCTATTGAATGTAGTTTGGTAGCGTGACGTTTGACGAAAAAGCTGCCAGGGCTGCCACACGCTCCGCGAGCGTCGGCTCATCGACATAGAATTTTCCCAACGTTCCTTCGCTGCCCTTGTGGCCTGTGATTTTGCTAATTGTCTCAAGCGGGACTTTGGCGCGTGCCAACCGAGTCGCCAAGGTGTGCCGGAACGCGTGCATGCCCATCCCTGCTTCGGTAACACCGCGCTTTTTGATGTAGTCAGCGAACTGCTTGCTCATCTGTCGCCCAAAGCCATTGCCATCGTTGTTGGGCAACTGGGGAAATAACCGTTTGTTCCCTGCGGTCCTTACGTCGTCGACAAAGGCCATAAACCCGGCATCCAATACAGGCTGGGCCAGCGGAACAAACCGACGCGACTGCTTGTTCTTGAGCTTTTGGCCTGGAAAGCGCCGGTTGATGTGGACGCCAGGAATGCCGTCGATGACCTCGACGTCAGCCAAATACAGCTGGCTCAGCTCCGTGACTCGCGCTCCCGAATACAGCGCCAGCATCGGCACCCACCACCGATGAGCGTGGTGTTCGGCCCAAGCGCGGAACGCGACCGGCTCAAAAATCGCATCAAGCTCGGCCTGGGTGAACGCCCTACCCGTTTCCTCTTGCGCATCGTCTTTGTCCTGACGCACCAACCCGAGTAATGGGTTGTCCGTGATGCGCTTGTTCTTCTTCAGCCAGTTGAAAAACGTGGACAACCTCTGATGGTGCTTATTGACCGTCGCCTGCGCGGGGGGCGGCTCATTCATGGTCTTCGCTTTGTGCAAGACCTCACGCACGCTCAACCCCACAAACTCCGCGCGCTTCGTTGCGTGACGTGGCCAATACGCTACCTCGTCGAAGAACGTGCGGCAGTCGTCCCCCGTCAGTCCCGCCACCGGCTTGTTGCCGATAATTCCTTCCAATAGATACAGGCTGTGCCGACTTTCCATGATGGTCTTCGCATCACGTCCGGCCCGTTTAAGGTCGTCCAAGTGCACGTTCCCATGAGCCGAAAGTAAGTCGTCGACGCTGGGCTGGGCCTTAACCGCCACGCGAGCCTGGGGCGTTGCAACCGGTGCGGCCGATGCCGCCATCAACTCACGAAACTGACGCTCGTCATCGGGCGTCTCGATGTAGACATTCTGAAGCTGGACGCCGTTGGGAAGAGTCACCCCACCGATGGTGAGGTCCATACGGCCTTGCATGTCCTGCAAGAGCTTATTGATGTCGACCATGACGTCCCCCCGGCGCATTCGTCTGAACGCATCCGAGAGTGCCATATCCAGAACGGCTGCGGCCAGTCGGGCCGCCTCACCTGGAGCCTGGCGAAGTGGACGCACAAGGAACCGCGACCCCACGCGAGGGCGTAGGTCGGTCGGGACACGGAAGCGGACGTAGAGCCCGGAGGGGCGGTCCATCAAGAGGGGGCGTGGCATGAAAACGATACCTAAAACGATACCTCGGCGGAGGGGCGTCTTGGTCTCGCTGTTTCGTCCAGAACCGTTTCGTGCCAAGGACTTACGAGGCATCGAGCTAGTTGTGGAGCGGGTGAAGGGAATCGAACCCTCGTCAGTAGCTTGGGAAGCTACAGCTCTACCATTGAGCTACACCCGCGTCAGGCCGGGATGTTAATACGTCCGGCCGGTCAGGGGAAAGGTCGCGCCTACCTGAACGGGCCGTATTCGTCCCCTGCGGGCGGCCGGGCAGCGGCGCATAATCTTGCCGGGGAATGCCTGTGAGGACCGCCGCCATGCGCTTTGCCACGTTGTCCATCGCCGTCGTGCTCACGCTAGGTGCCGGCTCGGCGCTCGGGCAGTCGCGCACAGTCTCCACGGCCAACATGCCGAAGCCGGGCGTGAGCTACATCTCAGGCCCGGGCGCGCCGGAGCGCCAGGAGACCGTGAGCACGGGCACCCTCCCAACACCGGCGAAGCTCTATGTAGGCGGCCAGGTAACGACCGGCAGCTATGAGTCCTCCAGCTCGCAGGTCGGCGGGGCCTATGTCGACGGCGGGTACTACGCGGGCGGCGGCGGTTACTACGGAGGCAACTACCCCGGGAACTACCCGGGCAACGGTTACCCCGGCAACAACCACCCCGGCAGCGGCTGGCACGATGGCGACCACGACCACGGCGGCAACGGCAACTACGGCGGCCGCCCCGACCGCCCCAACCCCGGCAACACCGTCGTCGTCGGCGGCACATCCAACCCCAACCGCGACAACACCCTCTTCAACAACGCCCCGGTCCGCGACAACAACGACAACCGTCACGACCACGACCACGGCGGCGGCTGGAATAACGGCTACAACAACGGCTTCAACAACCCCAACGGCCCGCGCCCCAGCATCAATGAGCCCCCGCCGCGCCCGTACAACCCTGGCGCCGGCCAGAGCAGTGTCCCCCTCTACCAGCAGCCCGGGTCCGGCCCGCCGCCGCAGATCCCCCGCGGCGCCAGCACCCCGACCCGCAGCCGCTGACCCGAACGCCGTGGGAGGCGGCCGCCCCCTGCGGCTACAATGGGCGAATGCACATCACCCTTAACGGCGAAGCGCGCGATTGCGCGCCCGGCACCTCGGTCACGTCCCTGCTCGATGCCGCTGGCTATGCCGGCAAGCGCGTGGCCGTGGAAGTGAATCTCGAGATCGTGCCGCGCAGCGCGCACCCCACCCACCTGCTCGCCGAGGGCGACAAGGTGGAGATCGTCCATGCCATCGGCGGCGGCTGAGGCCCCGCCCATCGACGGAAGACCCCGCATGAACCACTTCTCCCCCGCTGGCGACGACCCGCTGATCGTCGCAGGCCGCACCTTCCATTCACGGCTGCTCACCGGCACAGGCAAGTACAAGGATTTCGACGAGACCCGCCGCGCCACGGACGCGGCCGGCGCGCAGATCGTCACCCTGGCCATCCGCCGGGTGAACATTGGCCAGGATGCCAGCCAGCCGAACCTGCTGGATGCGCTGCCGCCGGATCGTTTCACCCTGCTGCCGAATACCGCCGGCTGCTACACGGCCGACGATGCCGTGCGCACCTGCCGCCTGGCGCGCGAACTGCTCGACGGCCACAACCTGGTCAAGCTCGAGGTGCTCGGTGACGAGCGCACGCTCTACCCCGATGTGGTGCAGACGCTCGCGGCCGCAGAAAAGCTCGTCGCCGATGGCTTCGACGTCATGGTCTACACCTCGGATGACCCGATCCTGGCTCGCCGCCTGGAAGAGATCGGCTGCGCGGCGATCATGCCGCTGGCCGCGCCCATCGGCTCGGGCCTGGGCATCCAGAACCGCTACAACCTGCTCGAAATCGTCGAGAACGCGAAGGTGCCGGTGATCGTCGATGCCGGCGTGGGCACCGCCTCGGATGCCGCGATCGCGATGGAGCTCGGTTGCCACGGTGTGCTCATGAACACCGCGATTGCCGGCGCGAAAGATCCGGTGCTGATGGCACACGCGATGAAGCTGGCTGTCGAAGCCGGCCGCGCCGCATTCCGTGCCGGTCGCATCCCGCGCAAGCGTTTTGCCTCGGCCTCGAGCCCGGTGGAAGGATTGGTAGGTTAAGCATGGCGCACGACGAAGACACCTCGGGCGAAGGCCCGTTCCAGCGCCGCATCCGCAGCTTCGTGCTGCGCGAAGGCCGGATGACGCCCGCGCAGCAGCGCGCGTTCGATGACCACTGGGCGCGCTTCGGCCTGGATTACACGGGTGCGAGCCGCGACCTGCAGGCCACCTTCGGTCGTGAGGCACCGCGTGTGCTCGAGATCGGCTTCGGCAATGGCGAGGCCCTGGCCTGGGCGTCGGAACACGACCTCGCCCGCGATTACATTGGCGTGGAAGTGCATGGCCCCGGCGTCGGCCGGCTCATGAATGCGCTGGCCGCCCGCGATGCCAGCAACGTGCGCATCTACAAGCACGATGCCGTGGAAGTGCTGGAAAACGAGATCCCGCCGGGCAGCCTCTCCGAGGTACGCATCTGGTTCCCGGATCCATGGCATAAGAAGCGCCACAACAAGCGCCGCATCGTGCAGCCGGCCTTCGTCGAGCTGCTGGCCTCGCGTATGGCGCCAGGCGGCCTGCTTCACCTGGCCACCGACTGGGAAGCGTATGCCGAGCACATGCGCGAGGTGATGGAAGCGGCCGAGGGCTGGCGTAACCGCGTCGGGCCAGGCGCAACTGCCGAGCGCCCCGAGTGGCGCATCGAGACCCATTTCGAGCGCCGCGGCCTGCGTCTTGGCCATGGCGTCTGGGATTTCCTCTACGAATGGCACGGTTAGACAAGCCGTAGACCCCGGAATGGGCACACTTGGGCTTTCGTGTCCCCACGGAGTTCCGCATGTCCATTTCCACCCTGGCCGACCTGTTCGCGGAAACCCTGGAACAGGCCGGCGTCAAGCGCATTTACGGCCTGGTCGGCGATAGCCTCAACGCCATCACCGAAGCCCTGCGCGAGCGCCAGCGCATCGACTGGGTGCATATGCGCCACGAGGAGGCCGCGGCCTTCGCGGCAGGCGGCGAAGCCCAGATCACCGGCCAGCTCGCGGTCTGCGCAGGCAGCTGCGGCCCCGGCAACCTGCACCTGATCAACGGCCTGTTCGACTGCCACCGCAGCCGCACGCCGGTGCTGGCGATCGCTGCGCACATTCCCAGTGCGGAAATCGGCAGCGGCTACTTCCAGGAAACCCACCCAACCGAATTGTTCCGCGAGTGCAGCGTGTACTGCGAGATGGTCTCGGACCCCGCGCAGATGCCACACGTGCTGGATTCGGCGATCCGCGCCGCGGTCGGTCAGCGTGGGGTCGCCGTGGTGGTCATCCCGGGCGATGTGGCCATGCGCAAGGCGCTGGTGAAGCAGGTCACCCCGGCTACTGGCCTGTTGCCGCCTGCTCCGAAAGTGATCCCCGCCGAGCGTGAACTCGATGCGCTGGCTGCCCTGCTCAACGCGGGCAAGCGCGTCACCCTGCTCTGCGGCCGCGGCACCGCGGGCGCGCATAGCGAGCTGATCGCCCTGGCCGATGCGTTGAAGTCGCCGATTGTGCATGCGCTCGGTGGCAAGGAATTCGTGGAATACGACAACCCCTTCGACGTGGGCATGACCGGGCTGATCGGCTTCAGCTCGGGGTACCACGCGATGGAGGACTGCGACACGCTGCTGATGTTGGGCACCGATTTCCCTTACCGGCAGTTCTACCCGGAGGAGGCGAAGATCGCCCAGGTCGATATCCGCCCCGGCAACATCGGCCGCCGCTGTCGCGTGGATCTGGGCATCGTCGGTGACGTGGGCGAGACCCTGCGCGCCCTGCTTCCGCGGATCGAGCCCAAGCGCGTGCGGGGCCACCTCGATCGCTGCCTGGCCCATTACGCGCGTGCCCGCGAAGGCCTGGATGAGCTTGCTGCGATCAAGGTGGGCCACGAGCTGATCCACCCGCAACAGGTGAGCCACCTGGTCAGCGAACTGGCCGAGGAGGATGCGGTATTCACCTGCGACGTGGGCACGCCGACGATCTGGGCGGCCCGCTACCTAAAAATGAATGGCAAGCGCCGGCTGGTAGGCTCCTTCGTACATGGCTCCATGGCCAATGCGATGCCACAGGCGATCGGGATCCAGGCCGCCTACCCCGGGCGCCAGGTGATCTCGCTCTCGGGCGATGGTGGCTTCGCCATGCTCATGGGTGATTTCCTCACCCTGGCCCAGGAGAAGCTGCCGGTGAAGATCATCGTGCTCAACAACGGCACGCTGGGTTTCGTCGAGCTGGAGATGAAGGCGGCGGGCCTGGTCGAGACCGGGGTGGCGCTGCAAAACCCGGACTTCGCCGCGATGGCCAATGCCATGGGCATCCACGGCCGAGGGGTGGCCCGGGCGTCGGACCTGCCAGCGGCGATCGCCGAGGTGCTCTCGCATGAAGGACCGGCGCTGCTCGATGTGGTCAGCAACCGGCTCGAGCTTTCCCTGCCGCCGAAGATCAGCGCTGAGCAGGTGAAGGGCTTCAGCCTGTATGCGCTAAAGGCGGTGATGAGTGGCCGAGGCGACAGCATCGTGGACCTCGCGGTGTCAAACCTCAGCCGCTAACCCCCGTGTAGGAGTGCGCTTGCGCGCGATGCGTCTTGCCGCGAGCCCCCATCGCGCGCAAGCGCGCTCCTACAAAAGGCGGATTTGCTTCAGCCGGGAGCCACGCCTAGCGCGTATACTCGTCCGCCATCGACAGCAGCCTGGCGAGACGATGCCACCGCATGCCCCCATCGACCGGAACGGGACTGCCGGCTAGTGGCACTCACACTCACGCCTGAAATGATCCTCGTGCTTGGCCTGGTGGGCTTCACCATGGTCATGCTCGTGCTGGAATGGATCCGGGCCGACATGGTGGCCCTGCTGGTGGTGGTCACCATCGGCCTGACCGGACTGATCCCCGGCGAACAGGTGTTCAACGGCTTTGCCGGTAATGCCGTTATCGCGATCATCGCCATCATGATCATGGGCGCCGGCCTGGACCGCGCCGGCGTGCTCAACCTCACCGCTTCCTTCGTCATGCGCATGGCCCGCGGCATGGAATCGCGCCTGGGCGTGGTGGTGAACAGCGTCACCAGCCTGTTCAGCGCGGTGATCCCAAGCCAGGCCCTGGCCGCCCTGATGATCCCGGTGACCTCGCGCCTCTCGGCACGTACCGGCGTGCCGATGTCTCGGCTATTGCTGCCGATGGCCTTCTGCATCCTCACGGCGACCAACACCACGCTGATCGCCAACTCACCGCTGATCGTCCTCAACGACCTGATCGCCAGCGCCAACAGCAACCTGCCCCCGGGCGCGCACACGATCCCGAAGTTTGGCCTTTTCAGCGTGACGCCGGTCGGCCTCATCCTGGCCCTGATCGGCATCGCCTTCTTCTGGCTGTTCTCGCGCAAGCTGCTGCCCGAGCGCGAAGACGAGCGCCTGAAGGTGACCCCGGGCCGGACCGAGAGCTACTTCGCCGATACCTACGGCATTGCCGGCGAAACCGCCGAGCTCACCGTCACCGCGGAAAGCCCGCTGGTCGGCATGAGCATTGGCGAGGTCGAGCAGTTGCACGGCGCCCCGCTGATCCTGGCGATCAAGAACGGCAACGAGAGCCGCGTGGCCCCGCCTTCGGACCAGATGATCTGGGTCGGCACGGTGCTGGGCGTGCTGGCACCGAAGGATGCGATCAACGCATTCGCCAACAACCAGCTGTGCCGCGTGTCCATGCGCATGCGCCAGCTGGGCGAGCAGTTCAACACCACACGGGCGGGTATTTCCGAAGCCGTGGTCCCGCCCAGCTCGCGCTTCATCAAGCAGAGCGTCGGCGAACTTCGCCTGCGCAAGCGCTTCGGCATTTCGGTGCTGGCGGTGAACCGTGGCGACGAAGTGTTCCGCGAAGATGTGCGTGCGGTGACGCTGCGCGCGGGCGATACCCTGGTGCTTCACAGTAAGTGGCGCGACCTGATGCTCGCCGAGGAAGACCGCGACATCGTCGTAGTCACCGATATACCGAAGGAAGAGCAGCGCCCCGGCAAGATCTGGCAGGCCGTCGGCTTCTTCGTGCTGGCGAAGTGCCTGGCCCTGTTCACCCACCTGGATCTGTCGGTCGCGATGATGACCGGCGCGGTGGGCATGTTGCTCACCGGCGTGCTGAACATGGATGAGGCCTACAAGGCAATCAACTGGAAGACGATTTTCGTCACCGCGTGCCTCATCCCGCTGGGCTGGTCGATGGATTCGACGGGTACGGCCAGTTGGATCGCCCAGGAAGTACTGGCGGTCCTGGGTAGCGCGCCGCAGTGGACCCTGCAGCTGTCCATCGCCGTGCTCACCCTGCTGTTCTCCCAGGTGATGTCGAACGTGGGCGCCACGGTCATGATGGTACCCATCGCGATCAGCGTGGCGGTGACCACAGGCGGCAATCCGTCAGCCTATGCGCTGATCGTGGCGGTCTCGTCGTCGAATACCTTCCTGCTCTCGTCCGGTCATCCTGCCCTGATGATGGTCGCGGGCCCCGGTGGCTACCGCGCCAAGGATTTCCTCCGCGCCGGTATCCCCCTGACGATCCTGATGCTCACGGTCACCCTGGTCACCATCAACCTGATGTACCGCTAAGCCCTGTAGGAGCGCGCTTGCGCGCGATGGGCCTTGCCGCGAGCACCCATCGCGCGCAAGCGCGCTCCTACAGAAAAATCTCAGGCTAGGTGGACGGTGCCGTTGAGCACGGTCACCGGCACGGCGCGCAGGCGGTCGCCCTTGCACGGACCGCTCTGGCAATGTCCATCGCCGCCGGTGAAGGTGGCGCCGTGGGCGGCGCAGATGATCAGGCCGTTACGGACCAGGAAGCGCCCCGGGGCGTAGTCCAGCCGCCGGCCGGCATGGGGGCAGACGTTATAAAACGCGCTCACCTGGCTCCCGTGGCGGTAGACCAGCAGCGATTCGGGTTCACCCGCGACCACCGCCTCGACCTCGATCGCGTTACCGTCGGGAATGTCTTCGAGCTGGCAGAGGGGCGCGGTGTCGGCGGTGGTCGTCATGGCACTTGTCTATGAGGGTGGGATGCCCCAAGGTAAAGAGGCTCACATGCATGTCATTGTGCCATACGGATTTTTAACCCATGCGCTTCGTTTTTCCGCCCATCCGCCGCTCGCGTAACCCGCTGGTCCGCGCCCTGTCCCTCGTGGCGGGCCTGGCTGTGCTCGGGGTGCTGCTCGTCTTCGGTGTGGTCGTGCTCGGCGTACTGATGGCTGGCGGCATCGTGTTCCTCGCCGTGCGCCAGTGGAAGCTCGCTGCCGCCCGCGCTAATGGCACCGCGGCGGCGCAGCCGCAGGCTGCCACGGCGCGGCCGAACGAGCCGGCTGTGCTTGAGGGCGAGTTTGTCGTGATCGAGCAGAACCGGCCGGTGCATCACCACTGAGGCAGAGTGCCTGTTGCGTTCCCGCGAACGGCGTCGCCCACAGGGTGGGCTCCTACAGGCGGGGCGCAAGGTCCGGATAGCCGCCTTTGCCTGGCCCACCTACGCTGGTCTCCTATGAAGGAGGCCACCATGAACCGATCTGCCCTCGCCATGACCCGCACCGACGATGCCCTGGAACGCGTGCGCCTCGCCCTGGAAGAGGACGACGCACCGGCCGATCTGGCCAGCCTGGCAGCCATCGCCGGCCTTAGCCCGACCCACCTGCAGCGGGTCTTCCGCCGCCGCTACGGCGTGAGTCCCGCGGAATACGCGCGTGTGCGCCGCTTTGGCCAGCTGCGCCAATCACTGCGCAGCGGCGCTGCCGTCACCGATGCGGTCTACGAGGCAGGCTTCGGCTCGGGCAGCCGCGTCTATGAAGAAAGCGATCGCCGCCTTGGCATGACCCCGGCCAGCTATCGTGCCGGCGGTGCAGGTGCGGACATTCGCTACACCACCACATCCACGCCGCTCGGCCAACTACTCGTCGCGACGACGGCGCGCGGCATTTGCTCGGTCACCCTGGGCAGCGATGATGCGGAACTGGAAACACGCCTGGCCGAGGAATTTCCGAAGGCTGAGCGCCAGCGCGTGGATGCGGGCCGTGAGGAATGGCTGGATGCGGTCATCGCGCGCGTCGCCCACGAACTAGGCTGGAGTGACCGCGATGCCCCGGCCATGCCTCCGCTGGACGTGGCGGCGACCGCCTTCCAGTGGCGCGTGTGGGATGCGCTCACCCGTATTCCGCTGGGCGAAACGCTGAGCTATGGCGAGCTCGCCGCGAAGCTCGGCGTACCCAAGGCAGCCCGGGCCATTGGCCGCGCCTGCGGCAGCAACAAGCTGGCGCTGCTGGTGCCCTGCCACCGGATCATCCGCGAAGATGGCAGCCTGGGCGGCTGGCGCTGGGGGCTGGAGATCAAGCGCCAGTTGTTGGCGACCGAGCGCGCCGTGAACGCCGCTCAAGGCTGACCCGCGAAGGTTTCGCTAGTACCTGCAGCGCGGCGGCGATATCGTTCCGCTTTGGCGTCATATCCCCGTGACGCGCCTTGCCCTGGTTTGCCCTGCCATGTCTGACGCCGCCTGTACTTCTGCCCCCGCCACCGGTGCGGATTCGCGCTGGCTCGTACCGCTGTCGTTATTCGCCCTGTACGTGATCTGGGGCTCTACCTACCTCGGCATCCGCTACGCGCTGGTGAGCTACCCGCCTTTCCTGCTGGCGGCACTGCGCTTCGCCATCGCGGGCGTCTTGTTGTTCGCAGTGCTGCGCCTGCGTGGCGCCGCGCTACCCACGGCACGGCAGTGGCGGAACGCAGCTATCGTCGGCACCTTGTTGCTGGCTGGAGGCAACGGCCTGGTTTGCTACGCCGAACAATCGGTGAGTTCGGGTATCGCCGCGGTCGCGGTCGCGAGCATGCCGTTGTTCGCCGCGGTCTTTGGTGGTTTGTACGGGGAGTGGCCGTCACGCGGCGAGACCGTTGGCCTGCTGCTGGGCTTTGTCGGCGTCATCGTGCTCAACCTCGGCACCGGCCTTTCCGGGTCACCGCTCGGTGCCATCGCGCTCATCGTGGCGGCTTCGTCGTGGGCTTTCGGCTCGGTCTGGTCCAAACGCCAGGATATGCCGAAGGGCCCCATGAACGTGGCGGCGCAGATGCTGTGCGCCAGCGTGGCGCTGGGCATCATCGCCCTGCTGCATGGCGAGCGGCTGCCAGCACACCCGCAGGCATCCGCGACGGCCGCCCTGCTCTATCTCGTGGTGTTCGGTTCGCTTATCGCGTTTAGCGCCTATCTGTATGTGCTGAAGACGGTGCGGCCCGCGGTGGCCACGAGCTACGCCTACGTGAACCCGCCCGTGGCCGTGTTGTTTGGTGTGCTGCTCGCCGGTGAGCACGTCGGCCCCTTCGACATGGCCGGCATGGCCATCATCCTGGTGGGCGTCGGCATCATCACCCTGATGCGCCAGCGAAAGGCCTGAGCGACATGATGTGATGCGCGTCGCATTTCGGCGACATCACGCCTTTTTTCAGAATCGTCTTATGTTCGGGCCCATAGCCGCATCCTAGGCTTTCCAGCTTCACTCGCTGGAGCACCCCATGGACGGCCTTGCCCCACTCCCCCGCTCGCGACACCTGCGCCTTTGCGGCGCACGTCTTGCCATGCTCCTTAGCCTCGCCGTGGCGGCGCTGGCGTCCTGCCAACCCTTTCGCGAGGACGACGCCGTATTCTCGGCGCCGCTCACCGATTTCGCTGATTACGACCTATGCCTCGACCGGGGTGGCCGCTGGCTCACGCATGCGCACCGTTGCATGGAAGGGTCCGCGCAAGGTGGTGCCGGCGACATGGCACCGGCACCACCCTGATCATCGTTTGCGTGGGCCTTATAGCTCCCGCAAGGCCGTCGTCACCGGAACCCGCGCGGCGCGTAGCGCGGGGAAGAGGCCACCGATAAACCCGATCGCGAGCGCCCACTTCAACCCGGTCCACAACAACGCAGGCCCGACCTGGAACTGAAAGACCACCTGGCTGAAGTTCGCGCCGAGCGTGGACGCCGTGTAGTTGTGGAAGATGAGCCACACGATACCCGCGCCAATGATGCCGCCCAGCAAGGCGAGCAACATGGTTTCCAGCATCACCGATACCACGACGGGTATCCCACGGAAGCCGATGGCACGCAGCGTGGCGATCTCCCGGGCACGCGCCTGGATCGCCGCGAACATGGTGTTCAGTGCGCCAAACACCGCGCCGATCGCCATGATGATGCCGACGGTGATGCCGACGATGCGCAGCGTCTTGGTCAACGCCTCCGATTGCTTGCTGAAATACGCCTGGGTCGTGCTGACATCGACCTTCAGTCGAGGATCCGCGGCAAGGCTCGCCTTGAACGCATCAAACGCCTTGGATGATTCAAGCAGCACCGTCACCGATTGCACGCTGCTGCCGCGGCGGTAGGCCGATGCGACGCTCTGGGTGTCACCCCACAACTCGGACTCCAGCGAATCGTGCGACTCGAATTCGCCGACCACCGTCCAGGTCTGCCCTGCGAGGCGCAGCGACTTGCCGACCTCCAGCCCCGCGAACTGACCTGCGGCACCCTTGCCGACAATCAGCTCACGCAGGCCAGGCGTGAACTTGCGGCCGGCGATGATCTTCACGTTATCGCGCAGGGCCCACACATCGTCACTGACGCCCCGGATCGGCACGTTGGAATCGCTGTTCGGGTCACCCTTACGCGGCAAGTCGGCCACCACCACCAGTTCGCCCGACGCGATCGGCCGGCCTGAGGCACCTTTCTTTACACCCGGCGCCTGCATCACGACATTGGCGCTATCGCGATCGAGGACGGAGTTGAGCTCCGCCTGCGAACCACCGCGCAGGACGATCGCGGTGTGGTCGTTACCCGAGGCGCGCAGGGTTTCGGCAAAGCCTTCGCTCATGGCCAGCATCGCCACCAACACGCCGACGACACCCGCGATACCGACCACCACGACCGATGACGAACCCAGCCGTTGTGCCAGGGTGGAGAGGCCCACCCGCGTCACCTGCCAGGTCTGCCGGCCACGCCGTGTCGCGACCATCCATACGGCAAGCGCGATGGCGAGACCCACCACACCTTGCCACGGCAGCGCGGTCCAGACGACGAGAAACAGCACGATGATTGCGAGCAGCAGCAAGCCGCCGAGGAATTTCTTGAAGGTCTTCATGGCCGTTCCTCAGCGCCCGGCAAGGGCGTCGACAATGTTGAGGCGCATCGCGCGCAGCGCGGGAAGTGCACCGACGATGGCGCCGATCACCAGCATCAGCACAAGGCCGAGCAACCAGGTCTGCGTACCGACCGGCGGCAGGTTGAGCATGCCACCGCTGCCCTTGGCCACGATCGGCACGATCACACCCGCCAGCGCAAGGCCAATCACGCCACCGATCACCAGCAGCAGCACGCTCTCGGCAAGCACCATGTAAAGCACGCTGTGGCTGGAAAACCCGATGGTCTTCAGCACGGCAAGCTCACTGGTCCGCTCGCGCACCGCCTGCGCCATCGTGTTGCCCGTCAGCAGGATCAGGGTAAAGAACACCGCACCCATGATCGCGGTGACGATCAAGCCGATATCACCGATCTGCTTGGCGAACGAGGCATTGAAGGCCTGTTCGGTCTGGGTCTTGGTCTCGTGGTCGGAGTTGGCCGAGAGGGCATCCACCGCCTTGGCCACGCGGTCGGCGTCGTTGGCGGAGTTCAGACGTATGACGTACCAGCCCACCGTGGTGCCGATGCTCTGGAACGCGTTGGCATCTTCGAAATACTTGTGGTGGAAGAAGAACTGCTGGTCGGTGCCATTGGCCGCACCAGGCGCGGCCGTGTAAATTCCCACGATGTCGAACGGCCAGGTCTTGTCACCGTTGCGCTGCGGGAAGATCGTGGACTGCAGTGGGATCTTGTCCCCCAGCTTCCAGCCAAAGCGCTTGGCCAGTGCCTCGCCCACGATCGCACCGGTGCGCGTGTTCTCGTAGGCTTTGCGCTGCTCAGGTGCCAGCTGGATCTCGTGGTAGATATCGAAGTAGTTATCGCTGACGGCGAAACTCAGCACGAAGTTCTTCGGATCCTGGTAGATGCCGCCAAACCAGTTGGAGGCGCCGACATCCTTCACACCGGGGATCGCCTTGATCTGCGTGCCCAGGCTCACGGGCAGCGACTGGATGATCGAGTAGCGCGAGGTCGTGATCAGACGATCGACGCCGATGACGCTACCGCCCGAATCGAACGCCGAACGCGTGGCATCCAGCATGCCGAAGAGCAGGAACGCGGCGAGGATGGATACCAGGGTGAAGAACGTGCGCGCTTTCCGCCGGAATAGCGCGGCCCATATGAGATGGAAGTATTTCATCGCGGCGCTCCGTTACGCCGCGGCCTGCTCGACAAGGGTGCCCTTGTCGAGATGCAGCGTGTGGTTGGCGTAGTCGGCAGCCTTCGGATCATGGGTCACCATGACGATGGTCTTGCCGTGTTCACGGTTCAGCTCGCGCAACAGACCGAGGATCTCCTCGGCCGACTGGCGGTCGAGGTCGCCGGTGGGCTCATCGCAGACCAGCAGCGTGGGGTCCGAGACAATGGCACGGGCAATCGCGACGCGCTGCTGCTGGCCACCGGAAAGCTCCGATGGCTTGTGCGTCGCGCGATCGGCCAGGCCGACCAGTTGCAGGGCGATAGCCGCATTCTGCGCGCGCTGCTTGCTCGAGAGCTTGGTCAACAGGAGCGGCAGCTCTACGTTGCGCTGCGCGGTGAGCATGGGCATGAGGTTGTAGAACTGGAACACGAAGCCCACATGGGCGGCACGCCAGCGGGCGAGCTGGCCCGCGCCGAGCGTATCAATGCGTTCGCCGGCCACGGTGATGCTGCCACCGGTCGGCGTATCGAGGCCACCGATGAGGTTCAACAAGGTGGTCTTGCCCGAGCCCGAAGGGCCCATCAGTGCGAGGAAGTCGCCTTCCTCGATTTTCAGGTCCACGCCGTGCAAAACCTCGACCTTCTGCCGGCCGCGCTCGTACACCTTGGACAGATCCTGGATATCGATCAGGGTTGCCATGCTGTTTATCTCCTTAAACGCGGTCAGGGGGCGGGTTGAGTGATGTGGACGGGCGTGCCATCGCCGACGCTGTCGGGTGGCGTGGTGATCACGGTATCGCCAGCGGCAAGGCCGGCGGTGACGAGGCGCATATCGTTGTTTACGGGCTTTGCCGCGGTAACCTCACGGCGATGCGCTTTTTCATCGGCGACGACGAAGGCGACCTCGTGGCCCTCGCGCTGGACGATCGCGCTGGACGGGACCATCACGCCCTTCGGCGCCGCCGCGCGGGCCTCGGTGCGATGCTCCAGGAACGAGACGCGCACCCCCATATCCGGCACGATGCGCGCATCCTTCTGTTCCAGCGCGACGCGAACCTTGACGGTGGCCTTGCCACGATCGGCCGCGGGAACGATGGCGATCACGTGCGCGGGGATGTGCCAGTCGGGGTAGGCATCGAGCACGGCTTCCGCGGCCATGGCGGGTTGCACGCGGCCGATGTAGGCCTCGTTGACATCCACGTCGATCTCCAGCGAATCCATGTCGACGATGGTGCCCACGCCGGTACGGGTGAAGCCGCCGCCCGCGGACAGGGGCGAAACGATTTCGCCGACCTGTGCTGCCTTGTCGGTGATCACGCCATCGAACGGGGCGCGCACCACGGTGTAGTCGAGATTGACCTGGGCCACGCCTACCTGTGAATCCGCCGCCTGCGCCTGACGCCGCGAGGTGTTGACCTGTGCGCGGTAGGTGTTGGCCTGGGTCCGGGTCTGCTCGGCGATCTGCTTCGAGACCAGGCCCCTGCCCACCAGCGCTTCCTGGCGGGTCGCATCGCGCAGAGCCTGTTCGAGCTGCGCTTCATTCTGGGTGACGTTGGCATGCGCCGCCGCGGCGCTGGCCTGCGCGGATGCCAGGCCGGCGCGAAGAGCGTTGTCATCCAGGCGGGCAAGCACCTGGCCCTTGGCCACGCGATCGCCTTCTTCGATCAGTACTTCGGTGAGTGCGCCGGTAATCTGCGCGGAGACGGTGGCCTGCCGGCGCGCTGTCACATAGCCCGTGGCTTGCAGCACCGCGCCGGCATCGCCCGCCGATGCCGGCGCCACGGCGGTCGCGGCCTGCACCTCGATCGGGCGCTTCCCGAGGAAGGCCCAGGCACCCACGCCGGCGGCGAGCAGGACGAGCACGATGCCGCCGATAGCGGCGATGCGGCCCCAGGGCGGCCGGCCACCGGGCGCCTCTTTATGCGATTTGTCGATCTTCAGCTGCTTCAGCAGCTCGGTGTTCGAATTCATGTCCCCTCGCGTCCCCTAGCGGTGTTCGTACAAGACCGTCGTCGACCAAGATCATGCGAACTCGGCGGACCGTGCGCCATTTGGACCCATCAGTCATCTGCCGTGACAGGTGTCACCTGCTAGGCTTGGCCGCATGAATACCGTCATCCCCCTGCCGGCCCAGCCGAGCCTCCCCGTCGCCGGCCAGCCCGGCCGCTTCCCCGTCCGCCGCATTTTCTGCATTGGCCGCAATTACGCGGACCACGCGAAGGAAATGGGCGCCAGCGTGGACAAGGCGAACCCGATGTTCTTCACCAAGCCGGCCGACGCCGTCGTCACCGATGGCGCGGACGTGCCCTACCCGAGTGCCACCCACGATCTGCACCACGAGGTCGAAATGGTCGTGGCGTTGGGCGGCGGCGGCGCTAACCTTAGCGCTGATGAGGCGCGCAAGCTCGTCTGGGGCTATGGCGTCGGCCTCGATCTGACCCGCCGCGACCTTCAGGCCCAGGCCAAAGCCAAGGGTGCGCCCTGGGATGTCGCCAAGGGCTTCGACCATTCTGCGCCGGTATCGGCCCTGGTTCCCGCCAGCGAAGTGGCGCCCTCCGCCAGCACGCAGATCACCCTGGAGGTCAACGGCGAGGTGCGCCAGCACGCCACTCTCGGCGACATGGTGCTCGACGTCGGCGAGATCCTCGCGGCACTATCTACCCTGTTCGAGCTGAAGGCGGGTGACCTCGTCTTCACCGGCACGCCGGCCGGTGTGTCTGCGCTGCAACGGGGCGATACGTTCCGTGCCACGCTGGAAGGCATCGCGGCGTTCGAGGGACGTATTTCGTGATTTCGCGCGATCCTTACACCAGGATCGCTAGGTTCGACCGTTCGACACGACGCAACGAGGAGTGCATGCAATGAGTGTGATGGCGGAATTCAAGA
The DNA here is from genome assembly GCF_036500425.1 of Luteibacter sp. Classification (GTDB taxonomy): domain Bacteria; phylum Pseudomonadota; class Gammaproteobacteria; order Xanthomonadales; family Rhodanobacteraceae; genus Luteibacter. The sequence goes on from NZ_DASYCB010000048.1 coordinate 122,968, forward strand.
AATTCGCCCTGCGCGGCAACGTGATCGACCTGGCCGTGGGTGTGGTGATCGGCGCAGCGTTCGGGAAGATCGTGACGTCCCTCGTGGACAACATCATCATGCCGCCCATCGGCATGTTGATCGGCGGTATCGATTTCTCTGACTGGAAGTGGGTGCTCAAGCCCGCCGACGCCGCGGCCAAGACCGCCGAAGTGGCGATCCAGTACGGCGTCTTCATCAACGTGCTGATCCAGTTCATCATCATCGCGTTCGCGATCTTCCTGGTCGTGAAGGGCATCAACAAGCTCACCCGCCACGAAGATGCACCTGCCGCGACGCCGCCGGACGTGGTCGTGCTCGAGGAAATCCGCGACCTGCTCAAGCAGCAGAACCGCTAACCACCTTTGTAGGAGCGCGCTTGCGCGCGATGACCCTTCCCGCAAGCACCCATCGCGCGCACGCGCGCTCCTACAAGAGCCGGGCAAAAAAAGGGCCGCTGGTCGGGAAGAGCCAGCGGCCTATCTGGGGAGATGGGCGCCCGGGAGATGAGCCTCACGGCTCGGGCGCCTTATTGTTGGTATGCGTTTAAAGCAGTTGCTTAGAAGTCGTACGTGATACCGAAACGGACGTAACGCGGCGTGCTGTAGTACGTAACGCGGCCGTAGTTGGTGTTCGGCGAAGCGGTGGTGCCGTACAGAACGTAGTTGGCCGTGGCCTTCGATTCGTTCAGCACGTTATAGACCATGACATTGAACGCAAGTTTCTGGTCAGCCCACATCGGGCGATATTCCGCCGAAAGCGAAACAATGTGCTGCCACGGCTGGCGACCAGCGGCACCCGGGGGCGACGGAAGGCCACCGCAGTAGTGATAGTAACTACCGTAACCAACCGGGTTGCTCTGGTCCGAGCCGTAGTAACCCAGGCAGGTCTTCGGGGTACCGGACATGACCAGGATATTGCCCGAGAGCATCCACTCCGGCGCGACCTGCCACGAACCGTACGCCTTCAGCTGATGCTTGCGGTCGTTGGAGAGCAACCCGTTGGAGTACTCCATCAGTTTGCCGTAGTCCCAGTCCACCGTGGCCGATACGTCGGTCTGGCCGATATCCGAACGCACCTGGCCTTCCGTGTTGCCGTAGCTCTTCGAGTACAGGTAGTCGATCTTGCCGGTCCACACGCCATCGAACGGATGCTCAAGGTAGGTCTCGAGGGCGTAATAACTACGCTTTGCCTTGGGCATGCCGAAGTCGGCGGCCGAGACATCCACGCTATCGTAACCACCCGCGCCATTCGGGATACGGTATGTATTGGTGACACCCGGGTTGGACAGGTAGCAGCCATTCATGGCACTGGTATCGATGTCGTAGCCGAGCGAGGCCGCCTTGTTGGCAATCGTATCGGTGTCGCAGATATCGTCCAGGATGTTGCGCAGCTTGCGTACCTGGCCCTTCATGCCCCAGACCCAGTCGGTGTTGATCTGCTGGTCGAAGCCAAGCTGGTACTCGTCCTGGTACTCGGACTTGATGTTGCTGGAGGCCACGGTTTTCGCATCGGGCGACTGGCCGTATTCGTTGTTGGCCGACACCGCGCCACCGGTTTCCGATGCGAGCTGGGTCAACCCTGTCGGATAGCCGTTCGAATCGATACCGGTGTAGGTGTAGTACTCGTTGGTGAAGGTCGAGCCTGCGGCAGCGCGCAGGGCCACCGAGGCCGGCATGGCGAGGTAGTAACGGCCGGCGTTGGCGTAAACCTTCAGCGACGAGTCGCCATGCACATCCCATGCGGCGCCGAGGCGCGGGGCCCACTGCGGCTTGGTCAGGCGCAGGAAGGCCTCGCCGTTCGGGTTGTAGTTGGTGAACTGGTCGTTGCGGATACCGATCTTCAACAGCCAGCGATCATCGACCTGCCAGCTATCTTCCAGGTACTCGGCACGCTGCTTGACACGGACCGACGCCGAGGTGCTGTAGAGGTACTTGTTGACGTAGTAACCGGTCTCACCGCCCGCGCCTGTGTTCGGTGCGGCGACGAACGGTGCATCGCTGATCGCCGTCGCGGGATCGCTGAAGCCATACTGCCACGCCGACGCTTGCTCGCCATCATCCTTATCATGCGAATCGAGGTTATCGATACCGCCGGTGATCGTGTGGTCGCCGACCTTCCACGAAAGGTCGATGCGCAGGTTGCGCGTGGTTGCCTGGTGGTTCTCATTGGCGATGGTCAGCGCGGACTGCGCATTGTTGATCTGCGAGCCACCCGTGATCGCCGGATTCTGCAGTTCCGGGTTCAGGATGTAGGTGAGCGACGGGTCGTACCCCGGCGTCTCACTGAAGTACGTCATCTTCTGCTTGCCATACAAGGCGGTCAGCGTGATGTCATCAGTGATGTAGCTGGTGTACTTGGCGATCGCGACCGTCGCACTGTTCTTCGTCGACGTATCCTGGCTGTTCAGGGCGCCCGTCTGGCCGGTGTCATAGTCGTAGTCGTAGAAATTGCCCTTGTACTGGGTCTTGCTGCTGGCACCGGTCAGCTCAAGGATATTGTTGTCGTTGATGTTCCAGTCGATCTTCGCGTACCACTTCGGATCATGGTACTCGTAATGGTTGTTGTACGACGTCGACACCGCAGTCACCGAGTTAGCATCCTGCTTCTGCTGCTCGACCGCGGCGAAGAAGAACAGCTTGTCCTTGATCAGCGGGCCGCCCACATAGGCGCTTTCAGTCGCTGTCCAGCTATTGTTCTGCGAATAACGGCGATAGATATTGCCTTCCTGCGAGCCGGTCACGTAGTACGAGTTCGGGCTGGTGCCGCTGGCGAAGGCCGGCTGCCACAGCAGCTGCGCACCAAAATGCCACTCGTTGGTGCCGCGCTTGCCGCTCTGGCTAATGACGCCACCATCCGAGCGGCCGTAGGCCGCGCCGTAACCGCCGCTCAGGATTTCCTGCTGGTCGATGGCGCCGTACGGGAGCGTGATACCACCGAAGCCGCTGAGTGGATCGGTGGTGTTGAAGCCGTTGAGATAGTAAGCGTTCTCCGTGACCGACGAGCCGCCGATCGAGACCAGCGTATTGCTGTTCGTCGTACCGGTGAAGCCGCTGTAACCAGGCACCACACCCGGCGCCAGCAACGCGATCGCTTCCGCGCTACGTGCCAGGGGCAGCTTGGCGAGCTGGGCCGAGGTGATGACCGTACGCGAATCGACGCTCGAGACATCTACCGGCGGCAGCGCATTGGCGGATACCGTCACCGAACCGAGGCTCGTCGCGGCAGCAGACGAGGCGGCGGTAACAAACGAGACCTCGGTACCCGAGCCGACGCGGAGGTTTACGTCGTTGCGTGCATCGACGGCCTGGCCGCCCTGCATGAGGCTCACGGTGTAGGAACCCAGTGGCAGCGAACCGATGGTGTAGCGGCCGTCGGCACCGACGGCTACTTCGCGGTTAATGCCGTTGGCGCTGCGCGCCACGACCGTTTCACCCTCGGCAACCGGCGCCTGGCCGAAGATGCTACCGGTGGTGGACTGGGCGAGCGCGGCACCGGCCCCGAGGGCCAGGGCGAGCGCAAGGCTGATCCGGCTCAGCCGGACCTTGCGTGAAGAATGATTGGACACTACGGGACTCTCCCCAAAGTTAAAATAGATGGCCCTACCACCGGCGCAACGCCTGGCGTGCGCCATCCCCACTGCACCGGGGTAAGGCTGCGGCTGCCGCGTTATCGCCGCGGTCACCGCATTAGCAATGTAGTGTTAAATCCCTGTAGCCACGTGGAGGGAAACTCCACCATCGCTCGGCGTTTCCTTGGACGGCTGGACGTCCAAACGTGCAGTCTGTCGCCATGAACGCGGCGAGATTCCGTAAGCTTCGCGAAAGCTGCGACCAAAGTGCGTCATGTCGCCAAAACCCCACGCCTGTGCAATGTGCGAAATGCTGCGATATCGCAAGGATGCATCCGCAAGTTCTCGCTGGCACCGCGCGAGGCGCTCCGCACGAACCCAACGCATCAGCGTGATGTCTTCATCGGCAAACAGCTCGAACAGGTAACTGGTCGAGAGGCCCACACCCTTGCCGATCATCTCGGCGCACAGCGCCGGATCCGCGAGGTGTTCGCGCACGAAGCGGCGCACCTGCTCCTTGTGGTGCTGGCGAAGCTGCGATGGCGGCGGCGACACCTCACCCACGGCGACGGTAGCGGCCGCAAGCATGTGCGGGATGGCTTCGACCAGACGATCGGCTACCGCTTCGGTCATCTCTTCCGCGCGATCAAACAGGTCGCGGAACAGGCTGCGCAGAAAGGCTGCCGCGACGACATGGCCACTCAGCGGCAGGGCCGTCACCTGCTCAAGCCGCGGCACGGCATCGCGTAACACGGCGAGCGGCAGGTAGGCTGCCTGGATCAACGAACGCCCGGTTTCCACGCGGAACGGGCGGGACAGGTCGATGAGGCCGAAGTTACCCGGCGAAATCGTGCCGCGCCGGCCGTGCTGCTCGATGCGGCTTTCACCTTCGAGTTGCAAGACCAGCAACGCGGCATGGCGGTGCTCGCGAGACAGCTGGTCGCTGCTGAACACGTGTGGTGTATGGCTCAACGTGGCGAAGCGCAGGCGATGGCCGGCGTATCCATCCAGTAGCACGGTCTGGCCGGGCTGGCGGGCCGCTCCCTGGCCAAAGGTGTCCCAGAAACGCTGCGCCGCGGCCAGGTGCTCGCGAGGGGCGGACAAGGGCGGCACGGGGCGAAGGGCCGGCTGCGGATACGGCATGAAGTGTCTCCTCACGGGCCGGCAAACGGATTGGCAATCGGGTCGTCATCGTCTTCATCGTCACCACGCGGCGCGCCATGCGGTGGTGGCGGTGGCGGTGGCGGACGAAGGTGGCGCGGCGGCGGAAAGCCCTTCGAGGCCATGCACTCGGCCATCGTGTCCGCCGGTACCGGGTCATCGGGTTCCCCGCCGTAATCCACCCAGCAATCGTCCATGGCCGCTTCAAACGCCGGATCGTGCGGCGGGGGGCGCGGAGGGTCACGATCCTGCGCATAGGCGGCGGCCGCAGCCGTCATGGCGAATGCGAATAGCGCGGTGGACCAGCGGGGAAAGACAGCCATCGGGCAGGGGCCTGCGTAGCGACGAGTGGCCTGCAGGCTACCGGGCGCTCGTCACCTGCCGTTGTCGCCGTGTGTCTGCCATGTGTCAGCCCTGTGCCGTGCAGGACACGCGTTCTGGCGCGGTTTCTGCTATCAAACGCGCATGGCCATGGACACGAATGCCCTCATCCTGGTGGTCGATGACGACCCCGAACTCCGCGACCTGATTGCCGGCTTCCTGGGCGGGCATGGCTATCGCGTGCAGGTGGCGGAGAACGCCGCGCAGATGGACCAGGCCATCGCGGGCGAACGCCCCGACCTGGTCGTGCTCGATGTGATGATGCCCGGTGAGGACGGGCTTTCCGCGGCTCGCCGGCTGGCAGCCGAGAAAGGGCCGCCGGTGATCATCCTCAGTGCGCTGGGCGGCGACATGGACCGCATCATCGGCCTTGAGGTGGGCGCGGACGACTATCTGGCGAAGCCATGCAACCCCCGCGAACTGCTGGCACGCGTGCGCGCCGTGCTTCGCCGTGTGAACTCAAGCGAGCCGACCGTGTCCGATGATGCGCGCCCTTACCTCTTCGCGGGTTGGCGCTTCGATGTCACGCGGCGCGACCTACGCGACCCGACGGGCATCTTCATCAACCTTTCCGATGGGGAGTTCGCCCTATTGCGCGCCTTTGTCGACCACCCGCAACGCATCCTTACCCGCGACCAGTTGCTTGACCTGGTGCACGGCGGCCGCACCGAAGTCTACGACCGCGCGATCGATACACAGATCAGCCGCCTGCGCCGCAAGCTCAACGACCGCGCCGCCATGGAGATGATCCGTACCGTGCGCAACGAGGGATACATGCTGGTACCCAAGGTGAGCCGCCCATGATCCGCCCTCCCCGCCTGTCTATCTTCGCGCGCACCTTCCTGATGATGGCGTGTGCACTGCTGATCACCCCCGCTATCGGCTTCCTGGTGTTCACCCTGCGCCCACCCCAGCCGGTGCCGTCCGCGGGATTCTTCGACCTCATCAACGCCCTGCGACCCGACCTGCAGCCCGTGGATCGCGGGCTCTTCGACGGCGGCAGGATGCACGGCGAGCCGGACATGCCGCCACGCGATGGCGGCATGCCGGGTGCTTACGGTCCGCCGCGTTTCACCGACCTCGATGTGACGACCCAGAAGGCGCCACCCGAGGCCATCGACGAGTACGACAGGGGTGCGTCCGCACACCTCACGGACCGTCTTGCCGTGGCGTTGGCGGTCCCACGCGACCACCTGCGCGTCTTCGCCACGCAGAACGGTCTCGGGCCGATGCCTTCCTTCATGCGCGCCATTGCAGGCCCCTCGGTGGTAGGCCTGCAACTGGATGACGGATCGTGGCGCGTGGTGACGGTTCCGCCGACGCCCTTCGCCGATACCGTGGTAGCGCGCCTGCTATGGATGCTAGGCCTTGGCGTGCTCATCATGTTGCCGCTCGCGGCGCTGTTTGCCCGCGCCCTTTCCGCGCCTATTCGGCGCTTCGCCGAGGCGGCGCACCGGCTGGGTGGCGATACCGGCGCACCGCCGGTACCTTCCGAGGGCCCCACGGAAATGCGTCAGGCCGTGGATGCGTTCAATGCCATGCAGGCGCGCATGAATCGCATGATGCAGGAGCGCACGCAGATGATCGCGGCGATCGCGCACGACTTGCGCACGCCACTCACGCGCCTGTCATTCCGCCTCGATGGTTTGCCTGATCCGCTAGGCGACAAGGTCGATGCGGATATCCGCGAGATGAAGACGATGATCTCCGCGGCGCTCGACTTCATCCGTGACCGCTCCTTCGGCCTGAACCGCCAGCCACTCGATTTCCGCCTGCTTGCGGAAAGTGTGGCCGACGACCTGGTCGACATCGGCCACGATGTCGCACTCCAGGCCGGCCAGGCGGTCACCGTGGATGGCGACCCGGTGGGATTGCGCCGCGCGATCGAGAACCTGGTGGACAACGGCCTGAAGTACGGCGACCGCGTGCGCATGCGCCTGCGTTTCCAGGGGGACAACTGCGTACTGGAGATCGACGATGATGGCCCTGGCATCCCCGAGGCCATGCAGCGCCAGGTCTTCGAGCCGTTCTTCCGCCTGGAAGCGTCGCGTAACCGCGATACCGGCGGCATTGGCCTCGGGCTGGCCAGCGTGCGTGCCATCGTCTCTGAGCACGGGGGCTCCGTGGATATCCGCAACCGCCGCGAGGGTGGCCTGCGCGCGTCGGTGATCCTGCCTGCCCGACGGCATGCATGACTTCCTACCTAGGCGCCCACACGGGGTGCCGGGTCCATAATCGGGGTTTCCGTCCCCAGGGGTCACCCATGCGTCCTGCTTTCCGTTTCCACGCGCTTGCCGCGTGCATTGCGCTTGCCTGCTCGGCCCATGCCGCCGACAAGGCGACGACCATCCCGGCCAAGGCTGTCGCCGCGGCCACCGCATTACGCGACAAGGCCATGGCCGACAACACCGGCTACGAGTTCGTCTCCGCCCTCACCACCGAAGTGGGCCCGCGCCTGGCTGGCAGCGCGGCCGATAAGCGTGGCGTCGAGTGGACCATCGCGAAGTTCAAGGCCATGGGTTTCGACAAGGTCTACACCGAGAAAGTGAGCTACCCGCTGTGGGAGCGCCGTAGCGAGCACGCCGCGATCGTGGCCCCGTTCCCCCAACCGCTCTACGTGACCGCGCTCGGTTACTCGGCGGGTACGCCGGCGGGTGGCCTCACCGGTGAAGTGGTGGCTTTCGATACCCTGGATGCGCTGAAGGCGGCCGATCCGGCCACCGTGAAGGGCAAGATCGTCTACGTCAGCACGCACATGACCCAGCAGAAGGACGGCCACGACTACGGCATGGGTTCGGCGACACGTACGCGCGGCGCGGTGCTTGCCGCGCAGATGGGCGCCGCGGCCTACCTGCTCCGTTCCGCCGGCACCGACCCGCACAGCCGCACGCCGCACACGGGTGTCACGGGTTTCACTGACCCGAAGGACGCCATTCCGGCCGCGGCGCTCTCGCTACCCGACGCCGACCAGTTGGAGCGCGTGCTGAAGGAAGGCAAGCCGGTCACGCTGAAGCTCGACCTCGATGTCGGCTTCAAGGGGACCTATGAGGGCGCCAACGTCATCGCCGAAGTCACCGGCCGCACCCGGCCGAACGAAGTTATCGCCATCGGCGGACACCTGGATTCGTGGGATCTTGGCACCGGCGCGATCGATGACGGTGCGGGCGTCGCCATCGCGGCAGCTGCCGCGAAGCTGATCAAGGATATGCCGCAGCGCCCGGATCGCACGATCCGTGTCATCGCCTTCGCCAACGAAGAGATGGGCCTGTGGGGCGGCCGTGCGTATGCCGAAGCGCATGCGAAGGATGTGGCGAAGTTCCAGCTCGGTACGGAGTCGGACTTCGGTGCAGGCCGCATCTGGCGCATGACCGCATCGGTGAAGCCGGAAGCGCGTGGTGCGATCGAGCAGATCGCCAAGGTGATCGAGCCGATCGGTGTCGCCTACGATCCAACCAAGCCTGGCGGCGGCGGCTCCGACCTCTCGCAGATGCACGCGAAGGGCATGGCTGCGCTGTCGCTGACTCAGGATGGTACCGACTACTTCGATTACCACCACAACGCCAACGACACGCTCGACAAGATCGACCCGAAGGCACTGGCGCAGAACGTAGCGGTGTACGCGACGTTTGCCTACCTGGCAGCGCAGGCCGATGGCAATTTCGGCTCCGCCCCGGGCGCATTCGCGAAAGACGGCGCGCACGACTAAACGCCTACGTGCGCGGCACCCGCCGCGCACGGCTTTTGTAGGAGCGCGCTTGCGCGCGATAGGACCTGCCGCGAGCACCCATCGCGCGCAAGCGCGCTCCTACAGAGATTTAGTGCGCTGTGGCCTTAGTGGTGTGCGACGGGCTCGCCGATCTGCTTCGGCGCGACGCGCTCCTGCAGGCGGCTCATGTACAGGTAGATCACCGGTGTGAGGTAGAGCGTCAGGATCTGCGATACCACCAGGCCACCGACAACGGCCAGGCCCAGCGGACGACGGGTTTCTGCGCCTGCACCGATACCGAGCGCGATCGGCAAGGTACCAGCGAACGCCGCCATCGTGGTCATCATGATCGGACGGAAACGCACGCGGCACGCTTCGTAGATCGCATCGAACGGCGTCATCCCCGCATCACGCTGTCGCTCCAGCGCGAAGTCGATCATCATGATCGCGTTCTTCTTCACGATGCCCACGAGCATCACGATGCCGACGAACGCAAACAGATCCAGCGACGCCTGGAAGATCACCAGCGTCAGCAGCGCGCCCACCGCCGCGGCCGGGAGGCCGGAAAGAATCGTGAGCGGATGGATGAAGCTCTCGTACAGGATGCCAAGCACCAGGTAGATCACGAAGACGGCCAACAGCAACAGCAGGCCCATGCCCTTGATCGAATCCTGGAATGCCTGCGCCGTGCCCTGCACGCTACCGCTCAGCGTGGCAGGCAACTTCAGCTCGGTGGTCGCGCGATCGATACTCGCCACCGCATCGCTCAACGACACGCCCGGTGCGAGGTTGAACGAGACGGTCACCGCCGGCAGCTGGCCCTGGTGGTTCACCGTGAGCACCTGCGGTTTGCGCTCGAAACGAGCGACCGTGTTCAACGGTATGAGCTTGCCGGTATCCGAGGTGACGTACAGTTTGGATAGCACCGCAGGATCATCCTGCATACTGCGGTCCACCTGCAGGATCACCCAGTACTGGGTGGCCGAGCCGTAGATCGTGGAAATCTGGTTCTCGCCGAACGCTGTACCAAGCGCGGTCTGCACCTGGTCCATGGTGAGACCCATGGGCGCCAGTTTGTCACGGTTGACCTGCACCACCATGGATGGGCTGTTGAGGTCCAGGTCCGTGGTGACGTCCTGGAAACCCGGTAACTGCTGGAATGCACTGACCAGTTTGCCCGACCACGCATAGAGCGCCTGCAGGTCGGTGGATTGCACCGTGTACTGGTACTGCGCCTTCGACTGGCGGCCGCCCACCTGGATGGCGGGCGGGTTCTGGATGTAGGTGCGGATACCCGGCACCTGGGCAAACTTGTGCCGCAGCTCCTGGATGATTTCGTCCGGCGTCGTGCGCCCGCGCTTGGCCGCAGGGTGCAAGGTAAGCAGGATCGAGCCCGAGTTGATCGTCGCGCGCGCGCCACCGGCGCCCACGCTCGACATGTAACCACTGATGTTTGGATCCTTCCCCGCGATCTCCGCCAGCGCCTGCTGGCGCGCCGACATCGCGGCAAACGAGATATCGGTCGGGCCTTCCGTGGTCACGCGCAACTGCCCGCTATCGCCAGCGGGGATGAAATCCTTCGGCACCACGGCAAACAGCAGACCCGTCGCGGCGAGACTCAGCACAAACACACCCACGACCACGCGCGGATGGCGCATGCACCATGCCAGTGTGCGCGTATAACCGTTGGTGACGGCGCTGAAGCCGGCATCGAACCAGACCACGATGCGGCTGCGCTTGTCATGCGCATGCGCCTTGACGAAACGGCTGCACAGCATCGGCGTCAGCGTGATCGAGACGAAGCCCGAGATAAGGATCGAGACGCTGATCACGACCGCGAATTCATGGAACAGGCGACCGACGATGCCACCCATGAACATCACGGGGATAAATACGGCCACCAGCGACAACGTCATCGAGAAGATGGTGAAGCCGATTTCGCCAGCACCCTTCACAGCGGCATCGAATGGCTTCTCGCCCATTTCGATGTGGCGCATGATGTTTTCGAGCATGACGATCGCATCGTCGACGACGAAACCCACGGCGAGGGTAAGCGCCAGCAGGGATAAGTTATCCAGGCTATATCCCAGCGCGAACATCGCGCCGAACGTACCCAGCACCGAGATCGGCAGCGCCACGGCGGGGATGAGCGTCGCCGAGGCATTCCCCAGGAACAGGTAAATCACCAGCACCACGAGGATGCCGGCGAGGACCAGGGTGAACTGCACATCGTGTACGGAATCGCGGATCGACACCGAGCGGTCGTACAGCACGTTCAACTTGACCGAGGGCGGCAGCGTGGCCTCGAAGCCCGGGAGCAGCGCAAAGATGCGGTCTACTGTTTCAACGGTATTGGCGCCCGGCTGGCGCTGGATCGCCAGGGTGATCGAGCGTTTGCCGTTGAACCAGCTGGCCTTCTGGTCATCCTGCACGCTATCGCGCGGCGTGGCGATATCGGAAAGGCGAATCGGCGCGCCGTTGCGGTAAGCGAGCACCACCTGGTTGTAATCGGCGGCACGCATCAACTGGCCATCCGAGCGGATGGAAAGCAACTGGCGACTGCCGTTGAGCGAACCCGTGGCTTTGTTGACGTTGGCGGCGGCAATCGCGCTGGCCATCTGGTCGACACCGATACCGGTGGCGGCGAGCCGATCCGGATTCACGGCGATACGTACGGCGTATTTCTGCGAACCGTAGACATTGACCTGGGCGACGCCCTCGACCATCGACAGGCGTTGGGCTAGTTCCGTCTCGGCGTAATCATCCACGGTGGAAAGTGGCAACGTGGACGATTGCATGGTGAGGAACAGGATGGGCGCGTCAGCCGGGTTCACCTTGCGATACGTGGGTGGCGTCGGCATGTCCTGAGGCAGCTGGCGCTGGGCGGCGGAGATCGCCGCCTGGACATCCTGCGCCGCGCCATCGATGCTGCGATCGAGCGCAAACGTGATCGTGATCGTCGTCGACCCCAGTGAACTGGATGACGTGAGCGAATCAATGCCGGCGATCGTCGACAGCTGCGCTTCCAGTGGCGTCGCCACCGACGAAGCCATGGTTTCCGGTGACGCGCCGGGCAAGTTCGCGCTGATGTTGATGGTCGGGAAATCGACGTTGGGTAACTCGTTGACCGCGAGCTTCGGGTAGGCCGCGATACCGAAGATCACCAGCGCCGCCATCAGCAGCGTGGTCATCACCGGGCGGCGGATACACAGTTCAGGCAGGTTCACGCCGCAGACCTCCTCAACCCTTGTCGATGCGTACGAGTGCGCCGTCCACCAGGAGCATCTGGCCTTCAGTCACCACGCGCTCGCCCTGGGCGAGACCCTTGTCGATCACCACGCGCGCCGCGGTACCGGCACCGGTGGTGACGCTGCGTTGTTCAACGGTGTGATCGGCCTTGACCACGAACACGAACGTACCCGCGGTGGAGCTCTGCAGTGCGATCACCGGGATGCTCACCGCATCGGTCAGGCGCGTGGTAGGCAGGGTGACTTCGGCGAACTGCCCCGCGGTCAGGCGACCATCGGCGTTGGCGAACCGGCCCTTGAGCACGATGGTACCCGTGGTGGCATCCACCGCGTTATCCACGAATTCCAGTTCACCCTTGAGCGGGCCACCGGTATCGCCAGGAATCTTCGCTTCGACAGGAAGCGAGCCGAGTCGCTGGCTGGCTCGTACGGCCGAGAGGCTATCTTCCGGGATCGAGAAGGCCACGCGGATCGGGTCCACTTCGTTCAATACCACGATATCGGTGGTGTCGGCCGTGAGCGTGGCGCCCGGGTAAGCAAGCGGTGCGCCCGTGATCCCATCGAACGGCGCGCTGATCGTCGTGAAATCGAGCTGGACCTGCGCGGCGCGGGCCGCGGCGCGATCGCTCTCCAGCGCGGCGCGCGCGACACCCAGATTGGCTTTATAGAGATCGAAATCGGCGCGGCTGACGAAGCCCTTGCCTAGCATGTTCTGGTAGCGGGACAGATCGGCTTCGGCCTTGACCAGTTGGGCCTGATCACTCGCGACCTTGCCCTGTGCCTGATCCAGCGCGGCCTTCAGCGGGCGCGGATCCACCTGCGCCAGCAGGTCGCCTTTCTTCACGTGCGCACCCGGTGTGAAGGCGAGTTTCTCCAGCTGGCCGTTCACACGCGAACGGATGTTCACCGTGGAGTACGCCTCGGCGCGGCCGATGACCTTAAGTGAAAGATCGATCTCGCCACGGGTCGCGACAGCGGTTGTCACGGGCGTGCCAGCGGGTGAATGACCCTTGCCCGGCTGCTGTGCATCCTTGCCATCTGCACCGTGGCGCATCACGCCCACAGCTATGGCGGCGAGCGCGATCAATCCGGCGATGAGGAGAAGTTTCTTCCCTGGGGATCGTTGCATGGGGGGCTCCGGCCGAAACCGTTAGGTTCGGTCGCCGCGCCGGGGAGTGCGCGGACATAGGTTTAGTCGAGACATCCATGTAGCTAACGCAGCACAGGGAGCGACGTTGACAGCCGCTCAGCTCTCCTCGGACGGCTCATCCAGTGCCTGGAGGTTTTCCTTGATCCGTTCCAGCACGGCCAGCGCCTTCTCCAGGTCATCCACGGCGATCCCCTGGGTCGAGTCGCGACGCAGGCCACGTGAAATATCTTCCATGTCATCGATGACACTACGGGCCTGCTCCGTATCGTGCAGGCGCCAGGCCCGACGATCCTTGGGATCCGGGCGGCGCTCGACGAAGCCGGCAGCCTGAAGGCGGTCGATGACGCGACCTACGGCGATCGGCTCCATGTCCAGTTGCTCAGCCAATTCATTCTGGCGCATGCCGGGGCGGCGGTGGAGCCACTTCAGGGCACGCCATTGGGCGCGGGTCAGCCCGAATTTCACCGCGCGACGGTCAAAATGCTTCCGGAAAAGCAGGGTGACGTCGTTGAGGAGGTACCCGAACGAGATATCTTCGACTTTGGGCTGATCGGCCATGAATGGGTAGCTGGTCGGCTGTATTTGCGGCGGTAAGCGCATCGTATCCACCTGTGCCTACCCGTCACAAGCGAGAAACGCGCAACCCCCTACCGAGGATAAAGCGGCGGCAGCCCCCCACCATCAACAGGCCGCTCCGGCGCCGCCCAGTCGAACCCCTTGTCGAACGCGGCACCCAGGCCAGCCATGTCGATGCCGCCCTGGCCAAAGCGTGCACGCTGAAGCGCCACAAGGAGATCCCGCTGGTCACCAGGCCGTAGCGCCGCGGCGAGATCGCCCAGGCTACGGACACCCGGGCGCAGGATGCGCGCCCATCCAAGTAAGCGATGCTCGGTGAGCGCGAGGTCGCCGCTGGCGACGGCCCTGAGAAATTCCTCACGGGCCGGGCCCGGGCGTAGGCGCGCCTGCGGCGCTTCGTTCGGCACCTCGGCGATCGGCCGACGACGCCGCCTCGCCCAGACGACCCACCCGACCAGGGTCAACACCCAGAGCAGGGCGACGCCGGCGGCGATGGAACGCCAGGGCGTGCCGCCCGACGTCGATGCCGGCACAGCCGTCGGTGCGGCGTTTGGCACGGACTGGGCCGCCGCCGGAATCGGCGGCGTCACCGTCGCGGAACCGCCAGCGGAGACGGCGATGTCGCGCGCGGGAATGGTTGCCGTTTCCGCCTTATCGGTCGCGACGTTCCACCAGTGCAGCGTGGTCTCGGGGATATGTAACGTACCGGCGCGTGTCGGCACCACCGCGAAGCCCTGCTGGCGGCGTCCCGTGATCCATGGTCCGTTGGTGCTGCTACCCGTCACGGCCTTGTCAGGGTAGACGTCGGCGCCATCGAGTTTCGGCAGGGACAAGGCGGGCAATGCCTCGAACGGCAAACCAACGGCATCGAGGCGCATACCCAGGGTGATCGGCTGGCCGACACGGGCCTTGCCATCGGCAGGGAAGCCCGTGAGCGAAAGGGTGAGGCTGCGGGCGGGCAACCACGCCCCCTCCGGAGCGGCAGCTGGCCGTGCACGCACTTCCACGTGTTCGGGCTGTGCGACCGCGTTCACCGGCTCGCCCGCACCGAAGAAGGAGTTGACGTCGGTCGGATCGACTGCCGTGCCCTGGAAACCTGGCGGTTTGATCTCCAGCGTGCCGGGGTGCTGCGGGATGATCGCGTAGTGCCGTTCCACCACGTTGAAGCGACGGCCGCCACGGACCGACTGGTAATTCGCATCCGACCCGATCCGGCGGATTTCAGCGCCCTCCGCCGAGGGGTCACCGAGCTGTCCGTCAGCGAGGTTCACCGCGAAGTAAAGGCGCAACGTGTAGTCGAACTGCTGGCCGACGTAACCCTGTGCCGGATCGACCTTGCCTTCAAGAACGACAGGCCGGTTCGCGGCATTGGCGGGCGCGCTGCCGGCTGCCTCCACCGTGAGCGTCACGGGCTGCGTCGTCTGGCCACCGATGGTGAGCGCCGGGACGACGATCTGCCCTTCGTGTTTCGGACGGAGCGCCACGCCGAGGATCGTGTGCGCCTCGCGCTTGCCATTGATGATGCTTAGCGAATGGTTGGTGGAGGTACCCAACACGATGAAATCCGCGGCCAGCGGCGAGAGATCGGGGTTACCGAGACTGCCGTCGCCCACCTCGATGTTAAGCGTCACCGTTTCGCCACTGCCTACGCGTGTGCGGTCGAGCGATGCCACGGGCGCGGCAGCCTGCGCGTGCGCAACTGCCACGACCAGTAACAAGGCAAAGGCCAGCCATGCATGGCGCATCATCATTCCTCCGGCTCAGCGCCATGGCGGCGCTGGTATTCGAGCATGAACTTCCGGCGCAGCAAGCCGCCCGGGTCATCGGGCACGCGCATCAGCTGGCGGCGAACATCGGCGGGCAGCTTCGAGGATGCCTCCGATTCGGACAACTGCCCCAGATCATGCTGATCATCCTTGTCGCCCTTCGACGGGTTAGCGAGTGCCGCGTCCATCTTCTGCTTCAGCGCCTGCTGAGCCTGTTCGACCTGCGCCCGCTCCGCGGCTGATTTGGCGTTGGCATCACCCTGGGGTGGCTGCGCCTTACCCGCATCCTTACCCTGGTCCTTGCCTTCACCCTCGCCCGCCTGGCCTGGCGCACCTTGCTGCTCGTTCTGATCCTTGCCACCCGCCGACTGGCCGCCTTGCTGGCCCTTCGACGCGTCATCCTGCTGGCCCTGTTGCCCTTGCTGATCCTTACCCTGGTCGCCAGGCTTCTTGTCGGGCTGGCCATCCTTCTTGCCCTTTGCGCCGTCGTCGTCCTTTTTCTGCTTCTGCTGTTGCTTGACGAAGTCTTCCACGGCTTTGCGGTTCGCGGCCGCGTCGGCGTTTGCCGGGTTTGCCTTCAGTGCGCGATCGTAAGCCGCGATGGCCTCGTCGTACTGCTGCTGTTTGGCGAGCGCATTGCCGAGGTTGTACTGGCCATCGCTGTCGGTCGACGAACGCAGGGCCGCTTCGGCGGCGCCGTAATCTCCGGCGCGATACGCCGCCGCGCCGCGCAGGCCAGCACTCTTCGCGAGAGCCTGGGCTTTCTTCGCATCGCCGCTGGCGAGCGCATCGGCGGCCTGCTGATCGCGCGTGCGAAACACATCCGTCGCCGACGCCGCGTGCGAGGGTGCGACGGGAAGCAACGCAAGCGCCAACACCAGGAGCCAGCCCCTGCGGAAGCCGAGTGCCACCAGAGGTAATAGCGGCAAGAGCAACCATGGGCCACGATCTTCCCAGCGCGCCGTGCCGGTACCGTCTTCCGCACGCGCCTTGCCCGCGTCGTGCAGCGCCGCCGCCATCGCGGTGATATCGGAACGATCATCGGCGGCAACGGCATACGCACCGGAGCCGGCGGCGGCAAGTGCGCGCAGTGCCGCATCATTGCGCGGCGCCATGACAATGCTGCCCTGCTCATCCTTCAGGAACCCACCGTCGTCGGTGGTAATGGGGCCACCGCGTGGCGTCCCGATGCCGAGGACGGATACACGATCCCCCGCGGCCACCGCGCGGCGTGCGGCGGCCTGGGCGCTGGCATCCGCACGATCAGTGACCACGACGATCGAACCGCCGCGGACATCGGCGTGGCGGATGAGCTGCACGGCCTGGTCGATCGCCTTGCCGGCGTCATCGCCTCCGACGGGCATCGTATCCGGCGAAAGTGCGGCCAGCAGGTCATCGACGCTGTGCGCGTCGGTCGTCAACGGCGCCACCGTGAACGACTCACCGGTGTAGGCCACCAGCGCGTTCAGGCCATCGCTGTTGGCCGCGTAAAGCTCGCGCACCTTGTAGCGCGCGCGGCTAAGCCGGTCGGGCACGACATCGCGCGCCAGCATGTGTGGAGACATCGACACCACCACGACTTGCGCGGCGCGCTCGCTGAAGAGTTGTTCGGTGGCGTGGTCCCACGACGGGCCGGCAAGCGCCAGGATGGCAAGCGTCGCCGCGGAAGTAACGGCCCATGCCGGCAAGCGCGATGCCCGCGGCGTGCCATCGAGCAGGTAAGGCAAGAGCGCCGGATCGGCGAGCCGCGACAGCACGCGTACCTCGGGCGATCGACGCAGCATGGCCCACGCCAGCAGGGGTACGATGAGCAACAGCCAGAGCCAATGCGGCTGCAGGAAATGGAAATGTGCCGTCATCGCATTCATGCGGACGCCCTGGTCGGCAGCCACCGCGGCACCAGCGCGATGATGAGCAGCATGAGGCCGGCGAGCAGCGGCCAGCGGAACCATTCGTCACGCGGGCGGAGCGATGCGCCTTGCTGCGGCACGGGCTCAAGCTCATCGATCTGTCGATAGGCCTTGGCCAGCTCATCGGTATCGGTGGCCCGGAAGAACCGACCGCCGGTCTGGTTCGCGATATCGGTGAGCATGCCGACATCCAGGTCGGCGGATGGGTTCTCAATGCGCGAGCCGAAGAAATCCGGCACGCGCATGGCCGTGGCGCCAATGCCGATGGTGTAGACGCGAACACCCGCCGCCTTCGCCGCCCGCGCCGCTTCGCGCGGCGCGATGGAACCGGCATTGTTCACGCCATCGGTCAGCAAGACGAGCACGCGCGCCTGTTGCGGCAGATCCGCGAGTCGCTTGACCGCAACGGCGACGGCATCACCAATGGCTGTCTCGCGACCGGGTAAACCGACGACAGCGTCGTGAAGCTGCGAACGCACGGCATCCAGGTCGTACGTGAGCGGCGTGACGAGGTAAGCCTGCGACCCGAACAGGACAAGGCCGAGCTCGTCACCTGCACGCCGGTCGATGAAGTCGCCGGCGATCGCCTCGACCGCGGCGAAACGCGTGACCTGGCGGCCCGCGAGCTGCATGTCATCGAGCGACATGCTCCCGGACAGATCGACGGCGAGCATCGTGGCGCGCCCGCTGCGTTTCTGCGGCTCGGGCGGTCCCAGGTGCTGGGGCCGCGCAGCGGCGGTGACCAGGCAGATCCAGGCGAGCACCATCAGCGCGGAGGCGGCGAACGACGCACGATTGGCCGAAGCCGGCATCAGCGTGATGCCGGGCTGTGGCAGGTTCAACGCCTGGGCGGGACGCAGCGGGGGCAGCAAACGGCGCATCACCCACGGCAGCGGTAGCGCGAGAAACAACCAGGGCCATGCGAATTCAGGGAGCGACATGCGCCCTCCCCGTGCCGCGCGCGGCGGGTCGTGAAAGCACGTCACGGACCCATCCATCGACATCCATCGCGACAGCATCGACATCCAGCGGAGCCCGCGGGCGATACATTACTTCGCCGAGCACCACCAGGCGCGATACATCGCGCTTCGGCGCCATGGCTGCCAGCGCATCGCGCCAGGCCCGCGCGGAAAGCGTGACGCTGCCGGGATCCCGCGTCCGCGCCACACGGCGCAATAGCTCATGCGCACTCGCGGCAAACGCCGCGTTATCACCATCATCGGCATGCCGGGTGCGTGCCAGCCGCAGTCCGGCAAGCACACCATCGATGTAGCGGCGACGGTGCACCCGCCGGCGCCACGACCACAGCAGCACGATCAACCCCGCGACGAGCAGGGCGGCCAGGATCCACCAGCCGGGGGCGAGCGGCCACCACGACACGTGGGGCACATGAATATCGCGCAGTTCGGGTCCTGGTTGCGGCATCAGCGTCCCCTCGATGGACCGAGCAGATCGACGACGGCATCCAGTGGATCCGCTGACGTATCCAACATGCGATGGCGAAGGCCCAACTGGCTCGCGAGCGCAGCGAGGCGGTGCCGCCCATCGCCGAGCGCGCGGGCAAACTCCACGCGCTGGCGCTCGCCATGCAGCGCGATGTCGTAATGGACGCCCTGGTGTGAGAACGGATAACGCCCCGGCGGCGGCTCCGCCATTTCCAGCGGGTCGGCGACCGTCACGATCCGCACTTCGGCTTTGCCGACGAGCCCGAGCATGCGGCCGTGCGCCGCATCGTCGACGGCGAATCCATCGCTGACCAGCAACACGCGTGATGCGCCGTGCATGAGCCGGCCAGCGCGCTGAAGTGCCGCGGAGAGGCTTTCATCGCTACCCGGTGACATGGCATCCCAGGTCGCCAGCGCACCGCACACGGCCAGCGCGCCGCGCGGGCCACCCTGGGGGCGCAGCAGGTGACGCTGGCCGCCAAAGGCAAGCACACCGACACGATCGCCGCCGCGCATGGCGTACCAGGCAGCCATGGCGGCAACCCGTGCAGCCTGTACGGATTTGAAGCGCGTGCGCGTACCGAAGCGCATGCTGGCGTTTGTGTCCAATAACACCAGCAAGCGGCCTTCGCGCTCCTCCTGGAAGAGTTTGGTATGGGCGACGCCGCTGCGCGCCGTCAGGCGCCAATCCATGCGGCGCACATCATCGCCGGCCTGGTATACACGCGATTCGGCGTAATCCATGCCACGGCCGTGCAAGCGCCCCGGTCGCTGGCCGCTACGCGGTGCGCGCGATACCACGGGTGGGGGCGGCGCGCGCATGACCCGCGAGCGCAGCGCGAGCAGTTCGGGCAACGCGACGTTTACGCGGGCATCCACGACGTGGGGAACGGCACTCACGGCAGCGGCACGAGATCCAGCAGGCGGTCGATGATCGTATCCGAGCGCACGCCTTCGGCTTCCGCCTCATAGCTGGGCAGGACGCGGTGGCGGAGCACTTCGTGCGCGATGGCGTGGACATCTTCCGGCAGTGCGTAGTCACGGCCAGCCAGCCACGCCCGGGCACGCGCGCAACGATCGAGCGCGATCGTGGCGCGCGGGCTCGCCCCCCACGCGATCCAACGGGCCAGTTCCGGGCCGTAGCGACCCGCCTCGCGCGTCGCGACCACGAGTTGGGTGATGTAGAGCTCCAGCGGTGCCGCGACATGCACGGCGAGCACAGCATCACGTGCGGCGAAGACATCGGCGGGACGCAACACATGCGCCGGGGGCGGTGCCGGGTGCATCGATTCGCGCGCCTGCTCACGGGCAAGGCGGAGGATGGCCAGTTCGGCGTCCGCATCGGGGTAGCCGATGGTCACATGCATGAGGAACCGATCGAGCTGGGCCTCGGGCAGCGCGAACGTGCCTTCCTGCTCGATCGGGTTCTGGGTGGCCATGACCATGAAGAGGTCGGGCAACGGCCAGGTGCGCCGGCCGATCGTAATCTGCCGCTCCGCCATGGCTTCGAGCAGTGCCGACTGCACCTTGGCCGGTGCGCGGTTGATTTCATCGGCTAGCACGATGTTGTGGAACAGCGGGCCACGTTCGAATTCAAAGGTGCCGGTCTGCGGCCGGAAGATATCGGTGCCGGTCAGGTCGGCCGGGAGCAGGTCAGGGGTGAACTGTACGCGGTGGAAGTCCGCTTCCACGCGGGTCGCCAGGGCCTTGATCGCCGTCGTCTTGGCGAGGCCCGGGGCGCCCTCCACCAGCAGGTGGCCGTCAGCCAGCAGGGCGATCAACAGGCATTCCACCAGGTGGGGCTGGCCAATGATGCCGCGGGTGAGCTCACCCCGCAGGCGGACGAAGGCCTCCTGCAAGGGCGTCGTGGCGGCGGGCAAGGTCTCGGGCATGGCGGTGGCTCGTAAAAGCGGACGACAGGCCCGATGAGACCACAGCGACGCCCTAAAGTTTAGGGCCGGAAGTTGGGGACAAAAAAAGGGCGGCCCTGAAAGGACCGCCCCTGGGTACCGTTTATGTCGCGCTTTTTCCTGTTACTGCAAGGTGTTGCTCAGGATGCGCGGCGTCACGAAGATCAGCAGTTCGGCCTTGTCGTTCTGCCGCGAGGTATTGCGGAATAGGACACCGATACCGGGGATATCGCCGAGGCCCGGCACCTTCTTGGTGGTGTTGGCCTTGGTGATCTCATAGATGCCACCCAGGACCACCGTCTGCCCGTTATCCACCAGCACCGAGGTGTTGATCTCGCGGGTATCGATCGAGGGGACGAAGCCACCACCCGGCGACGGCGTGTTGCCGGCGAGGGCGTCCTTCTTCACGTTGATCTTCAGGTAGACGCGGCTGTCAGCGGTAATCGTCGGCGTCACGCGGAGTTCGAGCACGGCATCCTTGAACTGGACCGTGGCGTTCTGCGCGCCGCCGCCCGAGCCCGAGGCCTGGTAGGTGACGTAGCCGATCTCGGTACCCTGCTTGATCACGGCTTCCTGCTGGTTGGCCGTGATGACGCGCGGGCTGGAGATCACTTCGCTGCGACCTTCGGTCTGGGCGGCCGAGAGTTCCAGGTCGACCAGGTAGTTCGAGCCGAGGATCGCGAGGCCGAGGCTGCCAGCCGGGTTGGACACCGGCAGGTTGACGTTATAACCACCCGGGTAGGTGATCGTCGTCGGCGTCGTCGACGTCGAATGGTTGGCGTTCCAGATCTGCGTGGCCAGGCCTGCCGTACCCTGGTTCGGCGCGGAGCCGCTGGTCAGGTCGGGCGTGGTGCTAATCACCTGGCCGCTCGGATTGGTCCGGTTCGCCTGCACACCCCAGCGCACGCCGAGATCGCGGGTGAAGGTATCGGTGGCCACGACGATGCGCGACTCGATCAGCACCTGCTGGACGGGGCGATCGAGCGTGCCGATCAGTTCACGCAGGTCACGGATCTTGTCCGGCGTATCGTTGATCAGCAGGGTGTTGGTACGGTCATCGAACGAAACACTGCCGCGCGTGGAAAGGAAGCCACGCGAACCGCCACCGGTGTTGCCGCCGCCACCGGTACTGGTCATGGCGCCCGAGGTCAGCAGCTTGGCAATGTCTTCCGCCTTGCCGTAGCTGATCGGGACGTAGTCGGCGACCAGTTCCGCATTGTCTTCAGCCTTCTGGCGTGCATCCGCGAGGCTCTGCTCGTAGGTCGCCAGCTCCTGCTGAGGAGCGATCCAGATCACGTTGCCGCTGCGACGCTTATCCAGGCCCTTGGCGCGCAGGATCACGTCGAGCGCCTGGTCCCAGGGCGTGTTCACAAGGCGGAGGGTGACGCTGCCACCCACGCTATCGGAGGCCACGAGGTTGAGCTTGGCTTCGTCAGCGATGAGCTGCAGCGCCGAACGCACCGGGATGTCCTGGAAGTTGAAGGTGAGGCGCGAACCCGAATAGGTCGGTTCCTGACCCTTCGCTGCCTTGCCCGTCAGCACGGCCGCCTTCTTCGGGGCGACCTCGACCACGTATTCGGTCCCGCTCTGGTAAGCCGACACATCGGTCTCACCCTTGGTGCGGATTTCCATGCGCGTGCCACCCGGCACGGACGATGACTGGATCGACTGCACCGGGGTGGCGAAGTCGAGGACATCGAGGCGCTGTGCGAGCTTGGTGGGCAAGGTGGCACCGGTAAAGCTGACAATGACGCGGTCAGCTTCACGACGCATTTCCGGCGTAGCGCCTTCGCTACCAAGCGTGACGATGACCCGGCCCTGGCCGTTGTCACCGCGGCGGAAGTCGATGTTCGACAGCGGCGTGCCTGCCGAGGACGGCAGTGCCTTGGTCGGGTCGGAAGCGATCGCCGTGGTGGTGGTGGCGCCAGTCGGACCGTTGTTCACGGTGACGATCAGGTTGTTACCTTCGACCCGAGTCTTGTAGGCCGAATCCCGGAAGAGCTCCACGGTGACGCGGGTGCGCGCACCCGCCGAGACCACGGAGACACCGGAGGTCGAACCCTTGCCGACATCCAGGTGGCGCGTCGAGAACGCGTTGGTGGTGTCCGGCAGGTCGATCGCGATGCGCGGGGGGTTCGTGGTCGTAAAGACCTTCGGCTCCGGCGCATGGCCCGAGAAGGCGAGCGTCAGCTCGACGCGGCCGCCAGGCTGGGCGTCATAGGTGACGTTCTTGAGCGCCGTTTCGGCCGCCGCGGTACCGGCGAACCCGCAGGCCGCGATGAGCGCGACCGCAAGGGTCCAGCGTCGCGTGCGATGGCGCGCGCTACCCGGCAGATGAGTGGAATTGGTCGTCATGTGCTTCATCCCCGAGTTCTTATTTGTCGCCGACCGCGATGCTTGCCGGACGCTCCATCCAGCCGCCGGTGCCATTCGACACCAGTTCGACCAGATCGATGCGGTCTTCCCCCACGGCCGTGACGCGGCCGTACGACTGCCCCATGTACTCATTGCGATGGACCCGATGGATCACCCCGCCTGGATCCTTCACGAGCGCCTCCAGGCTTGATCCAGCACCTACCGTGCCAACCATCTTCAACGTATCCAGGGAGAACATTTCCAGCGGTTCCTTCGGGCGATTCTCGTCCGGGCGTGGGCCGTTGGATGCCGAGCTCTCCATTTCCGCCGTGCTCGGGCTGAATGGATCGCGGGCGGTCTGGTCCTGGTAAGCGAACGTTTCGAAGGTGCGAATCACCGGCAACGGCGGGATCGGTTCGCCCTTCTTGTGCTTCTCGGCGTCGACCCACTCACGCAGGTCGGACTGGCCTTTGGTGCAGCCGGCCAGCGCGACAAGCGCGAGGCTGGCCGCCGCGAGGCGGAGATGACGGGCGCTGGTCACTTGGCACCCCCTGCGGTCTTGGAGTTCTGCTGGGCCGCAGTCTCGTCATCTTCGAGGTAGCGGTAGGTCTTGACGGTTCCCTGCAGTACAAGCTGCCCGGAATTGGCGCCCTTCGCGCCCTCCTTTGGCTTCAGAGAAACGTCGTGAAGTGTCAGGATCACGACGCGGGGCAGCGATGCCACGCCGCTGATGAACGTACCGAACTGGTGGTACGTACCGACCATGCGCAGCGTGATCGGCTTCTCGGCGTAGAAGTCTTTCGGTGTTTCCGGGCCAGGCTGGAACAGATCGGATTCCAGGCCGGCGGCAAGCGCTGTCTGCGAGATATCGATCAGCAGCTCGGGCATTTCCGTCTTGCTGGGCAGCTGGCGGAGTAGCTGGCGCAACATATCCTGCAT
Organism: Luteibacter sp.; assembly: GCF_036500425.1. Taxonomy (GTDB): domain Bacteria; phylum Pseudomonadota; class Gammaproteobacteria; order Xanthomonadales; family Rhodanobacteraceae; genus Luteibacter. The sequence goes on from NZ_DASYCB010000048.1 coordinate 147,104, forward strand.
CTCGGATAGTTGCTGCTCCAGCGCTTCGAGATTGGCAGACTTGGCCTGCTTCTGGGAGAACTCGCCCTTCAGCGACTCTTCCTTCGACTCGGCATTAGCCAGCTCATCCTGCTGCGAACTGATTTCGAAGTACCAACCCGCACCCGCGACGACGACGAACACCAGGCCGGTAAAGAACATCTTTACCGTCTTTGGCCAGCCACCGACGTTGTTACGATCGAGGTTGCGCAGATCGTCAAGGAAACTCATGGCTTGGCTCCTGCCGGGGCGGCTGCGGCAGTCGCCGGTGCCGCGGCGGCCGGGGCGGGAGCGGCACCTGGCTGCGCCGTCGCGGCGGGCGCACCCGTCACGGCGTTCGCGGCATGGGCGAGCGGTGCCGGTACGGCAGGCGCAGCGCCTGCGGTGGCAGGCGGCGTCGCCACCGTCGAAGACGATACAGGCGCATCGGCGCTGGGCGTATTCAGCTTGACGTCGAGGCCGAACGAATACGGCATGCGCGAATCGTCATGCGTGTTCTCGGTCTTGCGCAGATCGGCGTGACCCATCCAGGGCGACACTTCGATGTTGCGCATGTACTCGGCCACGCTGGAGTTCGACTGGGCCACACCATCGAGCGACATGGAATCACCCGACTGCTTCATCGAGCCCAGGCGCGCGCTGGCCGGGATGGTCTTCACCAGTTCGTCGAACAGGTGGACCATCTGCGAACGATTCGCCTGCAGCTGTTCAATGATCTGCTTGCGCTGGAGCAGGCCGGCGCGAACCTTTTCCAGATCCTTGATCTTGGCGATGCGGTCATCGAGCTGCTTGATCTCGCCTTGTAGGTAGGTATTGCGATCGTTCTGGTTATCGATGCGCGCACCCATCCAGTACGACCAGCCAATCAGCACCACCAGGGCTGCCGCAAATGCGACGCCGAGCTGCATGTAGAACTCGCGCTCACGTTGCTTGCGGCGCTCGGCACGCCAGGGAAGTAGGTTAATCCGTGCCATCAGTCGAAGCTCCGCATGGCCAGGCCGACGGCGATCATCAGCGCGGGGGCATCCTGGGCGAGGGTCTGGGCCTGGACCTTGCTGGACAGGGACATGCGGGCCAGCGGGTTGGCGACCACACAGGGCACGCCCAACTGCTGCTCGAGGATCTCGGTGATGCCTTCGATCGACGCACAACCACCGGCCAATACGACCTGGTCGACGCGGCTGTATTCGCTGCCGGCGAAGAAGAACTGGAGGAGACGGCTGACCTGCTGGACCAGCGACTCCTTGAACGGCTCCAGGGCTTCCATTTCGTAGGACTCGGGCAGGCCACCCTTGCGCTTGGCCCGACCGGCTTCCTCGTAGGAGAGGCCGTAGCGACGCATGATCTCGTCGGTGAGCTGCTTGCCGCCGAAGACCTGTTCGCGGGAATAGATCGTCCGCTGGTTCTTCAACACCGCGAGGGTCGTCATGGTAGCGCCGATATCGACCACGGCCACGAGGGCATCGCGGGAGACCGCCAACTGGTCCGCGACCATGGCGAAGGCGTTTTCCATGGCGAACGCTTCGACGTCGATGACCCGGGCCGTCAGGCCACCCAGGTCAAGTGCGGCAATGCGCATATCGACATTTTCCGTGCGCGAGGCGGCCAGGAGGATGTTATTCATCTCCGGGTTATCGCGAACAGCGCCCATCACCTCGAAATCGAGACTAACTTCCTCGATCGGGTAGGGAATGTACTGGTTGGCCTCGACCTGGATCTGACCCTCGAGATCGTCCTCGGAGAGGTCGGCCGACATGGGTATGATCCGGGTAATAACCGCCGACCCTGCGACTGCCGCGGCGGCGTGCTTTACCTTGGCTCCGGAACGGGCCAGGGCGCGGCGTATAGCTTCGCCAACCGCCTCGACCTCGACGATGTTCTTTTCGACGACGGCATTGGGCGGCAACGGCTCCACGGCATAGTGTTCGACGCGATAGCGCCCACCTGCCTCGCTGAGCTGCAGCAGCTTTACTGCGGTCGAACTGATGTCGACACCGATCAACGGCGCCGCCTTGGGTGTAAAGAGCCCCACTGTGTCCCCCTTCCCCGCGCCTTGTCGGAATTTGGTCTTCGGCGCGAAGGCATTAGATCTAAAACTTAACGGATAAGCAACGGCCTATCCGGGCCCTTATCGGCACTATTTCACAAATCCTGACGCTGGGTTAGCGCCACCCCTTCAGACCGGGTCGAACCCCGCCTACCCCTCCCCGGGGATGGGTAGGCTCTATACTCCGCCTCGACCTAGATGGCGGTGACCCCTCCCCTTCATGCGAATCCTCAAGCGTCTGCTGCGTTACGCGCTGTACCTTGCCCTGGCCGGCATCCTGTTCGTCGCGGGCGCCATTGGCGTCGCCTACTGGCTATTGGCCCCCCGCCTGCCTTCGGTGGCGGTCCTGCGCGACTACCATATGCAGGTTCCCCTACGCGTCATGAGCGCCGACGACAAGCTGATCGCGTCGTTCGGCGAGACCCGACGCATGCCGGTGCGCATCGCCGACGTGCCCGCACGCCTCAAGAATGCTGTCTTATCGGCAGAGGATGGCGATTTCTATAGCCACCCCGGCATCGACTGGCACGGTATCGCCCGCGCCGGTATCCACGTCATTGTCTCCGGCGGCGACAAGGGACCGGGCGGTTCAACCATTACGCAGCAGGTCGCCCGCAACTTCTTCCTCAGTCCGGAGAAGCTGTATTCGCGCAAACTGACGGAAATGTTCATCGCTCTGAGGATGGAGAATGAGCTGACCAAGGACCAGATCCTGGAGCTTTACCTCAACAAGATGTTCCTGGGCCACCGTTCGTACGGTGTCGCAGCCGCCGCCTCGTATTACTACGGCAAGACCCTTGACCAGCTCACCGTGGCCCAGTGCGCCACTATCGCCTCGACGTTCCAGCTGCCATCGGTGGTTAACCCGCTGAATAACCCAAAGCGCATGATCGCGCGACGTGACTGGGTGCTGGGCCAGATGCTTGCCAATCGCTTCATCACGCAGGCGGAGCACGACGAGGCAGTGAAGGAGCCGAACGACGCCTTCCCGCATGAACAGCAGATCGAAGTGGATGCGCCGTACCTGGCCGAAATGGTGCGTCAGCAGACCCTCGAGAAGCTGGGCAACGATGCTCTCACTGAAGGCTATGTCGTCCATACCACGGTGCCGAGCGAGAGCCAGGCCGCCGCGAACGATGCGCTGCGCGGCCGCCTCTCTGCTTACGACCGCCGCCATGGCTACCGTGGCCCCGAGGGCCATGAGGAACTGCCGGCGGGCGCGGGCCCCGAAGATTTCGATCGCGTTCTCGCCGGCTACACGCCGGTCGCGGGCATGATGCCCGCCATCGTCACGGCGACCGGTGCCAAGGAGGCCACGGTGTACCTCAACGCGAAGGAATCGGCGACGCTCAGCCTTGAGTCCATCGCGTGGGCCCGCCCCTACGTCAACGAGGGCCACGCCGGTGCCACGCCCACGCGCGTGGACGCGGTGCTCAAGCGCGGCGACGTCATCCGCATGATCCGTAGTGAAAAGGACGATATCTCCGAGGATGCGAAAGCCTCGGATACCGCCGCGACCACGACCGAGGGCAAGCCAGAGTCGAACAAGGGCCCCTGGCGTCTTACCCAGATCCCGGCGGTGCAGGCCGCACTGGTCTCGGTCGATCCGGAAGATGGCGCGGTACGCGCCCTGGTGGGCGGCTTCAGCTTCGCGCGCTCCAAGTTCAACCGCGCCGTCATGGCCGCGCGCCAGCCCGGCTCCAGCTTCAAGCCTTACTTGTATTCATCGGCGTTCGAGCGCGGCTTCACACCGGCATCCATCGTCAACGACGCGCCCGTCGCCTTCCCGGATCCGAGCCGCCCCGATGGCGTCTGGACCCCGGCGAATGACGACAACAAGTTCAGCGGCCCGATGCGCCTGCGCGAAGCGTTGGTCCAGTCGAAGAACCTGGTATCGGTACGCCTGCTCGATGCGATCGGCGTTCGCTACGCGCGTGAATACATGACGCGCTTCGGCTTCACGCCCGATGCGCTGCCGCAGAACCTGTCGCTCGCCCTGGGCACCGCGTCGGTATCACCCATGAGCATGGCGCGCGGCTATGCCGTGTTCGCCAACGGCGGCTACCTGATCACGCCGTACTTCATCTCGCGCATCGACGACCGCGACGGCAACCCCGTTTACGTCGCCAACCCGGAACGCGCCTGCGCGGATTGCCAGGAGCGCCTGCTCAACCCGACGCCACCCGGTGTGCCGAACCAGCCCAGCACCGCCGCGATCCCGGCGAAGCCGGCTTCTTCGGCAAGCGCGGGCATCGCAGCCACAGGGGATGCCGTACTCCCGGCGGATGCGCACGACAACACGTCGCAGGCACCCAAGCTCGCACCGCATGTCATCGACGTACGCAACGACTACCTCGTCACCTCGCTGATGCAAGACGTGATCAAGCGCGGTACCGGCTCGGCGGCACGCGCCCTTGGCCGCGACGACCTCGCTGGCAAGACCGGCTCGACCAATGACCACCGCGATGCCTGGTTCGTGGGCTTCAACGGTGATGTATCGACGGCCGTGTGGGTCGGCTTCGACGACTTCAGTTCGCTCGGCCGCGGCGAGTTTGGCGCCAAGGCGGCGCTGCCCATCTGGATGGACTACATGGGCGCCGTGCTGAAGGACAAGCCATCACATACCCTGGCCATGCCGCCGGGTATCGCCACCGTACAGATCGACCCGGCATCAGGCCTGCCCTCACCCGGCGGCATGAACGAGATCATGAAGGTGGAGGATGTCGACCGCCTCCGCGAACAGGCACAGCAGAAACAACAGGAGGAACAGCAGGACCACGCCTACGACATCTTCTGACGCGCGGCACGGCAGTACGCCGTGCGTCCATTGGCAACTCTTATCACCATACGGGGGTGAGTCATGGCACGAGGCGAACACCACAGGATCCATGCCCAGGACCGGACGCAGCGTAACCGCGTCCTTGTCGCCCAGGAGGCGGCGCGCCTGATGAGCGAGCATGGGATTCGTGACTTCCACCACGCGAAAGTGAAAGCCGCCGAGCGGCTTGGCATCGTCGACACGCAGGCCCTGCCCCGCAACCAGGAAATCGAAGAGGCGCTGCGTGAACACCAGCGCATCTTCCACGGCGACACGCAGCCACACTTGCTGCGCGCACGCCGCGAGGCCGCGATCGAGGCCATGCGCTTCCTACGCAGTTTTGATTCGAGGTTGGTCGGTGCGGTGCTGGAAGGCACGGCCGATGAACACTCCGCTGTATGCCTGCATGTCTACAGCGATGATCCTGAAGCACCGGGGCTATTCCTGCAGGAACAAGGCATCCCGCTAGAAACCCAGACCCGTCGCCTGCGCTGGCCGGGGAACGAACAGAGTGAACACACCGTGCTGCTGTTCGGCGCGGATGGTATTCCGTTCGATATCACGGTGCTTCCACTGGATGCGTTGCGCCAGGCCCCACTCGACCGAGTCGACGAACGGCCGATGCGACGCGCGACGCGCGCGATGGTCCAGGAACTACTGGCCGAAGAAGACATCGCTGCCTTCAACAGCTAGAAAGCCCCTGTAGGAGCGCGCTTGCGCGCGACGGGTCTTGCGGCGGGCACCCATCGCGCGCAAGCGCGCTCCTACAAAGAACCAAAAAAAGCCCGCTTTCGCGGGCTTTTTTTCTTAGCGCTTGTCGCCGGGGACGTAATCGCGAACGTCGGCCCCGGTGTAGATCTGGCGCGGACGGCCGATGCGCGACCCCGGGGTTTCGTGCTGCTCGATCCAGTGCGAGATCCAGCCGGAGGTACGGGCGATCGCGAACATGACGGTGAACATCTCGGTCGGGATGCCCAGGGCCTTGTAGATGATGCCCGAGTAGAAGTCGACGTTCGGATAGAGCTTGCGCTCGACGAAGTAGTCGTCCTTCAGTGCGGCTTCTTCCAGCTTCATCGCGACTTCGAGGAGGGGATCGTTCACGCCCAGCTCGTTGAGCACGTTGTGGCACGCCTCGCGGATGATCTTGGCGCGCGGGTCGAAGTTCTTGTACACGCGGTGGCCGAAGCCCATGAGACGGAACGAATCGTTCTTGTCCTTCGCACGCTTGACGGCGGTCTCGACCTTGTCGGCCGTACCGATCTCTTCGAGCTGCAGCAACACCGCTTCGTTCGCGCCGCCATGAGCCGGACCCCAGAGCGCGGTGATGCCGGCGGCAACGGACGCGTACGGGTTGGCACCGGTGGAACCGACCAGGCGGACCGTGGAGGTCGACGCGTTCTGCTCGTGGTCAGCGTGCAGGATGAACAGCAGGTCGAGTGCCCGGGCGACGACAGGGTTCACATGGTACGACTCGCTCGGCACTTCGAACATGGTGTGCAGGAAGCGGGTGACGTATTCAAGATTGTTGCGCGGGTAGCGGTTCGGCCAGCCGATGGAGTGGCGATAGATGGCCGAAGCGATGGTCGGCATCTTCGCGATGAGGCGGATGGCGGCCAGTTTGCGGTCTTCCGGGTTCTCGACGTTGAGATCGTCGTGGTAGAACGCCGAGAGCGAGGCGACCGAGGCGGCGAGCATCGCCATGGGGTGCGCGTTGTGGTGGAAGCCCTTCAGGAAGTCCTTAAGGTTCTCGTGCATCATCGAGTGATGCGTGATTTCGCTGGAGAACTTCTCGAACTGCGGCTTGGTCGGCAGCTCGCCGTTGAGCAGCAGGTACGAGGTTTCGAGGAAGGTGGACTTCTCAGCCAGCTGCTCGATCGGGTAGCCGCGGTACAGCAGGACACCCTTGTCGCCATCGATGTAGGTGATGGCGCTCTTGGTGCTGGCGGTGCTGCCGTAACCCGGGTCATACGTGAAGTAGCCGGTGTCCTTGTACAAGGTGCCGATGTCGACGCACTCGGCGCCCAGGGTGCCGCCAATGACCGGCAGTTCACTCACGGGCTTGTTGGATTCATCGACCAATTTGACGGTTTTGGCGTCGGACACGGCGAGCTCCTCTTTAACTTTGGGTGGCGCTTAGGGGGTTGGAAACAGTGGCCTGGGGAAGCCACCATACCGGCCGCGCTACGCGGCCGAAGTTCCCCATTATCGCACATCGCCCGCTCGAACGTCCGTTCGAAAGCCATGAAAACCACGCACGCAAAAAGACACGGGGCAAGCTGTGGGCTCGCCCCGTGTCCGTCTATCCTCGCGAAACGCCACCCCGCAGGCGGCGCGCGGAAAGCGCCGGCTTACTTCTTGCCGTAGCGCTGGCGGAACTTGTCGACGCGGCCACCCACGTCGAGGGTCTTCTGCTTACCCGTGTAGAACGGGTGCGAGTGGCTGGAGATATCCAGCTTGATGACCGGGTATTCGTTACCGTCTTCCCACTTCACGGTTTCCTTCGAGGACATGGTCGAACGCGTCAGGAACGCGAAATCGGACGACAGGTCCTGGAAAACCACCGGCTGGTACTTCGGATGGATGTTCTCTTTCATGGTCTTGATTCTTGAATGGCGGGGTGAAAAGAGCGGCATTGTAGCCCGGGGCTGGTCACTCCGCAACCAGCCCCAAAGGCCCTTGTAGGAGCGCGCTTGCGCGCGATCCCCGCGACCTCAGGCCCCAAGCGCCCCGGCAATCAGCTCATTGAACCGCCGCTGGTCCACTTCAAGCACGATCCGCGCATTGGCCTTGCCACCCAGCCGCTTATGCCAATCCACCACCGTGGCGCCACGGGTCAGCCGGCCATCCAGCTCGATCGCCACGTGCCGCGTCTCCGCCCGGGTGACCATCGCCGGATCCAGCGCCACGGCCATGGCCAGGGCGTCGGCCGCGATAAAGCCGGTGCGCTCGTGCTCCGCATTGAACTTGCGAGCCGTACCGAATACATCGTGGAAGAAGGCGGCGCGCTTGTCGCCCTTCGCGACCCAGCCCTCGTAGACGTCATCAGGGAACGCGTGGCGCACCGTGGCTTCCCAGTCGACCAGATCGAACATTTCGAACGCTTCGAAGACCACGTGGGCCGCCTCGGGATCGAAACCGATGTTGAATTCGGCCGGGACCTTGCCCGTGTTGCCATGGCCGGTGACGGCGCCACCCATGACCACCAGGCGCTTCACGCGCTGCGGGAAGCTTGGATCGAGGCGCACGGCCAGCGCAAGGTTGGTCAGGGGGCCGAGGGCCACCAGCGTCAGCTCACCCGGGCGCTCACGGGTGAGGCGGATAAGGGCCAGCGCGGCGTGCTCGCTCTCAGCCGCGTGCTTCGGCTCCGGGAAACCCACGTCGCCAAAACCGTCCTCGCCATGCACGAATGCCGCGTCTTCTTCCGGTGCCCGCACCAGCGGCGACGGGCAACCGGCGAAGACCGGCGTCGTGGCACCAACCAGGTCAACCAGGGTCCGCGCATTTCGCACCGTGTGCTTCAGACCCACGTTGCCGGCGGCGACGGTCAGGGCAGCAACATCGGTATGCGCATGGGCCATGAGGATGGCGAGCGCGTCGTCGACACCGGGGTCGGTGTCAATCAGGAGCGGCAGTCGTGTCATCTTGCGGTTGCATCCATTGACGGCCGGACAGCATAGCGCTGCCGCGGCGCTTCAGACAGCCTTGGCTTCTGCCGCGGCGCTTTCCCCGAAATCGAAGCCCAGTTCGCCGATAACCCGCTGGACCGCCGCGCATAGCTGCTCGAGCTCGGGCGTGCGCGCCGCCACGCGAGGACGCAGGTCGAGTGTGCAGGTCAGGCCCATCTGCAACAGATCGGCGTGCGCCACGTGCAATGTGTCGGCCTGGGCTTGCGAAAACAGCCCCGACGCACGCATTTCATCGATCAACACGCTGTTCGCTGTCGTTTCCAACAGGCCGGGCAGGTCGACGGCATGCGCGAGCACCAGGCCCTGCAGCACGAATTCGATATCGATCAGGGCACCCCTGCCCTGCTTGAGGTCGATATGCACCGCATCGGATCGGTCGCGTTCCGCGCGCCAGCGCGAGCGCATGGACCCGACCTCGGCGAACACGCGCGCCGTGTCGCGCGGAGCGCCGAGGATCTCCCTGCGCACCGCGTCGAGCATGGCGCCCACCGCGGCATCGCCGGCGACGAAGCGGGCACGCTGGAGCGCCTGGTGCTCCCAAGTCCATGCACGGTCACGCTGGTAGGCCTCGAACGCGTCAACGCTGGCGACCAGCAGGCCCTTCGATCCGTCCGGCCTCAGCCGGGTATCGACGTCGTACAGGCTCCCGGCATGAGTCTGCGCGCCTAGCCAGTGCATGACACGCTGGGCAAGACGCTGGTACCAGCGCGTGCCATCGACAGGACGCGGGCCATCACTCGTCGCGTTGGCGCGTTTGCCGTCATACACGAAGACCAGGTCGAGATCGGAAGCGAAGCCCAGTTCCTCGCCACCGAGGCTACCGTATCCGAGCACGGCGAAGCCAAGGCCATCGCCTGGCAGGCGCCCATGCTGCGCCGTCATCTCGCGCGCTGCCAGCGCGAGCACGGCGCCGATCACCGCTTCGGCCAGCCCCGCGAGACGGCGCGCGGTCGCAGGTGCATCGGCTCGCCCATCGCTGAAGGCAAGGCCAAGCCGGAAGGCGATGCTCGAGCGGAATTCGTTGATGCGTTCGAGTTCGCGTTCCGCATCACGCTCATCCAGCGTACCAAGCGAGCGGACGATCTCGGCGGAGATATCCGCGCGCTTCAGGGGAATCTGGTCGATGCGCGGATCGAGCACGTCATCGAGCAACAACGGTTGTGCGATGACGCGTTCGGCGAGGAACGCGCTCTCCGCGAAGACACCGGCAACGCGGCGGCGCGCGCTGGGTTGCTCGTCCAGCAGGGCGAGGTAGGACGAGCGGCGCGCCACGGCCTGCACCAGGCGCACCATGCGCAACAGGCTCGGCACCGGCGAAGCGCTGGCCCGCGCGGCGCCAATCAGCTGCGGCATCAGGCGCTCCAGGCGCTCGGCGGAGCGAGCCGACATGGAGCGAACCGAGCCTGCGCGTGGCAGCTTTCCAAGCTCATCGGCCGCATCGGCGCCCGGGACGAAACCGGAGGCCTCCATCATTGCGGCCGTGAGCGACTCATCGCGAGCCGCCTGCCATAGCTCAACGTCAGCCGCCGGCGCGGTGGCGGTCTGCCCAGCCTGCGGCACGAGCACCGCCGCGAACTCTGCCGACACCGCCGTGCGGTGCTTCGCAAGCTCTACAGCAAGGGCATCCCAAGAGATGTAGTCCAGGCCGAGCGCGAGGCGTTCCCGCGAGATATCGTCATCGGGAATATCGTGGGTCTGCGCATCGCGCAGCATCTGCACGCGGTTCTCGAGCCGGCGCAGGAAAATGTACGCATCGCGCAGTAGTTTCGCGCGCGATTTCGGTATGTATCCACGTGACTCGCAGGCGCGCAGCGCCGGCAGCAGGCCGCGCACGCGCAGCGCCGGGTCGCGGCCACCACGGATCATCTGGGTAAGCTGCACAATGAACTCGATCTCGCGAATGCCACCCGGACCGAGCTTGAGGTTGCCGGCAAGATCCTTGCGCGCGACCTCGGCATCGATCAGCGCCTTCATTTCACGCAGGCCGGCAAACGCCGTGTAATCGAGGTATCGCCGGTAAACGAAAGGACGCAGCATGTCCTGCAGTTCGCGACCGGCGGTGCGGTCGCCCGCAACAGGGCGCGCCTTGATCCAGGCATAGCGCTCCCAATCGCGACCCTCGCGCTGGTAGTACTGTTCCATCGCGGAGAACGGCAGGGCGAGGCGCCCTGCGTTTCCGAACGGACGCAGGCGCAGGTCGACGCGCGCACAGATACCGTCCACCGTGGGCTCGGCGAGCAGGCGCACGAGCTGCCGCCCTTCGCGCACGAAATACTCGCCGTTGTCGAGCGGGCGCGTGCCATCGGTTTCGCCGCCGGACGCGTAAGCGAGCACAAGGTCGATGTCAGACGAAAAATTCAGCTCATTACCCCCGAGCTTGCCAAAGCCAAGGACGACCATGCGCTGCTCCTTGCCGCCCGGATCGCGCGGCATGCCGTAGCGCGCATGCATCGCATTTTCCGACCAGCGCAAGCCGACAGCGAGCAAGGTTTCATACAACGCGCTGGTCGACGCGAGCGTCTCATCGATGTCATCGAGCCCGTTGACGTCGCGAAACACCAGCCGCACGGCTTCGGCGTGCCGGAAACGGCGAAGGACGGCCAGGCAGCGGTCTTCATCCGCAGGCAATTCCAGCGTCGCGCCGCGCGTCGAGGCATCGGTGTTGGCCCGCAGCTTCTCGAGCCCCGCGGGCGCCAGGAGCTCGGGCTGCCTGCGCAGGATGTCGTAGGCGAAATCAGAGGCGAGCAGCGTGCGGCGGACGCGCTCGGCCACGCCGGCATCATCGTGCAGCGGGATGCGTGCGGCACGGCACGCCGCCATCACGTCCGCATAACGCTGGTCGATCAGGGCACGGAGTTCGGCGCTTTCGCGCGGAGCAGCTGAAGTTTCATTCATGAGGCAGTCATTGTGCCTGACTTGGCGGTAAGGGCGCTGTGGCGCCATTTGCACACTTTTCCGCCGCAAACATACGAAAAATCGTAGAGAAAAGCCGCTTATCGCCTGACAACCGGTTCATGTCCGCTTCGTTACAGTTTGGGTTCCCCTGCGACAGGGGCGTGACACGAGGGATTTTATGAAAGGTAATTCAACAGGTTGGCGAGCCACCCTGGACCGGGTCATTCTTCCGGTAAGCCTGGCGCTGGTGTTCGTGTTCTACACGGGCTTCCTCGACGGCAACCCCGGTGTCGCGTCGTCCGCCTGGGCCACGCAGCCGCTGCATCTGTTCGCAAACGCGTTGCCCGGCCTGCTGTGTGCCACCTTGCTGCTCGTGCTGACACGCCGGGCGGTGCTCTCCTTCGCTCTGGCCTTCGTCGCCCAGGGCCTGGTGCTCTCGATCAGCGCCATCAAGATGCAAAACCTGGGGTCGCCACTGCTGCCCGCCGACTTCCGCATGGTCGGGCAGCTCAAGAATGGCGGCCTCCATCTCCTCGGTGGCTATCTACCCGCCAGCCCCTGGCCTTACCTCGCGATCGCCGCCGCCATCGCCCTGGTCGTGGCCCTCGCGAAGTACGAACCGCCGCTGTTCGCCCGGCGCACGCACGGCCTCCGGCTGCTGAGCGGCGTGTCGCTGATCGCCCTGGTCGGCACCCTGTTCGCTGGCCTTCCCGCGTGGTCGCACATGTACAACAACGGCGCGCTGAGCATCCAGCCGTGGTCTGCCTCCGATAACGCCCGCGATAACGGCGTGGTCACGACACTCGTGCAGTTCCGGTTGCAGAATGCAGGCAAGAAGACCAAGGCCGATCCGGCCGAGGCGGGCCAGTTCATCGCCGCCAGCGACAGTTCGTTGCGCCAGCACATGGCGAATGCGGCGACCAATCAGCGACAGACTCCCGATATCGTCGTGGTGCAGAGCGAGTCGTTCTTCGACCCCTCCGTGATCAATGGCTTGCAGGACGAAAATTTCGCCCCCAACCTGCACCGCCTTGCGCAGCACGCCAGCTCCGGTCAGTTGCACGTGCCGACCTACGGCGGCGGCACCATCCGCACCGAGTTCGAAGTGCTGACGGGCCTGTCGCTGCGCTATTTCCCCACCATGCAGTTCCCGTACCTGGAGATGCATAGCGGCGTCATGCCCGGCATGGTCCGCGCGCTGCGCTCACACGGCTACGAGACCATCGCGGTGCATGGCAACGATCCGGGCTTCTGGAACCGCACGTCGGCGTTCAAGTCGCTCGGCTTCGACCGCTTCGTTTCGCAGACGGCGTTCCCCGCCGACGCGCGGAAGCACGGCGAACTAATGCCGGATAGCGCGATGACCGACCAGATCATGGCGCAGCTG
>NZ_DASYCB010000049.1:0-69181 GCF_036500425.1 Luteibacter sp.
ATGGGTGCTTGAGGCAACCCCCATCGCGCGCAAGCGCGCTCCTACAGAAGACCCGGGCGCGGGCGCGACCGGGTCCGTCATGGCCGAGGGTTTAGACCTCGGCGTCTTCCTTATAGGCATCGATCGGGATGCAGGCGCACATCACGTTCTTGTCGCCGTAGACGTTGTCCACGCGCGACACCGGCGGCCAATACTTCGACAGCTTCAGCGACGGCAGCGGGAACGCTGCGAGCTCGCGCGGGTAGGCGTGGGTCCACTCGGTGCCCGTGACCATCGCCGCGGTGTGCGGGGCGTTGCGCAGTGGGTTGTCCTCCCGGTCCAGGCGGCCATCTTCCACGGCGCGGATTTCGTCGCGGATCTGGATCATGGCGTCGATGAAGCGATCCAGCTCGTGCTGCGATTCGCTTTCGGTCGGCTCGACCATCAGCGTGCCGGCCACCGGGAACGACAGCGTCGGGGCGTGGAAGCCGAAGTCGATAAGGCGCTTGGCCACGTCTTCGGCACCGATGCCCGTGGCGTCCTTCAGCGGGCGCAGGTCGAGAATGCACTCGTGCGCCACCAGGCCGTTACGGCCGGTGTAGAGCGTCTTGTAGTGCGGGGCGAGGCGCTTGGCGATGTAGTTGGCGTTGAGCAGGGCGACCTGGGTCGCCTTGCGCAGGCCTTCGGTACCCATCAGCGTGATGTACATCCACGAGATCGGCAGGATCGAGGCGGAACCGAAGGTTGCGGCACTGACCATGCCGACTTCGCCTTCGCTACCAAACGCGCGCGGCAGGAACGGAGCCAGGTGCGACTTGACCGCGCACGGGCCCACGCCCGGGCCGCCACCGCCGTGCGGGATGCAGAAGGTCTTGTGCAGGTTGAGGTGCGAGACGTCCGAGCCCCACTTGCCCGGCTTGGCCACGCCGACCAGCGCGTTCATGTTGGCGCCGTCGGTGTACACCTGGCCGCCGTGCTTGTGCACGATGTCGCAGATGGCGACCACGTCTTCCTCGAACACGCCGTGCGTCGAGGGGTAGGTGATCATGATCGCGGCGAGGCGGTCCGAGTACTTCTCGGCCATTTCGCGGATGTGCTCGACTTCGACGTTGCCGTTGGCATCGCAGCGGGTCACGACGACGGTCATGCCGCACATCTGCGCCGAGGCCGGGTTCGTGCCGTGGGCCGATTCCGGGATCAGGCAGATGTCGCGGTGGCCTTCGTTGCGCGAGCGGTGGTAAGCGCGGATGGCGAGCAAACCGGCGTATTCACCCTGAGCGCCGGAGTTCGGCTGCAGGCTGACCGAGTCATAGCCGGTGCACTCGACGAGCATGGCTTCGAGCTCGTCGATCAGCTGCTTGTAACCCTGGGCCTGGTCGGCCGGGGCCAGCGGATGGATGTTGGCGAACTCCGGCCACGTCACCGGGATCATCTCGGCGGTGGCGTTGAGCTTCATGGTGCACGAGCCGAGCGGGATCATGGTGCGATCCAGCGCCAGATCCTTGTCGGCCAGGCCACGCAGGTAGCGGAGCAGCTCGTGCTCGCTGTGGTGCGTGTTGAAGACTGGGTGCTGCAGGAAGTCCTGGTCGCGGAGGAGGGCCTTCGGCAGCGCGTCGTGGACTTCGGCGTCGATCGCATCGATGTCGACGTTGTCGGCGCCAAACACCGCGGCAAGCGCGACGATATCGGCGCGCGTGGTGGATTCATCGAGGCTGATGCCGACGCTGCCGGCATCGATCGCGCGCAGGTTGATGCGTGCCGCGACGGCCTTGGCGTGAATCGCCTTCGCATCGATGCCCGTGACGTGCAGGGTATCGAAGAAATCGTTGCCGACCGCAACGCCGGCGCGACGCAGGGCGACGGTGAGGATCGTGGCCATGCGGTGGACGCGGCGGGCGATGCGCACCAGGCCTTCCGGGCCGTGGTACACGGCGTACATGCTTGCCATGACCGCCAGCAGCACCTGCGCGGTACAGATGTTCGACGTGGCCTTCTCGCGGCGGATGTGCTGCTCGCGGGTCTGCAGGGTCAGGCGGTAGGCCGGCTTGCCTTCGGTATCCACGGAAACGCCGATCAGGCGGCCCGGCATCGAGCGCTTGTACGCGTCGCGGCAGGCGAGGTAGGCGGCGTGCGGGCCGCCAAAGCCGAACGGCACACCGAAACGCTGGGTGTTGCCGACGACGATATCCGCGCCCCAGCTACCCGGCGAGGCGATGACGGTGAGGGCGAGCAGGTCGGTAGCGACGCAGACAATGCCGCCACGGGCGTGGGTCGCGTCGGCGAGGGCCTTGTAATCGTTGATGCGGCCGAAGGTATTCGGGTACTGCAGCAGCACGCCGAAGCTGTCGACCGTGCCAGCGTCGGCGTCGTCACCCACGTGCACTTCGATATCCACGCCATCGGCGCGGGTACGCAGCACTTCGATGGTCTGCGGATGGACGTCCTTCGAGACGAAAAAGACCTTCGACTTGGACTTGGCCGAACGCTTGGCCAGGGTCATCGCTTCGGCAGCGGCCGTGGCCTCATCGAGCAGCGACGCGTTGGAGATATCCATGCCGGTCAGGTCGGTGACCATGGTCTGGAAATTGATCAGCGCCTCCATGCGGCCCTGCGAGATCTCCGCCTGGTACGGCGTATAAGCCGTGTACCACGCCGGGTTCTCAAGCACGTTGCGCAGGATGACGTTCGGGGTCAGGGTGCCGTAATAGCCCTGGCCAATGAAATTCTTGAAGACCTGGTTGCGGTCGGCGACCTTGCGGATCTTGGCCAGCGCCTCTTCTTCGGTCACCGCGCGGGGCAGGGAGAGCGGGGCGGGCGATTTGATCGAGCCCGGGACGATGGCGTCGGTCAGCGCATCGAGCGAGCCGTGGCCGACCACGGTAAGCATCTCGGCGATCTCGCTGTCATTCGGGCCGATATGGCGTTCGATGAACGCACCGTGGTTCTCGAGATCGCGCAGCGAGGGGGTGTTGTTCTGGCTCATGGCGTAGGGGCGTCCGGAAATACGTGCCGTGCCGGCACGTGGGGCGCCCCTCTGTCCTTTTGCCTGAGAGTTTGGGGGCAGAAACCCCTTGCACCTTCGGCGCCGGATTTAACCGGTCTCTCCAGAGTGATATGCCGCGCGATGGTATGGGAGCCTGAGCGATTACGGGCGTTGCGCCTTCGGCAGCGGGTCCATCCGCTTCTCCCACCGTACGGTAAGGCCGGGATTATACAGCCAACCCGGCCCGGCGCAGCGTCCCTGCCCCTCACCCTGTAGGAGCGCGCTTGCGCGCGACTCCCCGGCCCGACACCGCTGCGGCACGTCAGCCCGAAGCACCATCCCGGTGCATTCGGGCCAGCCCAGGGCTTACCAGGGCGCCGGGTCTTCCTTAAAGCTCGTTAGCCGCCGGCCACGGATGGTGAATTTGCTCGTAGGCATGCAATCCGAGAATGATCCGGCTGAGCTCGCCGTTCTCCGGGTGGGAGTCCTCGCCCGCGCCTCGGATCACAAGCTCCCTGATCGCAACAAGCGCCACGTCGTAGGCGGCCTCGTTGAAGATCGGCAGAACGGCATGCCGACGGCATTCCTCCCAGCGCAGGGGAGTAGCGTCCTTAACTACCAGCTGTTTCATCCAGTGTCTCCTGTCGTACTCGGCGTGCGTGAAAATGGATAGAACATGGCACGCTTGCGTTAGGAGCGTGATGTTAGCGATCAGGCGGTAGTGATTGCCTCGGATGTCGAAAACGACGAACTTACCAACAACGTCAGCGCTGCCGAATGCATTTCGCAGATCTGCGAAGTTCCGGAACGTGCCTGACTCAATGAGGTTTGTCCACGTATCGAGCGCGCGTCTGGCATCGGGATGCTTTCGTGCGAATTGCCGGAGTATTCTCGACCCGCTGAGAAGCATCGTTGTTTCCTGGTACACAAGATGCGCTAGTTTCGTCGATGAAATTTGCTCGTTGCTTCAGCGATCGCCCTTCGCTCGTGTGGGCATCCGCTGATCTTCTGTAGTCCCTATGCCGCTTTCGCTACAGTTTTTCGACCGCAAGACGTAACCCTAGCCCGAAAAACAACGCGCCCAGCGTCCGGTTCAGCCAGCGCGAAATCGCGGGCCGGCTCAGCACCGCATGCGTGAGCCGCTCGGCAAGCAATACATACCCGAGGCTCATCACGAGGCCGATAGCGCTGGCAATCAGCCCGAGGAGCAGCAGATGCCGAACCGAATGCGGGTCACCTGCGTTGATGAACTGCGGCAAGAGCGCCAGGTAGAACAAGGCCACTTTCGGATTGAGCACATCATTGAGAAAGCCGTGCCACACATGCTGCGCGGTGCTCGCCGCCGGACGACCCGCGGATGTCGCGAAAGCGCTGCTTGAACGGAACGCCTGCCAGCTGAGGACGAGGAGATAGGCGGCGCCGGCGTATTTGACGGCAGCGAATGCCGTGGCCGACGTGAGGATCAAGGCAGAAAGCCCGGTCACAGCTGCACACAAGTGCACATAAGACCCGAGATTGATCCCCAGCGCTGCCGACACACCAGCCCGGCGCCCGTACGCCATGGTCCGTCCGAACAGGAACAACATGTCCGGCCCTGGTATCAGGAAGAGGGCAACACTCGCCCCGGCGAACAGCAGGCAGGTATGCAGATCCATGTCGGCGGGTGGCCCTAGAGGGTGGGGAGGACGGTGCGGACGTGCGCTTCGAACAGATGCAGCAATCGCGAGGGGTTTTTACGTGCCGTCACCACCGTGATGCCGACCGACGGGAGTATTGGCAGACCACTGGCCGGCGGAAGCACCTGCAAGTCGGGTGGCACGCCCGTCAACGTCATCACCGTAATGGCCTGGCCGGAGCGGACGACGGCGGTTAGCCCTGCGACACTGCCGCTCGCGTAGGCGATGCGGTAACGGCGGCTCACCTTCTCCAGGCTGGAGGTGGCGGCGATGTGGTCCAGCGCATCGGGATCGGATAACGCCAGCTGCAGCGGATCACGCCGGTAAGCATCGCTGCCCTTGGCGGCCACCCAGACGAAAGGCTCGCAGCGCAGGAACTGATCACGTTCCAGGCTATCCGGTAACGATACGACGGCGATGTCGATGGACTGCTCTTTTAGCTGCTCGACCAGCCGGGGTGTCGAGGCGCATACGACCTCAATAAATACCTGGGGATGCTGGCGTGCAAAGGTGTCGAGCAATTCCGGCAGAAAGATTCGTGCGTAATCATCCGGGCAGCCAAAACGAATACGGCCTGACAGGCTCGCGCCGGTCAGCTCGGCGACTGCCTCATCATGCGCACGGAGGATCTTGTGCGCATGTGCCAGCAAGCGTTCACCGTGAACCGTAAGCGTGATACCACGACCGCCACGGGTCATAAGGGGCTGCCCGACAGCCTCTTCTAGCTTCTTGATCTGCTGGCTAAGCGCTGCCTGCGTCCGGCCTACCTGATCAGCGGCTCGACTCATGGCTGCGGCTTCCGCAATAGCGACGAAGTTGCGGAGCGGGGCGATATCAAGACGCACGGTCATGGCGCCATCCTACGGCAAGCGTGCGCGGCTGCAAGCGCTGGCGTAAGGTACAAGCGGCACTTATGGCCCGCATTAGAACTTCTTGCTGCCCGCGACTCACGGGCTGTGATTAAGATCGGGCCGACTCAGGGGATTCCACCGATGAAAGGACGAACGATGCACGCATTCGTGAAGCAGGCTTGTCTGGCGGTTGTCATGGGCGCGACCCTCGCGGGTATGGCCTTCATGGTTCAGGCGCAGGATGCGTCCCTGGTGAGCAAGGACGACATTCCGCAGAAGTTCGACGACGTCGTCCCCGGTGGGCAGGATTTCACCCGGCGCGAAGTCATGGTGCCAATGCGTGATGGGACAAAACTGTTTACGGTGATCGTGGTGCCGAAGGGTGTGAAGGATGCGCCGATCATCCTTACCCGCACGCCGTATAACGCAGCGGAGCGTGCAGGTAGCGCCAAAGCCACTTCCATGGCGACGGCACTGCCCCACGCTGATGCCGCCTTTGTCGAAGCGAAATACATCCGCGTTTACCAGGATGTGCGCGGCAAATACGGCTCCGAAGGCAAGTACATCATGATGTATCCGCCGCGCGGCCCGTTGAATCCCACCAAGACCGACGAAACGACCGATAGCTGGGACACGATCGACTGGCTCGTGAAGCACGTGCCTGAATCAAATGGCCGCGTCGGCATGATCGGCTCATCGTACGAAGGCGAGACCATTGTCATGGCGCTGCTCGATCCGCACCCGGCACTCAAGGCCGCCGTGCCGGAAAGCCCGATGGTTGATACCTACATGGGCGACGACTGGTTCCACTACGGCGCCTTCCGCCAGATGATGCTTGGTTACGTACATATGCAGACCATGCAGAAGGGGGCGGGCGCAGTGACGCCAACCGACACCTACGACAAATACGAGGAATACCTTCGCGCCGGTTCGGTGGGCGATTACATCCGCAGCCGGGGCCTGGACAAGCTGCCGTTCGTGGCGCGCATGATGGCGCATCCAGCGTATGACGACTTCTGGCAGGGGCAGGACCTGGCCCGTCGCCTGGCCGCCAAACCTTCCACGGTTCCGACGCTGTGGGAGCAGGGCCTGTTCGACCAGGAAGACATGTGGGGCGCGAACCACGCCTGGCTTGCACTGAAGGCCGCCGGGCATACCGCCAATAACTGGCTGGTGATGGGGCCGTGGTCGCATAGCCAGGTCAATGGCAAGGGGTATGCCGTGGGCGCCTTCAAGTGGGAGGGCGACACCGCGCGGCAGTACAACCGCCAGATGGTATTGCCGTTCTTCGAGCAATACCTGCGCGACGGTCAGCCCGCCAAACTGGCCCGCGTGACTATCTACAACACCGGCGATGATCGCTGGGAGTCGTTCCAGGACTGGCCCACAGCGTGTGCGAGCGGCTGCGGTACCCACCTGAAGCCGCTGTACCTCGCAAAAGACGCCGGGCTAACGTTCAACAAGCCCGGTGACGCAGAGGCGGCCGATACCTATGTCAGCGATCCCGCCAAGCCGGTTCCCTTCCTCCCTCGCCCGGTGCTCGACCCGTTCTTCGGCTATGGCTCGGACTACGCCGGGTACATCCCGTGGAGCTCATGGCTTGTGCACGACCAGCGCTTCGTCGATGGTCGCAGCGACGTGCTCTCGTACGAGACACCGGTGCTGACCTCGGCGGTGCGCGTGCAGGGCATTCCCGTTGCCGACTTGCGGGCGATGACGACGGGCACTGACGGCGACTTCGTTGTGAAACTCATCGACGTCTTCCCCTCATCGGTACCCAGCGACCCCTCGATAGGCGGCTACCAGATGGCAATCGCCATGGACATCCTGCGCGGCCGCTATCGCGAGAGCTTCGAACATCCATCGGCGATCCCGGCTAATACACCGCAGACCTACAAGTTCGAACTACCCAATGTAAACCACGTCTTCCAGCCGGGTCACCGGATCATGGTGCAGGTTCAGTCGTCCTTGTTCCCGCTCTACGACCGCAACCCGCAGACCTACGTACCGAACATCTTCAATGCGAAACCAGCTGACTACCGGGCGGCGACGATCAGCGTTCTTCGCTCGGATAGCCAGCCGAGCGCGGTGTGGTTGCCGGTCGTCGGGCGTGGCGCAAACCGTGTCGATTGAACTGCGCACCAAGGCCGGCGCCGAGTAACGACGTCCGCAAAGGCTGAAAATCCTGTAAGCCTTCGCTGACGTATACCGGCGGAACTATCGACATTGGCTCGCTGCGTCGGCAATCGTCGCCGATGCAGCGGGGTTGTAAACATCGCCGCACAGGCTAGATATGTGCGGCGTTTCATCCTTCTTGTCAGGCAATGCCCTATGGTCGCACCGGGCCTTACACGACAAGGAGACGTTATGAAATCTGCCCCCCGTTCCATCCTTTCCCTTACCGCTGCCATCAGCCTTGCCCTACTTGCGCAGTCGGCGCATGCGACGTTCCAGAATGTCCGCGGCATCATTGAGGCGCGAGCCAGCCAGCTTGACGAGCCGGGTGACGCGCATGCGTGGCTTTCTGAGCAGTTCGAGGCTGGCGTGCCGATCCTCGTCCGCATGGATACCCCGGATCGCAGCCCGGTCGCCCGCTTCTTCGGGATCTCGCCGCGCATCGGCGATACGATCTTCGTGCGTGGCACGGGCGGGGACGTGTCCATGCTCAGACCCACTGACACCACTGACACCACTGACACCACTGTCCCGTGGCGACCGCAATGGACGCCGCGGGCCACTGAGGCACTCGCGATAATGCAGGCGAATGCCCCGACACATGTGCCGGACGGATCATCCATCACGCCGCTCCAGCGCTTCCATGAGGGCGTATTCGAGACCGGGTCTGATGAGATCACCGGTCGCGCCACCATCGTGGTCGTTCGTAGCGCGACGCGCACCGACGATGACAAGGAAATCCACGTGTCCACGTGGCATGACATCAAGCCCGAGAATGCAGGCATTGACGCCGGCCATGCAGAGGGGCGGAATCTCAGCGCCCTCTACCTGCCGGTGCGATATCACGTATCGCATGAGGTGACCGCGTCGGGTAACGATCCCGTCATGGTCGATTTTTTCCCGCACTCGGATGGCAGTACGACGATCGAGTACACCAAGATCCAGGAGCGTGGTATCAGCATCGGCGGGAATGTCGGCAGCGGGGCCTCAGAAGATGGCAAAGCGGATGCCGGGTTGGCCTCGAAGATCCCGTTCAATGTATCGGTTGGTTTCACGCACACGGAACGGGAAGAATTCCGCCTCGATTTCCAGGATTACTCGCTCGCTGCGGGCGCGGTGTCTTCGGCCCGTGTGGTTCGCTGGGAAGCGCCGTTGAGCGAGCGGCTATTCGATACGTTGATTGAAGCCGAACATGCGGACAGCGTGGAACTCAGCGAAAAGCGCATGACGCCCATGATGCGCACGGCCCGTCTCCCGGCGTGGTCCGTCTGGGAAGTGCCAGGTGTCTACGAGGGCATGGCTCGGGTCACGGTATCGGGTGGCTACGACATCGATGAACACAAGTGGTGGTGGCAGGGCTCAGAATGGATGTCGAGTGGTCATCAGGTTCGTCCGGTCGAGGCGTCGGCGTCCTTCGAACTGGACCTTTCCAGCCCTTATCTGACCCGGGAAATCACCGTGCTCCTGCGCTCCGCCGCTGAAGACGGCCAGTGTATGGCGCAGCGCTCGGGCAATGTCGTGATGGCGGCCTGTGATGCGCGGGATCGCGCTCAGATGTGGGGCCTGGATAGCGAGCGACGCTACGTGAATCGACAGAGCGGTGAGTGCCTTGAGGCCGACATTGCCGGTGGGAGCGTGGCCATGGGAGCATGTTCGCTCGGTACGAGCCAAACCTGGCAATGGCGCGCGGATCGCATCCATAGCGCGATGGGTAATAGCCAGAACCGCCTATTCGTGGACGACGGCAAGTTACGCGTAGTCGCCGACCCCGGCCGATTTGATGATATTCCCGAGAACCCGCACAACGCACTTCTGAAACCGTGGGCGGGGTATCCGCGCGCGCCGGTGGAAGGGGAGCTCCAGCCCGCGCCCTTCGGTACGGCTGCCGGAGGCATCCCGGCCGGTTGGGCGGGCATCTACGGCGCGACCGGTCCTGAGCAACGTTGGACGCCCATCGTGCTACGCGTCGGCATCGTGCCTGAAGCGTAATAAGGGGTAGGTAAAGGGCGGTATGAAGGCCGCCCTTTACCGTAAAGCGGCGCAGGCACTATCTTTCTCCTACCGTGCTGGGCGACAAGTCGCTCAGGCGAATCTCCAGGAGGAAGCGTGGGACAGATGTCGCAAAGGCTCCGGCCGGGATTGGAGGGGCTCTTGATTGGCGACGCCTTGGGCGTCCCTTATGAGTTCCATGATCCACTCGACATTCCGGCTGCCTCGCTGATTGAATTCGTCCCGCCGAAAGACTTTGATCGCTCGCATTCGGATGTGCCTTCCGGCACGTGGTCGGATGATGGTGCGCAGGCGCTGTGCCTGCTTGCTTCGTTAAAGCACTGCGGCACGCTTGATCTTGATGACTTTTCACGGCGCCTGGTCAACTGGATTGACTGGGGCTACATGGCGGTGGATGGCCATGTTTTCGATGTGGGCCTGCAAACGGGTGCGGCGATGCAGGCACTCCGAAGCGGCGCGTCTCCGCGGAAGTCAGGGCCCGCGACGGAACGATCGAACGGCAACGGCGCTCTGATGCGGGTGCTTCCGCTGGCGCTCTGGCACGAGGGCGACGATCGTTCGTTGATCCAGATGGCGTGGGAACAGAGCCTCCCGACACACGGCCATCCACGCTCGGGTGTCGCGTGTGCGATGTATTGCTTGTGGGCCCGGGCGGAAATGGCGGGTTCGGTACAGAGCTGGGTGGATGCCGAGGTGGTATTGCGGAGGGAAGCGCCCGACGTTGGTTTTCCAGACGAAGAGGTGGAACGTGTCCTGGACCCTGTTAACGCTTCAGCCGTGAGCGGCACCGGATATGTTGTCGACTGCTTGTGGTCCGCCAAGCAAGCCATGGACAGGGCGGCGGATTTTTCATCAGCGGTTCGCGGGGCCATAAGCCTGGGTAACGACACCGATACGACGGCTGCGGTTACCGGCGGCATCGCGGGGATCAGATTCGGCCTGGAGGGCATTCCCCTCGCCTGGCGCGAGGCGCTCCGCGGTAGGCCATTGCTTGAAGCGCTTTTGAACGAGGCTGGATGACATGGCATTCCGCGTATTGATCATCGGTGGTACGGGGCAGGTTGGGGCCGCTGTGGTACGAGCAGCGCTTGCGGAGCCCGCCTGCGTGGAAGTGGTCATGGTGAATCGCAGGGAGGTGCCCGCTTCCGCCGACCCTC
This sequence comes from Luteibacter sp., assembly GCF_036500425.1. Classification (GTDB taxonomy): domain Bacteria; phylum Pseudomonadota; class Gammaproteobacteria; order Xanthomonadales; family Rhodanobacteraceae; genus Luteibacter. The sequence goes on from NZ_DASYCB010000049.1 coordinate 10,832, forward strand.
GTGTGCGGCAGGTCGCGCTGGACACCCGTGCTAACGGGTTCACGGACGACGTCGCAAGGCTTGCCCAGGACCTGGTAGGGCAGGGTGACCCGGTCTACGCGGCCTCCTGCGTCGGCGTCGGCAGTGGCAGCATGAAATGGACCGAGGATCAGTTGAAAGCGCTTGAGGTTGGCGTGGTCGGCGGTTTTGCCCGCGGGTGTCATGCGGGCGGGATTAACCACTTCTCGCTATTGTCGGCCGTAGGCAGCGATCCGAAGAGTCGTTTCCGTTACGTGCGCGTCATGGGTATGAAGGAGGCGGCGATTGAGGCGATCGGCTTCGAGCGCCTCGCGATCTTCCGGCCTGGCATCATCGCTGGCAATGCGCATACGCCGGGCTATGTAGCCTGGCTCGGTCGGCTTGTTCCGGGACGCTTCGGTGTGATTGAGCAAGATGATATCGGGCGTGCTTTTGTTCGGGAGTTCACGGGCTCCGCCACGCAGGCCAGCGTGGCTCGTTTCGAGAACGGCGATATGAGGCGGATGTCGCGCGTGATTTAGTGGACTACTTTCCCGCTTGCGGTGACGCGTCGCTTTCGGCGGGAATACAACGTGGACAAGCGACGAGCCGGTGCTAGAGGCGTCAGGTGATACGACAGGAAGGCGGTCATCCTTAATTACCTCGCGTATGGTTTTCGCGGGTGGTACGCCTTACGGAGTGGGGTGCAAAAGCATCGCGCGCAAGCGCGCTCCTACAGGGGTGGGGTGAGCCACTGCTGCATGTAGGTTTCGAGTGGGGTGCGGGGTGGGAGGGTCAGGGCGGCGGCGTGGACGAAGGCCTGGGAGGCTTTCAGGAACGCTTGCCTGGCCCGCGCTGAATCGATACGTGCCGCCGCCTGCTTCTGGCGGAGTTGCACGATGTGCGCCGAGGGCTGACCGGGCTTCGAAAATTTAGCGTAACGGCGCAACTCGTCCGCGGCCGTGGTGGTGTCGCGCGCAGCACGTTCCATGGCGGCTCGCGCTTCTTGCGCCTGTGCGAGCAGGGCCGTGGCTTCCGGCGAAAGTTCGGCCGTTGAATGACTTGGCTGACGGGTCATATGCGTTTTCGAACCCCGGAAACAACAAAGCCCCGCATCGCTGCGAGGCTTTGTCTTATAATTGGTGCCCAAGAGAGGACTCGAACCTCCACGGTTTTACCCGCTAGTACCTGAAACTAGTGCGTCTACCAATTCCGCCACCTGGGCAGGTGTCTCGGTGACAGCAGTTGCTGCCCCGTGAGCCGCGTAGATTAGGCAGGTCAGATACACTTGTCAACGATTTTCCAAAACGGGAAGTAGAAAACTGTCACTTCCCCCCTTCAAGGTCTTTACGTGACGAAGAAAAGCAAAGTTTCCGGAGCCCGCAAGGGGCCCCGTAAGCCCAAGGCGAGCCGCCCCGGAAAGGCGCTGGCCAAGTTCGGCGGCCATCCGCCGGCCTCGGCGGTCGCCGACCCGCACGCCGCGCGCGAAGCGCAGCGCTATGAGAATCCCATCCCCAGCCGCGAGGCGATCCTGGCCCTGCTGGAGGAACGCGGTGAGGTGATGCTGGCCGAGGACATCGCCCGCTCGCTGCGCCTGTTCACCGATTACGAGATCAATGCCCTGGACAAGCGCCTGGGTGCCATGGTCCGCGACGGCCAGTTGCTGCGTAACCGCCGCAACGGCTACGCGCCGGCTGAAAAGCTCAACCTGATCCCGGGCCGCGTGATTGCCAATGCCGAGGGCTACGGCTTCCTGCGCCCCGACGAGGGCGGGGAAGACCTGTACCTGTCGCCCTCCCAGATGCGTAGCGTGCTGCATGGCGACCGGGTGCTGGCCAGCGTGGTCGGTATCGACCGCCGGGGCCGCCGCCAGGGCGCCATCGTCGAAGTGCTGGAGCGTCGCTCGCCGCGCCTGGTCGGTCGTGTGGTCGTCGAAAACGGCGTGACCCTGGTCGAGCCGGATGATCGCCGCCTGCATCAGAACATCATGATCCCCGCCGGCCGCGACGCCGGTGCGCGTTCGGGCGAGATCGTGGTCGCCGAGATTACCGATCCGCCGACGCCGCACCGTGGCCCGCTGGGCACCATTCGCGCCGTCCTCGGCAACCGCCTGCAGCCGTCGCTGGTGGTCGAAATGGCCATCGCCAGCCACGACCTCCCGCACGAGTGGCCGCCACAGGTGATCCGCCAGGCGGAAGAGGTGGAACCGAAGGTCACCCCCGCCGAACGCAAGGGCAAGGTCGATATCCGCGACCTGCCGCTGGTCACGATCGATGGCGAGGACGCCCGCGACTTCGACGATGCGGTGTATGCCGAGCCGTTGAAGAACGGTGGTTTCCGCCTGATCGTCGCGATCGCCGACGTGTCGCATTACGTGCCCATCGGCACCGTGCTCGATGCGGAAGCCTACGAGCGCAGCACGTCAACGTACTTCCCCGGCTTCGTCGTGCCGATGCTGCCGGAGACCCTCTCCAACGGCATCTGCTCGCTGAACCCGAAGGTCGATCGCCTGTGCATGGTCTGCGACATGGAAGTGGACGCCGAGGGCGAAGTACAGCATTCGAAGTTCTACGAAGCGGTGATGTACTCCCACGCGCGGCTTACCTACACCAAGGTGTGGCAGGCCGTCGGCGAGCGCAACCCGGCCGTGCGCGAGGAAATCGCCGAGGTCTTGCCGCAGGTTGAAACCCTGCATCGCCTCTACAAGGCCATGGCGAAGGCGCGCAAGCGTCGCGGTGCCATCGATTTCGAAACGCCGGAAGTGAAGTTCCGTCTGACGCCGTCAGGCGATGTCATGGCGATGGGCGCCACGGATCGTAACGATGCGCACAAGCTGATCGAAGAATGCATGATCGCCGCGAACGTGCAGGCGGCCAAGTTCCTCTCCAAACGCAAGATTCCCGCGCTGTATCGCGTCCATGCGCCGCCGCCGGTCGAGAAGTACGAAGACCTGCTGCAGTTCCTGCGCGAATTCAAGCTGAAGATGCCGCCGAATGACGAAGTCACCCCGGCAGACTTCTCGGCACTGCTAAAGAAGGTGCACGATCGCCCCGAGGCCGAGCTGATCCAGTCGGTGCTGCTGCGCGCACAGAGCATGGCGGTGTACCTGCCGAGCAATGATGGCCATTTCGGCCTTGCGCTCGATGCATACGCGCACTTCACCTCGCCGATTCGCCGTTACCCCGATCTGCTCGTGCACCGCGCGATCCGTTACGCGCTCACCAAGGGCAAGCCGGCTGACTACGAGTACACCGAAACGCAGATGTCCGCGATGGCGGTGCACTGCTCGCAGCGTGAGCGCCGTGCGGAAGAAGCCGAGCGCGATGTCGACGAGCGCTTCAAGTGCGCGTGGATGGAAAAGCATGTGGGCGAAGAATTCGCGGGCACGATCACCGGTGTCACGTCGTTCGGCTTGTTCGTCGAACTCGCTGCGTCGCGTGTCTCCGGCCTTGTGCATGTCTCGCAGCTGCCGAACGACTATTACAAGTTCGATCCGGTACGCCACCTGCTGGCGGGTGATCGCACGGGCGAGCGTTACCGCCTCGGTGACTACGTGAGCGTGCAGGTCCTGCGCGCAAGCATGGAAGACCGCAAGATCGACTTCCGCCTGAAGGCACGCCTGCAGTCGTTGCCGAAGCCTGTACCTGCGCCGCCGGTGGCACCGCCGCCGGTCGTGCAGACCGGTGCCGTGGCCCAGGTGGGCCGCGCCTTCGGCCGCGTGGTCAAGAAGGTGGCTGAGAAGCTGGCGGGCAAGAAAGCCGCGGCGAAGGCAGCTGTAGCCAGGGCGCAGCCAGCGAAGGTGCCACCGGTCAAGGCTCCGACGCCGGTTAAGGCCGCCCCTGCGAAAGCCGCGCCGGTCAAGGCAGCCCCCGTGAAAGCGGCGACGCCGAAGGCACCGGCTGCGAAGGCTCACCCCGCGAAGGCACCGCCGGCCAAGGCGCCCGCGGCGAAACGTCGTAACGAGGCTGCTCCGTCCGCCCCGGCGACGAGCCAGCCGCTGCCCGCGCTGCCACCCGTGCCGCAGGCGAAGAAGTCGACCGCGCACGCCCCCTCGGCGAAGCCCGCTGCCTCGAACCGGCCGCCGGCGAAGCAGGGCGGTGCACCGAAGCCGGCCGCTACGAAACACGCAGCGAAGAACGTAGCAACGAAGGCGACGGGCGAACATCCGGTCCCCGCGAAGAAGGCGACGGCCAAGAAAGCCGCGCCGCGACCGAACAAAGGCAAGCGGTAAGTCATGACTGAAACGTGGATTGTTGGCATCAACCCGGTTGAAGGCGCGCTAGCGAACGACCCGGAGCGCATTCGTGAACTGCTCGTTGAGCAGAACTCAAAGAATGCGCGCATCAGCGAGATCCTGGCCGCCGCGCGCAAGCACGGCATCCAGGTACGGACGATGGGCAAGGATCAGCTCGAGAAGATGAGTGGCGAAGCGCGCCACCAGGGCGTCGTCGCCCGCTATGAAACCCCGCCCATGCTCGGCGAGAACGACCTGGAAAGCCTGGTGGAAAAGGCGGGCCCGGATTGTCTCGTGCTCGTGCTCGATGGCGTGACCGATCCGCACAATCTCGGCGCCTGCCTGCGCAGCGCCGCGGCGGCGAAGGTCACCGCGGTCGTCGTGCCAAAGGACCGTGCCGTGGGCCTTACGCCCACGGTGCGTCGCGCATCGGCCGGCGGTGCGGATATCGTGCCGTTGGTGGCGGTCACCAACCTCGCCCGTGCGCTGCGCACGATGAAGGACGCTGGCGTCTGGATCACTGGCCTGGCCGGTGAAACCGACAAGTCGATCTACCAGGTCGACCTGAAGGGCCCGACGGCCCTGGTGCTCGGCGGCGAGGGCGATGGCATGCGCCATCTCACCCGTGAAATCTGCGATTTCGTTGCGAAGATCCCGATGCCGGGCAACATGGAGAGCCTCAACGTTTCCGTGGCGACCGGCGTGGTGTTGTTCGAGGCCCTGCGCCAGCGAGGTGTGAAAAAATGAGTAGCTTGCTGTGGCATGACTGGTGTGGCCTCCTGGGCGTTGCCCTGGTCCTGGTCGCGTTCTTCCTGCTCCAGGCACACAAGCTCTCGGGGCAGGGCTATCCGTACCAGGTGATGAACCTGCTCGGTGCGTTCGGCATCCTGCTTTCGTTGATCTTCGGCACGTTCAACCTCCCTGCGTTCCTGCAGGAGATGGCGTGGTTCCTGATCAGCGTCTACGGCATCGTCCGCGGCGTGCGCACGCGCAAAGCCGCGCAAATCCTGCCGTAACCGGCCTCTTGTAGGAGCGCGCTCGCGCGCGATGGGTGCTTGCGGTAACCCCCCATCGCGCGCAAGCGCGCTCCTACAGGGATAGGTGTTCCCCGGCCACGGGGTTACACGGCGGTCAGGCTGGCTTGGTAAAATGCCCAATGAACCTGCGCAATGCGGGTTTCCCCACCGGGACGACCCGGTGGCGCGACACACGCCGCGGGGACGACCCCGCCCTGGCGGAGCCACTAGCATGTACTGGGTCATCCTTTTCGTCGCGGGTCTTTTCGAGATCGCGTGGGCCGTTGGCCTGAAATATACCGAGGGCTTCACGAAGCTCGTCCCAAGCGTCCTTACCGGGGCGGCCATGGTCATCAGCATCGTGTTGCTTGCGTTGGCGACGAAGAAGCTACCGCTCGGCACTGCCTATGCGGTGTGGACGGGTATCGGCGCGGTCGGTGCCGTAACGCTCGGCATCATGCTCTTCGGCGAATCCGCGCAGCCCTTGCGGCTGCTGTGCGTGGGGCTGATCGTGGCCGGCATCATCGGCCTCAAACTCACCACCGCCTGAAATACCCTGCTGCCTGCGGGCGCCACAACGCGTGTAGGAGCGCGCTTGCGCGCGATGGGGCGTGCCGCAAGCCCCATCGCGCGCGAGCGCGCTCCTACAAGTGATGTTTTTACTTGACGGTGAAGTCCGGGCTGGCCGTGTCGTCTTTCTTGTTGCGCGGCGCAACGAGCGGTTCGCCGTGGACAACGAACCACACGTTCTCCGCGATGTTCGTAGCGTGGTCACCGATGCGCTCGATGTTCTTGGCCATGAACAGCAGGTGCGTGCACGGGGTGATATTGCGCGGATCTTCCATCATGTAGGTGAGGAGGGCGCGGAACACCACCGTATAGGCTTCGTCGAGATCGGCGTCAGACTTCCACACTTCGTAGGCCGCCTCGGCGTCCTGCTCGTCGTAGGCCTTGAGCACGTTACGCAGCTGCTCGGCGGCAAGCTCGGCCAGGTTGGCCAGGCCACCCGCGGCGCTGATCGGCGCCACGCGGCTGAGCGGAATGGAACGCTTGGCCACGTTGGCGGCATAGTCGCCGATGCGCTCGATGTCGGCTGCGATGCGCAGGGCGGCGAACACGTTGCGCAGGTCACCGGCGATCGGCGCGCGCAAGGCGAGCAGGCGGACCACGTCCTGGCTGATATCGTGTTCCATGCCGTCGATCGCGTCGTCGTTATCGACGATGCGCTGGGCGGCACGTTCGTCGCGGCGCTGGACCACGTCGATCGCGGCTTCGAGCTGCGCGACGGCGAGCTCGCCCATCTTCACGATTTCGCCGGTCAGGCGCTTCAGCTCGTCGTCGTAGCTCTTGATGATGTGCTGGTGCGGGGTGTTCATCGCATGCCTCGGGAAGTAGGGGCTTAGCCGAAACGGCCGGTGATGTAGTCTTCGGTCTGCTTCTTGTCCGGCTTCGTGAAGATCTTTTCGGTCTTGTCGAACTCGATCAGCTCGCCCATGTACATGAAGGCGGTCATGTCCGAGCAACGCGCAGCCTGCTGCATGTTGTGGGTAACGATGACGATCGTAAAGTCCTTCTTGAGCTCCTCGACCAGCTGCTCGATGCGGCTGGTGGCGATCGGGTCAAGCGCCGAGGTCGGCTCGTCGAGCAGGAGCACTTCCGGCTTCAGGGCGATGCCGCGGGCGATGCACAGGCGCTGCTGCTGGCCGCCGGAGAGGCCGAGCGCGCTCTGCTTCAGCTTGTCCTTCACCTCGTCCCACAGCGCGGCGCCGCGCAGGGCCTGCTCCACGCGTTCTTCCATGGTCGAGCGGTTGAGCTTCTCGTGGTGGCGGATGCCGTAGGCCACGTTTTCGAAGATGGTCATCGGGAACGGGACCGGCTTCTGGAACACCATGCCGACCTTGCTGCGCAGGCGGTTCATGGAGTACTTCGGATCCAGGATGTTCTCGCCATCGAGCACGATCTCGCCCGCGGCACGCATGCCGGGGTAGATCGCGTAGATGCGATTGAAGATGCGCAGCAGGGTGGACTTGCCGCAGCCAGAGGGACCGATGATCGCGGTGACCTTCTTCTCCGGTACGTCCAGCGCGATGTGCTTCAGCGCGTGGAATTCACCGTAGTAGAAGTTCAGGTCGCGCACGGTCATCTTCGCGGGCACCTGGCCCAGGTCGACGCCGGCATGGTGCGGCGACGTACCGAAGCCCGGCTGGGAGGCGACTTCGTTCATGTTAGTCATGGGACACCTTGGAGCGGAAGGCGAAGCGGGCGATGAGGCTCAACGCGAGCACGAACATGGTCAGCACGAAGGCACCGGCCCAGGCCAGGACGTTGATGTCCGGGCTCGGATCCTTGGTGTACTCGTAAATGATCTGCGGCAGGCTCGGCATCTTGTCGAGCGGGTTGAACGTCATGAAATTGTTGCCGAAGGCCGTGAACAGCAGCGGGGCGGTTTCGCCACTGATGCGGGCCAGGGCCAGCAGGATGCCGGTGACGATGCCCGAGCGCGCGGCGCGCACCAGGATCTGCATGGTCAGCTTCCACTGTGGCACGCCCAGCGACAACGCCGCTTCGCGCAGCGTGCCCGGGACCAGGCGCAGCATTTCATCCGTGGTGCGGACGATGACGGGCAGGGCGATCAGCGCCAGCGCGATACCGCCAGCGATACCGGAGAAGGTCACGTCACCATTGGTGAGGTACTTCGAGGGCAGCACCACGATGGTGTAGACGAACAGGCCCAGTACGATCGACGGTGCCGAGAGCAGGATGTCGTTGAGGAAGCGGATGGTCGGGCCGAGCTTGGAGCGCATCGAGTACTCGGCGAGCCAGGTACCCGCGCAGACGCCGATCGGGGTCGCGATCAGGATGCCGAGGAGGTTGAGGATCAGGCTGCCGACCATGGCGTTGGCCAGGCCGCCTTGTTCGCGGTCGACCGTGATCCGGGTAAACAGCTGCGGCTTAAGCCCGGCAAGACCCTGGCTCAGGGTTTCCCACAGGATCCAGGCCAGGAAAAACAGGCCGATCGCCGTGGCGAGCATGCTCAGCGCCATCGCGATGACGTTCTTGACGCGGCGCTTGGTGTAGAGCGAGGCGGACATTACTTGCCCTCCTTCACGGCCATGCGGCGGAGCATGAGGCGCGCGATCAGCAGCACGATGAAGGTCACCACGAAGAGCAAGAAGGCCAGCGCCATCAGCGCCGAGCGCTGCAGGCCCTGGGCTTCGCCGAACTGGTTGGCGATGGTCGAGGCGATCGAGCTGCTGGTTTCAAGGAACGACAGCGAGAACTTGAACGTGTTGCCGAGCACGAAGGCCACGGCCATCGTCTCGCCGAGCGCACGGCCCAGGCCGAGGAAGACGCCGCCGATCACCGCGGTGCGGGTGTATGGCACGACGATGTCCCACACCACTTCCCAGGTGCTGGAACCCAGCGCATAGGCGGATTCCTTCAGGCGGGTCGGGACGGTCTGGAACACTTCGCGCATCACCGAGGAGATGAACGGGATGATCATCACCGCCAGTACCAGACCCGCGGTAAGCACGCCAGCGCCGAAGAAGGGGTATTCGCTGGAGAAGAACTTGCCAATGGCCGGGACGTGCGTGACGAGCCAGGACACCTGGCCATCCGGCGGATCGGCGCTGAAGTGGTTCATCAGCCAGGGCTTGATGTGCTCGGCCACGAATGGGGCGAAGATGAAGAGGCCCCACATGCCGTAGATGATCGACGGGATGCCGGCGAGCAGTTCAATGGCGGAGCTGACCGGACCGCGCAGCCACTGCGGGGCGATCTCGGTAAGGAAGAGGGCAATGCCGAAGCTGACCGGCACGGCGAAAAGCAGCGCGATGAACGCGGTGCCGATGGTACCCATGATCGGGACGAGCGCGCCGTACTGGTCGTTGCTCGGATCCCAGGTGGCGCTGGTAAGGAAGCCGAAGCCGAACGTGCGGAACGCGTCCGAGCCCAGCCACAGCGTGGAGCCGGCAGCGCCGACCAGGGCGAGCAGCACGATGAGGGCGCAGCCCTTGAGGACCCAGCCGAAGATTCGGTCGTCGCGCGTATCCTTCGCGTTGCGGGCCGCTTCTGCGGTGCGCTCGGCGCTGGGAACGGCGTTGCTGACGGAGGCGTGCATGTGGATGCGGATTCCTGGGCCTGTGCAAACGGGAGGGTCGCCGCCTGATCTTAGGCGGCGACCCCCGGTTGGACGTTACCGTGACCGGCTTAGATGTCAGCCGGATGGCAGCGGCCTATTACTTGTTGCCGAAGTCCGAAGCCCAGTAGCCTTCGATCTTCTGGACCAGGGTCGGCGGCAGCGCGACGTAATCGAGCGCGGCGGCGTCCGACTGGCCCTTCTCGAGCGACCACTTGAAGAAGTCGAACGCGACCTTGGTGTGCGAGGCGTTCTTCGACTTCTTGTACATGATGATCCAGGTCGTCGCCGTGATCGGCCAGGCCTGGTCACCCGAGGCGTTGGTCATGATCAGGTTGAAGTCCTTGGCCGACGCCCAGTCAGCGGTGGCCGCGGCCGCGCCGAAGGTTTCAGCGTTCGGCTGGACCCACTTGCCGGCGGCGTTCTGCATCTGCGCGAACGAGATGTTGTTCTTCTTGGCGTAGGCGTACTCGACGTAACCGATCGAGCCCGGGATCTGGCGCACGTACTGCGACACGCCTTCGTTACCCTTGCCACCCACGCCAGCCGGCCACTCGACGGCCGTACCGAACTTCACCTTGGAAGCCCACTCCGGGCTCACCTTCGAGAGGTAGTTGGTGAAGTTGAACGAGGTGCCCGAACCGTCCGAGCGGTGGACGACGGTAATCTTGTTGCTGGGGATCTTGAGGCCCGGGTTCAGCGCGGCGATGGCCGGGTCGTCCCACTTGGCGATCTTGCCGAGGTAGATATCGGCGAGGACGGCGCCGGTCAGCTTGAGCTGGCCAGCCTGCACGCCCTGGAGGTTCACCACCGGCACGATGCCGCCGACGACGCTGGGGAACTGGCCCAGGCCGAACTTGGTGAGGTCTTCGCTGCTCATCGGGGCGTCAGACGCGCCGAAGTCGATGGTGCCTTCCTTGATCTGGGCGATACCGGCACCCGAACCGACGGACTGGTAGTTCAACTTGTTACCCGTGGCTTCGGCGTACTTGGCCGACCACTTGGAGAGGACGGGGTAGACGAAGCTCGAGCCGGCGCCGGTGATGTCGGTGGCCTGGGCAGCGCCCATGCCGAACAGCGAAGCAGCCACCAGTGCGGCGATGCGGAGTTTACGTGTGAACACGGAGGAATCCTCGGTTGAATGAGTGTCAGGCGAAGCCCGCCCGGGCCGTATTCCAGCCCTGCCGTGTTGCAATGAAATGTTTCGAATGTTTCAAGCTGATGACAGCGGCCGATTTGCTGTCATATTCAATTGCTTACGAAATCGCTCAAACTGCGATGGAGGTCACGCGATCGGCCTCGGCGAGCTCCAGCCGGCGCCAGCGGTTCACGATTTCGCAGAACAGTTCGGCCGTGCGCTCCGCGTCGTAAATGGCGGAATGGGCCTCACGGGTATCAAAGGATAACCCCGCGGCGATGACAGCTTTGCTAAGCACGGTCTGGCCGTAGGCGAGCCCGCCCAGGGTCGCCGTATCGAAGCAGCTGAAGGGATGGAATGGATTGCGCTTGTGGCCGACCCGCCGCACCGCTGCATTAAGGAAGGCGAGATCGAACGCGGCGTTGTGGCCGACCAGTACCGCCCGCTGGCACTCGGCGACCTTCACCGCATCGCGTACCGCATTGAATACGTGGTCCAGCGCCTGCCGCTCGGGCAGGGCGCCGCGAAACGGGTGGTCCGGGTCGATCCCGGTCACCTCCAGGGATCGCGGGTCGATATTGGCACCCGGGAAGGGGTCCACGTTGGCCGCGACGGCCGGTTCGGGCACCAGGAGCCCCGAGGCGTCCATCCGTATACAGACGACCGCGATTTCCAGCAGGGCGTCGCGTTCGGCATCGAAGCCACCCGTTTCGACATCCACGATCACCGGCAGGAACCCCCGGAACCGTCCGGCCATGGCCGTGGCGGTGCTGTTACTCGTCGTATCCATGCCGTGAAGGATACCAGTCCCCCGGTCAGAGCGGCACCAGACGTTAAGCCAATGTGCTCGTGTCGTCATCTTGTCACAAAAAAACCATCGAACCGTAAAACCCAGCGCCCATCCTTCGCGCCGTTGGACCTGCTTGAGAAGTTTCGGACAGAAATATCTCAAGCGGGGACACAGGGGTCCACACACACACTTTCCATACCTAGCGGAGAAATCCCATGCGTTCCAAGTTGCTCACGGTGGCTATCGCTGCCGGTCTGGGCGTGACGAGCCTCTCGGCCATGGCTGCTACCAAGCAGCAGCAGCCGGCTCGCGTCACGGTCGACGCCGCCACCCTTCAGCAGCTCCAGGCTCAGCTGGCCGCCCTGCAGTCCCAGGTCGCTGACCTGCAGGCGAAGCAGGAAGCCCAGGCTGACGCACAGGTCGAGACCGCCAAGGCCGTCAATGACGTGCAGGTTGCTTCGGCCAAGCCGACCGACGAGCTCGCCAAGAAGCTCGACGCCCTGAACAAGCTGGTCGACAACACCAAGATCGGCGGCACCATGTTCTTCGACGTGACCAACCAGGATCACGACGAGAAGGTCGGCGCCGCGCCGAGCACCAAGAAGGACGGCCACGGTTCCACCAACGGCACCGGCTTCGACGTCAAGCGCTTCTACCTGACCGTCGACCACAAGTTCGATGACGTCTGGTCGGCTAACCTGACCACCGACTTCAGCTACCAGTCGTCGCTGTCGTCCACCAGCCTGTTCGTGAAGAAGGCCTACGTGCAGGGCAAGTTCGATCCGCTCTTCACGGTGCGCTTCGGTGCGGCCGACATGCCCTGGATCCCGTTCGTCGAGAAGTGGTACGGCTACCGCTACGTCGAGAACACCATCACCGACCGTTCGTTTGAAGGCGGCCGTAGCGGCGGCACGGCGACCGCTGGCGGCGTTGGCGCGTTCGGCAACTCGTCCGACTGGGGTATCCATGCCCTCGGCGCGACGACCGGTGACAACTCGGTCAACTACCAGCTCTCCGTCGTCAATGGTCGCGGCTACCGCAACCTGAGCCGTTCGAAGTCGGTGGATACGGAAGCCCGCTTCGGCTACTCGCCGATCGAGCAGATGGTCATCGCCGTCGGTGGTTACAGCGGCAAGCGCGGTAACGACGTCGAGAACGGCGCGGATACCCGCACCGCGACGCGCGGCGACGCCCTGCTGGCATGGCGCGACAAGACCTGGGGCGCGGGCGTGGAATACTTCCACTCCGAGAACTGGGACGACATCCTGCGTTACACCGGCACCGGCCTGACCCCGGGCGTTGGCGCGGCGAACAACACCAAGAAGGACAAGGCCGACGGTTACTCGCTGTGGGCTGACTGGAAGTTCATGGACCAGTGGGCCGTGTTCGCTCGCTACGACAACCTCGATTACAAGTACACGAACCTGACGGACGTGGAAGAGAAGATCAAGGACAAGTACTACAACGCCGGTGTTTCCTACGACGTTCTCAAGAATCTGAAGATGGCACTCGTCTACAAGCACAACAAGCTCGACGGCCCGGTTGCTACCCCGTACCACTACAAGACGAACGAAGTGGGCGTCTGGGGCATGCTTAGCTTCTAAGCGGTATCAGAACGGAGTTCTACTCAGGGAAGAACCAAACGGCGGGCGCAAGCCCGCCGTTTTTTTGATCTCGCTCCGAATCGTCTCACGCCGTGGTGCGTCGTAAAGACGGCCAAATGCTGAACCAAAGCCGTGTCATTCCGGTGTGCATGGCTTCGTAAGTGTGCGCTGCGCCTTGTTTTTGGAGCTTGCACGTGGGAAATCCTGAATGTGCTGCCCCGCACCACTTGCAACTGTCATGAACGCTGGCTAGGTTCGCCTACATGGGCCACTTCCTCACCACCTTCATGCGCCGCGCAGCAAGCACGACCTTCGTGCTTTTCGCGCTGTTCGTCGCATGCGTGTCGGTGCAGGCCACGCCTTGCGATGCACCACTGGAGCACGCCATCCACGCCACCCTGGCCCTGGATGACACCGCCACGGGCGACGATATCGAGCCGGCACCCTCGCTCGAGGACAACACCGTCAGCCTCGACGACACCTTCGACGTACCGCGCGAGCACGCGCTGCACGTCGCGCGTGGCATCGCCACGCGCCCCACGGCGATGACGCCGGATCCCCACGCGCACCACCACAGCTTCGAGCTGCGCCCCCCCATCGCGTAACCGCCCCCCCTGTAGGAGCGCGCTCGCGCGCGATGTCCGTGCCGGAACATCCGGTTACGTCGCGATATCGAGGCGAGGAGCGATCGCGCGCAAGCGCGCTCCTACAGAAGACCCGTAGCAACTCCTCACCGAATACATGTGCGCGCCGTTTTGACGGCACGCCGGCGGGCCCCTGTGCCTGCAACCCCCATCCCTCACGCAAAGAGAGAAACCACCATGGACCGTCTCATCCAGGGCTTCGACCAGTTCCGCCGCGACATGACCAGCGAGCAGCGCGAGACCTTCGCGCGCCTGGCTTCCGGCCAGACCCCGCACACGATGTTCATCACCTGCGCCGATTCGCGGATCATGCCGGAGCTGATGTTCAACGCGCAGCCGGGCGACCTGTTCGTCTACCGCAACGTAGGCAACATCGTGCCGCCTTATGCCCAGCACGTCAGTGGCGTCGTCGCGGCGATTGAATACGCCGTGACCGCACTGAAGGTGCAGCACATCGTCATCTGCGGCCATTCCGATTGCGGTGCGATGAAGGCCCTGCAGAATCCTGCCGCGCTGAAGGGCAAACCCTCGGTCGAGCAGTGGTTGAAGCATGCCGATGTGGCGCGCTACGTCGTCGCCGAAAATCGCCCGACGATCCAGGGCGAGGAAGGCCTGCGTTACCTCACCGAAGAAAACGTCGTGGGCCAGCTGGAACACCTGCGCACTTTGCCTGCCGTGGCGGCCGCCATGGCGAACGGTAGCCTGCGTATCCACGGCTGGATCTACGACATCGCGAAGACGGAGATCACCGCCTTCGATCCGTTGGAAGGCCGGTTCAATCAGCTCGCGACGAATCCGGCCGACGTCCGTGACGCCACGCCGCACGCCCGTTTCTCGGTGCCTGTGGCTGTCGCGTCTGCCGCTTAAAGGAAGCTCCACATGCGCACTTATTTCTCCCAGGGCCTGTTTGGCCGCGACCTCCTCGGCTCGGTGGTCGTTTTTCTTGTCGCACTGCCGTTGTGCATGGGTATCGCCATCGCCTCGGGCATGCCGCCCAGCGCCGGTCTGATCACGGGTATCGTGGGTGGTCTTGTCGTCGGCGCCATCGCCGGTTCACCGCTGCAGGTCAGCGGCCCGGCGGCGGGGCTCGCGGTCCTGGTCTTTGAACTGGTGCGTGAGCACGGCGTGGCGGCCCTCGGCCCCGTCGTGCTGCTCGCGGGCCTCATCCAGGTGGTCGCCGGCCTGTGTAAGGTCGGTGTGTGGTTCCGCATGACGTCGCCCGCCGTGGTCGCCGGCATGTTGTCCGGCATCGGCATCCTCATCGTGGCGTCGCAGGCGCATGTGCTGATGGATGCGATCCCGATGGCGCGTGGCCTCGAGAACTTTGCGGCACTCCCCGCCGCGGCGCTCGAAGCGGTCACCGGTGCGGGCGAAGGCCAGGGCGCAACAGCGCTCATGATCGGCGCAGGCACCATCGCCATCATGTTGGGCTGGGAAAAGCTGCGCCCGGCGAAACTGCGTTTCGTCCCCGGCGCCTTGCTAGCCGTGATCGCGATGACCCTGACCGCGCAGTTGGGCGCGCTCGACATCAAGCGCGTCGATGTGCCGGCGAACCTGGCTTCGGCCGTGAGCCTGCCGAGCATGGGCAGCCTGTTTGGGTTGTTCGATAGCAGCTTGCTCATCGCCGCGGTGACGTTCGCTTTCATCGCCAGTGCGGAAACCCTGCTTTCGGCCGCGGCGGTGGATCGCATGCATGATGGCGTGCGCACCAAGTACGACCGTGAGCTGACCGCCCAGGGCGTGGGCAACATGATCTGCGGCTTCCTCGGCGCGCTGCCGATGACGGGCGTGATCGTGCGCAGTGCGGCCAACGTGCAGGCCGGTTCGGCCACGCGCATGGCGGCCATCCTGCACGGCGGCTGGCTGCTGGCTTTCGTGGTGCTGCTGCCGTGGCTGATGCGCATGACGCCGGTCTCGTGCCTGGCCGGCATCCTGGTGTTCACCGGTATCAAGATGGTGAACCCGAAACAGATCAAGGAGCTCGCCGCCTACGGCAAGGGCACCGCGGCGGTGTATGTCGCCACGACCGTCGCCATCGTGGCGACCGATCTGCTGACCGGTGTGATCGTCGGTTTCGGTCTGTCGCTGTTCCGTCTGGCGCTGCTTTCGTCGAAGCTGAAGATGGACGTGAAGCACCACGATGAACCGGGCCATGCCACGCTGCATCTCGAAGGTTCCGCGACGTTCCTGAAGGTGCCGACCATGGCCCGTACGCTGGAAGGTGTCCCGCCGAACACCCGCCTGCAGGTATCCATGGACCAGCTGCTGCATGTCGATCAGGCCTCACTGGAACTGCTGCGCGAATGGGGTCGTAACGCCTCCAAGCGAGGTTGTGAGTTGATCGTCGACTGGCAGGAACTGAACCGCCGCGTCGAGGGCTCACGCCAAGCCGCCTAGCTTGTAGGAGCGCGCTTGCGCGCGATGGGATTGCCGCAAGCACCCATCGCGCGCAAGCGCGTTCCTACACCGTCGGTTGGCCGCAAGGTGTTTCCGTTACGCCTTGGTTTTTTGCTTGTACGCGCAGAGGTCGGTGATCGCACAGGTCGGGCATTCCGGCTTGCGTGCCTTACACACGTAGCGACCGTGCAGGATCAGCCAGTGGTGCGCATCCTGCAGGAACTCTTTCGGGATGACCTTTTCCAGCTTGTCTTCCACCTTGCGCACATCCGGCCCTGGTGCAAGACCGGTGCGGTTAGCGACACGGAAGATGTGCGTATCCACGGCGATCGTCGGCTGCCCGAAGGCCGTGTTGAGCACCACATTGGCCGTCTTTCGGCCCACGCCGGGGAGCGACTCCAACGCTTCACGCGATTGCGGTACTTCGCCGCCGTATTGATCCACGAGGATCTGGCTCATGGCGATGAGGTTCTTAGCCTTGTTGTTGTACAGGCCGATCGTGCTGATGTAGCCCTTCAGCTTTTCCAGGCCGAGCTTCAGGATCTTCTGCGGCGTGTTCGCCACGGGGAACAGCTTGCGCGTGGCCTTGTTCACGCCCACATCGGTGGCCTGGGCGGAGAGCGCGACGGCGGAGAGAAGCTCAAAGGGTGTGGTGTATTCGAGCTCGGTCTTCGGGTGCGGGTTCAGCTCGCGCAGGCGGGTGAACATCTCGACGATGTCGGCCTTCTTCACGGCGTGTCCTTTTTCTTGGCTTTGGCACGTGCCAGGGCTTCCAGCACGGCATTGCGCGCCGCAGGCGCACCGACATTACGCTTGCTGCCGGCGAGCTGTTGTTCGCGCGCGTCGCGGTCGTGGGCTAGCCGAGCCTCACGGCGCTGGAAATGCTGGCGGGCTGCGTCCGCGTGCGCGCGGTCGTCGGCCTGGGCCAGCGGCATCGGATCCAGCGTGATGCAATCGACCGGGCATGCGGGCACGCAGAGTTCGCAACCCGTGCACAGGTCGCTGACTACGCTATGCATCACCTTGGCGGCGCCGAGGATCGCATCGACCGGGCAGGCCTGGATGCATTTGGTGCAGCCGATGCAATCCGCTTCGATCACACGGGCGACGGTGCGGGGCTTCTCTACGCCACGTGACGTATCCAGCGGCAGCACCGGTGCGCCTAGCAGGGCGGCCAGCCGCTCGATACCCAACGCCCCGCCTGGCGGGCAGCGATTGATCGCTGCCTCGCCCGTGGCGATAGCGTCGGCGTAAGGGCGACAGCCGTGGAACCCGCATTGCTCGCACTGGGTCTGCGGCAGCAGGTCGTCGATACGGTCGGCAAGCGTTGGCGTCATGGCTGGCGCAAAGCCGCAGGCAGGTTTAGCGGACGGTGGCGCCCGGCGCCGCGCCCTGGTCGGCATCCAGCAGGAACAGATCCGCACCGCCATCGCCGGCGGAGAGGATCATGCCCTCGGAGAGACCAAAACGCATCTTGCGCGGGGCGAGGTTCGCGATGAACACGACGTTGCGGCCCACCAGCGTTTCCGGCTCGCCATAAGCGGCGCGGATACCCGAGAAGATCTGGCGCTTGCCCAGCGGGCCGGCATCCAGTTCGAAGCGCAGCAGCTTGTCCGAACCCTCCACGAATTCACAGGCGAGCACCTTGCCGATACGCAGATCGAGCTTGGCGAAATCGTCGATCGAGATGGTGGTGGTTTCGGTAGCGGGTGCGGCGTCGGTCATGGCTTTCGGAGCTTCTTTGGGCTTGGTTTTCTTCGCATCCGCCTTCGCGGCCTCTCGGGCCTGCTCAGCGGGGCTAAGGGATTCTTTCGACGATTCGACCATCGTTTCGATCTTCTTCGGATCGAGGCGGTTGAACAGCGGGGTGAAGGCGTTGACGGTGTGGCCGAACAGTTCACGGCGCGCATCGGCGAAGGTGTCGATCGGCGCACCGAGGAAATCTTCGGCGGCGGCGACGGTCACCGGGATGATCGGTTTCAGCAGGCCGGAGAGCAGGCGGAACGCGTTCAATGCGAAGGTGCAGACCTGCTGCAATTCATCACGACGTGCTTCGTCTTTCGCGATGACCCACGGCGCCCTTGCGGCGATGTAGCCATTCACCACATCCGACATCGCGACGAAGCGGCGTGTGACTTCGGCGTATTCATCGGTCTCGTACAGGGCCTCGATGCCCTCGTACTGCGCAAGCAGGTCACGCCACAGCGCGGTGGCTTCATCGTCGAAACGATCGGCCAGCGTGCCGGCGAAATGCGTGTGGATGAAGCCCGCGGTACGGCTGGCGATGTTCGCCCACTTGCCGACCAGGTGCGAGTTCACGCGATCCTCGAACGACTTCAGGTCGAGGTCGACGTCCACCGGCGTCGGGCCAAGCATCGTGGCGAAGTAGTAGCGCAGCGCTTCCGGGTCGAGGCCCGCATCCAGGTACGTACGTGCCTGGATGAAGGTGCCGCGCGACTTCGACATCTTCGCGCCGTTGACCGTGAGGTAGCCGTTGGTGTGCAGCGCCGTGGGCACGCGCAGGCCAGCACCGTGCAGCATGGCTGGCCAGAACAGGCCGTGGAAATTGATGATGTCCTTGCCGATGAAGTGGTGCATCTCGGCCGTGCTGTCCTTGCCGAGGAAATCATTGAAGACCAGGCCCTTACGCTCACACAGGGCCTTGAACGAGGCGAGATAACCAACCGGTGCATCCAGCCACACGTAGAAGAACTTGCCGGGTGCATCGGGGATCGGGAAGCCGAAGTAGGGTGCGTCGCGGGAAATATCCCAATCGCGCAGGCCGCCTTCAATCCACTCGCCGAGCTTCGCGACGACGCTGCTATCTGCCGTGGGGTTTCCGCCGGTGTACTTGCCGGCGAACCAGTCGCGCAGGAGTCGATCGAACTTGCTGAGCTCGAAGAAGTAGTGTTCCGAATCGCGCAGTTCCGGCGTGGCGCCGGACATCACCGAGTACGGGTTGATCAGCTCGGTCGGCGCATAGGTGGCTCCGCAGTTCTCGCAGTTGTCACCGTACTGGTCCGGTGTACCGCACACCGGGCAGGTGCCTTTGATGTAGCGATCCGGCAGGAACATGTCGCGGGTCGGGTCGTATAGCTGCTGGATGTCGCGGCGGGCGATATAGCCGCCCTCGCGCAGCTTCAGGTAGATCGCGGTGGCGATCTCCTGGTTCTCCGGTGAATGCGTGGTGTGGTACTGGTCGTAGCTGAAGTGGAAATCGGTGAAGTCCGCTTCATGGCTGGCGCGAATGCCCGCGATGTAATCCTCGGGGGTCTTCCCGACCTTTTCGGCGGCCAGCATGATCGGCGTGCCGTGGGCATCTTCGCCTGCCACATACCAGACCTCGTTGCCCTGCATTCGCTGCGCACGCGCCCAGACATCGGCTTCGATATAGCCGAGCATGTGGCCAAGGTGAAGCGGGCCGTTAGCGTAGGGGAGGGCGTTGGTGACGAGGATGCGGCGGGCCATGATTTGCACGGTCGGCTGTAGGACCGGGGATTATGGCATGCCTGCGCTGCGGTGCAGCGGGGCCGGGCCCTGCCGAAGCTATCGCGTGCAAGCACGCTCCTACAACCGCAGCCCTGTAGGAGCGCGCTTGCGCGCGATCGGCCGGGCGGCTTACTCGGCGCGAACCCATTCCTGGCTGCGACCGATCAGCGAGAAGCCGATGTAGCCGTGGACGTCCAGCTTCTTGCCGCCGTCTTCCAGCTTCAGGGTGACCTTGTAGATCTTGCCCTTGGCCGGATCCAGGATCTGGCCGCCGGACCACTCGTCGCCGTCCTTCTTCAGGCCCCACATGATGGTCATGCCTTCGATGGGCTTGTTCTTGCGATCGCCGGAGCACTCATCGCAGATCGGGTGCGGGCCCTTGTCGGACTTGAGCACTTCCAGCACCTTGCCCTCGAGCAAGCCATTGTGTTCGGTGATCTCGACGATCGACTTGGTCTCGTGGGTCTTGTCGTCGATGGTCTTCCACTTGCCGACCGGGGTATCGGTGGCGGCAAGGGCGGGGAGGGCGGCCGTCGCGAAGACGAGGGCGGCGGCGGTACGGATCAGGTGCTTCATAGGCTGGTTGGCTCCCCATACGGTCAGGTACGGCCGGAGACTGACGAAAGCCGCCCCGGCACGTCAAGCTGCAACGCGCCACCCCGGCTTTTTGTAGGAGCGCGCTTGCGCGCGACAGGGGCTCGCGGCAAGGCCGATCGCGCGCAAGCGCGCTACTACAGGGGCGGCTGCGGCTCGGCGTGCCATAATTGCTTCATCTTAGGTTTTCCTCATTTCCCCATGTCCCAGGCCAGCGAAACCCTCGTACGCGGCGTACTTGACCGCGTCATCGACCCCTATTCCGGGCAGCCGCTTGGTGCCGCCATACGCGCCGTGGGCGTCGATGGCGACCGTGTCTCGGTCGATATCCAGCTGGGCTACCCGGCGGAGGGCTATGTCGCCCAGGCCGCAGCGGACGCCAGGGCGGCGCTGGAGGCGGAGCCGGGCATCGCCGCGGCCGCTGTCTCGGTGACCTGGCGCATCCATCCCCACAAGGTGCAGGGCCAACTGGCCCCGATGCCGGGCGTGAAGAACATCATCGCCGTAGCCTCGGGTAAGGGCGGCGTCGGCAAGTCCACCGTTTCGGTCAACCTGGCCCTGGCCCTGGTGGCCGAAGGCGCCAAGGTCGGCCTGCTCGATGCGGATATCTACGGGCCCAGCCAGCAGCGCATGCTCGGGCTCTCCGGCAAGCCAGTCTCACCGGATGGGAAGAGCATCGAGCCGATGCGTGCGCATGGCCTGCAGGCCATGTCCATCGGTGTACTCATTGAGGAGGACACGCCGATGATCTGGCGTGGCCCCATGGTCACCCAGGCTTTGATGCAGCTGCTGAACGACACCCGTTGGGAAGAGCTCGACTACCTGATCATCGACCTGCCGCCCGGCACGGGCGATATCCAGCTCACCCTATCGCAGAAGGTCCCGGTCTCCGGCGCGGTGATCGTCACCACGCCGCAGGACATCGCGCTGCTGGATGCACGGAAGGCGCTGGGCATGTTCCGCAAGGTGGAGGTGCCGGTCCTCGGCGTCATCGAGAACATGGCGACCCATGTCTGTACGAACTGCGGCCACGAGGAGCACATCTTCGGCCACGGTGGCGGTGCCCGCATGGCGGAGGAGGCCGGTATCGCCTTCCTCGGCGAGCTGCCGCTGGACATCCGTATCCGCCAGCAGGCCGACGAGGGCACGCCCACGGTCGTGGCCATGCCGGATTCCGACCTGGCGGCGCGCTACCGGGCGATCGCCCGCGGTGCTGCGGCAAAGCTGTCGCTCCAGGCCAGAAACAAGGCGATCTCGTTCCCGAAGATCGTTATCCAGAACACCTGATCGGTGGCGCCTTAGTCGCCGTTCCGATACCTTTCCTGCTTCAACGAGGGAGACCGTAAGTGAGCATCAAGTCCGACAAGTGGATCCGCCGCATGGCCGAGGAACACGGCATGATCGAGCCATATGCCCGTGGCCAGGTCAGGGAGCGCGACGGCCACCGCCTGGTGTCCTACGGCACATCCAGCTACGGCTACGATGTCCGTTGCGCCGACGAGTTCAAGGTGTTCACCAACATCAACTCGACCATCGTCGACCCGAAGGCCTTTGATAAGGGCAGCTTCGTCGACGTGAAGTCCGATGTGTGCATCATTCCGCCCAATTCGTTCGCCCTGGCGCGCACGGTTGAGTACTTCCGCATCCCGCGTAACGTGCTCACCATCTGCCTCGGCAAGAGCACCTATGCCCGCTGCGGCATCATCGTGAACGTGACCCCGCTCGAGCCCGAGTGGGAAGGCCACGTGACGCTGGAGTTCTCGAACACCACGCCGCTGCCCGCAAAAATCTACGCCAACGAAGGCGTGGCTCAGATGCTGTTCCTGGAATCGGACGAGGTCTGCGAGGTCTCGTACGCCGATCGCGGCGGCAAGTACCAGGGCCAGCGCGGCGTGACCCTGCCAAGCACCTGAACGCCTTCACGGTCGCATCCGCGCCCGACACCCGGGCGCGGTAGACTCGCCTTTTCCGCCCGTACCAACGATCCACGGAGACACGCATGACCCGAGTACCCACCCTGATGGCCCGCATTGCCGGCGCGCTGTTCCTCGCCAGCATGCTGGTGCTCGCCGGCTGCCACCGTGGCGCGTCGAAGAACGACGTGATCGCCACCAGTGCCGAGCAGGGCAAGTTCGATTACACCCTGAAGGCGTTCAAGAGCGGCCAGTTCCAGACCCTGGATGGCGCCGTGCTCTCCGCCGCGGACGCAGGCAGCCATTTCGCCTATATGAAGGACACGGGCAAGCTGCCGAAGACCGTGCTCCTGCTGCCCAGCGACGATTCGAAGATCCGCGATAACCATCTGGGCTTCATGGCCCGCATGGCGCTGGATTACGGCTTTGCCGTGTACTACGACAAGAAGGGCGAGCTGGTCCGCCTGAACGCCGTGGAAAGCGAAGCCCGCCAGCTGGAAGATACCCCGCACAAGGCCGACCTGCCTGACCGCATGAAGGGTAAGGAAGCCTCCAGCGGCGCATACGATCCGCAGACCCAGCAGTAACAAAAAAAGCCGGCGCAAGCCGGCTTTTTTTCGTCTGTAGCGCTCGGCGAATCGCGCGCAAGCGCGCTCCTACACCAGACCTGCGCAGACCCTGTAGGAGCGCGCTTGCGCGCGATCAACCTATCAACAGCGCGCCACGCACACGACTGGCCAATCCCTCAATATCCGCATAAGCCTCAGCCTTCCCCGAGCCCCAAACCGGCCCCGGCCACGCCGCATCACCCTCCACCCGCGCCACCACGTGCACATGCAACTGCCGCACGATATTGCCCAGCGCACCGATATTGAGCTTGTCGCACGGCGCTATCGCACGCAGGGCCGCGCTGGCCTGGTCCACCTCGCGCCACAGCGCTGCCCGGTCGGCGTCGGGAAGATCCGACACTTCCACCAAGCCCGCCTGCCGCGGCACCAACACAAGCCACGCAAACCGGCTGTCCCGCATCAACAACACGCGGCACAGCGGCAAGTCGCCGACGACCACGGTATCGCCGGCAAGCCGCGCATCGAGTTCGAACGCTGCGCTCATGCGAGCTCGCGGGCGAAGAAGGCGAGCGTGCGTTCCCACGCCAGCGTTGCGCTCGGCTCGTCGTAGCTGCCGCGCGCGTCGCAGTTGAAGCCATGGTCGGCCGGGTAAACCCAGGTATCCATCTCCGGCTTCAGCTCGCGGTGCTTCTCGACCATCTCCGGCGGTATCGAGTGATCGCGCTCGCCGAAGTGGAAGATGACGTTCGCCTTCGCCGGCTCGGTCAGGAACGGCACGTTGCGCGAGCCGTAGTAGCTGGAGGAGGGCAGGCCAAGGCGCAACGCCGCCAGCATGGCCACCGTGCCGCCCCAGCAATAACCGACCGTGCCCACCTTCACCTTGTAGGCATCGGCCAGCCACGACGCGGCGATCGCAACATCCTGCTGCGGCCGGAGCAGGCCCAGCTCGGCGACCATCTTCACACCCTTGGTCATGCCCTCCTGGTCGTAGCCGGTTTCCACGCCCTTTTCGACGGGATCGAACAGTGCTGGCGCAATGGCCACGTAGCCCTCGGCCGCAAAGCGCTCCGCCACGCTGCGGATATGCGCGTTCACGCCAAAGATTTCCTGGATGACGACGATGCCGCCCCGCGGCGTGCCCAAGGGCTCAGCCAGGTAGGCATCCATGCTTTCGTGCGGACGGGACGTATCGAGGATCAATGTGCGACCCATGGAAAATCTCCAGGTGCGTAAGAGTGATCTGCGGAGCTTACCCGGCCTGCCGTCCTGTGGGGGTGAGCATGCGGCGATCCGCCGTGCGATAGATGCCTGATGCCTATGGCATGCTTACGCCCCTGACTATCAGGGTGGATATATGAAGACATGGCTTGTCGTCGTCGGCGTTTGGCTCGCGGCCGTTGGGCCGGTGCATGCAAACGAGCTGCAGGATGCCCTTGACGCGCAGCTCAAGGCCAATGCCCTGGGCCACGGCATTCCGGCCCAGGCGGTGCGCGTGACCCACAATGATGAACTTATCTACGAGGGGACCACGGGGACGACGGTCATGGGCGGCGGAAAGCGGGTTGCGCGAGAAACGCCATTCCCCATTTACTCGGTAAGCAAGTTATTCACCAACACGCTGGTGCTGCAGCTCGCGGAAGAGGGCAAGATCGACCTGACCGCACCCGCCTCGCGTTACGTCCCGAACCTCCCCGATGCCTGGCGCTCCCTTCGCATCGAGCAGTTCATGAACCACGTAAGCGGCTTGCCGAACTTCTTTGATCCACAGCATCTGGACCGGCCATTCCCGCCGACACTCGAGGCCGCCTTTGCCGCTGTAAGCAAAATGCCCGTCACCTCGGCACCCAACGTGCAGACACGTTATTCGGGGACGAACTATCTCGTGCTTGAGGCGGTGCTGCAGAGTGTGACGCACATGCCATATCGGGCGCTGGTTGAAGAACGGATCATCCATCCACTGGGCTTGCATCATACGTCGCTGGATATCTCCCACCCGCCCGCCGGTATGGTCGAGAGTTACCACGCGGAGAATGGGCGTGCCGTTATCGATCCGCCAGTGAACTGGCCCGATTACGCCATCGCCCAAGGCTGCATCGTTTCCACGCTGGAGGACATGGCTACCTTTATGTCAGCCATCGCCGATGGGAAGCTCGTTCCGAAAGCCGCGCTACTGAAACACTGGCATCTCTATCAGTTTCCGAACGGTAACCAGGGCGGCTTTGCCTCCGGCTGGGACTACGGCGAAGCAGGGCGCTGGCACGAGCTGGGCCACGATGGTGGCACCAAGGTTCGCGTCCGCATCCTGTACGGCGCCAACCTCGATGACCACTACGTCATCGTCTACCTGACCAACGGCAATCGTGACGATGTGTGGTCGGGGACCCTGGTCGACTCGGTGCAGGTGCTCGCTGTGCCGCGCTGATAGCGCAGCCGGCAGTTTTGATGATGGGAGATAATTAAGGCTGGGTAAAATTCCGGGCTCGAAATAGCCGGTATAATGATCGGCTTCCTATCCCCGGTACCCAAGGCAATGTCCCAGGCCGCCCAGACCCAGAAGATCGGCTTTGTCAGCCTTGGCTGTCCTAAAGCTCTGGTCGATTCCGAACGCATCCTCACCCAGCTCAAGGTTGAGGGCTACGAGATCGTGCCCAGCTACGGCGAGGCCGATGCCGTGGTGGTGAATACCTGCGGCTTCATCGATTCCGCCGTGCAGGAATCGCTCGATGCGATCGGTGAAGCCCTGCACGAGAACGGCAAGGTCATCGTGACCGGCTGCCTTGGCAAGCGCCAGGAGCTGATTCGCGAAAGCTACCCCGATGTGCTCGCGATCTCCGGCCCGCAGGATTACGCCTCGGTCATGAGCGCGGTGCACTCGGCACTGCCGCCGGCGCGCAACAAGTTCCTCGACCTGGTGCCCGACATCGGCGTAAAGCTCACGCCGAAGCATTACGCGTACCTGAAGATTTCCGAGGGCTGCAATCACCGTTGCAGCTTCTGCATCATCCCGTCGATGCGCGGCGACCTCGTCAGCCGCCCCGTCGACCAGGTGTTGATGGAAGCGGAAAAGCTGGTGAAGGGCGGCGTGAAGGAACTGCTGGTGATCTCGCAGGACACCAGCGCCTACGGCGTGGATACCCGCTACGCCGCGCACGAATGGCGTGGCAAGTCGTACCGCACCCGCATGACCGAGCTATGCGAAGGCCTTTCGGAACTGGGCGTGTGGACTCGTCTGCACTACGTCTACCCGTACCCGCATGTGGACGAAATCATGCCGCTGATGGCGGATGGCAAGATCCTCCCGTACCTCGATATCCCGTTCCAGCACGCCAGCCCGCGCATCCTCAAGCTGATGAAGCGCCCCGGCAACGTCGACAAGACGCTGGAGCGCGTGCAGAACTGGCGTCGCCAGGTGCCGGACCTCACGATCCGCAGCACGTTTATCGTTGGCTTCCCCGGCGAGACCGACGCCGAGTTCAACGAACTGCTCGACTTCCTGCGTGAAGCGGAGCTCGACCGCGTCGGCGCATTCGCTTACTCACCGGTCGATGGTGCGAAGGCCAACGACTTGCCGGGCCAGATCGACGAAGAGTTGAAGGAAGATCGCCTGGAGCAGTTCATGGCGGTGCAGGCCGAGATCTCGGCCGCGAAGCTGCAGCGCAAGGTCGGCAAGACGATCAAGGTGCTGATCGACGAGATCGACGCCGACGGCGCATGGGGACGTTCGAGCGCCGATGCGCCGGAAATCGACGGTGCCGTTCGCATCGACGATGGCCAGTTGCTGAAGCCGGGTCAGTTTGTCGACGTGCTGGTCGAAGAAGCCGACGCGCACGACCTGTACGGCCGCCTGGCCTAAGCACCATGCGTCACGTGGCGCCCGCACGCGAGGTCTTTGATCGCCGCGTGCTGGCGTCGCCGCCGTTGTCGCACTGGGCGGGGTTCGCGCCCCTGATCGAAGGTGAGGCGTGGCCGGAAGCCACCGGGCTGAATGCGCTGCTGCCGGACGACAGTGACCTGCGTTTCGTGGCGCAAGACAAGGCGCTGCTCGACGATGGCTTGCATTACGAACAGCGCATCGCGAACGGTTCTATAGCGACCCGGCCTGCCAACTGGCATGACTTGTTCAACGCGTTTGTATGGCTGCGTTACCCCGCGTTGAAGCGCGCGCTCAATGCCCGCCAGGTCGCCGAAATCGCACGCATGGGTCCGCGCGAACGATCGCGCCCACAGTGTGCGCTCACCCATTTCGACGAAGCGGGCATCATTGTCACCTTGCCCGATACCGCGATGCTGGCGGCATGGGACCGACACGACTGGCATGCGCTGTTCTGGACGCATCGGGAGGCGTGGTTGCGTGGCGACGCGCGCGCGGAGGTGTTCGGGCATGCCTTGCTCGAGCACGCGCTCACACCCGAAAAGCTGCTCGTCGGCAAGGCGCTGGTGGTGATCGGTGGGGCGGATGCCGCCGCGACCTGCGCGGAAGCCATCGCCCGTGGCGATGTCCTCAATGACCCGCAGGAACTCCGGCCCTTGCCGGTGTCAGGCGTGCCGGGCTGGCACGCGGATACCGCGGACGAATCGTTCTACACGACGGCGCCGTGCTTCCAGCCGGTGAGGGCGGGGCGGCTCTACCCAGCCGCCCTTGTCGCCTCACCCGATCAGGCGAGCCCGTGATCGCGGACGTAATCGCCTAGCAGGGTGTCGTGGTCCACGCCGAGCTTGCGCATCGCGTCGCGCTTCTGCCGGCTGATGGTTTTGACCGACTTGCCTTCGCGATCGGCGATCTGCTGCAACGACTGGCCGCTGACGAAGGCCTTGATGACCTCTTTCTCGCGCGCAGAGAGCGTCGCGCCGGGCATCGCGACCGACGTATCGTCCGCCTCGTTGAGGATGTCGAGCAGGGTTTCGCTGAGGTAGGTTTCGCCGTCGTGCACCGCCTTGGCGGCGACTGCCAGCTCGTCCATGGGGGCGCGTTTATCGACGATGCCGCGGGCACCGTGCTTGAGCATGGACTGTAGGGCGGCGGGCCGGTTGACCATGGTCAGCACGATGATCGCGAGATCAGGATACATCTTGGCGAGCGTGTCCAGCAGGGCGAATCCGTCGTCCTCCCGGTCACTCGGCATGAGAAAATCCGTAATCACGACATCGCAGGGACGCTCCGCCAGCATGGCGAGAAGCTCATCGGCTGCCTTGGCCTTACCGACCACGTCCAGATGGGCGTTTTCCAGCGCCAGAGCGCCGCCCACGAGTACGAGCGGGTGATCGTCTGCCAGAATGACTTTCAGTGGCATGTGTGTATTTCTCCTTCTTACCTAGCGACGCCATAGGGTTCAGGACGATTATGCCCACGATGGCCCCCCTGACGAAGCCCGCCTAGTGACCCGATATCTGTTGCCGTTAATGCTACTTGTGCTGTCAGGGATCGCCTACGCGGCTCCTGACCTGCCCTTGAGCAAGGAAGACGCCGAGTGGTTACGCCACCATCCGGTCCTCACGGTCGGTGCCTACCGCGAGGGTTACCCGCCGTTCGAAGAGCTGAAGGACGGCCAGCTGGAGGGCCTGGGGCCGGATTACCTGCATGAGGTGGCAGGCGAGCTCGGGGTCACGTTCCAGACCAAGGTGTTCGCCACCTGGCCGCAGCTGCTCGCCGCTCTCGCGCGTGGTGAGATTGATGTGGCCACCAGCGTGACCCCGCTGGAGCTGGGTATGCCGGGTATTCGGGTCGGCGCGACCTACTTCGAATCCCTGCCGTCCCTGGTCCAGCGGAACGACGCTCCGATTATTCACCGCACCAGCGAACTGGCGGGCAAGCGCCTGGCCGTCCACGCGGGCTACTTCGACATGGCTGCCCTTCGCCGTGAACTGCCCGACACCACCCTGGTGGAGGTCGGTTCCACGGCCGAGGCCTTGCAGCGGGTACGCATGGGCGAGGTCAGCGCGTACATCGATAACCCGTATTCGGCACGCGAGTTCGTCGCCCGTCTGGGCATGGAGCATGAGCTGCACATCGGCGATCCGCTGGCCTTGCCGATCAGCGCGCTGGCGTTCGCTGTGCCGAGCACAGAGGCGCCGCTGGGGCGCGCGATCGACCACGCGCTGTCCGAGCTGAGTGCCGCCGACCATGGTCGCCTCCGCGCACCGTGGGTGGGACGTGACATCGCACCGCGGCCGCGCCAGTTCGCCATCCCGCTCAGCGAGCGTGAAAAGGCCTGGCTACACGACCTGCCGCCCCTGCGCCTTGGCGTGGATCCGAGCTATGCCCCCTTCAGCCTGATTACCGGCCAGGGCCAGGCGGAAGGCCTGGCCCTGGACTACGTACGTGAGATCGCCGCCGAACTCGGCCTGCGCCTCACCCAGGTGCCCAGCGAGAACTGGGCGGGGACGGTGGCGAGCGTCAAGCGTGGTGAGGTGGACCTGGTCGCCGCGATCAATCCGCAGAGCGCCACCTGGCCCTACCTGGAGCCGAGTACCTCCTACCTCGATTTCCCCATCATGATCGTCACCCGCGAGGGCGCGCCGGTGATCGCCGGGCGCGACGACCTCTCTGGCAAGCTCGTGCTTGGCAACACGACGCGTGAACCCATCCGCCGCCTGCTCGCGCGCATCCCGGGCCTGACCGTGGTGCCGGTGGGTACCGAAGAGGATGGCCTGCGCCGGCTGGCGGCGGGCGAGGGCGATGCGTTTGTCGGCAATCTCGCCTCGGTCGATTACCTTATTCGCGAGCACTTCCTGGGCCAGCTGAAAGTGGCTGCGCCCACGGGCGATAGCGAGGCTATCTCGATCGGCGTGCGCCGTGAGCTGGCGCCGTTGTTGCCGCTCATCAACCGCGTCCTGGTGAATCTTCCCACGCATCGCCAGCAGGAAATCCGCAATACCTGGTTCGCCTCGCACTATGTGGTGGGCCCGACCTGGCGCGAGATCGCAAGTCGCGTCCTGCCCTTCGTGGCCGTGCTGCTGGCCTCGCTTATCGCCATCAGCTATGCCTACCTCAACCTGCGGCGTGAAACCCGCCGGAGAGAGCGGACTGAGCGTCGGCTCGCGGAAGTCACGGCGCACGTGCCGGCGGTGGTGTATGAAGCCGTGCGCGATCCCGACGGGCAGTACAGCATGGCCTACGTCGGTGGCGATCCGCAGACCCTGCTTGGCATGGAACCAGGCGAGTTGCTCGGCGGTGGCGATCGCGATGGTCTTCCTGCGCCGGTGGCGCCCGAGGATCGCGATGCCTTGCGCGATGCCTTTGAGCGCTCGGCCCGCGATACCACGCCGTTGCACGTCACCGTGCGCGCGCAGGTCGGCGAGCGCGTGCGTTACCTCAGCTCCGATGCCGTGCCGCTGGCGGCGGCTGATGGCAACGTACGCTGGAATGGCTACTGGGTGGACGTGACCGCGCAGGAACTGGCCTCGCGTGGCATGGCCAAGGCACGAGACGAGGCCGAAGCGGCGACGCGCGCGAAGAGCGATTTCCTTGCCACCATCAGCCATGAAATCCGCACGCCGATGAATGGCGTGATCGGCTTGCTCGACGTTCTCGAACGCACGTCGCTGGATGGCGAGCAGAGGCGCATGGTCGCCACGATCGAACACTCGGCTGAGGCGCTCATGCACATCCTTGATGATGTGCTCGATTTCTCGAAGATCGAGGCGGGCCACCTCGCGCTGGATCCACGCCCCACCGATCCGCGCGCGCTCGTTGACGATGCGGTAGCGATCATGGCGGCGCAAGCGCAGGCCAAGGGGCTGGCCATCGAGGTCCGCATCGATGATGCACTCGCACCGGTGGTACTCGTGGATGATGGCCGCCTTCGCCAGGTCTTGTTGAACCTGGTGGGGAACGCGATCAAGTTCACCGCCGCGGGCTACGTCAGCGTGGGCGTGCACGTCGACCAGGAACACGCCGGCAGGCAGCGCATCCGCTTCGTGGTGAGCGACACCGGTATCGGGATCCATGCGGCGAAGTTGCGCCATGTTTTCGCGCCCTTCAGCCAGGCGGAATCGTCGACGACGCGACGCTTCGGCGGGACGGGGTTGGGCCTGAGTATCTCGCGCCGCCTGATCGAGCGCATGGGCGGCCACATCGTGATCCAGAGCGAGCCGGGCAAGGGCACGGTCGTGACCGCCACCGTGGAGTTACCGATCGGGGATCCGCTCGCGGTGGCTTCGTCTTCCCCGGCGGCGGCCATGCCGCAGGCATCGCAGCCCGTGGCCGCGGTGCGTATCCTCGTCGCAGAAGATCATCCGGTGAACCAGCAACTGGTCCGTGCGCAACTCGGCATGCACGGGCTTGGCTGCGAGATGGTAGACGACGGCGAGGCGGCGCTTGCCGCACTCGCGGTGGCGGATTACGACCTGTTACTCGTCGATTGCCACATGCCGAAGGTAGATGGGTATGAGGTGGCTCGCGAAGTGCGCCGGCGTGAGCAGGGCACGGGGCGCCACTTGCCGATCGTGGCGATGACGGCGGATGCGCGCGCGGACCAGCGTGAGCGCTGCACGGCGGCGGGGATGGATGATCTTCTGCGCAAACCCATTCGCCTCGAGCTCTTCCATGAGACGGTCGCGCGCTGGCTGGGGGTGGCGGCCACCGAATTTCCCGGCGTGCCCGCCTCGCCATCCGTGCCAGCACCGATCGACATGGAACGCATGCGCCGTGCGTTTGGCTCCGAGGCTAACGTCGCCACGGTGATCCAGGCTGGCATCGACGCCACACGCGGGGCGCTGGCGCGTTTCGACGAGGTGATCGCCAGCGGCGATGCCAACACCATCGCCGGATGGATCCATCACGTGCTGGGCGGGGTGAATGTTTACGGCGAGTCGGCGGTGGCTAGCGAAGGCGAGGCACTGGAGCTGGCGTTGCGAGAAGGTGGTGCGCTGGATGTCGACGCGGTCCGCAAATTTGCCGCGGACGTCGAAGCGTTCACCAAGATCCTGGCGAAACTCCCCCTGTAGGAGCGCGCTTGCGCGCGACATCTTTCGCCTCAACGCAGCAGGCCCTGTTGCTCTTTCGCGAAAGATGTCGCGCGCAAGCGCGCTCCTACACATACTCAACCGACAGCACGGCGAAGCGGGTCGGCCCGGCGGGGAGTACGGCCTCGAACTCATCATCCACACGCTTTTTCAGCACGGCGCGGGCCAGCGGCGAGTCGATGCTGATCCACCCCAGCTTCGCATCGGTCTCGTCGGGACCGACGATCCGGTAGCGAACCGTGTCCCCGGTCTCTACATGCTCCAGTTCGATAACCGCGCCGAAAAACACCGCATCAGCCTGCGAGGGCGCCGCTTCGACCACCTTCAGCACGGGAATCCGCTTGCTCAGGTAACGCGCCCGGCGGTCGATTTCGCCGAGCTGCTTCTTGCGGTAGATATATTCCGCGTTCTCCGAGCGATCCCCTTCGGCCGCGGCGGCGGCGAGTGCCTTTACGACCTCCGGCCGCACCGTATGCCATAGGTGGTCGAGCTCGGCCTTCAGTCGTTCGAAGCCATCACGCGTGATGATGGCCGTGGACGATGGCGAAGGTGGGCGCCAACGGCTCATGGGGTCACCGGGCGGGAAGGGTCGAGCATGTCCAGCATATCCATCAGGTCCTGCGAAACGGGGTGGCCGGGGTAAGCATGCAACAGCGATCGCGCCAGCGTCGCCGCCTGCTCACGCTCCTCCAACTGAAAATGCATGCGTACGGCGAGCAGGCCGTAGCTCGGCGCACCCATATCCCCGGGCCACAGGCGCAGGTAACCCAAGGCCAGCTGTAGCGCGAGGCGCGGCATGCCGCCGTGCGCCGCGGTATCGGCCAGCGGGCCGCAGGTGATGGGCGCGTCCGGCACGAACCCGGGGTCGACACCCAGACAATCCTGCACCACGCCAAGCGCGCGGCGGGTTTCGCCACCGACGACCAGCGCCGCGATCCAGATCTGGCCATGCACCAGCAGCTCGGGCAGGCGCTCCTGCGCGCGCAGCAGTTGCCGGTAGCGGGTGTGCATGGATGCGGGCGCAAGGCCTTCACGCAGGCGTTCGGTGAGGATATCGGTCGCGCCCGGGATATCGTCGCGGGCGATCTCGTTAACGTGCGCAAGCAGCGCATTGTCGTCGTCAGGATACCTCGCTTCGACCAGGGCATCGGATTCCGGGCGATAGCCGAGCCGTTCGTGATGGTGATGGATCAACGCGCCCATCAGGTGAAACGTATAGATCGCCAGATAGTTCGCCATGCCGTAATACGCGGCGGTGGCGAGGAAGACCGGGCCGCGCTGTTGCATCGCGTATTGCGCGCTGGCCTGTAACAGGCTGGCGACCAGGGTGACACCGAACAGCTTGAAATAGTCGACGCCGATGCGGCCGATCACGGCCACCCAGGTCAGTGGATTCAAGGCCGTTCCCGCACCGTCAAAGGTCAGCGACATCGTGACCACGGGGAGGACGAAAGCCATCGCAACGGCGAGCGGCAGCTGCAACCCCGGCATCTCGAGCAGCCACGGCACGAGGAACATCATCGCGTTGCCGAACATCTGGATGAGGATGAGCGCCTTGGTCGCGTCGCCCTCCGAGTGCATGGCCAGCTCCGGCGGATCGTCGAAGCCATCAGCCGTGTGGCGAAGGCATGCGAACGCATACCGGTAGAGCGCGATCCAGCCCACGCCGATCACCAGCAAACGCAGTATCGCGATCGGAAAGAAGGCGAGCAGGTCGAGCGCCGTGACACCCAGGATGGTGACGATCGCCGACCCGCGCATCGGATAGCGGAATCCGCTGACGATACGCCGGAAGAACGGGGTCGACGCATCGGCCAGTGCGACCCTCGGCATGGTCAGCGTTTCCCGCCGAAGATGCTGCCAAGGATGCCGCGCACGATCTGCTGGCCGGCACGCGAGCCAGCCGTGCGCACCATCGATTTGGCCATGGTTTCCAGCATGCCCTGGCGACGCTTGGTACCGAACACGGCATCGCGCACGGCACCACCCCAGCCATTGCCTTCGTCCTCACCCTTGTCGGCGCTCCGTACCGGGGGTGCATCGTCGGCGTTCTTCGCCGTCGCGCGCGCGGCGAGCATTTCCTCGGCGGACTCGCGGTTCACCGCATTGTCGTACTTCGCACCCACCGGCGAACGGGAGCGGACCGTCGTGCGCTCCTCGGCGGTAATAGCGCCAATGCGGCAGCGCGGGGTGGCAACGAGCACTTTCTGTACCGGTGACGGTACGCCACCTTCGCCCAGCGTGGAAGCCAGCGCTTCACCTGTACCCAGCGTGCCGATGGTTTCCACCACATCGAGCGCGGGATTCTTCGCGAAGGTTTCGGCCGCTGCTTTCACCGCCTTCTGGTCGCGTGGCGTATACGCGCGCAGCGCGTGCTGCACACGGTTGCCTAACTGACCGAGGATCTCGCCCGGCACGTCATCCGGGTTCTGCGAGCAGAAATACACGCCCACGCCCTTCGAGCGGATCAAGCGCACCACTTGTTCCACGCGCTGGCGCAGGGCAGGCGGCGCATCATCGAACAGCAGGTGCGCCTCGTCGAAGAAGAACGCGATCTTCGGCACATCGAGATCACCGACTTCGGGCAGTTGTTCGAAGAGTTCCGAAAGCAGCCAGAGCAGGAAGGTGGAATACAGCCGTGGCTTCAAAATAAGCGTATCGGCGGCGAGCACGTTGATAACGCCGCGGCCATTCATGTCCTGGCGCATCAGGTCGCTGAGTTCGAGTGCCGGTTCGCCGAAGAAATGATCGGCACCGTCCTGTTCCAGCTTCAGCAGGGCGCGCTGGATGGCGGCCACGCTCTGCGCGCTGATCAGGCCGTACTTCGCCGAGATGTCCTTCGCGTGCTCCGAGGCGAAGCCGAGCATCGAACGCAGGTCGGCCAGGTCGAGCAGCAACAGGCCCTCGTCATCGGCGACGCGGAAGATCACCTCGAGCACGCCTTCCTGGGTGTCGTTAAGTTCCAGGATGCGTGACAGGAGGGTCGGGCCCATCTCCGAGACGGTCGCCCGTACGGGGTGTCCGAGCTTGCCGTAGATATCCCAGAACACCACCGGGCTCGCCTGGGGCGCCCAACTGCTCAGGCCAAGTTTTGCCAGGCGGTCTTTCAGTTTGTCCGATGGCGCGCCGGCAGGCTGCGACAGTCCGGCGAGGTCACCCTTCGCATCGGCGAGGAAGCAGGGCACGCCCAGGCGTGAAAAGCCTTCCGCCAGCAGCATGAGGGTGACGGACTTCCCGGTGCCGGTGGCCCCGGCGATCATGCCGTGGCGGTTGCCGTAGCGGGAGTCCAGTTCGACGGCCGTGGTGTCGTTGCGTCCGATGAGGATGGCTGGCATGGTCCGTTCCTTAAGAATGTCCTGAACAAGTCTACGCAAGGATGCGCCACTACGGCGATTTTTCCGCTCAGCGGCTTGAGTCACGTAGGGTTACAGCGTAACGTTGCCGGCATTGTCTGACCTGGTCCCACGCATGCCGCTGCGCGCACGTTACGCCCTTCTCCTGCTGCCCCTGGCGATCCTCGCGGGTTGCGCTTCCGGCGGTTCGCCCCGCCCCGGCAAGGGTGGCAAGGCCACGCCGGAAGTGAATGCGTTGTACGACCGGATGAACCAGGCGAGCAAGGGGTACGAGGCGGCGATCGACCAGGCCCGTCGTGGCGATACCCAGCAGGCGGCGACGACCCGCAAGCAGGCGCTGGATCAATTGAAGGATGCCTCGGCCCGTTGCGGCCTGACCCCTGGCTGCGATCCGCAGCGTTTCGCCGCGGTGTTCGACCGGCTGCTCCGCCTGAAGGACGGCAGCTTCATCGAAGGCGAGGATTCGGATGACACCGAGCAGACCGCCGAGGTGGGCGAGCAGCCAGGTGATGCGGCCGGATCCGTCGCGCTCGGTTCGCTCCCGGAAGCCCAGCGCAGCGTCACGCTGCTGAAGGGCCAGAAATTCTCCGACATGATGGTGATGAACGGCCCGGTGAAGGCCGCGCTGGAGATGTGGCTGACCCAGCTGCGCCCGAACCTGATGGATGCGTACGTCAATTACCAGATGATGCGCTACAAGATGTGGCCGGCCTATCAGAAGGGTGACCTGCCCGAGGCGCTGTTGTTCGGCATCATGGCCAAGGAGTCGGGTGGCAAGGTCCACGCCGTGTCGCGCTCGGGTGCCTCCGGCCCGCTGCAGTTCATGTATGCCACGGGCCTGCGTTTCGGCCTGTCCAGCGATGGCGGCTTCGACCAGCGCTTCGACCCCATGCTTGCCGCCCAGGCCAACGCCGAGTACATCAACGAACAGCTTGGCGCGTTCAATAACAATCTCGAGATGACCCTTGCCGCCTACAACGGTGGTGAAGGGCGCATGCGCCGCATCGCGGCCAGCAGCCCCGGTGCCGGCTTCTACGATCCATCGATCTATAGCCAGATGTCCGCGGAAACGCGCGACTATGTGCCGATGGTGCTCGCCGCCGCGTGGCTGTTCCTGCACCCCGATAGCTACCACCTGAAATGGCCAAAGGTCGATGGCGTGGCGGGGCAGATCACGCTGACCCGCTCCGCGTCGCTGACCGAACTGACCGTGTGCCTGGGCTCCTCCGACGATATGCCCGAGGGCTGGTTCCGCACGCTGCGCAACCTCAACCCGCGCCTCGATCCGCAGGTGAGCCAACCGGCTGGCACACGACTCGACGTACCCAAGCAGCTCGAAAGGGCATACATGGCCAGTTGCACCACCGGCCCCTGGCCGATCCTCGCCAGTGACCTGCATAGCGCGGTGAAGATCGTTGCCCCGCCGCCACCGGCCGCTACCTCGGCTGCGCTGGCCAACGGTGGCGCCAACGGGCCGAACGGTCCGGGCCCGCAGTACCAGTACGGCAGCGGTTCGTCGTCATCCTCGAAATCGTCGGGGGGTGCGAAGAGCTACACGGTACGCAAGGGCGATACCCTGGTGAGCATCGCGCGTAAGAGCAGCTGTGCCGATGTGGAAGACATCGCAAAGATAAATGGGCTGAAGACCCATGCCCTCAGGGTGGGGCAGTCGCTCAAGGTGCCGGTCTGCCGCTAGGTCGCGGCAGAATCAGGATCAGGCGAGCGCCGAAGGCTCCATCCACTCGGCGCCGAAGTCACGACGATCCGGGGCGGAAAGCTCTTTGATCTGGCGCATCAGGCGCAGCACCTGGCGGTGCAGTTCTTCCATGCCGGGGCGACGCGAATCCAGGGTCTCGTGGTACACGGCCGCGATCCACAATGCCACGCCACGGGTGGCGATCAGCGGGTTGTCCGAGCGGGCCTTGCCCAGGCCCAGGTCAGGGCCGTGACCATACGTGCTGTAACGCTCTTCCGGCGGCGTGCCATACAGGTGGGGGAAATCGCAGGCGGCGGCCTGTTCCATCTCACGACGAACCAGTTGCTGCAGATCCGCATGGGTGCGGACGGGCAGGGCGAGCACCACGCGCTCGATATCCGCCAGTTGGCGGCGAAGGCGGATTTCGCGGTTTACGGCAATGAGATGTGTAACCAGACGCATGACGGCTTCCCCTATACGGCACTGCGTGTCTGGACGCCAACCCTTTGCCCCATGGCGTCCGAGGGTCGAAGCATACCGTGCTGGTACGTCAAATGTAAGACGTTTTCGTCACAATGTGACGCGTATGGTCAACCGCTTTTAGACGCTACCAGCCCACTGTCCCAGGCGCTGTCCGACGACAACTTGTTGTTGCGGTTGGAGATTGTCGAATTCGTACCCTTCGGGAAGCAGTAGAATTACGGTAGAGCCCATGTTGAAACGGGCCATTTCGGCAAACCGTTCGAGCTTCAGCCCGCGGCTGCGGCAGTCGGTACGGATGATGTCCGACGCGTAGGGCGGAATGGCGAGGCCATCCCATACCGTGGCGACGCTCGATACGAGGATCGCGCCGACCATCACCGACACGAACGGACCATGTGCGCCTTCGAAGCTGCACACCAGGCGCTCGTTTCGTGCGAACAGGCGCGGAATGGCTTCCACCGCGAACGGCGCCACGCTGAAAATGCGGCCGGGCACGTGCGTGGTGCCGGTGAGTTCGCCTTCGAGCGGCATGTGCACGCGGTGGTAGTCGCGTGGCGAGAGATAGATCGTCGCGAAGCTGCCGTTGCGGAAGGGCACGGCGGCCTCTTCGCTGCCCAGCAATTCGGCGGCCGTGTACTCCTGGCCCTTGGCCTGGAAGATACGCCCATCGCGGATCCGCCCCGATTGGCTGATGCGGCCATCAGCCGGGCAGAGGATCGCCTGCGGATCGGGATCGGCAGCGCGCGCACCCGGTTTCAACTTGCGGGTGAAAAACGCATTGAAATGGGGGTAGGCCAGCGGATCAGGCTGTGCGGCCTGGCCCATGTCCACGTTGTAGTTCCGCACGATCGTCTCGATCAGGAAATTCTTCCACGGCGCCCACTCCCAGCGGGTCGCCTGGTAGACGATCCGGGAGAGGAACCGGTGCGGGAGGATGTACTGCAACAGGACACTGGGTTTCATCGCGGGGAGTATAGGGGACTGGCGCCGATGCACCAGCACCCCCGCGGCAGGCTTCGCCGACGGGGCGCGTGCACATTTCCTTCATCTGGCCGCACCTATAGACGGTTGCGGAGGCGAGCCGCCACGAAAACGTGCGGTCCGCCGCTCTGCACGGAAGGGCCAGGAGGCCCCGGGGGTGGGAGCGGAGGAGGGGGCCTTTGCAGCGGTACCCGGGCACTTGATTGCCCCCGTGCGCCATGTCGCTCCGGACGGCGGCGCTAACGGGAAAACAATCATGACAACCTGTGATGCGTATCTCCGTCGCCCGGCCACGGGCGGCGCGCCCCGGGTCGTGCTTGCCCTTGCGATCGCCACCGCGCTGCTCGGCCCCTGGATCGAGGCGCAGGCGCAGACCGTCGCGGTACCTCCCTACAACCCCATCGACAACGACCAGGAAGTCGGCCGTACCGATGTGGCTGCCGGCGCCAGCGTCACCATCAACGGGCCCCAGCAGTTCGCCGCCGGGCAGACGGGCGGCCAGGACACGACGTTGCAGCAGCTGAGTGACCTTGGCCGGATCATTTCCGGGTCGCAGTGGATCGGTGTCGGGCGCCTCAATCCCGGCGCGCAGAACCTTGGCATCACGGTGAAGGATCCGATCACGGGTACTAACCGTGTGGTCTCTGTCTTCAACAACAATAATCTCTTCGCGCTGCCGGTCGTGGCGTATTCCACGGTCGTCCCGGACATCATCAACGTCGGCGACAACCAGTACATCGATGCACGCGTGGGCCAGGTCGGTCCCGGTGGCGGCACGTTGACAGTGGCGCTGGGTTCCGGTGCGAACAGCCAGGACCCTACGAACAGCTGGTCGATGGCCGCGAAGCAA
The DNA here is from genome assembly GCF_036500425.1 of Luteibacter sp. GTDB lineage: Bacteria > Pseudomonadota > Gammaproteobacteria > Xanthomonadales > Rhodanobacteraceae > Luteibacter. Next base: position 49,685 of record NZ_DASYCB010000049.1, read on the forward strand.
ACCAACCTTTTCTATGCGGATGGCACGGGTACGGCTGCAAGCAACCTTACCTGGGCGGGACAGAACCGGATCACGTTTACAGGTGAGGTCGCCGACCCCACCCAGCCGCGTAGCTACGGTGTCTCGTTCGTCGCCCACTATGGCGGCACCTTCAACGTAACGACCGCGGATGGAACGGCATCACACACGGTCACCAACGATGCGCAGCTGCGTGACTACAACACGTTCCTCATTAACCAGATAAGCGCTGGAAAACTCGACCCCGCGCAGTACATCACGCTGTTCTCGCTCGGCTATACCTCGACGACCGAACAAATCACCTACGGCATCACCGCTGATAGCCCGCCGGATGATGTCGCCCAGCCGATTGGCGATCGTATCGTCATGCGCCTGGTCGGGCCGAATGCGCATGGGACGATCAATGCAGGCGCAGTGCTTGAGGTCGTGAACGCGAACGGCGGTGCCGTGCGTGCGGATAGCGGTGCCTCGTTCGTCAACAACGGCTCGCTTGGCGCGCAACACAGCAGTGGCGATGGCTCGGCCCTGGTCCTCACCGGCGCAAGCAGCGGCACGAATGCGGGTGTGATCAACGGTAATTTTTTCCCGAACGCGGGTGGCGGGATATCCAGCGGTGCCTTCGGCGCGAACATCGTCGATGTGCAAACGGGCAGTACGTTCAACAACGTCGCGGGTGGCATCATCAACCTTGCGACGGGTACGACGAACGGAGCTGGCAAATCGACCGGCATCCGTGTCGGTTCCAATGCGGTCGCGACCAACAACGGCTTCGTCAACGTCGGCGTGACCGGCTCCCGCTCGAACGGATCCATGGATGGGATCTATCTCAACGACGCGACGGCTTCGTTCACCAACGGTGCCAGTGGTCTGATCTACATTGGCCGTGGGCCGCAATATGCACCGGGTGACGCCCCTGCCGATCTTGCCGTCAACCAGGGAACGATCACGACGGGCATCAACGTACCCACGGCGGCGCTGGTCAACAACCAGGGCACCATCACGATCGGGACGGGTACGCAGAACGCGGCAGGCATCCTGGTGACCGCGCCTGCGGCGAATGTGACCAATGCGGGTACGATCAATATCAATGGGCGCGCGGCGGCTGTTCCGCGGGAAAACATCGGCATTTCTGTCGTGAATGCCGGGGCCACGGGCCCGGGCATTCGTAACACCGGCACCATCAATGTGACCGGCGTCAATGGCACGGGCCTGAAGGCGGTCTCGACGGCAGGGACCGCGTCGCTCATTCATTCCACTGGCACGGTCAACGTCGCTGGCGGCGCTGACCCGGCCAGCGGCACGCGTAACTACGGTGTATGGGTCGAAGGTCAGGGTAGCGCGACCGCGACCGGCGATATCCAGGGTCCGGTCAACCTACAGGGCGATGGCGCTATCGGCATCCACGCGCGCGGCCGGGCCACGGTGAACGTCGCAGCGGGGGCGGCGCCGACCTTTCAGTCGGGTAGCAAGCAGATCGGCTTCTACGCCTTCGGGGACAACGCGAAGATCAATGTGGGCGCCGGGTCGGCGCTGGATGTCTCGACCCCGCAATCGACCCTGTTCCGCCTGGATAGCGGTGCGGACTTCGATGGTACCGGACTGACCGTGACAGTATCCGGAGCCCAGGCCACGGGCGTCGTGGGGTCGGGCACCGGTTCCGTGCTGAGCACGAAGAACGCCGTGATCAACGTCACCGGTGCGGGTGCCCAGGGTGTCGTGGCCGAAGGCGGTTCGAAGGCGACCATCGACGCGGCAACGACCATGTCGCTGACCGGTGCGGGCGCGATCGCCGGCGTGGCGGATGGCCAGAAGCATGACCTTACGGGTGCCGCCAGCGGTGCCGTGTCCACTGCGACCTCGGTGAACAGCCTGGCGACGTTGAACTCGTCTACTGCGGGTGTGATCGGCCTGATCGCCCGCAACAAGGCGACCCTGGTCAACGCCGGTGCACTCAACTTCAGCGGTGCGAACACGACGGGCCTGATCGTCGAAACCAGCGCCGTCGCGACCAACAGCGGATCGGTAAATCTCGGTGGCCCCGAAGCTACCGGAGCCATCCTTCGCTCGGCCGGCTCGCTAGCAAACAACGGAAGCATCGTCGTCGCGAACGGCACCGGCGTGCGTGTGGAGGGCGCTGGCAGCACGCTCAATCCGGCGGGAACCATCACTGTTAATGACGGGCACGCTGGTGTGTGGCTGGCATCCGGCGCGAGCCTTACCCTGGGTAGCGGCAATGCGGCGATCACCACGAAGGGCAGTGCCCATGGCGTGCTTGTGGATGCAGGCGCCACTTCACTCGTCGCGAACGGCACGACGATCTCCACGCTGGGTACGGGCAACGCGATCGAGAACGCCGCGGAGACCGGCGCAGTCACCTTGAACGGCGTCACCCTGCATTCGGGCAATGGCGCCGGGCTGCGAACGGCCACAGCGATCGACCCGGCATCGACCGCGACATTCGAGGTCGATGGGAGTGGCGTCGGCTATGCGTTCCGCAAGGCGGATCGCTCGGCTGCGACCACAGATCTCACGCTTGGCAGTGGTTTCACGATCCACGGCAATGGTGCAGGGAGCACCGGTATCCAGGCCTTGACGAGTGGTGCGGTGAATACCGCGGCGAACGTGAGCATCCTCAACGCCGTGGGTGGTTCCGCCCTCGTCGCTGGCACGGCATCTTCCGTAGCGAACAGCGGTAATCTGTCGTCGGCCAGCACGGTGGCGCCAGTGGTCGATCTCGCGAACGGTACGGGGACATCGCTGACGAATACCGGCAGCATCTCCGCGATTTCCCCTTCAGCCCCGGCGGTCCGCGGCAGCGCAGGTAGCGACGCGGTCACGCTCGCCGGCGGCAGCGTGCAGGGCGAGATCGCCACGGGCGAAGGCGGCGATACCTTCGACTGGAGCGGAGGTTCACTCAACGGTGGTCTGACGATGGGTAGCGCCGGGAATCGCGCCACGCTGGGCGCCGTGGATACCTCGAGCACGTATCACCTGCTGGCTGGCAGCGGCGGCGGTAACACCTTGACCCTGGTCGGCACAGCGGCGCGCGGCGGCACCTTCAACGCGGATACCTTGGGCAAGGGTATCAACCTGCAAGGCTGGAACACGTTCAATCTTACGCAAGGTGCGGCGTTCACGCTCACCGACAAGCTCGTCCTCGCCGGCAGCGACGTCAACATTGATGCGTCGTCCACACTCTTCGCGGGCGATAACGTGCACCCCGTGATCTCCGCCGCCATGCCGGGCGACGCCAACGTGACCAACGCAGGCACCATCGACCTGACCAACGGTGCGGGTTCACCAGGCAACACGCTAACGATCGACGGAAACTACACGGGTAACACCGGTACGTTGAAGCTAGTCACAACCCTTGATGCGGGTGGCTCACTGGCTGCGCAGACCACGGATCGCCTGTTGGTCCAGGGCGATGCCAGTGGCGAGACCGTCCTCGACATCACGCCATCCGTGCTGAGCAGCGGCGCGCTTACCGATGTCAACCACAACGGCTACGTCGGCGCCGACGAGGGCATTTCGGTGGTCCAGGTTGCGGGCGCTTCGACGGGTGGTGCGTTCCGCGTCGATGGGGGCTATCTCGCCTTTGGCCCGTACCAGTACGGCCTGTACGCGTTCCAGCCGGGTTCGAGTGACGCCGCGCAACGCGTGGTCGGTGGAACGACATCCGGCGACGCGTTCTGGGATTACCGCCTTGGTAACGTGATCGTCTGCAACGGCCCTTGCCCGGCACCGACGACCGAATCGCCGGCACCCACGCCACCACCGGGGCAGGCCTATATCGCGCCGCCACCAGCGACCGGCCCACTTGCCGAGGCGGATTCCCGCCCCGCTGTGGTGCCCCAGGTGCCGGTCTCGATCGTCTCGCCCTCGGCGCTGGCGTTTTATGGTTATCGCGCGATCGATAACCTGCACCGCCGGCTCGGCGAAGTACGCAACATGAATGATCAGGGCGAAGGCCTCGGTGGCGAGACCTTCGTACGTTACTTTGGCGGCGATTATCACTACGCCACCAACCGTTCGTTCCGCGACTACGGCTACGACTACGACGTGGACATGCGCGCGGTGCAGGTCGGCACCAACATCTTCGCGCTGGATGCCGAGCGATCCACCCTGCGTGCCGGCGTGGCGTACACGCACGGCACGACACGGCTGGACCCGAAAGCGGCGGATGGTTACAGCCATGCGAAGCTGACCACCAACTCCATCGCGATGTTCGTCACCTGGCAGCACGTGAGCGGCTTTTACATCGACGTCGTGGCATCTGGCGATCGCCACACCGGTGACGTCGACACGGCGCGCGCGAAGGATGCCGCACGCATCCGCGGTTCGGGCTGGGCCGGCTCGGTTGAATCCGGCTACCCATTCCGCTTCGATGGCGGCTGGGAACTCGAACCGCAGTTGCAGCTCACCCGCCAGCACATCGGCCTACGTGACCAGGTCGATGTGGATCATGTGACCACCCGTTACTCACCCTTCGAGCAGACGATAGGTCGCGCAGGGCTGCGCTTCGATCGCACATGGACCACGGATGCGGGCAGCCTGTTCACACCGTACGCCCGGGCGAATTACATCAAGGGCTGGGGCGGTGTGTCGAAAGTGGTGGTGGGCGCCGAAGGCTTCGACATCTCACAACAGTTCGGCGGTGGCAAGTTCGGCCAGATGGTGGAGCTGGGTCTGGGCGGGACCTGGGCGTGGCGGAACAAGCTGTCTGTCTACGGAGAGGCCGATTGGCAGAACAAGATCGGCAGCGCCGGCGCACGGGGTTGGGCGGCGAACCTGGGTCTGCGCTGGGATTTCTGAGGGTATCGGGAACGGCCTCGCCGCCAGGATCTATGATGTTGTAGGAGCGCGCTTGCGCGCGATGGGGCTTGTCGCGAGCCCCTATCGCGCGCAAGCGCGCTCCTACAGGGTTAGTGCACTACCGGGAGTTCGAGGTAGGTACCGTTTTCACCGTCGCGGATGATCTTCTGCGTGGCCTTCACGTAATCGCCAGGCTTGGCGTTGAAGATGTTCGGGACGAAGGTTTGCGGGTTGCGGTCGTACAGTGGGAACCAGCTCGACTGGATCTGCACCATCACGCGGTGCCCGGGCTGGAACACATGATTGACCGTCGGTAGCGGGAAGCTGAAGGGCAGGGCCTTGTTGGCTTCGAGCGCCTTGGGCTTGTCGTAGCCCTCGCGATAGCGGCCGCGGAAGATTTCCATGGCCACGGGTAACTGGTAACCCCCCATGGAAGGCTTCTCTTCGACGTCATCGGGATACACATCGATCAGCTTCACCACCCAGTCGCTATCCGTGCCGCTGGTGGATGCGAGCAGGTGCACCCGTGGTTCACCCGAGACGCCCATGGGCTTGTCCAACACCGGCGAGACGTAGGTGAGCACATCGGTGCGCGTGGCGAACTGGCGCTGGTCATCGACCAGCCATTCCGGCCACGAGTCTTCGCGATCGGCCACGCCATGGGACCACGACTGGATCGGACGCACGCGGTAAGGCACTGGCTTGGCCGGGTCCGAGATGTACTCGTCGTCGCCGCTCGCGGGAGCGGTCGTGGCCAGGCCGCCGTTCGGCTCCGCATACCAGCGCTGTTGTGTCGGGGCGCATCCCGAGCGGCATGATGACGGCCAGGTGTCGAGCTGGCGCCACGCGTTCTCGCCCGTCACGAAGGCATTCACCGGGGCGATGTTCGCCTTTGGCGCGTCATCGTTAAGGTACTGGGCGAGGAACGGGCGCAGCATGGTCTGGCGGAAGGTCTTGCCGGTGTCGCTGCCCAGTTCGATCGCGCCGATGGTGCTGGCGTTTTCCCAGGTCTTGGCGTGGCGCCACGGACCGAGCACCAGCCACAGCTTCTCGTGGCTCGGGTCGCGTGGAGCGAGTGCGCGGTAGACCGCCATGTCGCCGTAGTTGTCTTCCTGGTCCCAGAGGCTGTGCACCAGCATCGTCGGGACCGTCATCGGTTCTTTCGCGGCAATCTTGTCGAGCGCCTGCTCCGACCAGAAGCTGTCGTAAGCCGGGTGAGCGAGCACCTTCTGCCAGAAGCCGAGCGCTTCCATGCCGTAGGCGCGGCCAATATCACCCGCCGAACCGCCCTGGAGGTACAGGTCGTAATCGTCGCGGTAGCCCGTGGTCCAGCCGATGTTGCTCTTGCGCGAGTTCACCATGCCGTAGATGTACGGGATCATCTGCTGGCGGAAGGCGCCCCTATGGAACCAGTCGTCGCCCATCCAGCCATCGATCATCGGGTTGATCGGCACGGCCACTTTCAGCGCGGGGTGCGGATGGATCGTGGCGATCATCGCCTCGAAGCCATCGTAGGAAATGCCGATGATGCCGACCTTGCCGTTCGACTCGGGCACGCGCTTCACCAGCCAGTCGATCGTGTCGTAGATATCGGAGGATTCGTCGATCGCCGTGGGGTTGCCGTGGCCGATCGGCGGCCGGTTCATCACGAAGTCGCCTTCGGAACCGTTCTTGCCGCGGATGTCCTGGATGACCCGGATATAGCCATCCTGGACGATGATGTCAGCGGGGTTGTCGTAACCGCGGAGCGTCGGCCCGAGGTTCGGGCTATCGGCGCGATGGCCCATGCCATCGGCACCGTAAGGTGTGCGGGTGAGCAGGATGCCGGCGTGCGTGGCACCTTTCGGCACCAGGATCACGGTGTGCAGCTTCACACCATCGCGCATCGGGATATCGACGGTACGCCGCTCGTAGGTGAAGCCCGGGTTCGTGGGCGCGAAATGCGCCGGGATTTCCGTGGGCAGCTCTTTGTAGGTCTTCTCGCCGCCGACCGCCGGGGTCGCGAGGACCCCGGCGGCAAGCGCGACGATACCCAGTCGCATGAGTGGATGCATGGAAACTCCGTCAGAAGTCGTACGTGATGCCAAAGCGGGCGTAACGCGGCTGGGTGTAGCCGATGACCTGCTGGTAGCCATCGTTCACCGAGTTCGTGCTGCCCGAGACCGGGTTGGTCCGCTGCGAACGCTGCTGGTTGAGGATATTGAACACCGAGACGGAGAAGGCGAGCTTCTTGTCGGCCCACAGCGGGCGGTATTCGGTGCTCACGTCGACCAGTTCTTCCCACGGCTCGCGGCCCTTGGCGCCGTACGCCGACGGCACGCCAAAGCAGAAGTGGTAGTAGCTGCCGTAGCCCGAGGGATCGCTCTCGTTCGCGCCGTAACGGCCCAGGCACGACTTCGGCAGGCCGGACTGGATCAGGATGTTGGCCGAGATCAGCCATTCCGGTGCGATCTGGTACGAGCCGTACAGCTTCAACTGATGCTTGCGGTCGTTGCCGAGGTCACCGTTCGCGTAGTTCATCAGCGTGGCGTAATCCCAGTCACGCGAGGCGGCGACCGAGCCCTGGCCCACGTCCGAACGCACCTGGCCTTCGGTGTTGCCGTAGCTGTGCGACCACAGGTAATCGACCTTGCCCGACCACACGCCATCGAACGGGTGCGACAGGTACAGGTCGAGGCCGTAGTAGTTGCGCTTCAGGTGCGGGAAGCCGAAGTCGGCGTTGGTCACCGTGACATCCGTGTAGCCGCCGTTGGCATTGGCCAGCGAATACACGTTGGCGCGGCCCGGGTTCGACAGGTAGCAGCTACCGACCGTCACCGCGTCGATATCGGCACCTTGGGCGATCGCGGCGCGGCTGATCGCACCGTTGTCGCAGACGTCGTCCAGTGCGTTACGCAGCTTGCGCGCCGTAGCCTTCACACCGGCCACCCAGTTCGCATTGATCTGCTTGTCCGCGCCCAGGATGAATTCGTCCTGGTATTCCGACTTGATGTTCTTCGCGCTGACGGTCTTGGGGTCGGGCGGCTGGCCGTATTCGCCGTTAGGCGACACGGCGCCACCGGTGGCCGACTTGATGAAGTTCACGCCGGTGGGCAGGCCATCCGCGCCGATGCCGGTATAGGTGAAGTACTCGTTGGTCGCGAGCGAACCCGCCGAGGTGCGCAGTGCGACCGAGGCCGGCATGGCGAGGAAGTAGCGACCCGCGTTGCCGTACACCTTCAGGCTGGAATCACCGTACACGTCCCAGCTGGCGCCAAGGCGCGGGGCCCACTGCGGCTTGGTCAGCTTGAGGTACGGCTGGCCGGACGGATTGTAGTTAGTGAACTGGTCGTTGCGGATGCCCAGCGAGAGCAGGACGCGATCGTTCACCTGCCAGTCGTCCATGATGTACTGCGCGCGCTGCTTCACGCGCACCGAGGCTAGCGTGTTGTAGTGGCGGTAGTAGCCGTAATAACCCGTGGCGCCGCCCGGGTAATTGGCCGGCTTGTCCACAAACGGGCTGTCACTGATGTTGAGGTTCGGATCGCCCTTGGCGTACCACAGCTCGTAACCGTCACCACCGATCGTGGTGCCGTCATCGATATCCTTGGAATCCTGGTTATCGATACCGGCGGTGATCGAGTGGCTACCGATCTTGTAGTTCAGGTCGACGCGCAGGTTGCGGTTGGTCGACTCGTGGTCCGGGTTGTCGATCGTATCCAGGGTCTGGCCGTTGTTGATCGGCGTGCCGCCGTTGAGCGCGGGATTCTGCTGGCTCACGTTGCCGATGAACGGACCGGTGACGCCCGTATCCGGCGGCTCGTTGTAGTACGTGAGCTTGGACTTGCCGTACAGCGCCGTCAGGGTCAGGTCGTCAGTGATGTAGCTGGTGAACTTGGCCACGTAGACCATGGCCTTGGTCTTGTACGTCGAGTCTTCGCTCGCGTAATCACCGATGGTGTTGGTGTCGTAATCGTAGTTGTACTTGTTGCCGTTCGAGCGGTGGGTCTGGTTGACCCCGGTCAGCTCCAGGATGTTGTTGTCATTGATGTTCCAGTCGAGCTTGCCGTACCACTTCGGATCCTTGTACGTGTACTTGGTGTCGTACGAGTGGTTCACGTCGCCCAGGCTGTTGCCCTGGGTACGTTCCATTTCCACGGCAGCGAACGCGTACAGCTTGTCCTTGATCAGCGGGCCACCGGCGTAGGCGCTGATGGTCGAGGTCCACTCGTGGTTACGGTCATTGCGCTGGTTGATCGTGCCCGGGGGCGCCGGGTTGTCATGGCCATAGGTGATGTTGCGCGCGCTGGCACGGGCGAAGTCCGGCTCCCACAGCACCTGGGCACCGAAATGCCACTCGTTGGTACCGCGTTTGCCGACCTGGCTGATGACGCCGCCATCCGAGCGGCCGTACATCGCCGAGTAGCCGCCGCTCAGGATTTCCTGCTGGTCGATCGCGCCGTACGGCAGGGTCACACCGCCGAAACCGCTGAGCGGATCGGTCGTGTTCATGCCGTTGATGTAGTACGCGTTCTCCGAGACGGCCGAACCGGCAAAGCTCACCAGGCTGCCGCCAAACGCGTTCTTGAATCCGCTGTAACCCGGTGAGGCGCCCGGGGCGAGCAGGGCCACGGCTTCGGCCGAGCGCTGCAGGGGCAGGCGGGCGAGATCGGTCGAGGTGATCACCGTGCTGGAGGCGACGGTCGCGACGTCGATCTTGGGCAGCGTGCTGGCCGAGACGGTGACGGCGCTCAGGTCCTGCGCGTTTGACGACGAGGCGTCGGCGAACGACACATCGGTGGCGGCGCCGACGCGCAGGGTGACGTTGTCGCGCGTATCCACCGCCTGGCCGTTCGCGCGGAGCGTGACCTTGTAGGTGGCGAGGGGAAGGGACTCGGCGGTGTAACGGCCGCGCGAGTCGACAGCGACTTCACGGGTAAGGCCGTTGCTGCCTTCGATCAGCACGGTCTCGCCGGCGCTGGCGGGCGCCGAGCCCGTGATGCGGCCGGTGGTGGCCTGGCCGTAAGCCAGGCCGCTGAACGTCGCGGCGACCGCAGCGCACAGCAAGGTACGGCGAAGTGCGGGTAGGGAACTCATGGGGATGCTCCGGAAAGGCGGGATCTGTGACAGGGAGGTTTCGATCGATTGAAATGACAGGTGTAAAACGGCCTTCCTGGCGCGATCTTGTAGATGGATCAGGCGAGTGTGACCTCGCCGACCGCTTTGCGGACGGCGGCGAACGCTCGCGATTTTTCGGATTTACGATCAGTGACGAGCACATCGATGCGCTCAGGCTCGCACCAGCTGGCGCGGCTGCGGACACCGATCTTCGAGTAATCGGCGGCCAGGATCACGCGGCGTGCGTTAGCGCACATCGCGCGGGCGACTTCTACCTCATCCAGCTCGAAGCTGCTGGCGCCGGCCTTCGCATCCACGCCCACGGGCGAGAGGATGGCGACGTGGGCCTGGTAGCGATGGATCTCGGCAACGGTCGTCGCACCGTTGGTGCAACCAATCTGCGCATCGAAGCGGCCACCGAGCAGGTGCACGGTGTTGCCCGCGCGTGCGGCGAAGCGCGAGGCCACGTCCACCGCGTTGGTGATGATGGTGAGGCCGCTGCGTGTCGCCAGGGCCTCGGCCACCACGTTCATGGTGCTGCCCGCATCCATGAAGATCGTCTGCCCGCTTTCCACGAGCCCAGCCACAACCTTGGCGATGGCGCGCTTCTCGCGTACGCGGGTGGCATGACGCACATCGATCGGCGGTTCGTCAGAAGTGAGCACCGCGCCGCCATGCACGCGGCGGATCTCGCCGCGCTCGGCGAGTTCGACCAGGTCGCGGCGGATCGTCTCGCGCGATACACCGAGCTCGGTGACGATCCGTTCCACGGAGACCTGGCCGCTGCTGCGGAGCAGGTCACGGATGCGGGTGTGTCGTTCTTCATGCCACATGGCGTCGTTCCTTGAGTATGTGCAAGAGCAGGCGCATCGCGCCGAGTGCGAGGGCACCGGCCACCACGACGCACATCGCGTACGCGGCGGCCTGGGCCAGGAAACCGTTCTCGTCCAGGCGCATCACGGTGACCGAGGCCAGCCCGGTGTCAGCCGTGACGAGGAAGATCACGCCGGATAGCGTCGCCATCGAGCGCATGAACAGGTAGAAAAAGGTGGAAATCGCGGCCGGCGCGGTGAATGGAAGTACTGCATCGCGGAGTACTTCGCGGGTGCCGCCGCCGAACGCCGCCACGGCGTCTTCCAGGGCATCAGGCACCTGGCGCATGCCGGTCTGCATCGTGAGGAAGGCCTGCGCGTGGTAGTGATACAGGCTGCATGCGGCGATGATCAGCAGGCTGCCGTGCATCCAGCCCGACCACGGGCCGTGGTTGAACGCTATGACGTAACCGAGGCCGATGACCATGCCCGGTACGGCAGCCGGTAGCGACGCCATGAATTGCACGGCGCGCACAAGGGGCGGCGGCGCCTTGCGCAGGCCGGCGCATAACGCGAAGACGAGTAGCGTGCCTGCAACCGCGGCCATGAATGACATGGAGAGCGATGTCCAGACCGGGCCGAAGCCTTCGGTCATGCCCGTGTAATTCGCCAGTGTGAGCACCTGCTGGTACGGCCATAGCTTCACGAAGGACACATAAGCCACGGTGCCGACCACGGCGAGGATGGGCAGCAGGGCGAAGAGCGAAACCAGTGCGAGCACGACATCGCGGCCGATGTGGCGCGCCGGCGCCAGGGCACGGCCGGGCATCGCATCGCCGCTGTCCTGGCGACGTTTGGCAAGACGGCTCAGCCACACAGAAAGCAGGGCGGGTAGAAGCAAGACCATGCCCAGCGTCGCGCCCATCGCGAAGTCGAGCTGGCCCACGACCTCGCTGTAGATTTCCATCGCCAGGACGCGGTAGTTGCCGCCGACGATGACCGCGCTGCCGAAATCGGTGAGCGTTTCGGTGAAGACCAGGAACGCGGCGGCGAGCAGGGCGAAACGCAGGCGCGGCAGCGTGACGTCGATAAACTGCCGCCACGGCGTCGCGCCCATGGAGGCGGCGGCGTCGTAGTGGCGAGCCGGCGTGCGTGCCAGCGCCGCGGATACAATCAGCACGACCTGCGGAAGGCCATATAACGTGTTCGCGATGACCAGGCCGGGGAAGCCGTAGATATCGGTGGGCAGGCCGGTGAGGCGATGGACCAGACCGTTCCGGCCCAACAGCAGGACCAGGCCCAGGCCGAGCACCAGGGAGGGTGCGAGCATCGGTAGCAGTAGGGTCGCACGGATCAAAGCCTTGCCTGGCAGGCGCGACCGATGCAACGCCATGGCGATGCCGAGACCGAACACGATCGTGGCGAACGTGGTCACCAGCCCGGTTTCGATACTGTGCAGGGCGGCGCGGGGCAGGCCCGGGTCGTCGAGTAGCCGCGCGTAGTTGCCGAGCGTGAACGCGCCCGAGGCATCGGTCAGGCTGCGCCATGCCACGGTGAATAGCGGATTGACGAAGAACACGAGCAACCCGGCACACGGCACGGCGAGCAACAGCCACGCGAGGCTGCGCGTGTGCGTCGTGCTGTGCGGGGCAGCCAGCGTGCTCACGTACACACCCATGCGCCACGGATGGCATCGACCGCCACAGCTTCGCCCGGCGTAAGCGTGCTGCGGCCATGCAGCTCGGCGATCAGGCGCTGGCCGCGCCAGACGATGCCGGCGCGTGCCAGGTTGCCCAGGAAGGTCATATCCGACACCACGGCATCGCCGCGCGGATCGGCATCGAGCACGATGTCTTCCGGACGCAGGCACAGTTCCCAGGTGGCATCCGCGCCTGGGGGGCGGCGCTCGAGGAAACCTGGCATCACCTCGCGTACGAAGGCGGTAGGCAGCAGGTTGGCGTGGCCGATGAAGTCAGCGACAAAGCGCGAGGCGGGGCGTTCATACAGGTCGCGCGGTGCGCCGATCTGCTCGATGCGCCCAGCCTTCATGCACACGATGGTATCGGCAAGGGCCAGTGCTTCGTCCTGGTCGTGGGTCACCATGATCGTCGGGATGCCGAGCGAGCGCTGCAGCGAGCGGATCTCGCCGCGCAACTGCGTACGGATCGCCGGATCCAGTGCCGACAACGGTTCATCGAGCAGAAGCAGCGCGGGCTCGGCGGCCAGTGCACGGGCCAGGGCGACGCGCTGTTGCTGGCCACCGGATAGCTCATCCGGGAAACGGCCGCCAAAGCCGCCCAGGCCGACCTTCGCCAGCAGTTCGGTGCTGCGGGTGGCAATCGTGCTCGCCGATGCGCCGCGCAGGCGCATGGGGTAGCCCACGTTGGCCGCGGCGGTCAGGTCGGGAAACAGGGAATACGACTGGAACACGATGCCCATGCCGCGTTCGCGCGCCGGTACGCGGGTAATGTCTTTGCCGCCAAGCTCCACGCGGCCCGAATCGGGCTCGGTGAGTCCGGCCACGATGCGCAGTAGCGTGGTTTTTCCGCAACCACTTGGCCCGAGCAGGCACACGAAGTCGCTCGCGCCCGCGCTGAACGACACACGGTCGAGCACCGTGTTGCCGCCCCAGGCCTTGCTGATGTCTTCGATGCGCAACTGCATGAAGTGAAATCTCCCCCGCAACCCGGCGCGTCAGCGCGTCAGGCGCTTAAACCGTGCAATAAGGGCCGCGCGCTCCCGCGCCGCGGCGTCGAAATCACGCGCAGGCAGCGTGGCGACCACGTCGGCCGGCAAACCTGCGCGCTGTTGTTCGTCGGTAGGCGTGCTACCCGGCGCGGCGACAATCTCCTTGTAGCCGCGGTAAAGCGCGGCCGCGGCGGGTGAGGCCGTCCAGTCGAGGAAGCGCTTTGCGTCCGTCGTATTCGTCGCACCCTTCATGAGGCCCGAGCCTTCCAGCTCGTAGCCCGTGCCATCGGTAGGCAATACCATCGTGACCGGGTAACCCTGGCGGATGGATTGCATGGCCGAGAAAGCGAAGGAAACGCCGATAGGAAACTCGCCGATACGTGCCAGCTTGCACGGCGCCGAGCCTGAGAGCGTCACCTGGCCGAGGTTTTCCGCGATATCGGTGACCAGCTGCAGGCCTTTCGCGCTACGGCCGGCATCACTCAAGGAGGACAGCACCATGTAGCCCGTGCCCGACGAGGCCGGGTCCGGCATGGCGATCTGGCCGCGGTACTTCGGTGAGGCCAGGTCGTGCCATGTGCGTGGCATCGGTAGCCCGTGTTCGGCCAGGGCCTCGCGGTTCACGCATAAGGCGGCCATGTAGCCGGTCGGCGCAAACCAGCGGCCGTCGTTGCCGCGGAAACGCGCGGGAAGGGCGTCGATCGTGGCGGAATGGACCGGTTGCAGCAGGGTGGCGATGCGTGGATCGAGCAGGTCGGTGGCGGCCATGCCCCAGACCACGTCGTTGCGCGGCTCCGCGGACTCGGCCAGCAACCGTGCGGCGAGATCGCCGCTGGAAAGGCGCAGCACATGGACGTCCACATCCGGCAAGGCCTTCTTCGCGCCGTCCAGATAGGTAGCGATCTCATCGCTCTCCAACGCCGAATACACGGTCAGGCTCCCCGCATGGGCAGTCGCGCACATGGCGAGCATCGCGGTCACGCTGGCAATGTGGCGGTATGGACGCATGGAGGACCCCTGGGCTAGCGCAACCAGTGGGGTGGAAAAGTTCACCCACCCGTGTGGCGTTTTGGGTATATTTGCAAACATGTGGACTCCGAGTCCACAGGAAAATTTCCGTTTTCGTCATTAACGTGAAACGTGCAAAAGCTAGATCGCGCACGTTCTTCTGGAGCCCCGAGTGACTGTTCATGCCCCGCTGTCCGCCGCTGAGCGGGCCGAGTTCGAAGCCTTTGCCACGGGTATCGCCAACAATGCGCGCGCTTTGTCTCTCCCACGTTTCCGCCGCCCGGTCGATGTCACCCTGAAGCGCGACATGAGCCCGGTGACCGCCGTGGACCGCGGTGTGGAATCGATGCTGCGGGAACGTATCGAGATGGCCTGGCCCGCCCATGGCCTGCTTGGCGAGGAATACGGAGCCACCCGCGTCGATGCGGAGTTCGTCTGGTCGATCGATCCGATCGACGGCACGCGCAGCTTCATTTCCGGCTGGCCGCTGTGGGGCACCCTGATCGCCTTGCTGCGCCACGGCGCGCCGGTGCTTGGCATCCTGGACATGCCTGTGCTGGATGAGCGCTGGGTGGGTCATGTTGGCGTGGGCAGCACGATGAACGGTGTGCCTTGCCACACCAGCGGGTGCCAGGGTCTGGCCGAAGCCACCATCTATACGACCACGCCGGACATGTTCACGCCGGACGAGTGGGCCCGCTTTGACCGCACCAGCCGTGCCGCCCATGCGCGCCGTTTTGGCGGTGACTGCTACAGCTACGGCATGCTGGCGTCCGGTCATATCGATGCAGTGATCGAGTCCAATCTTATGCCGTACGACTACCTGGCCATCGCGCCGGTGGTCGAGGCGGCCGGTGGTGTCATGACCGACTGGGAAGGCCTGCCACTGGGCCTGCACAGCGGTGGCCGTGTGGTCGCCGCCGCCACACCGGAACTGCATGCCGCGCTCATCGCTTCATTGAAGGAATAGTCCATGGTCTCCCGCGACCGCCGCCGGTTCCTGCAAGGCGCCGCCGCCACCGCCGCCGCGTCGCTGATCGCGCAGGGCTTCCCGGCCAGTATCGCGCGGGCGCTTGCCACGGCGCCGGATCGACGAAGCGGCACCATTGCCGATGTCGAACACGTGGTCATCCTGATGCAGGAGAACCGCTCGTTCGATCATTACTTCGGCGCATTGCGCGGCGTGCGCGGCTTCAATGATCCGCGCGTGCTCGAACTGGGCAATGGCGATCCGGTGTGGAAGCAACCGACGACGGCCACGCACACGAAGTTCTGGAAATCGCGCGGTGTCGGTGCCGATGTGGGTTGGGTCTATCCCTTTCATCTCGATACGCGTGCCAGCGGCGATCACCATGAGGGCACGGACCACGGCTGGAGCACCGGTCATGGGTCGTGGAACCTCGGCCGCAACGACCGCTGGATCGAGCAGAAGCAGGATGTGCTGACCATGGCCTACCTGCGCCGCGAGGATGCGTCGTTCCATTACGCGCTCGCCGATGCCTTCACGGTGTGTGACGCGTACCACGCCTCCGCACTGGCCGACACCGCGATCAACCGCATCTACCTGTGGAGTGGCACGTCGGATCCCGCGGGTCGGCTCGGTTCGAAAGACAACGGCCCCGGAAGCGAGGAGCGCGCGAACACCAACGGCTATACATGGTCCACCTATCCCGAGCGCCTGGAACAGGCCGGTGTTTCATGGCGGGTCTACCAGGGCGGCACGGGCGAACCGGGCTCGCCGACCGACAACTACACCGATAATTCGCTGGAGTTCTTCGCCGCCTACCAGGTGCAGGAAGGCGCGGACCCGGCGAGCCCGCTGGTACGCCATGGCGTTTCCACGCACACGCTGCGTGACCTGCGCAACGACGTGATCCATAACCGCCTGCCGCAGGTCACCTGGATCGTCGCGCCGTACAAGTACAGCGAGCATCCGACCTCATCGCCCGCCGATGGCGCGTTCTACATCCGTGCGGTGCTCGATGCGCTTACCGCGAACACCAAGGTGTGGGGCCGCACGGTGCTGTTCCTCAACTACGACGAGAACGATGGGTTTTTCGATCACGTCGTGCCACCTGCGCCGCCGCTGGCAAACGGGCAGGGCGGCGTGGTTTCCGCGGCGCTCGCCTCGGGCTTGCGCGATGAAATCATGGATCTCGATGCACATCCCAGGATTTCCAGCCCGATCGTTCCCGGTAGCGATCCGAAGGGTCTGCAGGTCGTCGGCCTCGGTAACCGTGTGCCGATGATCGTGGTCTCGCCGTGGACGCGTGGCGGCTGGGTATGTAGTGAAACCTTCGACCACACCTCGGTCTTGCGCTTCCTCGAAAAGCGCTTCGGCGTCGAAGAGCCGAACATCAGCAGCTGGCGGCGGGCCGTGTGCGGCGACCTCACCAGCTGCTTCGATTTCGCCGGCACGCACGACCACAAAATGCCGGTCATCGCGGTGCCCAGTGGCTCGCACGGCAAGACACCGATCACCGTGCCGGCAGAACAGGTGATGCCTTCACAAGAGCCAGGTCAACGTCCCGCGCGTGCACTCGATTACGCGTGGGTGGTAGAACATCGCCTCGATGCGGGCCAGAGCCACATCGCCTTCGACAACACCGGCAAGCTCGGTGCCGCCTTCCTCGTCTATGACGGGCTTGATCGCGACGCGCCGCCACGCCGTTACGCCGCCATGGCGGGCGATCGCATCGAAGACGCATGGAAACTCGCACCCGGCGGTGATGCGTACAACCATCGCATTTACGGGCCGAACGGTTACTACGCAGCGCTCCGTGGATTCGCGGACGACACGCTGGAAGCCGTCGTGAGGGGCGTGGCGCGCGAGCGCCGCATCGAGATCGCCATCACCAATGCGGGCAAGGCCCGTGCCACGTGCCGCGTGACCAACGCCTACGGCAGCGATGAGCCGCGCCACGTCAACATCGACGCAGGCGCCACGGAAACCGTCGCGGTCGAACTTGCCAACAGCTCCGGCTGGTACGACATCAGCATCACCACCCCCGAAGCCCCACGCTATCTTCGCCGTTACGCTGGCCACCACGAAGACGGCAACCCCGCCGCCAGCGACCCCGGCCCCCGCCACTAACCGCAACCTGGCGGCTCGCGGCATTTCCACCGCGTTGCCCCCACCTGTAGGAGCGCGCTTGCGCGCGATGGGTGCTCGCGATAACCCCGGATCGCGCGCAAGCGCGCTCCTACAAGGGGGGGCGTCACAGCCCGGCGGTGGCCGCGGCAGTCGCCTTGGCCGCACCGCGCAACGCCCCGGCGCGTCCGGGCGCCTGCTTCAATGCATCCTGGAACGCGGCCAGGGCGGGCCCTGGCTTGTTCTGCACAAGGAAAAGCTCGCCCAGCTGTTCCCGCGCAGGCACGATCGGTCCGGGCGTCACTGGCCGTTTTTCGATCCGATCCTCTCGCTCGGCCGCATCGCTCAGCAAGGCAACCGCCCCGGCGGGGTTGCGACTCGCCTGGGCAACCCAGGCCATCACTTCAGTGGCCAGGATGCCGGTCTGGTCGGCCCAGTACATGTCACCTGCCACGCGTAAGCGCGCTTCGATCGCTTGCAGCCGAGCACCCTGCTTACGCGCCTCATCGGCGTGACCGCTGCGGGCGAGCCCAATGCCCTTCGCCCACACAGCGATCGCGACGACGGATTCCGGCGCGCCCATGGGCGGCGTGATCGCCACAGCGTCCTCCCAACGCGCCTCATCGACCGACACGCGTACCGGCATCGCAGTCGACGCATAGGCGATCGCGAAGTCGGTCATGTCCAGCCGGGGCAGGGCTTTCATCCTGGCGATGACTTGGCGAGCTTCTTTGTCACGCCCGGTCTGTACGTAGGCGTAGACGAGGTAATCCATGGCATGCAGTTCGCCCATCAGGTCACCCTGTGCGCTCGCGGCTTTCTCGGAGGCAATGTTTGAGGTGATGGAGTCCTCCCACAGGCCGAGCCGGGTGAAAATGTGTGATGGCATGTGCAGCGCGTGCGCTGCGGAGGGTGCGATGCCCGCGTACTTCCGCGCCGCATCCAGGCCCTGCTGCGCTAGCTCCGCGCTGTCGCAGGCATGAATCAGGATATGCGCGATGCCGGGATGATCCGGATGCATTTTGTACAGAGGATCGAGGATGGCCACGGCATGCTTCTGCCGTGTATGGGTCTTGTCGGTGGGCGACGCGTTGGCGAGCAGCGCGACCGCGTAGAACACCTGCGCTTCCACATCGCTCGGATGATCGTGCGCGACGGAGGCCATGGCCTGCTCATAGGCGAGCGTGCGCTGCGCGGTGGTGAGCTTCGGATCGACGCGATAGAGCTGGGCTAACGCATGGATGTAGTCACGCTCGATACCTGAGGCCGGCTGCAGCCTCGCGGCTTCCTGCGCGGCTTCCTGCGCGGCTTTCTGGCCGTCAGTGAAGGTGGCCGGGGGCAGGGGAGGCTGCCAGACCGGATGGAAGTCGGTCATCGCGACGCCCCAGTGCGCCATGGCGCATTTGGGGTCTTTTGCAGCGATGTCTTTGAAGGCTTTTTGTGCGGCGGTGAAGGCGAACGAATGCAGTAACGCGACCGCGCGATTGAACGGTTGTTGCACGGCGGGTGAGCACGATATGGGGAACGATACGGTGCCTAGCTTCTCTGGCACGCCATGGTCGTGGTCGTGCATCTCTTGTGCGTAGGCCGCCCCTGCCGTGGCCAGCAGGACGAGCAGGATGCGCCATCGAGCGATCATCACGAGTGCCTTTGATGCGCCCGGAGAAAAAGGGCGAACGTCAATCTACGCCTGCATGGCGACGACGCCCATCTGCTATACGGCTAGCCCATTGGGCTCGCGGGGTGCATTGCTTGCGAAAACGCACGCATCGGTGGCACGAGTGTTTCGTTTTTGATGCAGTTGGCGTTTGCATGTCTTCATCGAGTGGGCTCGCCTGCGGCTTCGTGGGGGCTCGGCTTCGCCATCGCGCTAGCGCTCGGACGTGGTCGCAGGAGAGCCCTCGGTGCCCACCCTCGCTGCTCAGACAGGTCCTCAACGTTCGACAAGGATGCCCCTCCGGGGCCATG
>NZ_DASYCB010000050.1:0-48909 GCF_036500425.1 Luteibacter sp.
CTCGCGCGCAAGCGCGCTCCTACAGGGGAGGGTTGACTGCTTTTGTAGGCTGGGCTGTAAACAAAGCGCTTGTCTGGGACGGTGTTCCGGCGACAATAGAGAGCCCGTCATCCATGAGGTTCGCATGTCCGCCGCTGCCGATTCCCCCCTCGAACCCATGGCACCCGCAACCGCCGAGCGCGACTGGCGCACCGGTGCGGAGCTGGTGGCGCTAGGCGCCATCTGGGGTGGCTCGTTCCTGTTCATGCGCATCGCAGCGAAGGACTTTGGCCCGTTTCCCATGGTGGCCACGCGGCTTGCCTTTGGCTCGGTCATCCTGTTGCCGTTGCTATGGCGCGCGCGCGCGACCATTCGGTTGGCGCACCTGTGGAAGATGCTGCTGCTCGGCGGCCTGAGCGCCGCCATTCCCTTCACCCTGTTCGCCTGGGGTGCCGAACGTGCGCCAGCTGGCATCGGTGCCATCGCCAACAGCATGACCGTGCTGTTCGCCGCGCTGGTGGCGTTTATCGGCTTTGGCGAGAAGATCGGCACACGCAAGGCTATTGCCCTCGTGGCAGGCTTTATCGGCGTGGTTATCCTGGCCAGCGGCAAGACTGCGGGCGAGAACGTCGGTATGGCCGCGCTCGCTGGCGCAGCGGCATCGTTCTGCTATGGCCTGGCGGCGAACCTCATCAAGAAATTCCTCTCCGATATCGCACCGACCGCCGTGGCGGCGGGCTGCCTGCTGGGTGCCACGCTGCTTACCGCGCCGCTGGCCTGGGCCACCTGGCCTGACGCGCCGATTCCGGAGAAGTCGTGGGCGTGTGTCGTGGCGCTGGGCGTGCTTTCCACCGGCCTTGCGTACGCGTTCTATTTCCGCCTGATCCAGAAGATCGGTGCACCGCGTGCCGCGACATCCACGTACCTGGTCCCGCTGTTTGGTGTCGCCTGGGCATGGATGTTCCTGGGCGAAGCGCTGACCCCGACCATGGCCCTGGCTGGCGCGATCATCCTGGGCAGCGTCCTGTTCAGCCAGAAAAGCAAGGCCTAAGCGGTCCCTTCCTTCGGCGCCCCCGGCGCGGCATAGTCTGGAACACCGTTTTCCAGCAGGGGTTCCCAATGCCGCGTCTTCGCCACCTCCTCGCCTTCGGGGTCACGTCGTTTGCCTTCGCGCTGGCCGCGCAGGCACAGGACGCCTCGCCAGCCACCGCCACCAGTGCATCCGCTGCTGCGCGCCCCATGGCACTGGCCGATTTCGACGCCTACGTCGACGCCACCCGCAAGCAGTTCGACGTGCCAGGTATTGCCGTGGCCATCGTGAAGGACGGCAAGATCGTGCTCGAGATGGGCTCGGGCGTGCGCAAGCTGGGTGATCCGGCCAAGGTCGATGCCCATACGCGTTTTGCCATCGCATCGAACACCAAGGCGTTCACCGCCGCCTCGCTGGCGATCCTGGCCGACGAGAAGAAGCTGGACATGAATGATCGGGTGGTCGACCGGCTGCCGTGGTTCCAGATGTCTGATCCCTATGTGACTCGCGAGATGCGCGTGCGCGACCTGCTGGCGCACCGCAGCGGCCTGAGCCTCGGCGCGGGTGACCTGCTGTACTGGCCGGCGACGACGTACACCACGAAGGAAGTTGTGGAACGCCTGCGCTACGTGCCGATCACCAACAGCTTCCGCGCCGAGTACGCCTACGACAACATCCTGTTTGCGGTGGCCGGCCTGGTCATCGAGCAGGTCTCGGGCAAGCCCTGGGCGGATTTCGTCCGTGACCGGATTTTCCAGCCGCTAGGCATGACCGAATCGATTACCAGCGCCCCGGAACATATCAACCCAGGCGATGACACGGCGATTGGCCACGCCAAGTTCGACTTCAAGGACCTGAAGCCGGTCGAACCGATGTCGTGGAACAACAATCCGTCGGCAGGTGGCATCTACTCCAGCGTGCATGACCTGTCCAAGTGGATGACCATGCAGCTCGCGGGTGGTGTGTATACCGATGCGAACGGCCGCGAACAGCGTCTGTTCTCCGCGGCGCGGCAGAAGGAAATGTGGTCGCTGCTCACGCCGATCCGGATTTCCGAGCCCAGCGTGCCCGAACTGAAGGCGGCCGTGCCGAACTTCTCCGGTTATGGCGAGGGCTGGTTTGTCTCCGATTACCGTGGCCACAAACTGGTCTGGCACACCGGCGGCTGGCCCGGCATGGTGTCGCGACTGACCCTGGTCCCCGACCTGAACCTCGGCGTGGTGGTGCTCACCAACCAGGAAAGCGGTGCTGCATTCCAGGCAGTGACCATGCGTGCGCTGGATGCCTACATGGATGCGCCGAAGACCGACTGGATCGCCGCGTACGCTGCATCGGTGAAGAAGGCGGAAGGCAACGCCGACGACAGCATGAAGAAGCATGAGGCCGATCGTGCGAAGGGCGCGAAGCCGTCGCTGCCGCTGGATGGTTATGCCGGCACGTATCGCGATCCCTGGTACGGCGACGTCAAGGTGGCGAAGCAGGGCGGCAAGCTGGTGATGACCTTCACCAAAACGGCGCAGCTCACCGGCACGCTTGAGCCGTGGCAGCACGATACCTTTATCGCGCACTGGAACGATCGCTCACTCAATGGCGATGCGTTCGTGAACTTCGCACTGGATCCGGATGGCAAGGTGCGTGAAGTGCGGATGGAGCCGGTGTCGCCGCTGACCGATTTCAGCTTCGACTTCCAGGACCTGCGCCTGGCCCCCGTCAAGCCGTAGCCGCGCGGTGTCACCGCTCCGTTGGTTATCGCGTGCAAGCACGCTCCTACAAAAAGCTGGCTACGAAGCGACGGTTGTAGGAGCGCGCTTGCGCGCGACCGGCGCACCCACAAGAAGCGGGCTACGTAGCGGCGGTTGTGGGAGTGTGCTTGCGCGCGACGGGTGCTCGCCTCAGCCGTCGGGATCGGTAGAGGCCTTAGGCGCCGCGGCGCCGGTCGGCCCGATCAGGTCACCCACGTTTCCACCCGAACGCAGCACCAGATCCTGCGGACGTAGCAGCGGGATATCCGCGCCACGCAAACGCGCGATGATCTCGAACAACAGATCGCTCTTGACCCCACCCACGTCGCGCGGGCTGCCGACGTAGCAGGTGATCGCGAAGGTCATCGCCGCGCGGTCGATGCTATCCAGCGTCACCGAAGGTGCCGGACTTTCCGAGACGCCCTGGTGTTCGTGCATCGCGTCGAGGACGTGGTCGCGAACCGACACGGGATCGGAGTCCAGCGGCATCGGCAGCTTGATCAACACACGGCCCTGCGGATTGGCCATCGTCATGTTGCGCACGGGCTTCGTGATGAACGACGAGTTCGGCACGATGATCGTCGAACGGTCGGCGACCTGGATTTCCGTGGCGCGCACGTTGATCCGGCGGATATCGCCTTCGGCATCATCCAGCACCACCCAGTCGCCGACCTTGACCGGACGCTCGGCGAGCAGGATCAGCCCGGAAATGAAGTTCTGCACGATGGCCTGCAGGCCAAAGCCGATGCCGACGGAAAGCGCGGAAGCGACCCAGGCAATGTTCTGTAACGAGAGGCCCAGCGAGAGCAGGGCGATCGAGACCACGATGACGATGCCGACGTAACCGAGCAAGGTGGTCAGCGACGTGCGCATCCCAGGATCGAGGCTGGTCCGCGGCAGGTACTGGTCGGCCATCCAGTTCTTCACGATGCGCACCGCGAGCAGGCCCGCGAAGAACACGCCGATGCCACCGAGGATCTGCGCAGGTTGCAGGATCACGCCAGCGATCTTCAGCTGTTGCAACTTGCTCGCCAGATCGAGGATATCCGAAGTGCCCGCACCGAACCCGGAGATCACCGCGGTCAGGCCGAACAGGAACAGCGCCAGCCGTGACACGCCAGATAGCAGTACGCCCGCCTGGTCGAGCAGCTTGGGGTGGGTGCCGAAGATCGCCTGCGCCCGCGCGCTCATCGGACCCTTCTCCGATAGCAGGGTCTCGAACAGGTCATCTACCAGGCGCATGGCCAGGTAGGTGGCAGAAATCACGATCAGCGTCCATACGACCTGGCCCGCCATCCACGAGGCGAACGCGATAAAGCCGCTGAGCAGGCCGATCCATGAACTGACGATGGCGACCCAGGCGGCGGCGATGAACAGGCTGGCCCAGATCGGGCGCGGCGGCGTCGTGCTGCCTTCCTCGGCGACCTGGTGCGTGCGGCTCAGGCGAATCAGGGCGAGGGCGGTGAGGATGGTCAGCACCACCGCCTGCAGGCTGCTGGTCAGCACTTCGGCGGCAAGACTGGTGCCGATCACGCGGTTCATGACGCGCAGGAAATAGAACACCACCACCGCGACCGAGAACAGCATCGGGAACCGGCGCAGGCTTAGTGCAGTTTCATCGGAGATGGCGGGCAAGCGCCACGAGGGACGCTTGGCCGAGATCAGCGCGCGGCCCAACCCGGCAATGAATGCGCCGAAGAACACCAGGCGGACGATCGCCTTGGCGACCTCGTTGGTTTCGTCGCTGAAGGTGTCGCGCCAGTTCAGGCCGACGTACACCAGTTGGGTGCCGATACCTGTGGTGAGGGCCGACGTGAGCGTGATGCCAACGATCAACGCCGAGCGGCGCAGGCGGCCTGGCGGCATACGGTTGGCGGTAAGGCTGCGCACCCGCGATTCGATCCAGAAGCGCACCGCGGTCATCAGCAGCAGGCCGATCAGCACGCAGGTGATCAGCGCGCTGCGGTTGCCGTTGGTCCAGCTATCCGCGATATCCGCCTGGGCCTGGACGATGAAGTCACGCACATTCGACGCATCGCGCGGAAAGGCTTTCGCCGGCTCGGACCAGAACGGGCGGGATAGAGGGGAGTAGGTCTGCCGGGCAATCCTGCCCTGGAAGCGGGTGCGGCGCAGGTCGGATAGCGCGTTCGCCGTCTGGCTGGCTTCCAGCACCATGGCATCGGCTTGCTTGATCTGCCCGTCGACGGCGTCGAACGCCTTCTGGGCGTCCTTTCGGGCCTGGACGACCTCGGGTGGCTCCTTGGCCCCGCCCGTCGGTACGGGACCTAGCTGGTCGAGCCGCGCCTTCGCCGCATCGCGGCCCCCCTGCAACGCACTGGAGACCTTCTGTGCCTTGCTGCTGGCGTCGTTGGCCTGGCCACGGAGGTCGTCGATCTGGCCATCGGTAACGTCGGTCGCCTTCATGGCTTTCTCGACGCCATCCAGCTGGCCGCGGATGTCATCCAGCTGCTGGGCCGGGGTCGCCGGGGCGTCCGCGTCCTGGGCCAGGGCGACGCCGGTGCCCGCGAGGAGCAGGGCGATGAAGAGAATTCTCAATATGCGCATGGGGGAATGATAGGCCGGATCCGACAGGCTCAAATGCCCGAAGCATGCGTTACCCTCGGTGAACGCCGCATACGGCGGCATCCATGCGGCAATGCAGCTTTGCCCGCCGTGGGTCCGCCGTTATCCTGCCGCCCCTTTGCCACCGCCTGGAAGCCAAGCCATGCGCAAGAAGCTGGTCGCCGGAAACTGGAAGATGCATGGCTCACGCGCCATGGCAGACAAGCTCGTCCGCGATATCGT
This sequence comes from Luteibacter sp., assembly GCF_036500425.1. Taxonomy (GTDB): domain Bacteria; phylum Pseudomonadota; class Gammaproteobacteria; order Xanthomonadales; family Rhodanobacteraceae; genus Luteibacter. The sequence goes on from NZ_DASYCB010000050.1 coordinate 5,557, forward strand.
CGAGGATCTGCCGGATGGCACCGACGTGGTGGTTTTCCCGCCGGACGTCTTCCTGCACGAGCTCACCGATCGCTATGGCGACCGTGGCCTGGGCTTCGGGGCGCAGAACCTGTCCGAACACCACGTCCAGGGTGCCTTCACGGGGGAGACCTCGGGCGCCATGCTGCGCGATGTGGGCGCCACCTGGGTGCTGGTCGGCCATTCCGAGCGCCGCCAGTACCAGCATGAATCCGATGCGCTGCTGGCCAAGAAGTTCGAGGCCGCCCGCCAGGCGGGCCTTACTCCGATTCTCTGCGTCGGTGAAACGAAGGAAGAACACGAGGCAGGGCAGGCCGAGGCGGTGATCGCCCGCCAGCTCGCCGCCGTGCTCGACCACAACGGGATCGAGCCCTTCCGCGAGGCGCTCATCGCTTATGAGCCGGTGTGGGCCATTGGCACGGGCCTCACGGCGACGCCGGAGAAGGCGCAGAAAATTCATGCGTTCATCCGTAGCCAACTAGCGAAAAAGGATGTTACTATCTCGCTCCTCACCCGGGTGCTTTACGGTGGAAGCGTCAAGCCGGCCAATGCGGCTGAACTTTTCGCCCAGCCAGATGTAGACGGGGGATTGATCGGCGGCGCCGCCCTGGTGGCTTCCGATTTCCTGGATATATGCAAATGCGCCGCGGCGCGTCGATAACTCGCGACACGGCAAACTAGAAGATATGTTCATTCTCTTCAGCGTTTTCTATATTCTGATCGCCGCAGCCATGATCGTGCTGATTCTTATGCAGCGCGGTGCAGGTGCGGAGGCAGGTTCCGGTTTCGGTGGCGGTGCATCCGCTACCGTGTTTGGTGCGCGCGGTTCGTCGAGCTTCATGACCCGTGCTACCGCCGTGCTTGCCGGTCTGTTTTTCATTTTGAGTCTCGGCATGGGTATCTACCTCGGCCGGACCGGTAACCCCCAGCCGACGGCGGACCTTGGTGTCATGTCGGGTGGTGCGGCCCAGGTGGCTCCGGCGACTAACGCGGCACCTCCGGCCAGCGATGTGCCGAAGGCCCAGGGCGATGTCCCGGCAGCGACGGCACCGGCGGCAACCAACGATGTTCCGGCCCCGCAGCAGGCAGCCAACCCGGCGTCCGCTTCGACGGCCAAGAAGTAATAAAGCAACACCCTAATTTTAAAAGTTATGCCCAGGTGGCGGAATTGGTAGACGCACTACCTTGAGGTGGTAGCGGCTTAGGTCGTGGGGGTTCGAGTCCCCCCTTGGGCACCAACATAGATCCGGACAACCTCAGCCGGATCGCAAGGAAACCCGCGCAAGCGGGTTTTTTTGTTTGACGATGACTCCAGCCCGGTACTTCGCTGGACTACGCCTAAGCCCGCTACGGCAGGTGTATCAAGGAATTAGGCGAGTTCAGTATATGCCGGTGCTTTCCGAAACTTGACCCCGCTTCCGGTCGCGTGGCTCCCATGTGGCTCTTGGAAACCGAGTTTCCGAGGAGTCATCATGGCAAGAATCAAACTCACCAAGTCCGCCGTCGATGCCGCGACGCCTTAGGCGCAGCCCGTCGAACTCCGGGACACCGTGGTGCCCGGCTTCCTATGCAAGATCACCCCGGCCGGCCGCAAGGTGTTCATGCTCCAGTACCGCACCAACGCCGGCGAGCGCCGCAAGCCCGCCTTGGGCCAGTATGGGGAACTACGTCATCTCCTGTGCGCTGACAAGGGACACGCCTTGGCACGGTATACGCTGGAAGGCTTGCCCAGCAAGGTCATGGCAGCCAACTACCGGATGGTGCTGCCGGATGCCGAGTTGCTGCAAAAGGAGCTTGAGAACACTCGGCTCATGGTGGAGTCTCGTGGCGCGAACAGCATTAAGGCTCGTCGACGATGAACAACGGGGCGGAGGGCCGCGCTCGCCCGCCCACCACAAGATTCCAGCGCTGTCCCCAAATGCATGTAATCTTTGCCGATACACGGAAGGATGAGATAGACCGCGCTATGACGGCTTCTGCCCAAATTGACACCACCAGCTTGCTCACCATATTGGGCGTTATTGCCGCGGTCTGGGCACTGATCTCTCCCACCAGCAGACTTCGCCTCCGCTTTTGCATGGCTTGGTGGGATCGGGTCATCGGTGCCATCGTCTTTCTCCTCATCCACTACCTGGTATTTGCTCCCGCCCTGGAAAGGCTCGGCCTGTACTACAGCCTGGGGCCGTGGAGATGGCGGCTCGATAGTTCGAGCGCGGTTTACCTGCTCCTTCTCTCCGTCGTCGTCTACTTCTTCTGGCGAACTAGATCTCCCATGCTCGTCCGGGGAAGAATCCGCGTCTTTCGCGAATTGATTGAGAACCTGCATCTCACCAAACGCTATGAAGAACTGGTGCTGCTGAGGCGATGAAGAATGGTCTCGATAGGGCGATTGGCGAAGGGGTGTGCCGGCGTCTGGATGAAGACCATAAGCTCGCCGAGAAGCTCAACGAATCATTGGCCCACTTACACGCCCACACGTTCGATGCCGTGACACCGATCCCTCACATGTTCCAAGCTTCGTCGCAGCCAAAAGGCAAGCGTGAGCAAGACCTGACCGCTGGAAGCCAGGTTGACGATTCTCAGCGCCGTTGGTGGCTATTTCTCGAACGCACCACCCAGCGCTGTGCATCGTTGTTGAGGAAGGGGGCGGGGCGGGCTATGCTTGTGAGACGAGCCTGTCGTCCGCTGGCAATCGTTCCCGATCCGGCACGACCCAGCCCTCCACTGCGCGCTCCCATGTGGCTCCTAGCCCACATAGCCGCAGCCCCTCAAAGCGGCCCGAAGTAGAGCTAACTCCCTGTCTCGTTTGAGCTTTCGGTCTCTTGGCAATTTTCGCCAACGGCTTGACGCGGGTCTTTTTTTGTGCTCAGCATTTCGTTGGGCCTACAACACATCGAGAATTCCCTTACATCCAGCGCGCGCATGCGTACTCACGAGCGCTATCGCGGCACTTTGTTCGCTGCTCGCCTTCGTTGTGACTCGCTGGATCATGCCCGGCTGAAACGTAACCACTACATTTTCGGCAAACACCCTCAAGAAATTGCCGAAACTGCCGAAATTGATGTGATACGGCGTGATGCGCGTCGTCGCGGGCCACTCGCCGTGTGAGTTGGGCTGGCCTGCCTCTTACGCCGCAGGTGGTCTTGATGCTCGTCAGCAGCTACAGCAACGTTCTGGTCGCGTTCTCGTTCGTGGTCGCCATCCTGGCTTCTTACACGGCATTGAACATGGCCGGGCGCGTGGCCGGGACCCGGGGGCGGGCGTCCATGCTGTGGCTCGTGGGCGGTTCATTCGCGATGGGTCTGGGTATCTGGGCCATGCATTTCGTCGGCATGCTGGCGTTTAGCCTGCCCATCACACTCGGCTACGACATCGAGCTGACCGCGTTATCGCTGGTTATCGCGGTGGGGTCCTCCGCCTTCGCGCTGTGGCTGGTTTGTCAGGATGAGCTGCCAAAGCGGCGACTCGCGGTTGGCGCGCTTCTCATGGGCGCAGGCATTTCCGCCATGCATTACACCGGCATGGCCGCGATGCGCATGATGCCCGGTGTGGTCTACGACCCGGTGCTCTTCTCGCTTTCTGTCCTGTTTGCCGTGCTCGCTTCAGGTGCGGCACTGTGGATCGCGTTCCGCTTGCGCCGTGACACGGGCCGGGTGTGGGTGGCGCGCTTTGGCGCCTCGTTGGTCATGGGTTGCGCCATCGTCGGCATGCACTACACCGGCATGGCCGCGGCGAATTTCCCGGAAGGCAGCTGGTGCGGTGCTGCCCTGGCCGGCGGCATCGATGTGAAGTACCTGGCCGTTGTCGTTATCGTCGTGACGCTCTCGGTATTCGCGATCGCACTGGCTGTGGCCATGCTCGATGCGCGGGCAAACATGCTGGCCACCTCGCTTGATCGCGCCAACAGCGAGTTGTTGCAGCTTGCGATGCATGACAACCTGACCCGCTTGCCCAATCGCGTGTTGCTCGAAGATCGCCTGGACCAGGCGATCCATAACGCCTCGAAGAGTGGCCGGCGCTTCGCCGTATTGTTCCTCGATCTGGACGGTTTCAAGGCGGTGAACGACGTCTACGGGCACCACGTGGGCGATGAGCTACTTCGCGATGTGTCGCGCCGCATCCTTGCGTGTAAACGCGAGGATGAAACCGTGGCACGCCTCGGCGGTGATGAGTTCGTCGTGGTCATCGACATCAGCGGCCCAGAAGATGCGGCGGTGCTGGCCGAAGAGCTTGTGGATCTGCTCAGCGAGCCGTACCTCATTAGTGGAGTGACAGCGCATGTGTCGGCGAGCGTCGGCATCGCGCTATACCCGGAGAACGGCCGTTCCCGCCACGAACTGATGATCAACGCGGACGCCGCCATGTACCACGCGAAGGAGCAGGGGCGCCGTGGTTTCCGTTTCTTCGAAGCGGTAATGAACATCAACGTACATCAGCAACTGAAGCTCCAGCAGGATCTGCGCCGCGCGCTCGATCGCGACGAGTTCACGCTGCACTACCAGCCGAAGCTCGTTTCACCCAGTGGCCCCATGGTCGGTGTGGAAGCTTTGCTGCGCTGGAACAAGCCGGGTGAAGACCTCGTGCCGCCCGACCAGTTCCTGCCCGTCGCCGAACGCACCGGGCTGATCATTCCCATCGGTAACTGGGTCATCGACGAGGCCTGCCGGCAGATGCGCGTATGGCGTGATGCCGGGCATGCGGACTGGACGGTTGCCGTGAACGTATCCACGGCGCAGCTTAACCATGTGGGCCTGGTCGATACGCTGCGTGGGGCTCTTGCCCGCCACGGCATCGAAGCTCGTCACCTCACGGTGGAGGTCACGGAGTCGACCGCCATGCGCGACGCCGAAACCAGTCTCGCGATCCTCAATCAGGTGGCGGCGCTCGGTGTCGGCATTTCGATCGACGATTTCGGTACCGGTTATTCGAGCCTGCTGTATCTCAAGCAGCTGCCCGCCGATGAGCTGAAGATCGACCGAGGCTTCGTTACCGAGCTTGCGCAAGGCAATGACGATGAAGCGATCGTCGCCGCGATCATCGGGCTGGGCAAGACGCTCGGCCTGAAAATTGTCGCCGAAGGCGTCGAGACGATCGAGCAGCAAGAGCTGCTCACCCGGCTCGGCTGCAACGCCCTCCAGGGTTTCCTCCTCGGCTGTCCCGTCCCGGCTAGTGAATTGACAAGCGCGCTACCCACCACGGCGGCCTGACGATCTGTCGGTTCCCAAGCCACCGAGCGGGGGATACGACACCTTGACATGCAGGTAAATGCCTGCATATTATGCTTACATGCTGAAACGCAAATCATGAACGCGGATAAGGTTTTCAAGGCACTGGGCGACCCCACACGCAGAAAGCTGCTCGATCTCCTGTGCGCGCAGAACGGGCAGACACTGGGCGAACTGTGCGAGCACCTGGACATGAAGCGGCAGTCGGTCACCCAGCACATCGGGCTTCTCGAGGAGGCCAATCTGCTCAGCACGGTCTGGCGTGGCCGCGAGAAGCTGCACTTCATCAACCCGGTGCCGCTGCATGAAGTCTACGAGCGGTGGGTGCGGAAGTTTGAACAGCAGCGGCTCAGCCTGCTGCATGACCTCAAGAAAGAACTCGAAGGAGAGTAGCCGTGAGCAAAGAGAAGACCTGCTTCGTTTATGTGACCTACATTCGATCGACGCCCGAAAAAGTATTTGAGGCCATCACTAAGCCGGAGATCGCGCGGCGCTACTGGGGTCATGAAAATGTTTCTGACTGGAAGCCAGGATCAGGTTGGGAGCATGTGCGGGCTAACGAGCAGCGCACCGTGCAGGTCGTCGGCAAGGTCGTCGAGTACACGCCGCCGGCGCGTCTGGTCATCACCTGGGCGAGCCCCGCTCAGGCCGACGATCCGGGCAGCTACAGCCGCGTGCGCTTCGACGTTGAGGAGTATGAAGACATGGTCCGGCTGACCGTTACTCACGATGAGCTCGAAACGGGCAGCGGCATGGCCAAGGGCATCCAGCACGGTTGGCCGATCGTTCTCTCCAGCCTTAAGTCGCTACTGGAAACCGGTCAGGGCATCGACGTCTTCGCCAAGCCGAAGGTAGTCGAAGGCGAGCGTAGCTCATGACCCAGCCATTCGCCTCTATGACGCAGGCTGGCTGCGCCGACGCGCCAGCCACTTATCGAGCTCGTTGGCGAAGTTCTGGCGGTCGCGTGGGTGCATGGCAGCGGGGCCGCCGGTATCGACGCCGGCGCCGCGAAGTTCTTCCATGAAATTGCGCATCGACAGCCGCGCCGCGATCGTGTCGCGGGTGAACATTTCGCCGCGGGGATGCAATGCGAGGGCACCTTTCTCGATAGCGAACGCGGCTAGCGGGATATCCTGGGTAATCACAAGGTCACCCGGCTGGACGCGGCGGACGATTTCGTCATCCGCGACGTCGAAACCACCCGGCACCTGGATCGAGCGGATGAACTTCGACGCTGGCGTACGAATCCATTGGTTTGCGACCAGCGTGACATCCACCTGTTCGCGCTCGGCGGCGCGGAACAGGATGTCCTTAATGACGTTGGGGCAGGCGTCCGCATCCACCCAGATGTTCAATGCCACGGCTTCACCCTGCAAACCCACCCTCATCAAGGAACGCCTGTTCTTCCGCGGTCGTCTCACGCCCCAGCGCGTGATTCCGGTGCGGAAAGCGCCCGAAGCGGAGAATGATGTCACGGTGGATGTGCGTGAACTTGAGGTAGGGTTCGCCAAGCGGCTCATTGCCGGCCACGGCGAGGTCCTGGTCGGCAAGATGCTCCGCGTGCGAGAAGGGCAGGTAGCAGAACACGCGCATGTCGCCGTCGATCGATTGGTCGTAACCCCGCGCCAGCATGTGCCGCGCCACGTACAGGCCTAGCGCGTCGGTGGCGAACATGTGCGCGCAATCGCGGAACGCGTTACGCGGCAACTGGTCGAGCAGGATCAGCAAGGCGAGGCAGCCCTCCGCCGTGTCCATCCAGTGATCGAGCCGGCGGCGCGAAGCGGCCATGTGCGCGGGCAGGAAGCGGCGGCGGAATTCGCGGTCGAACGCGTCATCTTTCTTGAACCACGCATCAGGCCCGGCATCACGCCAGAAAGCCACGATGCTCGCGGGCGTTTCGTCGATAGCCACGTTTTCAAAAGGATCAGAAGCAGACATCGGATTCTCAAGCCAGCCGTGTGCCGTTAGGCACGGTTCGTTCCGTGGTCGCAATGACCACGCCGTCGTCGGTATGGAAACCGGTGAGCAGGAATTGCGAGCGGATCGGCCCGATCTGCTTCTCAGGGAAGTTGATCACGCCGATGATCTGCCGGCCCACGAGTTCTTCCGGTTGGTAAACGCCGGTGACCTGCGCGCTGGTCTTGCGCTCGCCATACGAGCCAAAGTCGACCCAGATCCGGTAGGCAGGTTGCCGGGCCTCGGGAAAGGCTTCGGCCCGGGTGACCGTGCCGGCCACCATCACCACCTTGGTGAAATCGCTCCATTCGATCAGTTCAGTCATTGCGTTCCCGCTCATTGCGTTCCATCAGTATCCGTTGCCAGTTGCGTGGTACGACGCCTGCCGGACCGGGCGTGGGTTGGTCGCGGGGGTGGTGCTGGGGATCGGCCAGGCGTGGGGCGCCGCGCACTTCGTCATCGGTACGGTAATCGTAGAACCAGTCCTCGCCAGGCTCAAAGGTCTGGATGATCTCGTGACCGGTTTCCTCGAAATGGTTGCGCGCATGGCGGTTCAGCGAATCATCGCAACAGCCGATGTGTCCGCACTTCGCGCAGCGCCGCAGGTGAAACCACCAGTCACCGGTGGCAAGGCATTCCACGCAACCCGCACCGCTGGGCGGCACGCTGGGGTCGATGAATTCGGAAGAGTGGCTCATGGGCAGGAGACTCCGGGAGGTCTCTCCCGATCCTACCCGAGCAGCACGCTCAGAACAGCCTTCCGGCACGACGGAGGGCAGCCAGCTGCATACGATCGACCGAATGTGCAAGGCCGCGTAGCGCCAGTTGCAAGGCCTGGGCATCGAACGTGCCGGTCTGCAGCAGGTCCTCGATGCGCTCGGCGGCGTCCGCCACGGGCAGATGCTCATGCAACATGGCATGGCGCGCCACGTGCCCGGCGCGGAAGTGCGCTTCGCCATAATCGTGATGCAGCAAGGCCTGGAGAAGCCCGAGGGCCTCCAGCGATATCTCCTGGGCTGCCATGACGTAACGCATCGGTCTATAAGACCCGCTGCCTACCCACCGTGCAATCCAACGATCGGTCTACGTAAACTCACGGGGCCGGCACATCGGATACAAAACGGGTGATGTGCGGACGTCCCGTCGCTATGCTGCGGCCACTATCGCCCCATGAAGGATCGCCATGTCCCTGCTTGCCACCATTCTCACTGCGCTGGTTATCCTGATCCACGTCTACATCGTGATCCTCGAGATGGCGCTATGGCGCTCGCGCGGGCCCAAGGTGTTCGGCATCACACTGGCCTTCGCCGAACAAAGCGCGGCGTTGGCATCGAACCAGGGTCTCTACAACGGTTTCCTTGTCGTGGCGCTGGTGCTCGGGCTGGTCTTGCGCGAACCGTTCGCCACGGCCTTCGTGTTTTATGGCCTGGGCTGCGTCGTGGTGGCGGGCCTGTGGGGCGCGCTGACCGCGAGCCGGCGCATCCTGTACGTACAGGCGTTGCCCGCGGCGCTGGCGCTGGCGGCGCAGTGGATGGCACGCTAAGGTCGCACGCTTGATCGAGACGCCGCCGGAGGGGGCGGGGCGTTCCCTGGGAACCCAACGGATCGATGCTGGATGCCTGATACCGATTTGCCGCTTGCCCGCCCCCGGGAGACGCCTGCCTGCCGCCCGGGCACGTTTGAACTGGGTCTCGCGCTTGCCGGGGCCGTGTCCGGTGGCGCGTATGCCGCGGGCGTGCTCGATTTCCTCTACGAGGCGCTGGAGCACTGGCACGACGCAAGGGCGCAGGGCCAGGCCGTTCCCGATCATGACGTCCTCCTAAGGGTGATCTCCGGTGCCTCCGCCGGCAGCATCAACGGCGTGCTTTCCGCCATCGCGTTGCGCTATCGCTTTCCCCACGTACACGCCGGGCCCGCGCCCGAGGGCATCACGGGCAACCCGTTCTACGACGCGTGGGTGAAGCGCATCGATGTGCGCGCCTTACTCGGCAAGACCGATCTCGCGGATCCGGCCCGACCCATCGCATCGTTGCTGGATTCGAGCTGCCTGGATGCGATCGCTGACGACATGCTCGCCTACCAGCGCGCCGAGGTGGCGCGGCCATACGTCGCCAACCCGCTGAAATGCGTGTTCACGGTCACCAACCTGCGCGGCGTGCCCTACATGGTGTTGTTCAAGGGCAACCCCGAGATCCCGGGCCACGGCATGATGGCCCACGCCGATTGGCTCCGCTTCGCGGTGGACACGGGGCAAGGACGTTACGACCCGGCGTGGCGATACCCGGACGAACGTGCGGTCAGCGGGCCGAATCATCCGACCAGCCCGGCCTGGCGGGGCATCATGGATGCGGCGCTTGCGTCGTCCGCGTTCCCGGCCGGTCTGCGCTACCGGGAAGTGGCGCGTCCGTGGACCGACTACGACCAGCGCGTGGTGGTCGTACCGGGCCAGGGCGGCCAGGCCGTCCCGGTGCCGATCCCGCCGGCATGGTCGGATGGCGAGGCCAGGCAGGGTGACTATCGTTTCGTCGCCGTGGATGGCGGTGCCATGGATAACGAGCCGTTCGAACTGGCTCGCACCGAACTGGCCGGCACGCTGGGCCGCAATCCGCGCGAAGGCAACCGGGTGAATCGCATCGTGATCATGCTCGATCCCTTTCCCGAGGCCGAAGCGCCGGGCCCGATCGAAGCCGCGGACACCAACCTGGTCGAGTCCATGGCTGCGCTGTTCGGCGCGTGGAAACAGCAAGCCCGCTTCAAGCCCGAAGAGGTGGCGCTTGCCCTCGACACCACGGTGTACAGCCGCTTCATGATCGCGCCGAGCCGCCCCCCGGCCGAAGGCAATGCGCGCTGGATCGGCGGGCGGGCACTGGCCGCAGGTGCGCTGGGTGGCTTCTCCGGCTTCCTGGCGGAAGCCTACCGGCACCACGATTTCCTGCTCGGCCGGCGCAACTGCCAGCGCTTCCTTTCGGAGCGTTTGCTGGTACCGGCCAGCAACCCGATCTTCGCGCGCTGGGTGAACAATGATGCGCTTGCGGGGTACCTGCGTACGATCGATGGGGAAACCTACGCGCCAGTGATACCCCTCGTTGGCGGTTGCCAGGGCCTGCGTGAACCCGTGCCCAGCTGGCCGCGTGGCGCGCTCGATATCGAGGCGTTGATGCCGTTGGTCGAAAGCCGGATGCAGGCCCTGTACACCTCGGCGACGACCACCATGGGCGGCCGCTTCGCCACCTGGCTGGCCTGGCGCTTCTATGTGCGGCGCCTGCTGCTCGGCATCCTTTCACGCCGTCTCCATCGCGAACTGGGTGCCTTCGGCCTTTTGTAAGAATTGACGGGTGGTTGCCGGGGCGGGCAATGTCGGAAGCGTGTATCCGCACCCGAGGAGTGCAATCCATGTCGCGTGTCAGTCTCGTAGGGTCCGTTGGCATGACGGTGGCCTTGCTCGCGGGTTGCGCAAGCCATGCCACACTCCCGCCCCCCAAGCCCACGGTGGACGTGGCGAAGGATGCCGAAGACGCGAAGCACGCGTACGCCGCGGGTGACATGCGCCAGGCCGCCGACTTGTATCAGGCCATCGTCGAGGCCCAGCCGGACGACGCCGACGCATGGTTCCGCCTGGGCAATGCCCGGTTCCGCCTGCAACAGCCCGACGAGGCCGTGCTGGCCTACGGGCACGCCATCCAGATTCGCCCGGCCGATCCGCAGGTTCAATACAACCTGGGCGTGGTACGCCTGAAGCAGGCCCAGGCCGCCATGATCGCCAGTGCCCAGGCCGGCAAGCCCGGGGATACGCTGCGCCGGGATAGCGCGCGCATCGCCCAGCGCCTGTCGCGAGTGGCTGACGATGTGGGTACCCGAGGGAAGGGCGATGGTGGCGCGCCGCCCTTCATTGTCGAGCCAGACGATCATCCTTGAGATTTTTCGTGACTCTTTTGCGATTAGATCGAAACAAAAAATGACGGCGTTCGCATACGTGAAAAAAGCCATCGAAATAGCGTGATATCTGCCTGTTGGGGTATGGCTTGCATGCAAATTCGGTAGTAGCTTCAGGTCCGGGGAGTCTGAATCGTCCGCCGTGAGTGTCGCTATGGCCATTACAACCGCAGCGCCGAGAGCCATCGTTTTTGAAGATCATTCCGGTCTCGCCTCCGCGCTGACCGATCTGCTGGAAGCGCGCCTTGGCTACGACGTAGCCGCGTGCGCGGGATGTATCGAGGAAGCGCTGCGGGTGGCCCATGTCACATCGTGTGATGTGGCCGTAGTGGATCTGGACCTGCAGGGTGTCATGGCCTATCCCGCGCTGGATGAACTCAAGCGACGGGGCATTCCCTATGTATTGGCGACTGGAAGTTCGCCACGGGATGTTCCCACCCGTTACCGGGCACCGACCGTACGCAAACCCTACAGCGCGCAACAACTAGCGCAGGCGATCCAGGAGGCGAGTGCCGCGCGGGCGAGCTAAGCTAAGCCCGATCCACGTCCGTATCAGGAGGCCTGCGCTCTGCAGGCCTTGCGCAGCCATTCGTTGACTTCATCCAGGCCGCTGACCACGCTGGCGCACATCCGGCGTAGTTCAGCCGATGGCTGCTGGAGGTCGGGGACCATAATGGTAGGGATGCCGGCGGAGACAGCGGAGCGTACCCCCGCGTGCGAATCTTCCAGCGCCAGGCAGCAATGCGCCGGCTTGTTGAGGATCCGCGCCGCGCGCAGGTAAGGGTCAGGGTAAGGCTTGCAACGTTCGCAGTCGCCCGAGGCGACCAGCGCGTCGAAGCGATCGCGCAGGCCGAAGGCCTCCAGGTGGTGGATGGCGATGCCATGCGGTGAGGATGTGGCGATGGCACGCGGCAGATCGAATTCATCGAGCGTTTCCAGCAAGGCCAGCACGCCCGGTTTCAGCCGGAGATCGGTTTCGAACATCGCGTGGTAACGCTCCGAGGCGCCGACCCAGACCTCATCCAGGTCCACCTCGTCACCGACGTGGTCGCGTAGGAGCATGCGTGCGGCCTGGCCGTGCAGGCCGACCATGCGCTGGCACAACACGATGGGAATCTCGATGCCCACGGCCGCGGCGGCACCCAGCAGGGCGTCACGGTAAAGGGCTTCGGTATCGAACAGCACGCCGTCCAGGTCAAACACGATGGCCTGGGGTGTCGCGGGAAAACGCACCATGCCTGCCCCCGATAGCTGCCACGGCAGCCTGAAATAGCCTGTTTCACCTCGAACATAGCGCGTGCCGTGATGCGGCGCCATATCCCTAAGGGTGAAAAAAGCACGAAAACGATTGCACTGGCTAGCGGCTCCGTTCACCCTTGCGCGATGAGTCCTTTGCCTCGCGCTACGCCATGAGAAAACGCCGGATGATCGCCCGCAGCCTGTTGGGTGCCGCGGCCGGCCTGTTGCTATTCGTCTCGGGTGCGTGGGGTGCGCTGGCCCTGAGTTACCAGTTGCCCGGGCCACCGCCCCTCCGCGTCGTGGGCGCGGCGTTGTGGTCGGTGGCCTACCTGGCCCTGCTTATTGCTTTTTTTGGGTGGCGTGCCTGGTGGGCGCCGCTTTCCGGCGTGATCCTGCTCGGCCTGCTCATGGCATGGTGGGTGACGATCCAGCCACGTAACGACCGGGTATGGGCCGATGACGTCGCCCATCTGTTATCCGGCGAGGTGCAGGGCGATCACGTCATCCTGCACAACGTACGCAACTTTACCTGGCGCGCGGAGGATGACTATGACGCGCGCTGGGAAACCCGTGAGTACGACCTGGCCCACCTGGTCTCCGCGGATGCGGTGCTCTCCTACTGGTCGAGCGAAGCGATCGCGCACGCCATGCTCTCGTTCGGTTTCGATGATGGCCGGCACGTCGTTTTCTCCATGGAGATCCGGCGCGAAAAAGGCGAAGCATTTTCGGAAGTGGGTGGCTTCTTCAAGCAGTTCGAGCTCGTGCTGATCGCCGCGGACGAACGTGACATCATCCGCGTACGCACGAACGTTCGTGGCGAGGACGATTACCTGTTCCCGTTGCGCATGCCGCGCGAGGCGATGCGCTCGCTCTTCGTGTCTTACGTAAGCGCGGCGAACCGGCTGGTGGTTGCGCCACGCTTCTACAACACGGTCACCTCGAACTGCACGACGATCGTCTATCGCATGGCCCGGCGCATCGACGATGGCTTGCCGATGGATATCCGCCTGCTGCTGACCGGATACCTGCCCGAGTACCTGATGGACAATGGTGCGCTGGACAAGCGCATGCCCGTGGACGAGTGGCGCAGGCTCGGCAGGATCACCGACCGTGCTCGCACCAGCCACGCCGACGACGATTTTTCAGCAGTGATCCGTCAGGGCGTGCCGCCGGCGGTCTTGTCGGACGCATCGCCGTCATCCGGCGATTCCACCTTAAAGCCCTTCGCCGCCAACGCCGACAGGTAGCCCTGCGGCCCGATGAGGTCATCCAGTGGGACGATAGCGACGGTCTGGGTGTTCGCGGCCACTTCGGTATCGACCGCGGCAAGCCAGCGGGTGCGAACCTGTGCGGGCACGTCGGTCAGGCCGATGCGCTGGGCGAGCCCGCCCTCGGTGGCCGCATCCAGGCAGGTGGAAAGTTGCTTCGCGCGGCTCTCGTCGCGCAATGCCGTCACGTCGCCGGTCGCCCAGGCGTTCGCGCGCTCACGCATGGCGGCCAGTTGTGGTTCGATGTTGTCAACGCTCTGGGTAAAGCAGGAAAGGTCATCCAGGGTCGAGCGCTTGAACTCCTTGACGACGGCGCGAGGGTCATCCACAAGCAACGTGTAATCCACCGGTACCTGTTTCACGTTGTGCTTCTTCGCCATATCCACCACCGCATCGGTGATGTATCCGGACTTGCGCAAGCCTGATTTCTTCACCGCCTGTTTGTACAGTTCAATAGCGGCGAAGATCGGCCGGTACCGCTCGACCTTGCGCTCGTCGCCGATGTAGCGCGCCTTCACCGCGAGCCAGCGTGCATAGACATCCGCAGGCACCGTCTCTTCGAGCGTTTTGCCATCGGGTGAATTGCGCACGCCGATCAGCGTAGGCAGCAGGGCCAGCTTGCCGAAGAAGCCAACATTAGGCTTGATCTCGGTATGCGGCGGCAGGATAAGCGCGCCGGCATGGGCCAGTGCATCGTCGACCTCGTCGGTCTTCCAGGTGATGTTGCCGGGAATCGGCGAGAGCGTACCCAGGATCAGCAGGACATGGTCGCCGCGCGTGGCGCGCCAGAGCCCGGGCCCCGGCTGGACACCGCTGACCGTGACGCCCTCGAGCGTGGGGATGCTCGTAGCGGGCGGGGGGACCTGCGCGAGGGCGCGGCCACCGAGCGTGAAGGCAAGGGCGAGGACCAGCAAGGGGAGGCGAGGGCGTCGGGTCATGCGCGAAGTCTAGCCGAGGCAACGCGGACGGACGGAGACACGCGCACCGGCTGCTCGCCTCGCATTCACGTGCAGGCGCCGTGAAGGTTTCGCCAAGTAGTCTTCCGTTGTGGACGCGCTGCGGTAAGGCTAAGCTCCCACGTCCGACCGTAAGAACCCACTTGCCTGGGACCGGCGGCAAAGCATGTGCGCTGGAGCAGTTCGTTCCCCATGGCCCTCGTCATTTACGACATTCCGTTCAATCCCGATCTGGCCGGCCTTTGGCATGTCCAGCTCAACGGCGTGCCGACCGAAAATTTTGAGACCCGCGTGGCCGCGATCGCTTACGCAGTGCAGCAATCGAAGCTGCTGGGCACGCAGGGCCTGACCCACGTGCTGGTCTCCGTCGAGGGCGCCGACGGCGTCTGGCGTGAATTCGAGTCAAACGCGAAGCGGCCGGTCCAGAGTCTGCAGTAGCGAGTGCACATCGCGTTGATGTGCGATGGATACGATGGTGGCTTACGGAGGAACCCGCCACCCATGACTCACCGCAAGATTGGTTATTTCGACGTCGAGGGCTCGTGCTATGTCGCGAAGCCCGGGCATTGGCGTGGCAAATACGTCATCAGCGAAGATGGCGACGAAGTGAAGGAAAAGCTGTGCGTCACCCTGCACGATAACGAAGAAGACGCCTGTGCCGAAGGCATGCGCCTGGGCATTACCGCGGCGCGCGAACTGATGAAGGAACGCGAAGGTTTCGATCCCGGCGAAGACGAGTAAGGCCGCCCCAGCCACTGCATAGGCCGTGCCAGAAGGGCGCGGTGCAACCCGGCGCAAGCTATTCCGAATGGCCGATGGCACCCGTGGTTTACACGGCGTAGGTTTTCATTGCGGTCTCGTGAATGTTGCGTTTTTCGCATATTCCTTCGCCGTAAAAGTCCCAGCCCCACTCCCCTAAGGCTCCGGAGACTCACCATGAAAACGCACGCACACATGGCGCTTAGGCGCCACGGCCTCGCTTTGTCCATCGCCGCCGCGCTGACCTGCAGCGGCGGATACCTGCACGCGCAAAATGCGCCACCACCCCCACCCCCCGCGCAGGACGCGCAGGGTGCCCAGAAGGGCACGACCGAACTGGCGGCGATCACGGTGACCGGCTCGGCGTTGCCGCGTATCGACGTCGAAACGCCCTCGCCGGTGACGACGATCACTGCCGACCAGATCCAGAAAAGCGGCCTGACCACCGTGTCGGATGTGATCCGCGCGGTGTCGGCCGATAACAGCGGCTCGATCCCACCGGCCTTCACCGGTGGCTTTGCAGCCGGTTCGTCTGGCGTGGCCCTTCGCGGCCTGACCGTTAACTCCACCCTGGTCCTGATCAATGGCCGCCGCGCCGCGAACTATCCGCTGGCCGATGATGGCCAGCGTTCCTTTGTTGACCTCAACACCATCCCTTCCAACGCCATCGACCGGATCGAGGTGCTGAAGGACGGTGCCTCCTCCTTGTACGGCGCCGATGCCATTGCTGGCGTCGTCAACATCATCCTCAAGCCGAGCTTCAAGGGCGCCGAATTCAGTGGTGAAGTCGGCACGTCGCAAAAGGGCGGCGGCACCACGCGGCGTGGCACCGTGCTGTTCGGTGGCGGCGACCTGCGTAAAGACGGCTGGAATGCCTACTTCAGTGCCGAATACCAGAAGGACGAGCGGATCAAGGTGGGCGACCGTGGCTACCCGTACAACACTAACGATACCCGCCCGAGCGGCGGTAACAATCTGATCGGCGGCCAGCCTTCACAGAACTCCGGTTCGCTGTACGGCACGGTGACGCCCGGCACGCTTGGCAAGCCCGGTGACGTGACCTCGGGTATTGCCGACCCGGGTGCGCTATCGCAGCCGCTCGTGCCGTGCGGGGCGGGCAGCACGCTGATTACGGATGATCCCAGCAACCCCGGTAGCTACTGTGCCTACAACCGCACGCGGTACTTCGATATCGCGCCCGAGATGGAGCGGGCGGGCGTGTATGGCCGCTTTACGCTGAAGTTGAATGACACCACGCAGGCCTACATCGACACCAGCTACTACCAGGTGAAAACCAACTTCCGCGGGCCGCCGCCACAGATCCAGGCGAGCACGCCGAACAACACCAATTCGATCGCCTTGCCGGCGACCTTGCCCGATGGGTCGCTGAATCCGAACAACCCGTTCGCTGCCGATGGCAAGGCGGCGTTGATCAACTACACGTTCCCGGGGGTGACAGGGGGTGGCCAGAACAAGAACCACAACCTGCGTATCACGGGTGGCCTGACCGGCTCATGGGGCGACTGGAGCTACGATACCGCGCTGGTATTCAACCATGCCTCGCTTGATACCGACACGTTCGGCTTGCTCAATTACAACTCCCTTATCGCCGCGGTGACCAACGGCACCTACAATTTCCTTGATCCCTCGGCCAATTCCCGAGCATTTATGGAAGCGTTGGCGCCTGCGTTGCATAAGACCTCGACGAGCGACCTGCAGTCATTCGACTTCCGGGTCAGCCGGCCACTGCTCGACCTTCCCGGCGGTTCCCTGGGTCTAGCCACGGGTATCGATGTGCGCCACGAGGAGCAGAACGATCCGGACCTGAACCCGGACCTGGCAGCACAAGGCCTCGGCATCGCCCATACCAAGGGCAACCGCACGGTGACCGGCGCCTACGTGGAGCTGGATGCGCCGTTCCTGGAATCGCTGGAAGTCGATGTCTCGGGCCGGTATGACCATTACTCCGACTTCGGGCGGAGTTTCTCGCCGAAGATCGGCATCAAATGGAAGCCGATCGAGCAGCTCGCGGTGCGTGGGACGTTCTCCAAGGGCTTCCGTGCGCCGAGCTTCGCCGAGAACGGTTCGAGCGAGGCAGAAGGGTTCGCTACGTACACGCCGCCGGAAGAGTTCCAGAACCTGCACAACAACAGCGGCTACGTACAGCCTTACCCGTTGGCGTTCCTTACGGCAGCCAACCCGAAGGTGAAGCCGGAACGCTCGAAGAGCTGGACTTTCGGTCTGGTGTTCCAGCCCACCGACGATATCAGCGCGTCGCTTGATTACTACCGGATCAAGAAGACCGGCGTGATCGGCCAGCAGAGCCCTGCGGCCGTGCTCGATGCTTACTACAACGGCCAGCCCTTGCCGACGGCATCCAACATCGTGGCCGATGTGCCCGACCCGGCGGCGCCCGATGCGTTGCCGCGACCGATCGTGGTGGTGGCGCCGTATGTTAACCAGAACTCACTTGAGACCAAGGGTGTAGACCTGGACCTCAAGGGCGGATTCAACTTCGCAGAGAATGTGCGCTTCACCAGCGAGATCAACCTCACGAAGATCATCAGCTGGGTGCTGACGTTGCAGGATGGTTCGAAGCTGCAATTCGTCGGCACGCACGGCCCGTACGGGCTCTCTTCCGGTGCGGGTACGCCGCGCTACCGCGGGTCGTGGGCCAATAGCGTGCAGTGGGGGAAGCTGACCCTCACGGGCACGATCTATTACACCAGCGGCCTCAAGCTCACCGCGCCGGATGTGGCGCCGGGGTGCCAGTCGACCAACACGCTTACCGGCGACGACTTCCCGGCCTCGTGCAGGATGTCGTCGTACACGCAGGTCGATTTGACAGGCAATTACGACCTGACCGACAAGGTGGCGATCACCGGCTCGGTGATGAACGCGTTCGACCGCAAGGCGCCGTTCGATCCGCTGAACTATGCGGGCCTCAACTACAACCCGACCTATTCGCAGGCCGGCGTGGTCGGCCGCTTCTTCACCGTGGGCGTCAAGGTCAAGCTGTAAGGCCGTGCCCGGCCAGGGCGGCGGCGTCGGTGATATCGACGCCGTCGTTCCTGACCGCCAGGCTGCCATCGGCGCGCAGGCGAGCAAGCATGCGCGTCACCGTGGCCGCGCTCATCCCCAGGTAGGAGCCGATGTCATCGCGCGACATCGGCAGGGGTATGAAGGTGGTATCGGGTTCGACCTGTCGGCGCCGTACAAGCAGGTCCGCCAGGAAGGACGCGACGCGGGCGAGGGCAGGGGCATCACCGCCCTGCGTGGCAAGGCGGCGTTCCTGCCGACGCAAGTCACGCAGGTGGCTCGCGATGGCGTCGTCGTGCTCGCACAAGGCATCGGTAGCCGCGCGCGGGAAGCGGCAAAACCACGTCTTGCCCACTGCGACGACCGAGGTTGTGTGTAGACCCTGGCGGGTGATGTCCAGGGCGAACAGTTCACCCGGCAAATGAAAGGCGCGGATGCGACCACCGCGCACGGTCATCGCCATGCCGGTCAGCACGGCATAGGCGGCGAGATGGGGCGCCTCGGGTTGCACGAGGCGATCGCCATCGGAGAATGGGCCGACACGTTCGACGATATCGCGAATGGCGAGCAGTTCGGCCGCACCGCCGCGGGTGGCCTGGCAGGCGTGCGCATGCCTGCACGCAGCATTGCAGCAGGCCGCGTCTCGGCGTAATGCCGGTGGGGGCGTGGCGACATCGGGGGCGTAATGCACGAGTGAACCTCCCGCGCACAGCGAGCGCGCGGCCCTATTTTAGGTCGCAGGTTCGTGCGGGCCGGACACGGTCAGGCGCCTGCGCCCAAATGCCGCAGGTGCATCGGGTCTTGACGAGACGCTAGCTTTCCGTTAAGTAAAGCGACGGGGGAATACCAGAAGGGGGCCGTCAAGGCGATGGCACGTCGTTTGTCGCTTTCAGATCCGCTTGATACCACTCACGCACAGGCACTACCGGACGGCTGCATGCCCGGTAACGTTGCGCCGTTCGTGATGCGCTATGGCGTCGATTTCCTGGTTGCCATGCAGCGCGCTGCTGCCGTGCAGGAGACCACGCAGGCCGCGGAAGAAGCCGAACCCGCTTAGTGCGCCGCCGGTTGCGTCGCGGGTGCCCGGCCATCGTCGGGCACATCGCCGGCTGGGCCGCCCTTACGGATCGCACCCACCACAAAGATCGCGAGCATCGCGACGATCAACGCGATCAAGGCGTAGTAGCGCGTGCGCTTCATGGGCTCTTCGGTCTTCATGCCACGCAGTCTCCACGCGCCCAGGTCAAGGAAATGGAATGTGCGCGTTATGCTGGCGTACCGTCCACGAGATCGGCAACCGCATCGACCAGGGCATGCACGGAAAACGGTTTGCTCAGGATCGCGCAGCGTTCCGGTAACACGGGGCTATCCGAAAAAGCCTCCCACGCATAGCCGGTAATGAACAATACCGGCAGGTTGGGCTGGCGTTCGCGAGCGGCCTGCGCAAGGCGCCTGCCATCCATGCCGGGCAGGCCGACATCGGTGACGAGTACATCCGGCCGGTCATCGGCCGCCAGCAGGAGCAGGGCCTCCGTGCCTTCCGCGCAATCGCTCACCGTGTAGCCCGCTTCCTCCAGCACCTCGCGCGTGAGCGAGCGCAACATGTCTTCGTCTTCCACCAGCAGCACGTGTTGCCCACCGCCGCGCCGACCCGGGTTCTCGATGTGCGAATGCTTTGCCGCCGGCGCACCGACGTGGCGTGGTAGCCACAGGCTCACCGTGGTGCCGCGCCCCGGTGCCGAGGTGATGATGGCACGGCCCCCCGTCTGTCGCGCGAAGCCATCGACCATGGACAGGCCCAGGCCTGTCCCCTGGCCAATCGCCTTCGTCGTGAAGAACGGATCGAAGGCTTTCTCGACCACAGACGCCGACATACCCGTGCCGGTATCGGTGACCTCGACGACGACATGGTCGGCGGGCCCCTTGCCCAGGTCGATGCCCGCCATGTTTCGCGTCGCGATGGTAAGCGTGCCGCCGTGTGGCATGGCATCGCGGCCGTTGATCGCAAGGTTAAGGATGGCGCTTTCCAACTGGCTCGCATCCGATAGCGTGCGCCAGAGCGACTCTGCCATCATCACCTGCAGGCGTATCTGTTCACCGAGCAGTGGGCGCAACAACAGGTCCAGTCCATGCACGATCGCATTGGCATCCACATCGGATAGAGACAGCGCTTGCTGGCGCGAATAAGCCAGCAGGCGGTGGGTGAGCCCGGCAGCACGTTGAACCGCACCGCGCGCGGCATCCAGTAGCCGCCGAGAGCCGTCTACCCGGCCTTGTTCGATCCGTTCGGTCACCACCTCAATGGCTCCGCCGATACCACCGAGGATATTGTTGAAGTCGTGGGCAATGCCTCCGGTGAGACGGCCGAGGGCTTCGAGTTTCTGCGCATGGCGCAGGTGGTCGTCCATGTCGCGGCGACGTTGCGTATCGCGACCCATGCCGTAGATGACATCGCCATCAGGCACGCCGGTCCAGGCGAACCAGCGGTAACTGCCATCCTTGCCACGCAGGCGCAGCTCGAGGTCCTCGACGACCTCGCCCTCAACCATCTGGCTGACGGCATCGCGGGCCCGGTCCAGGTCGTCGGGGTGGATAAGCTCCTCGAAGCCCAGCCCGACCAGCTCATCGGTGTCGTAGCCGAGCTCGGTACGCCAGGCCGGGTTCACGTCGCGGTAGTGGCCATCGCGGGTCATCACCACGTAGAGGTCACGGGCGATCGCCCAGATCTGGTCGCGTTCGCGGGTGCGCAGATCGATCTCCACCTCCAGCGAGGCATTCAGTTCGCGCAGGACCTGGGTGGTACGCACCGCCCGGGTCGTCTCGTTGGTGATCGCAACGATGCCCAGCACTTTGCCGCGTTCATCGCGTAGCGGTGAGTAGGAGAAGGTCCACCAGGTTTCCTCCTCGAAGCCTTGGCGGGTCATCCGTAGCGGCAGATCCGTATGCAATGTGCCTTCCCCGCCGAGTGCGCGCTCGACGGTAGCCGCGACGTCGTCCCACACCTCGGGCCACAGGGCGCGGAAGGTCTTGCCCATGGCACCCTGCAAGCGTCGCCCGAGCATGCTGCGGTAAAGGTCGTTGAAGAAGAACTGCTGCTCTGGCCCGACTGACAAGAACATCGGCCGTGGTGTGTCGAACATGGTGGCGAGCATGACCTTGAGCGCCACCGGCCAATCGTCCACCGGCCCCAGTGCCGTCGTGGCCCAGTCGAATGCACGCATCTCCGCGACTGTCGGCGAGTCGGCCGGCAGGAACGCGAACGGATCATGGCCTGCGCTCACGGGCGGCGGCATGGGACGTCCTTCAACGCGGTGGGAGCCCATCACGGATAATGCACGAACTGCGAAGGGCGTGTCGTTGCGAATACGTTACTACCGCCATTGTCACGCCTGCTCCACGCCGGGCACCGGACGCTCGTCACATCCCACAGGTGCGGAGGAGATCCCGATGGACGAACAGAAGACCCCGGTCGCGGAAAAGCAGAAAGGTGGCATCGGCTATGTGCTGTTGTGGATCCTGGGCGTACCCATCCCGGTGCTGATCCTGATCTTCCTGGTGCGCGGCTGCACCTGAGGACGCTAAGCTGGCGGCTTCCCTGATGGAAGCCGCCCTGTGTCCCGAAGCACCTTGCCGCGTAGCCCCGGTATCGATCTGCTACGCGGTGTCAGCATCCTGCTCGTGGTGGTACATCACCTGGGCTTGCGGCTGCCCTTGCACGAGACCGACGCGGCGCGGTGGTTGCCGGTGTTCCTGCTGAAAGGCTTTATCTACAACGGCTACGAAGCCGTCTTCCTGTTCTTCGTCATCTCCGGCTTCCTGATCACCCGGCACGTGCTGGAGCGCGATGGCACGCTCGCGGCGGTCGACTGGCGCGCCTTCTACACGCGACGTGTCGCCCGCATCGCGCCCTGTCTCCTGGTCCTCCTTGCAGTGCTGCTCGCGTGCCACGCCGCCGGGGTGCCGAACTATGTCTTCGACAAGCCGGGGCAATCGCCCGCGGGGGCGACGCTATCCGCGTTGACCTTCACCCTGAACGTCTACGAAGGGCACCACGGCTGGCTTCCGGGTGGGTGGGATGTGCTGTGGTCGCTGTCGGTCGAAGAGGTCTTTTACCTCGCTTTTCCGCTGGTCTGCATGACCCTGGGCCGCACGCGATGGCTGGTGCCGGCGCTGGTGATTCTTGTGGTGTCGGTGCCGTTCACCCGTGCCGCCATCATGGATAACGAGATATGGCAGGAGAAGGCCTACCTGCCGGGCATGGGTGCTATCGCGGCGGGCGTGTTGGCGGCGCTCGCCCGGGCGCGCTTCGGGGTGGCCGGCCAGCGCGTGCGCCGGGTGCTTGCCGCGGCGGGCATGCTCGCGCTTGCCGCGGTGATGTTCTCGGGTGGCTGGGTGTGGCATCTCATCCACGAGCAGTACCTGCTGGTCCTGATCGCCGCGGCGGTGGCGCTGGTGCTTGCGTCGCCGGAGGGTGGTGAGCCGGTGCGTGGCACCCGCTGGCTGCGCGCCCTTGGCCAGTCGAGTTACGAGGTGTACCTCACCCACATGTTCGTCGTGTTTTCCCTGGTAGGGATCGCCCGTATGACCGGCACCGACAAGGCATGGGGCTGGCTCTGGTATGCGCCGGCCGTGTTGCTGGCGTGGGCTCTTGGCCATCTCGTGGCGCGCGCGCTTTCCGAGCCGGCCAACCGCTGGTTGCGCCGGCGCTTGCTCAGGCCTGCTTCCGTGGCGGCGCCTGCGTAACCGGCGTGGTTCCAGCGAAGCTCTCGGCGTGCTCGGCGAGGCGGATCTTCGCGCCACGGGCGACGGCCAGGCCATGGGTGAGCTCGGCACCCAGCAGCACGATGATCGACGCGTAATACACCCAGGTCAGCAGCACGACGATCGCGCCCGCCGGACCGTAGGCGCCGCCGATACTCGCGCGGTCGATATACAGGCTGATAAGGAACTTGCCGGCGACGAAAAGCAAAGCGGTAAGGATGCCGCCGCGGACGGCGTCGCGCCATGCGATCGTCGCATCCGGCAGGATCCGGTACATCGCGGCGAACGCGATGACAAACACGCCAAATGCGATCACCGCTTCGACCACCTGCCAGGCGATGGTATCGCCTGGTATCAGCGCCTGGATCAGGCTACTGACGACGAACGAGATGATTAGCAGGAAGGCGATCCCGATGAGCAGGCCAAAGGCCCGCGCCCGTGTGCTGAGCCAGCCGGCCACGGCTTCACCGGGCTTGGCGCGGATTTTCCAGACGCGGTTGATAGTGGACTGCAGCTGGGCGAACACCGCCGAGGCGCTGAATACCGTGACGCACAGGCCGATGATACCGACGACGTTGCCGAGCCTGGGCCGTTGCTGCGCATTATCGATGACCAGCTTCACGGCGCCCGCGCCTTGCTGGCCGATGACCGTGGTGAGGCTCTCGACGAGCTGGGCCTGCCACTGATCGCCAAGGGCGGAAAGCAGCCACAGCAGCAGGACAAGCAACGGCGCGAATGACAGCGCGGAGTAGAACGACAGTGCCGCTGCACGGGTCATCAGCTCGTCATCGCTGAACCCGTCGATGGCGGTGGTGATGGACTTCTTGGTGAGATCGAACCAGGGGCGAAGGCGCATGCGAAAAGGGGCGGGGGCCTTGCAGTCCCCGCCCATCCTTACTCAGTGGTGACGGTCGCGGTCGCGTGCGTGGTCGGCCGCCTTGCCCACTTCCTTCTGGACCTTGCCGGCATGCTTTTCGATGTTGCCGGCAGCTTCCTTCGTGGGGTTGCCGGTCAGCTTGCCGGTGACTTCCTTCACGGCGCCCTTTACCTCGTGTTTCATGCCTTCGGTACGGTTCTTGTCCATGAGGGTTCCCTCGTTGCTCTGCGCGATTCGCAGCGCACCCTGTGTACCGTTTCCCGGCATTACAGGCCCGTGAAATGGACGCGAGGCAGCGTTCACCCTCGCACCGCGAGACGCTACGATGGGCGCATGTTCTTTCCGCTGCCGAAGACGGCCACCGCGCCGTTCTGCCCTTCCGAAGTCGCCGGTTCCATCCTCGTGCCCGAGGGCCTGCCCTGGTGGAAGAAGGCGCTGCGTTTCGCCGGGCCCGGGTTGCTTGTGTCGGTGGGCTACATGGACCCGGGAAACTGGGCCACGGATATCGAGGCCGGCTCGCGCTTTGGCTACCGCTTGTTGTTCGTCGTGTTGCTGTCGAGCCTGGCGGCCATGCTGTTGCAGTGCCTCGCGGCCCGCCTGGGCATCGCGACGCGCAAGGATCTTGCCCAGCTTTCCAGCCAGCGCTACCCCAAGGCGATCGGGCGTGTGCAATGGGTGCTGGCGGAAATCTCCATTATTTCCTGCGACCTCGCCGAGGTACTTGGCAGCGCGCTGGCTTTCAAGCTGCTGTTCGGTGTTTCGTTACCTGTGGGTGTCGCGCTGACGGCGCTGGATACCTTCATCGTGCTCGGATTGCAGGGCAGGGGTTTTCGCCGTGTCGAGTCGATCATCCTTGGCCTGGTCGGTACCATCGGTATCTGCTTCGTGGTCCAGTTGTTCCTCGTCGGGCCCGACTGGCATGCCGTGGCGGCGGGCTTCGTGCCGTCGCTGCATGCGCTGGATAGCCGGGAGCCGCTATACCTGGCCATCGGCATCCTCGGCGCAACGATCATGCCGCACAATCTTTACCTGCATTCGTCGATCGTGCAGACCCGCGCGGTGTCCGGCGAGGAGGGTAAGCATGCTGCGATCCGGCTCACTCGCGTCGATACGCTGGTGTCGCTCAGCCTTGCGCTGCTCATCAATGCGGCGATCCTTATCGTGGCGGCTGGCGCATTCCACGCCACCGGGCGCCATGATGTGGCCGATATCGCCGACGCCTGGCAATTGCTTACGCCCATCGCGGGAACGGCAGTGGCCTCCGTCGCGTTCGCCATCGGCCTCTTCGCCTCAGGCCAAAGCTCGACCTTCACCGGCACCATCGCGGGCCAGGTCATTATGGATGGCTTCCTGCAGCTCAAGCTGCCGTGCTGGCAGCGGCGGCTGGTCACGCGTGGCCTGGCGATCGTCCCGGCCTTCATCGGCGTGGTGTTGATGGGTGATCGCGCGATTGGCGCCTTGCTAGTGGCCAGCCAAGTCGTGCTGAGCATCCAGTTGCCGTTTGCTATGTATCCGCTGATCCGTTTCACGGACAACCGTGAGTTGATGGGCTCGTTCGTCAACTCACGCCTGGTATCCGTATCGGCCTGGTTTCTTTTTATCGCGATTTCCGCAGCCAACGTGTGGCTCGTCGCGCAGTTCTTCGGGTTGGCGTGACGCGCGGCATACACGAGCATCACTTAGACATGAAGAAGGCCCGCTTATGGCGGGCCTTCCTTTATGCAGCGCTTGTCTCGTAGGAGCGGGCGGGGCCGCGGCCTTGGGGAAGCGTGGACTGGGTAGTGTGCCGCCGGAAGCGGCTGCGCCCAGGTACGCCCCTACGGCGACGCGCGGCTCAGGCGTCGGTGCTGAGGCGGCTGGCGACTTCGCCCAGCCAGTCGTAGCCATCCATCTCGCCGCCGAAAAGATCGAGGCCATTGGCCGCGTCGGACACGCGATAGCCAGCGGTATATTCGAAGGTGGTAATGCCGTAATCGTTGCGAAGTTCGTTCATGATGGTCTCTCCCAGTCTCTTGTATGACCGGTTGTTTCAATCAACGCCACGCCGCCGGTCTCTTGCGTGGTGAGGACCTTACGCTGGCCCGGGAAGCCCCGGTAGATGGCCAAATCGTATTGATCCGTTTCGTTTGGTGAACAATCAACTCGTTAGGCTTTCGTCATGCGGTTTTTGTACCGAATTACTGAACTAGCGAGTTTCGTATAACCCTTAGTAGGGTCCCCTTGAGCGGTTTCAAGGGCTGTAATGCTTAAAAACTTGGACAGCGGGTGTAAGCAAAAGGTTCAAACTTTTTTCCGATCAGGCTCATGAGTAGAGCTAATCGAATGCCTTTCAACACCCCTTCGTTCGTCGAAGTGAGCTGATCCGTTAACCAGAGTTTAACTCATCCGGGCGTTACCTGCCACGAGACCGTTTGCAAACCGTTCACAAATGGCGACCGGAAAGGCCGGGGCGTTGGGAGACAAGGGCCGGAGCAGACGCGTGCGTACGGGACGATGCAGGTAGGTCCCGGGCTGGCTAAACTCGACGGTCTA
Organism: Luteibacter sp.; assembly: GCF_036500425.1. Classification (GTDB taxonomy): domain Bacteria; phylum Pseudomonadota; class Gammaproteobacteria; order Xanthomonadales; family Rhodanobacteraceae; genus Luteibacter. The sequence goes on from NZ_DASYCB010000050.1 coordinate 32,120, forward strand.
TCCGGCCCCGGGCCGGTCACGTTCGCCATGTAAGAGGAATCACCGACTATGAAGTCGCGCGCCGCTGTTGCCTGGGAAGCAGGAAAGCCCCTGTCCATCGAAGAAATCGACGTGCAGGGCCCGAAGGCGGGCGAGGTACTCGTGCGGATCGTGGCCACCGGCGTGTGCCATACCGACCTGTTCACCCTGTCGGGGGCGGACCCGGAAGGCGCCTTCCCGGTGATCCTTGGCCACGAGGGCGGTGGCATCGTCGAGGAAGTGGGCGAGGGCGTGACCTCGCTTAAGGTGGGCGACCATGTCATCCCGCTGTACACGCCGGAATGTGGCGAGTGCAAGTTCTGCCTGTCCGGCAAGACCAATCTTTGCCAGAAGATCCGCGTGACCCAGGGCAAAGGCGTGATGCCGGATGGCACCTCGCGCTTCTCCATGGGCGGCAAGTCGTTGCTGCACTACATGGGCACCAGCACCTTTAGCGAATACACCGTGTTGCCAGAGATCTCGCTGGCGAAGATCAACAAGGATGCGCCGCTGGACAAGGTGTGCCTGCTCGGTTGCGGCGTGACCACGGGTATCGGCGCCGTGCTGAATACGGCCAAGGTGGAGCCGGGCGCGAGCGTGGCCGTCTTCGGCCTAGGCGGCATCGGCCTGTCGGTGGTGCAGGGCGCGGTCATGGCCAGGGCCGGCCGCATCATCTGCGTCGACACCAACCCGGCGAAGTACGACATGGCGAAGATGCTGGGTGCTACGGATTTCGTGAATCCTCGCGATTATCCGGATACCCCGATCCAGCAGGTGATCGTCGACCTGACCGACGGCGGTGTGGATTACTCGTTTGAATGCATCGGCAATGTCGATGTGATGCGCGCGGCGCTGGAGTGCTGCCACAAGGGGTGGGGTGAGTCGGTCATCATTGGTGTGGCGGGTGCAGGCCAGGAGATCCACACCCGTCCCTTCCAGTTGGTCACGGGCCGGGTCTGGCGCGGTTCGGCATTCGGCGGCGTGAAGGGCCGCACGGAATTGCCTGGTTATGTCGATCGCTACATGGGTGGCGAGATCAAGATCGATCCGATGATCACGTATACGATGGGGCTGGACGATATCAATCGCGCGTTCGACCTGATGCACGAGGGCAAGGCCATCCGCTCCGTCATCCTCTATTGAGTGCCACGATGAACGAAACGATCGACCTCATCCGCCGCTATTACGAGGCATTCAACCGCGGCGACTGGACCGGCATGCTCGACTTGCTGGACGAGCATGTGGCGCACGATGTGAACCAGGGTGGACGAGAAACCGGGCGCCAGCGGTTCGCGGCGTTCCTCGAGCGCATGAGTGCGAGTTATAGCGAGCAGGTAAAAAACCTCGTGATCATGGCTAACGAAACGGGCAACCGTGCCGCGGCCGAGTACATGATGCACGGTGAGTACAAGGCCACGGACGAGGGCCTGCCGCTGGCCCAGGGCCAGAGCTATGCGCTTCCGGGCGGTGCATTCTTCGACGTGGCGGGTGGCAAGATCACCCGCGTCAGCAATTACTACAACCTCGAGGACTGGCTGGCCCAGGTCCGCCGGATTGACGTCGACTGACCTTGAACCATGGGTGGCGGGGCCGCAGGTCTTCCGGTGACCCCACCATCAAGGCAAGGCATGCCCTGGACGAACCCGTACTTCGACGCCACGAAGGCACACCACGCGGAAGAAGGTTTTCGCAACCTGGAGCCTGAAACGCGTGAACCCGGCGGCCTGAAACGCTGGCGCCGCGAGCGCAAGGAACAGCAGCTTCCCCGACCGCCCACCGAAGGCTACGAGGCCTTTACCCGCCGCTGGTGGCAGCCCGCCGACTTTGCTGGCGGCGAGGATGCCGCGTGGTGGCTTGGCCATGCCACGGTCCTTGTGCGTCGCCAGGGGCTCAACGTCATCACGGATCCGGTGCTCGGCAAGCGAGCCTCGCCCCTGTCGTTCGCGGGGCCGATGCGGCGTACGCCCACGCCCGTCGAAGTGGCTGCCTTGCCGGCGGTCGACGTGGTGGTGATTTCCCACAACCATTACGACCATCTTGACCACGCGAGCGTGCATGCGATCGCGCGGCGCTTCCCGAAGGCGGTGTTCCTCGTACCGCTGGGGCTGAAGCGCTGGTTCGACCGCGAACGCATCGGTAACGTGCGCGAACTCGACTGGTGGGCATCGACCGAGGTCGGCGGTGCCACGTTTACCTTCGTCCCCGCCCGGCACTGGAGCGCGCGCACCTTATGGGATCGCAATCGTTCGCTGTGGGGTGGATGGGTCATGGCCCAGGCGGACTTCCGGTTCTGGTTCGCGGGCGATACCGGGTATTCGGACAAGCTGGCCGAGATCGGCCGCCGCGCGGGGCCCATCGATCTGGCAGCCATTCCTATTGGCGCCTACGCGCCGCGCTGGTTCATGCATGGCCAGCATGTCGATCCCGCCCAGGCGGTGCAGTTACATCGGGAGATCGGCGTTCGCCGCTCCATGGCGATCCACTGGGGCGTATTCGAACTGGCCGATGATCAGCTGGATGAGCCGCCGCGGCTGCTGTCCGAAGCACTCGCGGCGCAAGGCATGTCAGCGGATGAATTCATGCTTTTGAACATTGGCGGCCGGATTGCGCTTTAATGTGCGCCCCTTGCTTGTGAATGCCCCGCCCATGCCATCGCAAACGTTCGAACTCGAAGGCGAGTACGTTGAACTGAACCAGTTGCTGAAGCTGGCCGGTATCGCTGCCAGTGGCGGCGAAGGCAAACACCTGGTGGCCGATGGCCTGGTGACGGTGGATGGCGTCCTGGAGCTGCGCAAGACCTGCAAGATCCGCGCGGGTCAGGTGGTGGTGATCGAGGACGAAACCATCCGCGTGGTCTGATCGGCGAATGGGCAAAGAAAAAGCCGGCGCCTCGCGGCGCCGGCTTTTTTCGTTCATGCGCTGGCTGTTACATGCCGCCCGCGGTCGAGGCCTTGGCCGGAGCAGCTTCAGCAGCCTTCTTGTGCTTCTTGTGGGTCGACTTCATCGCGCCGGCTTCGTCGCCCTTCTTGTCCATCGAACCGCTCTTCATCGAGTCACTCTTCATCGAATCGGAGCTCGACTGCGTCGGCGTGGCGGCGGTGGAAGCGGAGGCGGCCTTCGAAGCATCCTGCGCAAAGGCGGCACCGCTCAGGACGGTACAGCCAGCAAGCATGGCAAGGATCAGTTTCGTGTTGCGCATGACGAATCTCTCCTGGAACTTTAGTGAGCGCCTTGGATTCAATGCGGCAACGCCGGGCGCGGCGGCGTGGCTCGCTTACAGACCGGAATGTGTGCGGTCGGTGCAGAAGCTATTCCTTTTTGGATGAATAAAGGGGGTCTGGTTCTGCTGTTCCTAGGCATCCGTTCAGGTGGAAATTACATGCCGTTAAGTGACGGGGAATAACGCGCGTCATGCTGCAGTGCGGCTTAGTGGAAATCCCGCGAGACAGATCCGAAGGCGGGAAGCAGATCGCTGAAGTCGAGCAGCCGGTGCGCCACCAGGTGGCGTACGCCATCGATGGATTGCCATTGCCCATCCACAGCCAGCAAAACCGCATCCAGCAAGGCCTGGCGGCATGCCTCCGCCACCTTGGGGCGCACGATCACATTGACCTGGCCGGTCTCGTCTTCCAGCGTGACGAAGGTGATGCCACTGGCAGTTTGCGGGCGCTGGCGTACGGTGACCAGGCCGGCGTGACGCAGCCATGCACCATTGCGGATAGCCAGGAGATCGCGGGCACGCCGGGCGCGGCGTGCCAGTAATTTCTTGCGAACCAGCGACAGCGGATGACCGCTCAGGGAAAGCCCTTGCGTGGCGTAATCAGCGAAAACGTTTTCAGCCTGGCTGGGCGGTCGCAGTGTTGTCCGAACCTCCGCCACGGCCTCGAGCAAGGGTAAGCTGCGTTCGATACCTGCGCTCTCCCAGCGTGCGCGATGGCGGTGGCCACTTAGCGTGCGTAGCGCCCCCGCATCGGCGAGGCGCTCGCGTTCAAAGCGGTTGAGTTGCGCGCGGCTGGCGAGATCGGCGAGGTCGCGCAACGGTGCCTGCGCACGCACGGCGGTGATACGCGCACCCAGGTCGGCCGACAGCCCACCGATCATGCGCAGCCCCAGACGCAAAGCGAACGCATGTGGCTTGTTGGCCAGGGGTTCGAGCGTGCAATCCCACGCGCTGGCGGTGACATCCGGCGGGCGTACTTCCACACCGTGGTGACGGGCATCGGCCACCAGTTGCGCAGGCGCGTAGAAACCCATCGGCTGGCTGTTGAGCAGTGCGCAGGTGAAGACTTCCGGGTAGTGGCATTTCAGGTAGGAAGACGCATAGGCGATAAGGGCGAAGCCCGCCGCATGCGATTCGGGGAAGCCGTAGCTACCGAAACCCTGGATCTGGTCGATGATCTGCTGGGTAAACTCGGCGGAATAGCCGTTCTTCGACATGTTGCGGCGAATCTTTGGTTCGAACTTCTGCAGGCCACCGCGGCGCTTCCATGCGGCCATGGAGCGGCGCAATTCGTCGGATTCTCCCGGGCTGAAATCCGCCACGACCTGCAGGATGTGCATCACCTGCTCCTGGAAAATCGGCACACCGAGCGTGCGTTCCAGCACCGGCCGCACCTTGTGTTCGTAGACGACCTCTTCGGGTGGAAGCTTCCGCCGCTGCAGGTAGGGGTGGACCATGCCACCCTGGATCGGGCCTGGGCGAACGATGGCGACCTGGATTACCAGGTCGTAATAGCACGCGGGTTTCAGTCTCGGCAGCATGGACATCTGCGCGCGTGATTCGATCTGGAAGACACCGACGGTATCGGCCGCCTGGATCATGTCGTAGGTTTTCGGATCGTCCATGGGAATATCCGCCAGGCGCGGATAGTCCTCCAGCCCGTGCAGGCGGAGCATATCGATGGCTTTGCGCATGCAGGTGAGCATGCCCAGCGCCAGGCAATCCACCTTCAGCAGCTTCATGGTTTCCAGGTCATCCTTGTCCCACTGGATGATGGTGCGCTCATCCATGGCGGCGTTTTCCACCGGTACCAGGTGGTGCAATGGCGTATCGGAAATAACGAAGCCGCCCACATGCTGGGAAAGATGCCGGGGCATGCCGTTGAGTTCTTCCACCAGGACGATCAGCTGCCGAATGGTGCGGCTGGTGATATCGAAGCCGCACTCGGCAAGGCGCACGGTAATCGGTACCTCGCCGTGGGCGTGCGAATAGGCGCGGCTCAGCTGGTCGAGCTGGTCTTCCGAAAGACCCAGAGCGCGGCCGACATCGCGTGCGGCGCTCTTGCGCCGGTAGCTGATGACGGTCGCCGCCAGCGCAGCGCGCTCGCGGCCATACTTGTTGAATACGTATTGCAGTACTTCCTCACGCCGTTCATGTTCGAAATCGACATCGATGTCCGGCGGCTCGTCGCGCTCGATGGAGATGAAACGTTCGAACAGCGTGTTGATCTGTGCGGGGTTCACCTCGGTGATACCCAGGCAGAAACACACCACCGAGTTGGCCGCGGAACCACGGCCCTGGCAAAGGATCTGTCGTGAGCGGGCGAAGCGGACGATATCGTGCACGGTGAGGAAGAAGGCCTCGTACTTCATCGCGGCAACGAGAACGAGTTCGCGTTCGATTCGTTCGCGCAGTACGTCATCGATGCCGCCCGGCCAGCGCGTTGCCGCGCCTTCCCAGGTGAGCTGGCGCAGGTAGGCCGCGGCGTCCACGCCTCCGGGTACCAGCTCGCGTGGGTAGACATAGTTGATGCCACGGATATCGAAGCCGGTACAGCGTGCCGCGACGACCTGGGTAGCATCCAGCAGGTCACGTGGGTAGATGCGCGCCAGGGTTTCGCGTCGGCGCAGGTGGCGTTCACCATTCGGAAACAAGGCCGCGCCGGCTTCGGTCAGCGGTTGGTTGACCCGGATCGCAGCCATGACATCCTGCAGGGCACGGCGACGGCGCAAGTGCATGTGGACATCGCCCGTCGCGACGCAGGGCAGCGCGTGGCGCGTGGCCAGTTCGCGCAGCGCGGCCAGGTCGGCATCGTCATGCGGGCCGCGATGCAGTTCCACCGCCAGCCATGCGCGTCCCGGGAAATGCCGCGCCACCCAGGCGGCACGTTCGTCATGGACCGCGCTTTGGGTGGCCAGCCATGGGCCCGGGGCCCATAACAGGCACAAGCCTTCACCCAGGGCTTCGACATCGGCGCGGTGCAATTCGTAACTGCCCTTGCGGGCACGCCGGCGGCCCAGGGTGATCAGTCGGCAGAGCTCGGTATAGCCCGCCTGGTTCTCCACCAGCAACACCAGCACGGTGCCATCGGAAAGCCGGAATTCGCTGCCTACGATAAGCGGCAGCTCCATCTCCAGCGAGGCTTCAAGCGCACGCACGATGCCCGATAGTGAGCACTCATCGGTGATGGCGAGCGCGCCATAGCCAAGATCCTTTGCCCGTTCGAACAGTTCGCGCGCGCTCGATGCACCGCGCTGGAAACTGAAATCGCTCAGCGTGTGCAATTCGGCGTAGGCGGGGAGTTCGACATCGCCGTCGTTGGCCGACAGGTCAGGCAAACCAGCCATGCAGCATCCACCCATCCAGTGTGCCCGGCGGCAGGTAAGCCCAGGCCTGCTGGCCTTGCACGGTACGCACGATGTAGTAATCGCGTCGGGTGTCACCCCCATCCCACCAGCCACTTTCGATGCGCTCGGGGCCGGCCAGCACGGCTGCTGGATCCGGGCGCATGGGCAAGGGCCGTGGCAGCAACCACAGTGGGCGCCGCCCGCGCGGCAGGGAAACGGTGGCGGATGGTGTGCCGTGGCGCGAGGCGCGCTCGGGGCGGTGATCGTTCACCACCATGAGCTGGCGCAGGGCCGCATCACCCAGCCGGGCTCGCAGGCGTTCATCCAGCGTCGGCCAGTCGAGGCCGTCACCACGAACAGGTTCAAACAGATCGCGTACCGGCGGGCGGAAGACCGGTAGCTCGTCGGCATGCAGTTCGATGGCGCGTGCCGGTGCGGGTAGCGTGGTGCGTTCCAGGCGTGTGCGGGCCAGCTCGAACAGGCGATCGGCATCGCGCTGCGGAGCGGCCATGGCCACGGCGATGCGCGTAGCTTCGCCGCGCGCGTGTTCCAGCGTGAGCGTGAAACGCTGCACACCACCATCGCGCGCCGCCAGCAGGTTGGCCAGCGCACGGGTGAGCCGCCGCAGCGGGAACAGCAAGGGCTGGCTGCCATCCAGCTCGGCATCGAATTCGATTTTCTGCTGGAAGCTCGCCGGTGGTTGCCAGGCGGGCAGGGTATCCGAGGCCTGCCCGCGGATGCGGTCCAGCCAGTTCACGCCAGCCCGGCCGATGCGTCGGGTGAGTTCGGGACGGGGCAGGCGGAAGATATCGTCCAGCCGGCGAAAACCCATGGCATGCAGGGCCTGGACCGCAGTGCCGGGCAGGCCGCTTTGTGTAAGCGATAGCGCGCCGAGCATACGGATGACGCCTTCGCGCGCGGGAATCACCATGCCATCCGCCGTGGCGGCAAACACCCATGACGCTGAGGCGAACGGCGTGGCGGCCATGGTGTGCAAGTGGCCTTGGTCGCGCAAGCCCGAGCTTACGCGTTCGGCCAGGATCGGCCAGCCATCGAACAGGCGAAGGCTGGCGCCTACCTCCATGAGGAGGGCGTTGGGCGGGACCAGGCTGACATGGCCGCTGAACTGGTAACACCAGGCAGCCAGTTCGGCGAGCAGGCGTTTCTCGGCATCGCGATCACGTGGGCGCACTTCCAGCGCGGGGCAAAGCGCACGCGCGGCGGCCACGCTTTGCCCGCGACGTACACCGTGGGCGCGCGCTTCGTCATTGGCGCTGGCTATCAGCCGTTGGCGCGCATGGCTATCGAGTAAGGCAGAGGGGCCTGCTTCCGGTGTCGCGGCGAAGGCGGCGGAGAACGCCAGGCCGGGAAAACGGAGGCAGGCCCAAAGCATGGCTACGGTTACGGGGCAAAAAAGAGGCGTCCGGCATGGCGGCGGATGAGGACAACACCATGCCGGACAGACCTCAGGCCCGCATGCGGAGCAGCGGAGCGGTGGTGGTCAGCAAACCCCGCGACTTGAGGACATCCACGTAGGTGGCCTCGTCGCTGTTGCTGACCTTGAGTCGGAGAGCGGCCGGGCTGTTTTGCGCGGCATGCTCGGCGGAACGAAAAACCATGGCGCAGGCATCACCGCTTTCGGCGGCCAGCTGCAGGCGGCGCAGGCTGCGGTAGTCGATATCCGGCAGCCAGCCGACGACGGCGCCACAGCAGCCGGAGCGCAGGCACTGTTCCATGCTCCACGCGGCCTCGGTGGAGCCGGCGTGGATTTCATGCAGGAAGCGCAGGTCGACGCCTGCGGCGGCCAGCGCCGGCGCATAGGGCTGGTAAGGCGGCGCGATGAAGATGACGCGGCGGTGTTCCTGGGTGAGCGCGGCAAGCGCGGGCATCACCAGGTCGAGCTCGCCCAGGCCATCGTGTTCGAACAGGATTTCGCTGACGGCACCCTGCGGCCAGCCACCACCCGGCAGGCGGGTATCGAGCGAGGTCCACCCCGTGGACAGCGCGCGCACGCGCGGCTGGCGATCGGCGGAGCGGCGCCAGATACCGGGATGGTCCAGGACCTGGGCCAGGTTGTGCGAAGCAGAGGCAATGGCAGCATTCATGGCTCAGGTCCTGCGGATGATGCCGACGTAGCGACCTTCGATGGCGAAGGCGTGGCGGCGTGGGTCGACTTCGATGGGCTGGAAGTCCGGGTTTTCGGGAAGTAGCAGAAGGCGATCGCGTTCGTGCTTCAGACGCTTCACCGTCACTTCGTCATCCAGGCGGGCCACCACGATCTGACCATCGCTGGCGGTAGCGGTGCGATGCACGGCAAGAAGGTCACCATCGAGAATGCCGACGTCGCGCATGCTCATGCCCACCACACGCAGGAGGTAATCGGCACGGGGATGGAACATGGCCGGGTCGATCTCCAGTTGCGCCTCGACGTTTTCCTCGGCGAGGATCGGCGAACCCGCAGCAACGCGGCCGATAAGCGGCAGCTCGTTGAGCAGGGCAGCGCGGATGGCTGCGGCATTGCCCGAAGGCAGGCGCAAGCCGCGATGTTGTGGCGAGCGTTCCAGGACGCCTTTGCGCACCAGCGACTCCACGCAGGCCTGCGCGGAGCTATGGCTGGGGAAACCCAGGGCATCCGCGATTTCGCGTAGCGTGGGTGGCAGGCCCTGGGTCTGCAGGTACTCCCGCAGGAAGTCCAGGGTCTTCTGCTGTCGCTCGGTGAGGTTCGGCGTCGTCATGTGTACATTTGTACAGAAGCCGAGGTCAGGGTGCAAGGGGTTCGTGGGGCTACGGGGTTTCTCAGGTGAAGAAACCTTACAAAGCCAATGACAATTAAGGAATTTTCCTACGCGAATGCGTGGGCGAGGGTGGGTCGTCACCCGATTCGTGAAAAGTAATCCTAGGGTCACCCTTAACTTACGGAGTTTTCGGCGACATGAGCGTCATCACTCAAGGCCCTCCCCACTCTTGTGAATACGCCGCAGGGTGCCGCATGTGCTGATCATGCTTCCCTCAATGTACGCGTCACAAGGCTTGAAACCGGTATGGATTACATCCGCGAAGACATTCACAACCTCCATCTGGAACTGCGAGATACCCGAACTGAGCTCCGCAGCGATATCCGCGAACTCCGCCACGAATTACGCACCGATTTTCGGCTCATGTTCGGCTCCATGGTCACGTTCGGCCTGGGTCTCACTGGCATGATGGCCAAGGGTTTCCACTGGATCTGATGCACGGTTGAACGGTACTTGCACGTTTGTGCACGTTTACGTACATTGATGCGCATTCCCCGTCCCCATGGAATGTGCATGAACCCCACGCGAGCCACCCGGCTGATCTTTCTTCTTTCCGGCATCGGCATGGCCAGTTGGGCGCCGATGGTGCCGTATGCCAAGGCTCGCCTGGAGCTCGATGACGGCACGCTCGGCCTGATTCTTCTGTGCATGGGCTGCGGCGCGGCCGCCGCGATGCCACTGGCAGGTTTCCTCACCCATCGTTTCGGCAACCGCGATGTCATCGGCATCAGCGGTTTGTTGGTTTGCCTTGCCCTACCACTCCTGACCCTCGCACCGGACGCGTGGGCACTGGCGGGCGCGCTCCTGTTCTTCGGTGCCGCACTGGGCGTGGTCGATGTTTCCATGAATGCCCATGCGGTCGATGTCGAGAAGCTGCGCGGCAAGCCGATGATGTCCGGCTTCCATGGTCTTTTCAGTGTCGGCGGTCTTGTCGGTTCCGCCGGGATGGCGGCGTTGCTCAAGGCAGGGGCGCCGCTCACCGGCAGCGCGGTCGCCGTATCGCTCGCCTTGCTGGTGATCGTGGCGACGCAGTGGCGGCATTTCCTCGTGCGTCATGAAGAAGCGCATGCCGATGCGCACAAGCCGTTCCGCATGCCGGGCGGTGCCGTATTCCTGCTGGGCTTCCTGTGCATGGTCGTCTTCCTGGCCGAAGGTTCCATGCTCGACTGGAGCGCCGTGTTCCTGCGCTTCTCACGCGGTTTCGATGCATCGTCGGCGGGCCTGGGTTACGCGGCGTTTTCCATCGCCATGGCCGTATGTCGCCTGATGGGCGATCGCATCACGGCGCACATTGGCCCCGTCGCCATCGTGCGTGGCGGTAGCCTTATCGCAGCGGCTGGCTTCCTTGCGGCCACGCTCATCCCATCGGGACCCGCGGCGCTGGTGGGCTTCGTGCTGGTCGGCATCGGCGCCTCCAACATCGTGCCCGTGCTGTTCAGCGCAGCCGGTCGCCTGGGTGGCGCCTCGCCCGGCGTGGCCATCGCGATCGTTACCGCTCTGGGCTACGCGGGCATGCTGGCCGGCCCTGCTGGTATCGGTTTCGTCGCCCACCTGAGTACGCTTTCCATCGCGCTGACCGGCGTTGCCGGCCTGCTTGTCGTCGTTTCACTCTGCGCATCCATTGCGCGCCGCTGATCTGGAGCTTTCCTATGTATGCCAAGCGTGATGTGGTGATCTTCGATTTCGGTGGCGTGATCGTCGACTGGAACCCCCGGCATCTGTACCGCAAGCTGTTCGGTGATGATGAGGAGGGCATGGAGCGCTTCCTCGCCGAGGTCACCACGCAGGAATGGAACCTTCGCCAGGATGCCGGGCGGCCGTGGGCAGAGGCGGTGGCTGAACTGACCGAAGCCCACCCGAGCCAGGTCGACCTCATCACGGCGTTCCATGAGCGCTGGGAAGAGACGCTGAAAGGGCCCATCGACGATAGCATCACCATCCTGCACGACCTGAAGAATGCGGGGCATCCGCTGTATGGGCTCACCAACTGGTCGGGTGAGACCTTCCCGATCGCCCGCGCGCGCTACGACTTCTTCAACTGGTTTGACGGGATCGTGGTCTCCGGCGACGAGGGCATGATCAAGCCGGATCCGAAGTTGTACGAGACCTTGCTTGAGCGCTACGACATCGACCCGAAGCGTGCGGTGTTCATCGACGACAACAAGGCCAACGTCGACGCGGCGGAGGCGCTCGGTATCCACGGCATCCATTTCCACTCACCGGCGCAGTTGCGTTCGGAACTGGTGGCCCTGGGTTTCCTGCCGAAATGAACATGCCGGATACCACGCTGCCGCGTGAACGCCAGCAGCTCATCCTCGGGCGCCTGCAGCGCGACGGGAAGGTGGTCGCCGCTGATCTCGCCCAGGAGTTCAAGGTTTCGGAGGACTCGATCCGCCGCGACCTGCGCGACCTTGCTTCGCAGGGGTTGTGCCGTCGCGTATATGGCGGCGCCTTGCTGGCCCCGCACGTAGCGCCCCTGGGCGAACGCCATAACGAGCGTGTGGAGTTGAAGCGCAATCTTGGCCGTATCGCGGCATCGCTGGTCGGGGAAAACCAGATCCTCTTCCTTGATGCCGGCTCCACCAACACGGCGCTGGCAAAGGCATTACCGGATCATCGTGGCCTGACCGTGGTGACAAACGCGCCCGATGTGGCGCTTGCCGTGCTGGGCCGCCCGGGCTTCGATGTGGTGCTGCTGGGTGGGAAGCTCGACCCGCGCATCGGCGGCGCCATCGGCTCGCGCACCCTGCGCCAGGCGCAGGATATCCGGGCCGACTTCTGCTTCCCCGGCGTATGCGCCATCGACCCGCGTAGCGGGCTATGGACCATCGACGAAGAGGAAACGATGTTCAAGCAGGCGATCATCGAGGCCAGCGGCGAAACCGTGGCTATCGCTACGCCGGACAAGCTGGTGGCTTCGGCCACGCATCACACCGCGCCGATCACGGCGATGACGCACCTGGTGGTGGCATCTGATACGGAGCAGGCCACGCTCGACGCCTACAAAGCGGCCGGGGTGGCGGTACACCTGTAGGAGCGTGCTTGCACGCGATGGGGCTCGCGGCAAGCACCCGTCGCGCGCAAGCGCGCTCCTACAAGTGAGTAGCCGTTCTGCTTAGCCGGCTTTTTTCTTCGCCAGGCGCAGCCAGGTATCGACCACGGTATCCGGATTCAGCGATACCGATTCGATGCCCTGGTCCATCAGCCACTCGGCAAGATCCGGGTGATCCGAAGGGCCCTGGCCGCAGATGCCGATGTACTTGCCCTTTTCGCGAGCCGTCTTGATCGCCAGCGCGAGCAGCTTCTTTACCGCCGGGTCGCGTTCGTCGAACAGGTTGGCCACGATGCTCGAATCGCGATCCAGGCCCAGGGTCAGCTGGGTCAGATCGTTCGAGCCGATCGAGAAGCCATCGAAGATATCGAGGAACTCATCCGCCAGCAGCGCGTTGGATGGCACCTCACACATCATGATGACCTTCAGGTCGTTCTCGCCCTGGACGAGACCGTTCTTGCGCAGCACCTCGATGACCTTGCGGCCTTCATCCAGCGTGCGCACGAACGGGATCATGACCCATACATTGTCGAGACCCATGGTCTCGCGCACGTGCTTTACCGCCTTGCACTCGAGCGCGAACGACTCGGCGAAATCCGCCGAGACGTACCGGCTCGCACCGCGGTAGCCGATCATCGGGTTCTCTTCGTGCGGCTCGTAGCGCGAACCGCCGAGCAGGCCGGCGTACTCATTCGACTTGAAGTCGGACAGGCGCACGATCACCGGCTTCGGGTACACCGAGGCGGCGATGGTGGAGATGCCCTCGGCGAGGCGATCGGTGTAGAACGAGACCGGGTCCTTATAGCCCGCGATGCGCGCGTCAATACGGGCCTTCGTCTCTGCATCCTGCTTCGCGTACTCGAGCAGGGCCTTCGGATGGACGCCGATGTGGCTGGCGATGATCATCTCGAGACGGGCCAGGCCGATACCTGCATTTGGCAGCATGCCGAAATCGAACGCCCGCTCCGGGTTGGCCACGTTCATCATGATCTTGAGCGGGGCTTCCGGCATCGCGCCCAAATCAGCGGTGATGCGGTCGAACTTCAGGATACCTTCGTAGATCGTACCGGTATCGCCTTCGGCGCAGGAGACGGTGACGTCGGCGCCATCGGGGATCGTCTGCAATGCGTTGCCACAACCGACGACGGCGGGTACGCCCAGTTCACGGGCGATGATCGCCGCGTGGCAGGTGCGGCCGCCACGGTTGGTGACGATCGCCGCGGCACGCTTCATCACCGGCTCCCAATCAGGGTCGGTCATGTCAGCGACGAGGACATCGCCAGGCTGCACCTTGTTCATGTCGGCCAGCGACTTGATGACGCGTGCTTTGCCCGAACCGATCTTCTGGCCGATCGCACGGCCCTCGGTCAGCACCTTGCTCTTCTCGTTGAGCTGGAAACGCTCAAGCGTGGTGGCGTGCGAGCGCGACTTCACCGTTTCCGGGCGGGCCTGCACGATGTAGAGCTTGCCGGTGTTGCCGTCCTTCGCCCACTCGATATCCATCGGGCGGCCGTAATGCTTCTCGATGATCAGGGACTGACGCGCGAGTTCCTCGACATCGGCATCGATGATGCAGAACTGGTTGCGCAGTCCGGCCGGGGTTTCCTCGATGCGGACGCGCTCGCCCGGCTGGTCGGAATAAACCATGCGCTGCTGTTTGGCACCCAGGCTGCGGCGGAGCACAGCTGGCTTGCCTGCCTGCAGGGTCGGCTTGAACACATAGAACTCATCCGGATTCACGGCGCCCTGGACCACCATCTCGCCCAGGCCGTACGAACCGGTAACGAAGACGACGTCGCGGAAGCCGGATTCGGTGTCGAGGGTGAACAACACACCCGAGGCACCGACGTCGGAGCGAACCATCAGCTGCACGCCGGCGGAGAGGAACACATCTTCGTGCTTGAAGCCCTGGTGGACGCGGTAGGCGATGGCGCGGTCGTTGTACAGCGAGGCGAAGACTTCCTTCACCTTGTGCAACACGTCGTCGATACCCACGACGTTGAGGAAGGTTTCCTGCTGGCCGGCGAACGAGGCGTCGGGCAGGTCTTCGGCGGTGGCGGAGGAGCGCACGGCGACGGCGATATCAGTGGCACCCGCATCCTTGCAGAGCTTGATGTAGGCGTCGCGGATCGCTTGCTCGAGGTCGGCGGGCAGGGCGGTATCCACGATCCAGCCGCGGATTTCCTTGCCACCCTGAACGAGCTCGTCGACATCATCCACGTCCAGCGTGGCCAGGCGTTCCTGGATCCGCTGCGCGAGGCCGCTCTTTTCAAGGTAGGTCTGGAAGGCATCGGCCGTGGTGGCGAAGCCACCGGGGACAGAGACGCCCAGTTTCGCCAGGTTGCCGATCATTTCGCCAAGGGAGGCATTCTTGCCGCCTACCTTGCCAAGGTCGGTCATGCGTAGCGCGTCGAGCCAAAGTACCAGGTCGCTCAAAGGAAGATCCTCACATCGGTTGGGCGGCGGGCCGCGCTGGTAAAAAACCGGCGCATTGTCGCGGTGGTATGGTCACCGCACAAGGGGCAATGCACAAATTTTCCCGTGATTCTGCGGGGTGGATGGTTATGACGACGTATTGGTCTTAAGGTGGGAGTCATAGAGCCAACCCAAGGGAAACCGGCCGATGCGGCGCACCGTCTTCTTTATTTCCGATTCCACCGGGATCACTGCCGAGACGATCGGCAACAGCATGCTCACCCAGTTCGATGGGGTGGAATTCGATACCCACCGGCTACCCTTCATCGATAACCCGGCAAAGGCGGAATCGGCCGCCCTGCGGATCAAGACCAAGTACGCCCAGGACGGGCAGCGCCCGATCGTGGTGAACACCATGACCTCCAAGGCCCTGTGCGATATCGTCGCCGGTAGCGGGGCCCTGATGCTTGATGTCTTCGCCCCCTTCATTGACCCGCTGGAGCACGAGCTGGGGGTGAAGCAATCCTATGCGGTGAACCGCTCGCACGGCCTGGTCGATTCGGCACGCTACGAGGCCCGGATCGAAGCCACGAACTATGCGCTGGCCCATGACGATGGCCTGGACGTGGATTACAACCAGTCCGACGTGGTGCTGGTGGGCGTATCCCGCTCCGGGAAAACCCCCACCTGCCTGTACATGGCCTTGCATTACGGCGTGTGTGCCGCCAATTACCCCCTCACGGACGATGACCTCGACAAGCTCGAACTGCCGATGCGTCTCCGTCCTTATCGGAGCAGGCTGTTTGGCCTGACGATCGACCCCATCCGCCTCGCCCAGATCCGTGAGCAGCGCCGACCCGGCAGCCGCTACGCCACGCTGAAACAGTGCCGTTGGGAGCTTGAGCAGGCGGATCGCCTTATGCGCCGGGAGAACATCCCGGTCTTGAATACGACGCACACCTCGATCGAGGAAATCTCGAGCAAGATCTTCGAGTACCTCGGGATAGAGCGGCATATGTATTAATACGAGAACGTTTACGGAGAACGATGTAGCCCATGACAGCCATCCTCGAACGCCCAACTGCGCTGATCCCGGGACGCTTCGAATTCCTGATGGGTCTTTATGCGGAGAATTACCACCGCCTTGCACGGCTGTTCGCGCCGCAACGACTGGCGGCGGGTCGCTATCTCTCCGATGTGGACGATGGCCTCAACGTGCGGCTGGAGGTCCAGGAGAAGCATCCATACACGCTTGAGCTTGAGCTGACCTACGATTTCGTCGACGAAGCCACCGGCCAGCCATCGCCGTCGGCCCAGTTACGCATGTACACCGACGCGCATGTGGCTGAAGCGCTGCATTGCCACCCCGGGCGCAAGCTGTGGCAGGTGCTGGGTCCGTTTCCACCGGCGGATACGGTGTTGCAGCACCGGCTGCGCATGAATGGTTTCCTCAGCCGCTGGCTGGAATACCTGGCCGAGCAGGGCCATTCGATCGGGACCCTGGTCCGGGTTGAGGGACCCTGATCGCGCGCGAGCGCGCTCTACACCAGCCCGCAGCCCCCCTGTAGGAGCGTGCTTGCACGCGATAACCAACAAGGCGGAAAAGCCGAGACCCCAAATCCAGGGCAAAAAAAATCCGCCAACTGGCGGATTCTTTTTTGGAAAGTGGCGGAGCGGACGGGACTCGAACCCGCGACCTCCGGCGTGACAGGCCAGCATTCTAACCGACTGAACTACCGCTCCACACTAATCCAACACTTCCAACAACTACCAACTTCTACATCCATTACACTTACCGGCGAACCGGAAAGTGGCGTCCCCACGGGGATTCGAACCCCGGTCGCCACCGTGAAAGGGTGATGTCCTAGGCCTCTAGACGATGGGGACGTACTAGAAGTTGGTGGAGCCAGCCGGGATCGAACCGGCGACCTCCTGCATGCCAT
>NZ_DASYCB010000051.1:0-145995 GCF_036500425.1 Luteibacter sp.
GCGCGCGATCGCGCGCACGCGCGCTCCTACACGGGCATCGACCATACGGTCGCGTGTGGAATGTCGCGATCTACCGCGAACTGCGGCGAACTCCACCGAACTGGACAAGCCAGATGGACAGGCGCACACTGCGCGGCGTTCCGGTGTTCCGGACCACAGGCAAGGTGAATAGTGGCCAGGATCCTCGTCCTGCACGGACCCAACCTCAATCTTCTCGGCGTGCGCGAGCCGTCGGTCTACGGGCGCGAAACCCTGGCCGATATCAACGCATCGCTGCTGGCGCGTGCCCAGGCGGCCGGGCATGACCTGACGTATTACCAGTCTAACGCCGAGTGGGAGCTGATCAATCGCATCCAGCAGGCACGCGATGAGGGCACGGCCTGGATCCTGTTCAACCCCGCCGCGTTCACGCATACCTCGGTAGCCCTGCGCGATGCGCTGGCCGCGGTAGCGATCCCGTTCATCGAGATCCACCTCTCCAATCCGCATGCGCGCGAGCCGTTCCGGCACCACTCGTATATGTCCGACCTGGCCAGCGGCGTGATCTGCGGCTTTGGTGGCGACAGCTACCGCCTGGGCCTTGAAGCCGCCCTGCTCCGCCTCGCTATTCCCGCGGCCTGAATCCCCTTTCGTGGCGCCCCTGGCGCCCGTCCTACCAACAAAAGGTTTGTCCCATGGACCTGCGCAAGATCAAGAAGCTCATCGACCTGCTCGAGGAATCGAACCTCGCCGAGCTGGAAATCAAGGAAGGCGAAGAAGTGGTCCGCCTGTCGCGCGTGCCGAAGGGCGCGGTTGCCGCGCCGGTCTACGCTGCGCCGGTCGCCGCCGTTCCGGTGGCTGCCGCCCCCGTCGCTGTTGCCGCTGCAGCTCCGGCCGCTGAGTCCGGCCTGCCGGCCGGCCATGTCGTGAAGGCGCCGATGGTCGGTACGTTCTATGCCGCCTCCACCCCGGGCGCCCCGGCGTTCGCGACGGTGGGCCAGCAGGTGAAGGCCGGCGAGACCATCGGCATCATCGAAGCCATGAAGATGTTCAACCAGATCGAAGCCGACGTGGCCGGTACCGTCGTCGCCGTGCTGGTCGAGAACGGCCAGCCGGTCGAATTCGACGAGCCGATGTTCGTCATCGCCTGAGGCCAGACCCATGCTTGAGAAGGTCGTCATCGCCAACCGCGGCGAAATCGCGCTGCGGGTGCTGCGCGCGTGCCACGCGCTCGGTATCAAGACGGTCGCGGTGCACTCCACCGTGGATCGCAACCTGAAACACGTCGGCCTGGCCGATGAATCGGTGTGCATCGGTCCGGGTCCCTCGGTCGACAGCTACCTCAATATCCCGCGCATCATCGCTGCCGCCGAGATCACCGATGCGGGCGCGATCCACCCGGGCTACGGCTTCCTCTCGGAGAACGCGAACTTCGCCGAGCAGGTCGAGCAGTCCGGCTTCATCTTCATCGGCCCGACCGCCGACGTGATCCGCCTCATGGGCGACAAGGTCGAAGCGATCCGCGCGATGAAGGCGGCCGGCGTGCCGTGCGTGCCCGGCTCCGGCGGCCCGCTCGGTGACGATGTCGACGAGAACATCCGCATCGCCCGTGAGATCGGCTATCCGGTCATCATCAAGGCGGCCGGCGGCGGCGGCGGTCGCGGCATGCGCGTCGTGCGCACCGAGGCCCACCTCGCCAACTCTATCGTCATGACCAAGCAGGAAGCGAAAGCCGCCTTCAGCAACGATCAGGTCTACATGGAGAAGTTCCTGGAGAATCCGCGTCACGTGGAAATCCAGGTGCTTGCCGATGGCCAGGGCAATGCAATCCACCTCGGTGAGCGCGACTGCTCCATGCAGCGCCGCCACCAGAAGGTGGTCGAGGAAGCGCCGGCACCGGGGATCACCCCGGAAATGCGCGCCGAGATCGGCAAGGTCTGCGTCGACGCATGCCTGCGTATCGGCTACCGCGGTGCGGGCACGTTCGAGTTCCTGTTCGAAAACGGCCGTTTCTACTTCATTGAGATGAACACCCGCATCCAGGTGGAGCATCCGGTGACCGAACTGGTGACCGGCATCGACCTCGTTCGCGAGCAGCTGCTGATCGCTGGTGGTGAGAAGCTCTCGATCCGCCAGGAAGATATCGTGCTCACCGGCCATGCGATCGAGTGCCGCGTGAACGCCGAAGATCCTGACACCTTCATGCCGAGCCCCGGCACGGTGAAGCGCTTCGAAGCGCCGGGCGGCCCAGGCGTGCGCGTGGATACCCACCTGTACGACGGCTACCGCATCCCGCCGAACTACGATTCGATGATCGGCAAGATCATCGTCCACGGTCCGGATCGCGCCACTGCCATCGCACGCATGCGCATGGCATTGAACGAGACTGTCATCGAAGGCGTGAAATGCAATATCCCGCTGCAGCAGCGGATCATGGCCGATGTCGGCTTCCAGCAAGGTGGGCAGAACATCCACTACCTGGAGAAGCGCATGGCTGAGCAGAAAGAAAAAGAAGCACCACACGCTGAGTAAAAAAATCCCGCCACCCGGCGGGATTTTTTTATCCCGGTTTTCCTAGCCCTTGCGGCGGCCGCTAATGCGCACCCAGTCTTCGAGCTGGCGCACTTCGAGGTCCTCGAACCATTCGGCGTAGCGCACGAGCAATTCCTCGTGTTGGCCAAACAGGATGCCGGATAGCGCGAACGGCGCACCCGGTTTCACGGCTGCCGCGAAGATCGGCGCGAGTTCACCCAGCGGGCCGGCAAGGATATTGGCGACCAGCACATCGGCCAATTCGGTCGGGGCTTCGCCGGGCAGGTACACCTCCAGCAGCTCCGCGACACCGTTACGCTCTGCGTTATCACGCGACGCCACGAGCGCCTGCGGATCGTTATCGATGCCCACGGCGCGCGCCGCACCACATTTCAGCGCAGCGATGGCAAGGATGCCGGAGCCACAGCCATAGTCCAACATGAGCTGACCAGCCATTTGCTGGCCATCCAGCCACTCCAGACACATGGCGGTCGTCGGGTGGGTGCCGGTCCCGAAGGCGAGGCCCGGGTCCAGCCGTACCACGACGATGCCACCGTCTTCCGGCGGCTCGATATTCCAGGGATACACCCACAGCCGCCGCCCGAACGGCATGGGCTTGAACTGATCCATCCACACGCGCTCCCAGTCCTGGTCCTCCACTTCGCGCCAGCGGATGGCTGCCGGCTCGATGAAGGGCAGGTCATCGGCGATAGCGGCCGTGAGGCCACGGCGATCGGCATCGATGTCGAAAAGCGCGTTCAGCACGATCTGGTTCCACAACGGAATCTCACCCACGCCAGGCTCGAAGATCGCCTCTTCGTCGGGCGTTTCCGCATCGGCGTCCTGCAGCGTGATCGACAGCGCGCCCAGGTCTTCGAGGGCAGTTTCCACGCGCGGCTGTTCGGCGGCGCGGATCGTCAGGGAAAGTTCAAGCCAGGGCATCGTCGGGCCAGCGGGACAGGGTGGGACCGACGATTCTACCCGGCGCGCACGCTATGATCGAACGATGTACACCCAGTGCCCCGAGTGCCTCACCGTCTACAAAGTGGAAGCAGAACTGCTGGTGCCCGCCTGCGGCTGCCTGCGCTGCAGCCACTGCGGCAGCATCTTCAACGCGCTGGGGACCCTGGCGGGCCAGCTCCCGCCTGAGCCCTTCACCCGCCTTGTCGAGCACGCGCTGGACCAGGATCCGCCCCAGGCGGATGTCGCCGTGTTTCGCCCGCGCGCGGACGAATCGTTGCCCGGGGCCTTTGACCCGCTGCCAGGCCTGCCTGTCGAAGGCGCGGCGGAACGGGTGGCCGAAGCCACGCCGGCCGGAGAGGACTTCACGCAACTCACCTTCACCCCGAAGTTCGTCCGCGCACCCAAGCGGCGCTCGTGGCGCGGCGCGGCGTGGGTGACGGTGTGCCTGCTGCTGGTCCTCGGCCTTGGTGCGCAGCTGGCGTGGGCCAAGCGCGATTCCCTGGTGGCCGACCCGACCTTCGGCCCGGCTTTGCAGACGGCCTGCACGATGATCGGTTGCCAGTTGCCGCTGGTGGCCGCGCCCGACCAGTTGCGGCTGCTGGCACGCGATGTTGAACAGCATCCGTCTGTGCCCGACGGCTTGCTGATCACGGCCAGCGTGCACAACGATGCGCGCTACGCACAGCCCTATCCCGTTGTCACGATCGTGCTTTCCGATGCGAACGGGCAACGCCTGGCCATGCGCCGCTTCCAGCCGGAAGACTATGTCGGCGACGCCGCGGTGCGCGCCCATGGCCTGACCGGGGGCGCCACGACGGCCATGGTCTTCGAGGTGCAAGACCCAGGCCAGCACGCGGTCGCGTTCGCATTCAGTTTCGAGTGACCATTCGAAAAAATTTCTTTTTGCAAGCCTGCACTTCGCCCCGGCAGGCGAGTACACTCAATCCCCTTCGCGACTTCCGGCCAGCCTTAGGCGGCGCCCGCGTCGCATCCGCGAACCTGAGAACAAGAACCGCACGGAGCCCCCTGGCTTCGGCGCGCAAGAGGGACATGCCTTGAACGCTGTGAGACTTACTGCCGCCGAGGCCGCCAACGAAACCTCCATGCAGAGTGCTCTCAGCGAATGCGTCAGCCGTACCGTGCGCCGTTACCTGGCGGACATCGGCGACACCGAGGGCGGTGAAGGCCTGCACGCACTGGTCATCCGTGAAGTCGAGGGTCCCCTGCTGCGCGAAGTGCTGGCCTTCCACGAAGGCAACCAGAGCCGTGCCGCCGCCGCACTCGGCATCAACCGCGCCACCCTGCGCAAGAAGCTGGCCGCCCACGGCATTTCCTGAGCAAACCGGCCGCCCGGCGTTTGGGCGGCTATAATGGCGCGCTTTCCCCTCCCGGAAAGTAGATATGCCCTCGCCCGACCTCGTCCCCGTCCGCCGTGCGCTCATCAGCGTCTCCGATAAGAGCGGCCTGACCGATCTTGCCCGCCGCCTCGCCGCGGCCAACGTCGAGATCCTTTCCACCGGCGGCTCCGCCAAGGCACTGCGTGACGCTGGCATCCCGGTTCGCGACGTCGGTGACCTCACCGGCTTCCCGGAAATCATGGATGGTCGCGTCAAGACCCTGCACCCCAAGGTACATGGCGGGCTGCTCGGACGTCGTGGCACCGACGATGCAGTGATGGCCGAGCACGGCATCGTCCCGATCGACCTGCTGGTGCTGAACCTCTATCCGTTCGAACGCACCGTAGCGAACCCTGAATGCACGCTTGCGGACGCGATCGAAAACATCGATATAGGCGGTCCGGCCATGCTGCGTGCGGCGGCCAAGAACTGGAACGACGTGGGCGTGCTTACCGACCCGGCCCAGTACGACGCGGCACTCAATGAGATCGAAGCGAACGGTGGCCTTTCGCGCGCTTCGCGCTTCGCTTTCTCCGTTGCGGCGTTCAATCGTGTCTCCAATTACGACGCGGCGATCAGCGACTACCTCTCCGGTGTGACGCTGGATGAAACGCATACGGCCGTTACCGGTCGCGCGGAATTTCCCGCGCAATCGAACGGCCGCTTCGTGAAGGTGATGGACCTGCGCTACGGCGAGAACCCTCACCAGGCTGGCGCGTTCTACCGCGACCTGTATCCCGCCGCAGGCACGCTCGCTACCTTCCGCCAACTGCAGGGCAAGGAACTCTCGTTCAACAATATCGCCGATGCCGATGCGGCGTGGGAGTGCGTGCGCCAATTTGATGCGCCGGCTTGCGTCATCGTGAAGCATGCGAATCCCTGCGGTGTGGCCGTCGCAGCCGATCCGCTTGCCGCTTATGAGCTGGCTTACGCCACCGACCCAACCTCAGCGTTCGGCGGCATCATCGCCTTCAATCGCCCGCTCGATGCGGAGACGGCGAAGGTAATCCTGAAGCGCCAGTTCGTCGAGGTACTGATCGCGCCGGTGGTTGAAGCCGGCGCGGTGGACGAAGCCACGAAGAAAGCCAACGTCCGTGTGCTCGAGATCCCGCTGGGCGCGGGCCGCAACACGCATGACATCAAGCGCGTGGGTTCAGGCCTTTTGGTGCAGACCGCCGACCATCGCCAGGTGACCCGCGATGAATTGAAGGTCGTGAGCAAGCGCCAGCCCACCCCGACTGAACTGGATGAACTGCTGTTCGCCTGGCGCGTCGCCAAAATGGTGAAATCCAACGCGATCGTCTACGCGAAAGACCAGCGCACGATTGGCGTGGGCGCCGGCCAGATGAGCCGCGTGGTCAGCGCGAAGATCGCCTCCCTCAAGGCCGAAGAAGCAGGCCTTGTCGTGACAGGTAGCGTCATGGCCTCCGATGCGTTCTTCCCGTTCCGCGACGGCATCGATGCTGCCGCGGCGGCCGGCATCGCCGCGGTGATCCAGCCGGGCGGGTCCATGCGCGATAGCGAAGTCATCGCTGCCGCCGATGAAGCCGGCATGGCGATGGTCTTCACCGGCATCCGCCACTTCCGCCATTAACGTGTAGGAGCGCGCTTGCGCGCGATCGGCGACGCGGCCAGCTCGATTTATTCCGCGTCGCCGATCGCGCGCAAGCGCGCTCCTACAGGGTTTGCGGTAAGTTGTTTGCGCATGGCGTAGCGTCGGGCGAGCACGGCGCAGGTCATGAGCTGGATCTGGTGGAACAGCATGATTGGCAGAACGATCAGCCCTAGCGGGTGGCCGGCGAACAACACTTTTGCCATCGGTACGCCGGAGGCAAGGCTCTTCTTCGAGCCGCAGAAAACGATGGTGATCTCATCCTCGGTATCGAAGCCCAGCGCCCGCGCGCCGTAGCGCGTCGACAGCAACGCCGCCGCCAGCAACACGATGTTCACCACGACCAGGCCGCCCAGCACCGGCAGCGGTAGCTGGTGCCACAAGCCTTGCAGCACCGCCGCGCTGAACGCGGTGTACACCACCAACAGGATCGAACCGCGATCGACGAAGGTGAGCATGGTCGCGTGCTTGCGCACCCAGCCGCCGATCCAGCGTTGGGCGATCTGGCCCGCGACGAACGGCACGAACAGCTGCACGACGATGGCGCTAATCGAATGCCATGACAGCGCGCCCTGCCCCGACCCCGCGATCAGCAGACCCACGAGCAAAGGCGTGATGAAGATGCCGAGCAAGCTGGAGGCCGACGCCGAGACGATGGCAGCTGGCACATTGCCGCGCGCGATCGAGGTGAACGCGATGGATGACTGCACCGTGGACGGCAAGGTGCACAGGAACAGGATGCCGAGGTACAGGTCGGGCGACACCAGCGGCGCCAGCACGGGCTTCAATAACAAACCGAGCAGCGGAAACAGGGCGAAGGTACTGGCGAGCACGGTGAGATGCAGGCGCCAGTTAGTCATCCCCGCGACCACCGCATCACGCGAGAGCTTCGCGCCGTGCAGGAAAAACAGTAGCGCGATCGCGATATCGGTCAGGACCTCGAAACCCTGGGCGACCACGCCACGACATGGCAGGAGGCTGGCCAGCAGCACGGTAGCTATCAGCGAAAGGGTGAACCCGTCGGGCAGGAAACGGCGCATGGCAGCGGGACGCAGGGTGGGGAGGGGATAGCTGCTATTGCACTGCCACCCTGTTGATAAGGCAAATCGTTTTATCTTATCCAGTGATACGATAAGCGCATGAATGTGTCGATGCGCCAGCTCCGTGCTTTTCTCGCCGTGGCGGGTCACCGGCATTTCCGCCGTGCCGCCGAGGCCCTGCACCTTACCCAACCCGCAGTAAGTCGGCTTATCGCGGAGCTCGAGGCGGAACTCGACGTGCGGCTGTTCGACCGAACCACCCGCGAGGTCGTGCCCACCGAGGCCGGGCGCTACCTGGAACAGGCCCTGGGCCGGGTCCTGGACGAGCTCGATACGGTCCTGGGCCATGCCCGGACCCAGGCGGACCCGCTGCGTGGCCGGGTGCGGATCGCCGCTGTCCCCACCCTTTCCGCCGGTCTGGTGCCCGCAGGCATCGCGCGTTGCACGGCAGGGCACCCTTCCCTTGAGATCATCCTGCGCGACCAGAACCAGGCGCAGGTGTTAGATGCTGTTCGCGGTGGCGAAGTGGACTTCGGCCTGACCGTGGAGCCGGCGACGCACGAAGAGTTCGATGCCGAGACCATCCTGCGCGATCCCTTCCGCCTGGTCTGCCCCGCAAGTCACCCGTTCGCCATGCGCGGCCATGTGCCGTGGGAGGCCTTGTCCGGCGAGCCGCTGGTGTTGCTCGACCACGCCTCGGGCAGCCGACGCCTGATCGATGCGATCCTCGCCCGGCGAGGCGTGGCCGCGCGGGTCGCCATCGAAGTGGGCCACCCGCACACGGCCTTCCGCATGGTCGAGGCCGGCTTGGGTGTCACGGTGACGCCCGCGCTTTCCCTGGATGCGTTACGGCCTGGTCTGGTGGCCCTGGAGCTCACCCCGGAAGAGCACCGCAACGTCACCTTGCTGCGGCGCCGTGCGCGCTCGCTGTCGCCGCCCGCCCAGACCGTCTGGGATACCTTTCGCGACGTCGCGCTCACGCTGGCTTGAACGCGCGAAGGCGATCCTCTGTCGCTTATGGCAGGAGATCGCGCATGACCTATCAGCTGTACTACTGGACCGGCATCCAGGGCCGCGGCGAGTTCGTCCGTCTGGCGCTGGAGGATGCGAAAGCGCCCTACGTCGACGTGGCGCGCGAAGAAGGCGACGCCGTGATGACGGGGTGGCTCGACGGCGACCACGATGGGGCGCTGCCTTACGCGCCACCCTTCCTCAAAGCGGGGCGCCTGGTCATTGCGCAGGTGGCCAACATCCTGCATTACCTCGCGCCTCGGCATAGCCTGGAGCCTGAGGGTGAAGCGAAGCAGATCTATGCCCATCAGTTGCAGCTGACGATCACCGATCTGGTCGCCGAGGCGCACGACGTGCACCACCCCGTTGGCGCCGGGCTGTACTACGAAGACCAGAAGGCCGAAGCGAAGCGACGGGCCGACGAGTTCCGCGAATCGCGAATCCCTAAGTTCTTGCAGTATTTCGAGAAGGTGCTGGAGCGAAATGGCGGCAAGTATGCCTTGCGCGAATTCAGTTACGTGGACCTGTCGCTGTTCCAGGTCATGTCGGGGCTCGAATACGCCTTTCCGAAATGCATGGCGAAGCAGAAGCTGCCGCTACTGCGCGACCTGGCGAAGCGCGTCGCCGCACGACCGAACCTCGCGGCCTACCTGTCCAGCGACCGCCGCCTCCCACACAGTGAAGACGGCATCTTCCGCCACTACGCCGAACTCGACGCCTAACCTTGTAGGAGCGCGCTTGCGCGCGATTGGGGGGTACCGCAACGATGGGTGTCTCCGCGAGCACCCATCGCGCGCAAGCGCGCTCCTACAGGTTTAGTCGGAGCCGGCGGGCTTGGGGGCGGCGCCCCATTCGTAGACCTTGTAGTAGACGGGGCTGATATTGCGGGTACCTGAATCGCGCACCAGCTTGCCGTTTTCGTTGGCCATCACGGTGTACGGGACGCCGTTCTTAGGGGTGACCCGGATCATGGTCAGACGGCCCGCGGTACGGTATTCCTCAACCGTATCCGTACCCTCGGTGTGGACCGTGACCTGCGGTGCGGCGTTGCCATTTCCATCCACCTGGCCGTTGTCCTGCATGGCAGGCAAGTTCGCGGCGGAAACCTTGCTGCCCTGGGCATCCGAGGTGGCCGGTGTCGACTGCGTTTCCGGCGGCGCCTGGTCATACGGTACCGGCCGCTCAATCGGAGCCTGGCCGGAACGGTCCGGCTCGCCCGCCTTGACGCCCGGATCATTCAGCCCCGGCGGCGGCAGCGCCTTCAACTTCGGGTCCTGGGCGGTCTGCGCCGCGGCCGGCAAGGCCAGGGCGAGCACCAGCGCGGCGGCAAGGGCGTGCATGCGGTTCATGGGGGTTCTCCGTACGGGGCTGGAAGCATAGCAAGCCGCGGGTCACACGCCACGTGAACAGGCGGTCCACGGCGGCCCGTGCGAGAATCCCCGGATGCCTACGCTCACGCTCATCGACGGGTCCTCGTACCTGTATCGCGCGTTCCACGCGCTGCCGCCCCTGACCAATGTGCACGGCGAACCGACCGGCGCCTTGTTCGGCATCGTCAACATGTTGCGCACCACCATGAAGGCAGGGTCCGACTACGTCGCCTTCGTCTGCGACGCGCCCGGCCGGACCTTCCGCGACGACCTGTACGCGGAGTACAAGGCCAACCGCCCGTCCATGCCCGACGACCTGCGCGCGCAGGTCGAGCCCATGATGAAGATCGTGGGCGCGCTGGGTTTCCCCATCCTCTGCGTACCGGGCGTGGAAGCCGATGACGTGATCGGCACGCTCGCGCGCCAGGCCAGCGCCGCAGGGATCCACACCGTGATCTCGACCGGCGACAAGGATTTCGCCCAGCTGGTCGGCCCCGACATCCTGTTGATCAACACGATGACCAACACCACGATGGACACCGACGGTGTCATCGCGAAGTTCGGCGTACGCCCGGAACAGATCGTCGATTACCTCACCCTGGTGGGTGACAGCATCGACAACGTACCCGGTGTCGACAAGTGCGGCCCGAAGACGGCCGCCAAGTGGCTTGCCGAGTACCCCGACCTCGACGCGCTTATCGCCAACGCCGACAAGATCGGCGGCAAGATCGGCGAGAACCTGCGCGCGGCCATTCCGCGCCTGCCGCTGTCGCGCGAGCTGGTGACGATCCGCATTGATGTGCCGCTCGACCAGCGCCCAACGGATCTCGCCATGCGCCCGCGCGATCTGGATGCCCTGCGCGAGCTTTACGCGCGCTACGACTTCAAGGCGGCGCTGAAGGACCTGGACAACGGCACCGACGCGACGGCCACCCCCCGCGCCTCCGCGCCTGCCACTGCGCCTTCGCCGCCGGCTCCCGTGATCGCCGAAGATGTCTTTAGCGGCCCCGGCGAGTACGAGCTTGTCCTGACCGAAGATCGCCTCGCCGCCTGGCTGGAAAAACTGGAGACGGCCCCACTTATCGCCTTCGATACCGAAACCACCAGCATCGATGCGATGCTCGCCGACGTGGTGGGTGTGTCGCTGGCCGTGGAAGTCGGCAAGGCCTGCTACATCCCTGTCGCGCATGATTACCCCGGCGCCCCGGCGCAGCTCTCCCGCGAGCACGTCCTGGGCGCGCTGAAGCCGATCCTCGAAGATGCATCGCGCCCGAAGGTTGGCCAGCACGGCAAGTACGACATCAACGTGCTGTCGCACTACGGTATCGAAGTAAAGGGTCTCGCGCACGACACCATGCTCGAGTCGTACATCTTCAACGCCACCGCCACGCGCCACGACATGGACTCACTCGCGCAGCGCTACCTCGGCTACACCACGGTGAAGTACGAGGAAATCTGCGGCAAGGGTGCGAAGCAGATCTCGTTCTCGCAGGTGGATATCGATACCGCGGGCAAGTATGCCGCCGAAGATGCGGACATCACGTTGCGCCTGCATCACGCCTTGTGGCCGCGTCTTGAGGCTGAGCCGTCGCTGCGCTCGGTGTACACCGACATCGAGATTCCCGTGGTGCCGGTGCTGGCGAAGATGGAACAAACGGGCGTGCTCATCGACGCCAACGAACTACGCATGCAGAGCCAGCAGCTGGGCAAGCGCATGCTGGAGCTCCAGCAGCAGGCCTTTACCGCTGCAGGCCATGAATTCAACATGGATTCGCCGAAACAGCTTCAGGTTGTGCTGTTCGAGGAGCTCGGCCTGCCTGCCAAGGTAAAGACGCCGACCGGCCAGCCGTCGACGAACGAGGAAGCCCTTGAGGCGCTGGCCGATTCACACGAGTTGCCACGCTTGATACTCGACTATCGCGGCCTCGCCAAACTGCGTTCCACGTACACCGACAAGCTCGCCGGCATCGTGAATCCGCGCACCGGCCGCGTGCATACCAGCTACCACCAGGGCGCCGTCGCCACGGGGCGCATCAGCTCGTCCGATCCTAACCTGCAAAACATCCCCGTGCGCACCGAGGAAGGCCGACGCATCCGCCAGGCTTTTGTGGCGCCGCCCGGCTGGCGCATCGTCGCCGCCGACTACTCGCAGATCGAACTGCGCATCATGGCTCACCTTTCGGGTGACGAAGGCCTGGTTCGTGCGTTCTCCGAAGGCGGCGACGTACACCGTGCGACCGCGGCCGAAGTGTTCGGCGTGGCGCCCGAAGAGGTCACGACGAACCAACGTCGCGCCGCGAAGGCTATCAACTTCGGCCTGATGTACGGCATGAGCGCCTTCGGCCTCGCCCGCCAGCTCGGCGTTGATCGGGGTGAAGCATCGGATTACATGGCGCGCTACTTCTCACGCTTCGCCGGCGTGCGCGCCTTCATGGATGCCACGCGCGAACAGGCGCACGAAAAGGGCTACGTCGAAACCTTGTTCGGCCGTCGCTTGTATCTGGAGAACCTGAAGTCACGAAACCAGGCCCTACGCGCCGGTGCTGAGCGTGCCGCGATCAACGCACCCATGCAGGGCACCGCCGCTGACATCATCAAGCGCGCCATGATCGCCGTCGCGGCATGGATCGAGGGCCGTGATGATGTGCGCCTGCTGATGCAGGTACACGATGAACTCGTGCTCGAAGTGCGCGATGACGCGGTCGAGGCCGTAAAGGTTGCGATTGAAACGAAGATGAGCGGCGCGGCTTCCCTTAACGTTCCGCTTCAGGTCTCGGTGGGCGTGGGCGCGAACTGGGATGAGGCGCATTGATCCGCATTTAGACGTCTAAATCGTAAGATTTTCGTTTACATGCTTCATTTGAAGTGCGCCAAACCATTGATTCGCATAGCCATGAACACGCCCTGACTTTTTTTCAGGATTCATTGCAACTTTCACCCCGGTTAGCCGTCTATATCTACGGACGCACGCAACGGCGTCCCATCGGTGGGCCCCACCTCCCTGGGGCCGCCTCCGTGGATGGTCGGTCTTCCCCTGGGCCGACCATCCCACCCCGGCCCCGGCAGCTCCCCTGGCTGCCGGGGTTTTTTTTCGCCCTAACCCGCATTCCGTTCTCCGCGGCTTGGCCGGCAAGCGTGAGGGATCCAGGATAGTCGTGCAAATAGCTAAGTTATTGACATGGATAGATATTAAGAACGTTCTCATGAGAATTTTGCCCAGATTTTCGAAGTCCCCTGTAGGAGCGCGCTTGCGCGCGATGGGCGCTCGCGACAGGGATGATCGCGCGCAAGCGCGCTCCTACAGGGGGTGTTGCGGCGTGTCTTGACACCGGTGTCAGTCCCGTTACACCCTGATGACGAATCCGGTGCGGGGGCACTTCGGATGGCGTGATTCACGCTTGGTCCAAAGCGGTGGGGAAATCGGGGATGCTTTTTCTCGCGGGCGATATCGGCGGTACGAACGGCCACGTTGCGCTTGTGCGTGTGGCTGACGACCTCGTGGGCGATATTGAGACGCTCGCCTATCGCGTGTTCCCTTGCGCGGCGTTCCCGTCGCTCGCCGATCTGCTGAAAACCTTCATCGACGCCGAGGTTCGTGCCCCGGTCTCGCACTGCGTGCTGGCGTGCGCTGGCCAGGTGATGGGCGACGAGGTCGCGCACGACAACCTGCCCTGGCCCGTGCAGGTCGACGCATTGCGCGCCGCGCTGGGGCTGGCCGACGTTACCGTCCTCAACGATTTCGAAGCGCTGGCTTACGCCATTGAAGGGCCGTTGGCCGCGAGTGGTCGGCACCTGTGCGGCCCGCCGACGCGTGGTCACGGGCCGTCACTGGTGGTCGGCCCGGGGACAGGACTAGGCGCCGCCGTGTATGTGCCTAACGCCGCCGGCGGGACCGTCCTGACGACGGAAGCGGGGCAGATGGACTTCGCACCCCACTCCCTCCGCGATCGTGACGTACTTGCCTACCTGGCACCCGGGGGCGGCTATGTGCCCGTCGAGCAGATCGTCTCGGGGCCAGGGCTTCTCACCGCGTACGAGGCCCTATGCGCGCTGGATGGCGAGGTGGCGACACTGAGCACACCCAAGGCTGTCACGGCGGCGGCGGCTTCGCAGAGCGACAAACATGCCGTGGAAGCCGTGGCGCTGTTCTGCGCAGCCCTGGGCAGCTTCACGGGCAACCTCGCGATGAGCTACATGCCGACCGGTGGCATCTTCCTGGCCGGCGGATTTCTCTCCTCCATCTTCGATCTGCTCAAGCACAGCGCCTTTGAAGAGCGGTTCCTGCATGGGCGCAGCGTCCGGGCCATGCTGGCGGAAGTGCCGGTGTGGGTCACCGAGCATGGCTGCCATGGCGTGCAGGGCGCGGCGCGCTGGTACATGCGCCACCGCGCGGCGATCCGCGCGTCCACGTCGGAGGGTGCTGCCGCATGATGCAGAGCGCGCCCCTAATCCGTGTTCACCGCGGTCTCATGGCAGCCTTCGCCATGGCCATTGGCACGCTGGCGACAGGCGTGTGCGCGGCGGACGCCGCGCCACCCGCATGGTCGCTGCTGCCCCTGCCAGCCGTCGCAAAGCCATCGAACGCCGGCGTCTTCGATATCGCCGGGGGCGCTACCGTGACGGTGCGCGGCATCGCCACGGCGTCCATGAAGGCCGTGGTCGACAACTTCACACAGCGCATTGCCAACGTACGCGGGCTCTCACTGCGCACGGCTGCGAGTACCGACTCGCCCGCGGCGATCACGTTCGCGATCCGCCCCGATGCAGCGGTTGTGGGTGACGAAGGCTACGCGATCACGATTGGCAAAGCCGGCATCGTTGTCACGGCTCGCACGGAACGCGGAGCGTTCAACGGTAGCGTGACGGTCTGGCAACTGCTGACGCCGCCCGGCTGGACACGAGGCGCCGTGGCGCATGTACCCTACGGCAGCATCGAGGACCACCCACGATTCGCGTGGCGCGCGCTGCTGCTCGACTCGAGCCGGCACTACCAGAGCGCCGCCGAGATCAAGCAACTGATCGACTGGATGTCGCTCGACAAGCTCAATGTCCTGGTCTGGCACATCACCGACGATCAGGGTTGGCGCCTGCCGATCCCGAAGTATCCCGAACTCGCCACCAAAGGCGCGTGCCGCGAAGCCGTGGGCAATGACAGCGAAGTCTCCGGTGCGCGTGACAAGCCCTATTGCAAGATCTACACAGCCGCCGAAGTCAGCGACATCGTGCGCTACGCGGCCGAGCGCAACGTGGAGATCGTCCCTGAGATCGACCTCCCCGGGCACTCGCAGGCCGCGATAGCCGCCTACCCGTGGCTAGGCGTGACGGGCAAGCGGCCACCCGTGTGGACCGACTGGGGCGTCAGCCCCTGGCTGCTCAATCCGAATGCGAAGAGCCTTCAGTTTGTCGATGATGTGATGGACGAGGTCATGCGCCTGTTTCCGTCGCACTACGTCTCCATCGGAGGCGATGAGGCCGACAAGCAGCAGTGGAATGCTTCACCCGAGGTCAACGCGCAGATGAAGGCGTTGAAACTTGCCAACATGGATGAGCTGCAAGGCTGGTTCATGCAGAAGGTCGCCACCTATCTCGTCGACCATGGGCGCACGCCGGTGGGCTGGGATGATGAAGTCGAAGCGGGCGTCGCACTACCTCGCGAGCAAGTGGTGATGTCATGGCATGGCGACCACGACGAACGCGTCGCGCTCGCGGCGCTGCGCCAGGGCCACGAAGTCGTCATGACACCGCAGGAATCACTGTACTTCGACCACCTGCAATCCGTGCACCCGGACGAATGGGCGGGGCCCCCTCCCGCCGTGACGCTGCGCCAGGCTTACGAAACCCAGGTGATACCGCCCGGGGCAAGCACCGCAGAAGCAACGCACGTCATCGGCGTACAGGCCGGCCTGTGGGCTGAGCAGTTGCTGACCTTCGCGAACCACCAGCACGCCACGTTTCCGCGTACCGCCGCGCTCGCGGAGCTTGGCTGGTCACCGCCGGCTGCGCACGACTGGAACGGGTTCCTGGGGCGCCTTCCTGCCGAGCTGCGCCGCTACCGCGCACTGGGCATGGGTGCCGCGGATACCGCGTTCGCGCCTGTGTTCGAGGTGTCACGTGCGGCGTCGGGGAAATTCCGCGTCGCGCTCACCAACCAGGTCGATAACGGCGAGATCCGCTATACCACCGATGGCGCTGCGCCCAACATACGGTCCACGCTGTATACGCAGCCACTCATGCTGCCCGAAGGCACGACCGTACAGGCCGCCACCTTTGCATCCGATGGTGATGTGCTCGCCACTGCCCGT
The DNA here is from genome assembly GCF_036500425.1 of Luteibacter sp. Taxonomy (GTDB): domain Bacteria; phylum Pseudomonadota; class Gammaproteobacteria; order Xanthomonadales; family Rhodanobacteraceae; genus Luteibacter. The sequence continues at coordinate 16,207 of NZ_DASYCB010000051.1, forward strand.
TCGAAGACGCTGGATAATGCCACGCTGCTGACCCGCGATGGCGCCGCGCTGCAGACCTGCTCCGGTGAAGATCCATCGCGGCTTCAGGGCGCCCGGCCGGCGCATGGCACGAGCCCGGTGTACGCCGTAGAGATCGGCAACGCGTGCTGGATGTGGCCGGCCGCGAACCTGCAGGGCGCCACACATGTCCGCGTGACTGCGGAACGGCTGCCTTGGCGGTACGGCGATGAGGCACGCGGCGCCGTAGTGCGCCCGCGCCACGGTACGGTCGATGCCATCGAGATCCACGCGGACAGTTGTAGCGGCCCTGGGCTTGCCACGCTGCCGCTTGCGCCAACCGACGGGCAAGTGCGCCAGGAGGCCACCCTCCCCGCGCCCATGCCCGCGGGTGCCCATGCCTTGTGTGTTTTTGCAACGGGCGACCCACGCGAGGGGCAGTGGGCGCTGGGACAGATTTCGTTTTCAAAGTAGGGCGGCGCGCAGGGGCGCGTCGTGGGTTGGGGAAGACATGAAAGCACCACGACGGCGTGCGCCCAACGGCGCGGCCGGGCATTACGCGTTCCCGCACAGAAGTTCCTGAGTTCCGACAGGCAACAGTCACGAGGTCACGGTCATGTCCACAGCACTTCGCAAGCATCCCTTGTCGTTCGCCATCACGGTGACCCTGCTGGCCGTCGTATCGACGTCGGCAGGTGCCGCCACCTTCTTTGATGTGCAGCAGGATGGGCAACCCACCCAGGCCGCGACGACGCAAACCACACCGCCCCCGGCACCCGCGCCCGCCCCAACAAAAAAGGGCGACACCAAAGACAGTGACGGGGATACCGCGAAGCACGCCGTTGACCTATCCGGGATCACGGTGACCGGTGTGCGCGCCTCGCAGATGAAAGCGATCGACGTGAAGCGCGACGCTGACAAGATCCAGGACAGCATCACGGCCGAGAACATCGGCGCGCTCCCCGATACCACGATCACGGACTCGCTCCAGCGAATCACGGGTGTGCAGATCAATCGCGACGCTGGCGTGGGTACATCCGTCGACGTCCGCGGTCTCCCGCAGGTCGGCACGATGCTGAACGGCGAAGTCTTCATCACCGCCGACCAGATCGATTCCCAGCAACCTGACTTCAGCATGCTGCCGTCCACGCTGTTCCACGGTGCGGATGTCGTCAAATCGGCCACCGCCGACGAGACCGACGCAGGTATCAGCGGCGCGATCGACCTGCACACCTACCGGCCTTGGGACCTGCCTTCCGGCTTCACATACAGCTACTCCGCCAACGGTGAGCGCGGATCGACGACCAAGCACACAGGCCCCGAGGCCAACGGCCTGTTCTCCTACAACGACAACGGACGTTGGGGCTTCCTGCTGTCGGGTGACTATTCCGATACCCGGCGCATGAATTCCACTGAAGGCCTCGACCAGTATGGTGTCGTGCTCAATGGCGAAAACGCCGCGAGTGCCGGCGGCTACAACGGCTTCCTCACGCCGTGGAATGGGGCACCGATCCCGTCACAAATCGTGCAGAATGCCGACGGCAGCGTGGACGTGAACGGCGATGGCAAGTCCAATGGCGTGTTCATGGGCAGCCAGAACTTCGGCATCAACCAGATCATCACCGAGCGCAAGCGCAAGTCGGGCAACGCCTCGTTCCAGTTCGATATCGGCAACGGCTTCAGCCTGACCAGCGATTACTTCTACTCGCAGCAGCACGAGTTCGACCGGAACGTCGGCGTCCAGTTCAACTCGACCAACTGGCAGGGCGCGACGTACGTGCCGCTGCAATCGCAGGATACGGGCAAACCCGCGCTTGGCTCGTATGGCACGCCCGAACCCGGCTGGGAAGGCTCGAACATCTACACCACGCAGGTGTACCAGAAGTGGCCGGGCGACGTGGAATCGTACTCGCAGATGATCCGCAAGTTCTCCCAGGCCAAGAACCTGAACCTGCAGCTTGACTACGATGACGGCGGCCCGTTCACGGCGAGCTTGCGCGGCATCCACGACACGGCATCGCAGTCGCTCCAGGAAACCGACGTCAATATTTCCGATTCGGACGGCGCGCTGTGGCCGAACGTGCTGGCGGATGGCGTACCCGATGATGCGGTGCCACCCGGGACCATGGTCTATCCCGCGGAACTGGGTGGCAACCGTGTATTCAACCCCACGGGCATCCCGCAGAACACCATACCCATCACCGCGGATTTCCGCGGGCGGTACCTGAAGATCGGTACGCCCGCCGAGCTGGCCGCGGCATTCGCGGACCCGAACGCCTGGACCTTCAAGACGCTCGAGTCGTCGGGCAACTACGACCGCAAGGTGGCCCTCAACGCCTTGCGATTCGATGGCAAGTTCGACTTCAACGACGGCTTCAAGCTCAAGTTCGGCGTGCGCAACAGCATCCGCACCGCGGACAACCAAGGCTACACGTTTGAAACACCGGTCTACGCTGGCATGGGTGCCAGCGACCCAGGCGGCTGCCTGGTGCGCTATGTCGGTGCTGACGTGGTGTTGAACAGCGGAACGTGTACTGCAGGTAACGAGCAGGGCTACTTCCGCGCGGGGCCGTTGTCAGCCATCTCCATGCCGAAGACGGCGGCGCCGCTGGCGGACAACTTCAAGGCCTATAACAACCTGCTCGGTTCCGGCATCGATTTCTGGGCGATCGACCCGAACGCCATGAAGAACCCCGAGGCGTACTGGAAATCGCTGTACCCCGATACCGTGAGCGTAGGCGAACCGGGCACAACCTGGGGCGTACGGCTCAAGGAACTCTCGGGCTACCTCCAGGGTGATTTCAACGGCACCATCGGCGACATGACCTACAGCGGCAATGTGGGCGTCCGCCTGATCCGCAGCAAGCTCGATGTAACGCAGCACCTCAGCGGTGACCCGGGGGCTTACGGTGACGAACCGGAAGACGTGGGCGTCGATATCACCAAGCGGTCGTACCAGGACATCCTGCCCTCGGCGAACTTCGCCCTGGATGTGACCGATAGCGTGAAAGTGCGCCTGGCGTACTCGAAGAACATGATGCCGCTTGACCTGAGCACGTGGGCCGGCGGCTTGCAGTTGAACTACTCCTTGTCCGAAACACCGGATGGGCCGATATTCCGCGTGGCCAACGGCACCTCATCGGGCAACCCAAACCTGGATCCCTGGCGTTCGACCAACTTTGGCGCCTCGGCGGAGTGGTACATCAATCCCTCGAGCATGGTCAGCCTTGCTCTCTTCCGCATCAACGTGGATAGCTTCATCAAGAACGGCAGCGTGACTAACTGCACCCTGCCCGACGAAGACGGCGTGGTGCGCGACCATTGCATCGTTATCACGCAGCCGGTCCAGGGTACGGGCAACAACATCAAGGGCGCCGAATTCGACTACCGGCAAGGCTTTACCTTCCTCCCGGGCATACTCTCGAAGACCGGCATGGAAGTGAACGCCACGTACGCGCCCAGCAACTCCGGCGAGAAGGATCTGGCGGGCAAGAAGATCCCGTTCCAGGATAACTCGACGAAATCGGGCAACTTCATCCTCTGGTACCAGGATGACCGGTTCCAGGCACGCGTGGCATACAACTACCGTTCGCGCCGCGCGGTGATGGATAGTGTCGGCGGCATCACCGGCCTGGAGATGTATGAGGCACCGCAGAAGTACATCGATGCCTCGATCTCGTACAAATTCGCCAAGCAACTGGAAGTGTTCCTCAATGGCACGAACCTCACCAATGAGTACCAGAAGTACTATCTGGTCTTTCCGAACCAGCCAGGGCACTCGACGTTCTCCGAGCGCATGTTCATGTTCGGCATCCGTGGCCAGTGGTAGGCAACCCCATGAGCGAGCGTAACTTCCATCGTTCGATCGGCGTGTTCTCCGGCACCGCCATCAACATGACGCAAATGTGCGGCATCGGCCCGTTCATCACCATTCCGTTGATGGTGGCCGCGATGGGGGGCCCGCAGGCCATTGTCGGATGGATCGTCGGCGCCTTGCTGGCGATGGCCGATGGGCTGGTATGGGCGGAGCTCGGTGCGGCAATGCCGGGCTCCGGCGGTACTTACGTGTATCTGCGCGAAGCATTCCAGAAGCGCACCGGCAAGCTCATGCCGTTCCTCTTCATCTGGACGATGTTGCTGGCTATTCCCCTGCTGATGTCCACAGGCATTATCGGCATGGTGGAGTACCTGCAGTTCTTCTTCCCGAACATGGGTTGGTGGCCGGCGCATCTCGTGGGCATCGCGGCTACCGCGCTCGTCACATGGCTGCTGTATCGGCGCATCGAGTCGGTGCGTGTGATCACCGTAGCCCTCTGGGTGATCATGCTCGTCTCGATCATCGGCGTGGCGGCGGCGGGCTTCTCACACTTTGACGCTCACCTCGCCTTCGACTTCCCACCCGATGCGTTTGGCCCCCGCTTCTTCACCGGCCTGGGCGCTGGACTCATCATCGGCGTGTACGACTACCTGGGGTACAACACCACGGCCTATATTGGCGACGAGTTGCGCGACCCTGGGCACACCATGCCCCGCTCCATCATCATCTCGATCATGGCGATGATGGTGATCTACCTCCTGCTCAACATCAGCGTGCTCGGCGTGGCTCCCTGGCAGGAGATCGCGCGGTCCAGGTCCATCGCATCGCTGGTGGTAGAGCGCAGCTGGGGCCACGCCGCTGCCGCCGTGATGACTACGCTCATCATCATCACGGCGCTCGCCTCCGTGTTTACCGGCCTGTTGGGTGGCTCGCGCGTGCCGTTCGAGGCGGCACGGGACAAAGTCTTCCTGTCGACGTTCGGCCGCCTGCATGCGCGACATGGCTTCCCGCACGTCGCCCTGCTGACCATGGGCCTGGTGACAGCCATCGGTACGTTCTTCGACCTGACCGAGGTCATCAACATGCTGCTGACGGCGACCATCCTTGTGCAGTCCCTCGCCCAGGTCGTCGCGCTTATCGTGTTACGGCGGCGCGAGCCGCAGCTGCGTCGCCCCTACCGGCAATGGCTTTACCCAGTACCCTGCATCATCGCCGCGGTGGGTTGGGTTTACGTCTACTTCTCCGCATCGACCTTGTCACTGCTGCTTTCGGGTGCGTGGATTTTCGCTGGCCTCGTGGTGTTCGTGCTCTGGGCGCGAGTGAACGTGGCATGGCCCTTCGCGCCTATCGAAACCCAGCACACCGCCACCGGGGAGCTGTAACGTCATGCAGATCACAGCCCGTTCCGCCGTCGTAGCGGCCATCGTGATAAGCCTGGCATCCGGCCCCGCGGCCATGGCACGCGTCACCTATACCGATACGCGTGTGGCCGCGGAAGCCGGGACGGTGACCCCGGTTGCCCGCTGGCAGATCCAGGACAGTGCAAAGGCACAAGAAGCGGGCGCCACGATTTCCGCGATCCATTTCGCCGCCAAAGACTGGTATCCCGTTACCGGGCGCGCCACGGCCATGGCTGGCCTGCTAGAGAACGACGTCTTCAAGTTCGACGTATTCCATAGCGATAACCTGCGTGCCGCCCAGGTCCCGGATGCCAGTGGCAACCTGTTCGTGACGCCGTGGTGGTACCGCGCCGGATTCACGCTCGCCAAGGGCCCGGCATCGCGGCACACTTTACTGCGCACGCACGGCATCATCGCGAGCGCGGATGTCTGGGTGAACGGGCAGAAGGTCGCCGACCATGCCGATATCGCGGGCGCCTACCCCGTGAGAGATATTGATGTGACGCGCTGGGTACACGCCGGTGCGAACGCTCTTGCCTTGAACGTCTTTCCCGGCGACCCGCGAATGAGCCTTTCCATCGGCTGGGTCGACTGGAACCCGACGCCGCCGGATAACAACATGGGTCCGTGGCGCGGCGTCGATATCGTGCAGACGGGGCCAGTGGCGCTGAGCGCGCCACTGGTGCTCACGACGCTCTCGCCCGACCTCAAACAGGCGACGCTCGCTGTGAAGGTCACCGCTACGAACCTGGATACGGTCGCCCATGACGCGACGCTTTCGGGAACCGTCGCGGATAAGCCTTTGCAGCAGACCGTTCACCTCGCCCCCGGCGAGACGAAGGTGGTGTCGTTCGCCTCGGGGTCCGCGCCAGCCGCGACACTCGATGCACCGAGGGTCTGGTGGCCGATCGGCATGGGTGATCATCCGCTGTACACCATGGCGGTGAACGCGACCGTCGACGGCGCTCCATCTGATCACGCCACCACGAACTTCGGCGTGCGCCGCGTCGAATCGACATGGACGCGCCAGGGCTATCGCCAGTTCATCATCAACGGCAAGCCCCTGCTCATACGCGGTGGCGGCTGGGCTCCCGACATGTTCCTGCGCGACGATCCTGCGCGCATGGAAACCGAGTTTAGCTACGTCGTGAACCTTGGCATCAACACCATCCGCAGCGAGGGCAAACTGGAGAACGACCGGTTCTACGACCTCGCCGATCGGAATGGCATCCTCGTACTGGCCGGCTGGGAATGCTGTTCGAAATGGGAAGCGGCGGCGAAGACGGGTGGCCAACCGTGGAACGATGCCGACATGCGGGTGGCGCAAGCCTCGATGGCCAGTGAAGCGCGCCTGCTACGCAACCACCCCTCGGTGATTGGCTTCTACATTGGCAGCGACCATGCGCCACCCCCGGCGCTTTCCAAGATGTACACCGACACGCTACGTGCCGAGGACTGGTCGCTTCCCATCATTTCAGCGGCCGTCGACGAGAAGACCGCCGAAGCCGGCCCGTCCGGCATGAAGATGGCGGGCCCCTACGACTGGATCCCACCGTCGTACTGGTATGCCGACAAACTGGGCGGGGCCTTCGGCTTCGATTCGGAAGTCAGCGCTGGCGCGGTGATACCGCGGCTGGAGGACGTGCAGCGGATGCTGTCGGTGCAGGAGCAGGAAGCGCTTTGGAAATATCCGGAAGCCCGGCAGTACCACGCGTCGGCAGACTGGTCGACCTTCGCCGTGCTTACGCCGTTCGATACGGCGCTGGCGCAGCGGTATGGTGCGCCCACCGGACTCGCCGACTATGTGGCGAAGGCCCAGCTCGATAACTACGACAATGTGCGCGCGCAGTTCGAGGCGTTCAACGCCCACATGGGCGCTTCCAACCCGGCCACCGGCGTCATCTACTGGATGCTCAACAACGCATGGCCGTCGCTGCACTGGCATCTCTACGACTACTACCTGAACCCGGCCGGCGCGTACTACGGCGCCAAGAAGGCCAACGAGCCGGTGCACATCCAGTACTCATACGATGCGCATGCCATCGTGGTGGTGAACCACACGCTGGACGAACGGCATGGGCTGCAGGCCACGGTCCGGGTCCGGAACCTCGACGGTAGCGTGCGCTACCAGAAACAGGTGCCAGGGATCGACCTGGCAGGCAACCACACGCAGCCGGTACTCGACCTGCCCCCGATCGCGGATCTGTCCACGGTCTATTTCGTGGAGCTGGATCTCGCCGAAGCCGGCGGCAAGGCGGTCAGCCGCAATGTCTACTGGCTATCCACGCGACCGGACAAACTCGACTGGGCGAAGTCGAACTGGTACCTGACGCCGCTGACGCAGTATGGCGATTTCACCGCCCTGGCATCGCTATCCAAGGCGACCCGCGAGGTGCATGCCTCGACCGTGCGTGAGGGTGATGAGGCCGTTACCACGGTCACCCTTTCCGTGCCGTCGTCGTCTACAGCCGCCGCCGTGCAGGAGCATCTTTCGATGCGCCGTGGCGCTAAAGGCGAGCTTGCGCTACCCGTGAGGTGGACTGACAATGACGTCACGCTCTGGCCCGGCGAATCCATCGTGCTGACCGCACGCTACCCGGCGCAGGGCGCGACCGGCATGGTGGTCGAGGTGGCCGGTTGGAACACCCCCGTGGAGCAGTTCGCGGCGGGGGGCACCCAGGGAACAAAGCATTGAAGAGGCCTTCATGTCGCGCGTGACCATCAACGATGTGGCTCGTGCGTCCGATACGTCGAAGAAGACCGTCTCGCGCGTGCTCAACCAGGAGCCGGGCGTGCGCAAGGAAGTGCGCGAGCGCGTCATGGCGGCCGTCGCCGAACTGAACTACCGGCCGCTTACGTCGGCGCGTAGCCTGGCGACCAACCGCTCCTTCATGATCGGGCTGCTCTACGACAACCTGTCGCCGAGCTACATCATGGAAGTGCAGGCCGGCGTGCAGGAAGCCTGCGAGGCGCACCAGTACAGCATGATGGTGCAGCCACTGGACTCCACCGCAGCGGATTTCATGGAACGTGTCGAAGGCATCCTGTGGCGTCACCGCCCTGATGGCCTGATCCTCACGCCCCCCATCACCGACCACGCGGCCCTGCTCGCCCACCTGCGCGCCATCGAACTTCCTTTCACCTCCATCGCGCCGCGCAAGCCCAAGGGCATCGCCGGCGTCATCCTGCGCGAACGCGAGGCGGCGGCGGCGATGGTCGCGCACCTCGTCGAACTGGGGCACCGCCGCATCGCGCACATCATTGGTGACCCGAAGCATGGCGCGGGGGTGTGGCGCCTGGCGGGTTTCCGCGATGGCCTCAAGCGTGCCGGGCTGGATGAGCGCCCTGATTACATGGTGCAAGGCCGGTTCTCCTTCGAGTCGGGCGTGAACGCCGCTCGCCAGCTGCTGCGCCTGAAGCAGCGGCCCACGGCGATCTTCGCGGCAGACGATGACATGGCCGTCGGTGCCATCTGGGCCGCCGCCGAGGCTGGCGTGTCGGTGCCCGGCGACGTATCCATCTGTGGTTTCGACGACACGACGATCGCTACGCAGGTATGGCCTTTGCTCACTACAGTGCACCAACCGGTCCGCGACATGGGCAGGCGCGCCACCGAGGAGCTCTTGCTGGGGCTGCTAGGCAAAGGCGAACCCCGCATGGTCGAGGTTGAGTACCAAATGCGCCTGCGCGCCTCCACGGCGCCTGCGCGCTGATCAGTTGCACCCATCACGTCCCAAGGAAGCACACTGCATGTCCGCGACGCCCGATGCCCTCAAAACCCAGCGCCGATTCCACTTCATCTCCGGGCTGCCACGCGCGGGCACCACACTGCTTGCTGCGATCCTGAATCAGAATCCGCGCTTCCGAGCCGGCATGACCAGCCCCGTGGCCGACATCATGGGTGTGGTGGTCGCCGAGGCCAGCAGCAAGAACGATTTCGCCTTTGAGGTCTCGGACGAACAACGTGTGGCGATCCTGCGCGGCCTGGTGGAAAACTTCTACTCGGTCGATACCCGCGCCGAGGCGATCTTCGACATGAGCCGCCTGTGGTGCAGCCGCATGGGCTTGCTCAACACGCTGTTCCCTGGCGTGAAGGTCATCGCCTGCGTTCGCCAGCTGGCCTGGGTGCTCGATAGCATGGAACGCCTCGTGCTCAAGCAGCCGATCAGCGTCAGCAAGGTGTTCCGCTACGACACGAATACCACGGTGTACTCACGGGTCGAGGCGCTAACCGATCCGCGTGGCATGGTCGGCTTTGCGTATCAGGCGGCGAAGGAGGCGTTCTACGGCGAGCACGCCCATGACCACCTGCTGCTGCTCACCTACGAAAGCCTGGTGCGCGATCCCGAAGCGGCCATGCGTGCGGTCTATGGTTTCCTGGGTGAACCGTGGTTCGAGCACGACTTTGACCGCATCGCCTACAGCGCCGATGAGTTCGATGCGCGCGTCGGCATGCCCGGACTGCATTCGGTTCGCGCCAAAGTCGAGGCCGTCGAGCGCACACCGGTCCTGCCGCGCGAGGTCTTTGGGCGCTTTGCCAACGAGGCGTTCTGGATGGATCCGAAGAACAACGTCAACCAGGTAACGATCGTTTGACCATGCTGATCGAAGCGCACGGGGGCGAACTCAAGGAGCTATACCTACCCGGGGCGGAAGCGCTCGACGCCAGGCGCGCGTCCGGTGCACTGGCCAGCGTCGTGCTCGATCACCGCCACCTGTGCGATCTCGAGCTTCTTCTCGATGGCGCGTTCTCGCCACTCGATGGTTTCATGAGCGAAGCGGACTATCGCGCTGTCGTGGATGGCCTCCGCCTGGCCGATGGCACGCTCTGGCCGATGCCGATCACGTTGGATGTCTCCGAGGAGGTCGCGGCACCGCTCTCGGTCGGCCAGGACATCGTATTGCGCGACATCCAGGGCACGGCGCTTGCCATGCTCACACTTTCGGACATCTTCCGGCCCGACAAGACCCGCGAAGCCATGGGCGTGTACGGGACGCTGGATCGCCAGCATCCGGGCGTCGCCGACCTGCTCGGCCGGGGTGGTGTCTATCTTGGCGGCCGCCTTCGCGGGCTGCAGCGACCGGCCCACCATGACTTCACCGACCTGCGCGCCACGCCCCGCGAGATACGTGCGTGGCTTGCCGAGCAGGACTGGGATCGCATCGTCGCCTTCCAGACGCGCAACCCGCTGCATCGGGCGCACGTCGAGCTGACCCGGCGGGCCATGCAAGCCGTTGGCGGCAAACTGCTGCTGCATCCCGTCGTCGGACGCACGAAAGATGGCGACATCGATACGTACACCCGCGTCCGCTGCTACCGCGCGCTGTTAGCGCATTACCCAGAGGGTTCGGTGAAGCTGGCGGTCCTGCCCCTGGCCATGCGCATGGCCGGCCCGCGCGAAGCACTTTGGCACGCGATCATCCGGAAGAACTTCGGCGCGGGTTACTTCATCGTCGGCCGCGATCATGCCGGTCCGGGCAAGGATGCGTCGGGGCGCCCCTTCTACGCGCTGCTCGCGGCGCAGGCCCTGGTCGAGGCGCACGCCAACGAGTTAGGCATCACCGTGCTCCCCTTCGCCCCCATGGTCTTCTCACCGGGACGCCAGGCTTACGTCCCCACCGACGAGCTTCATGAAGGCGAGGCCGTGAGCGATGTATCCGGCACCGAACTTCGCAAGCACCTGAAGGAAGGAAGCCCGATCCCTGCGTGGTTCACCTACCCGGACATTGAAGCGATCCTCCGGCAACGCTTTCCGCGACCGGCGGACCGTGGTTGTGCCATCTTCTTCACAGGCCTTTCCGGCGCGGGCAAATCGACCATCGCCCAAGCCCTGATGGCCACCATCCTGGAAACCACGAGAAGAAAAGTCAGCTTGCTCGATGGCGACGAGGTACGAAAGACGCTTTCGGCCGGCCTGGGCTTCTCGCGCGAAGACCGTTCGGCCAACATCCTGAGAATCGCTTACGTCGCTTCGGAAGTGGTACGCCACGGCGGCATTGCCATCTGCGCGCCGATCGCACCGTATGCCGAGGACCGTGCCGCAGCTCGCGCGCTAGTCGAGGCCCACGGTGACTTCATCGAAGTGCACGTCAGCACCAGCCTGGAGGTGTGCGAAGCGCGGGACACCAAGGGTTTGTATGCGCAGGCCCGCGCGGGCGTGCTTAAGCACTTCACCGGCGTCAGCGATCCGTATGAGGTGCCGGAAAGGCCGGAGCTTCGACTGGACGGTGCGGAGCTGACGCCTGCGTTGCTCGCGGCACGTATTGTCGACGTGTTGCGGGCGCGGGAGTTGGTTGGGTAGTGACGCGGTGGGATCGAGGCGGTGTCGCACGGTTATCGCGCGCGAGCGCGCTCCTACGGGGCATCGCGTGCTTACGTTTCGCTCACATTCGTCAACGCATGCTCCTGCCACCGATCCATAGAGGGGTACACACATGCGCGCAGGTCTCATCGTTGTTGGCATCATTCTCATCGGCCTGGGTATCTGGGTGGTCATGGGCAACGGCAGCTACCAGAAGACCGATACGGTGGCCTCGCTGGGGCCCGCCAAGATCGAAGCGACCCACGACAAGGCCGTGCCGCAATGGGTGGGTATCGCCGGTATCGTGATCGGCGGCATCGTCGCCGTCGCCGGCATCGCCCGGAAGCGCTAAGCCGCTTGCGGCGGGCCTCCCGGCCGGGTCCGGGGGGCCCCGCTCCGGTACAATGGCGGGATGGACGTATCCCACCTTCTCGACGGCCTGAATGACGCGCAGCGCGAGGCCGTCAGCGCCCCACCGGGGCACTACCTGATCCTCGCCGGCGCCGGTTCCGGCAAGACCCGCGTACTCACCCACCGCATCGGCTGGCTAACCCAGGTCGAAGGCGTGCCGCCGTGGGCGATTCTCTCGGTCACCTTCACCAACAAGGCCGCGGGCGAAATGCGCTCGCGCCTCGATGGCATCGTCCCAGGCGGTACCCAGGGCCTCACGGTCGGCACCTTCCACGGTATCGCCCACCGCCTGCTACGCCGCCACTGGCGGGAGGCCGGGCTGGTCGAGGGCTTCCAGATCCTGGATTCGGATGACCAGCAGCGGCTGATCAAGCGCGTCATCGCCGGCATGGGCCTTGATGAGGCGCGCTACCCGCCACGCCAGGCGGCCTGGCAGATCAACAACTGGAAGGATGAAGGCAAGCGCCCGGATAGCATCGAGCACCGTGATCATCCGGTGACGCGCACGTTTGTCGAGGTCTACAAGGCCTATGAACAACAGTGCCAGCGTGCCGGCCTGGTCGATTTCGCCGAGCTGCTGCTGCGTGCGCACGAGCTGTGGCTAAAAGATCCGTACGTGCTGAAGCACTACCAGGATCGCTGGCGCTATCTGTTGATTGACGAATTCCAGGATACCAACACGCTGCAGTACGCCTGGATCCGCGTACTCGCAGGCAGCACCGGCCAGGTCTTCGTCGTCGGCGATGATGACCAGGCGATCTACGGCTGGCGTGGTGCGAAGGTCGAGAACGTGCAGCAGTTCCTGCGCGATTTCCCAGGCGCGAAGACGATCCGCCTGGAGCAGAACTACCGCTCCACGTCGACGATCCTGAATGCCGCGAACGCGGTCATCGCGCGCAATGGTGGCCGCCTTGGCAAGCAATTATGGACCGATGGTGACGAGGGCGACCGCATCGCGCTGTACGCCGCGTACAACGAACAGGATGAGGCGCGCTTCGTCATCGAGCGTATCCGTGAACATATCGCGGAGCATGGCAATGCGCGCGACTGCGCCATCCTCTATCGCTCGAATGCGCAATCGCGCAACTTCGAAGAACAGCTGATCCAGCGCGACCTGCCCTACCGAGTCTATGGCGGCCTGCGCTTCTTCGAGCGTGCGGAAATCAAGGACGCGCTCGCCTATCTTCGTCTGGCCTCGAACCGCCACGATGACGCCGCTTTCGAGCGCGCGGTCAATACGCCGCCACGTGGCATCGGCGATCGCACGCTGGACGAGCTGCGCCGCCGCGCGCGGCTGGAAGGCAGCTCGATGTGGGAAGCCGTGCTCAACGAGGTCGCCACGGGCAAACTCGCCGGCCGCGCGAAGAACGCCCTGCGCGCCTTCATCAGCCTGATCGACGAGATGCACCGCACGTTCCGCGGTGGCGATGTCGAAGGCAACGACGCCCCGTCGGCGCTGGATCTCGCCGAGCAGATCGAACACGCGATCGCGCACACCGGCCTGCGCGACTTCTACGAGGCCGACAAGCGCGGCAACGGCGAGGCCCGGGTGGAGAACCTTGATGAACTCGTCAACGTCGCCAGCCGCTTCGAGATGACTCCGGAAGATACCGACGCTGGACTCAACGAACTCTCTGCGTTCCTTTCGCACGCCGCGCTTGAAGCGGGCGAAGGCCAGGGCGAAGCCTGGGACGATTGCGTGCAGCTCATGACCCTGCATTCCGCCAAGGGCCTCGAATTCCCGGTAGTCTTCCTGGTCGGCATGGAAGAAGGGCTGTTCCCCAGCCAGCGCTCCACCGAAGAAGAGAATCGCCTGGAAGAGGAGCGCCGGCTGGCCTACGTCGGCATTACTCGTGCGCGGGTAAAGCTGTTTGTGTCGCATGCGGAATCGCGGCGTATGCACGGCACCGAAATGCTCGCCCGCCCCTCCCGTTTCCTGGGCGAAATTCCGCCCGAGCTGATCGACGAGCTGCGCCCCCGCGTACAGGTGTCGCGCCCGGCGTACGCCGACCGCTTCGCGGGCGGCGGCGCCAGCCTGCAGGAACAGACCGCCGTACGGCTGGGCCAGCGGGTCAGCCACCCCAAGTTCGGCGAAGGCACGATCGTCAGCGCAGAGGGCGCCGGCGCCCACATGCGGGTGCAGGTCAATTTCCAGGATGAAGGTGCCAAGTGGCTGGTTTACGCTTATGCGAACCTGACCGCGCTGTAGGGGGCCAAGCGGCGCGCGGCAGGCCTTAAAGGCAGGGCCGCGCCTGCCGCTAACAAGGGGTTGCCCGCCAGACCGCGCGGGCATGTCAGGGATCACATGATCGTCGGTACCGTCCACGGAGCAGGCCCATGACCACGCCATGGTTCCTCAGCCATCTCGGCCTCGATGCCTCGGCGGGAGAACGCGAGGTGAAGCGTGCGTACGCCCAGCAGTTGAAGGCCATTGACCAGGCCACGGACCCCGTGGCCTTCGATCGCCTGCGCCAGGCCTACGAAGTGGCCCGCGGCTTCGTTGCCGACAACGGCCAGCCGACAGCGCCCACGGCGCTCGACACCGGCAACACGCCGCCCGCACCTCGGAGCGAACCTCAGCAGGCCGTGGATGGGCATCAGCCGCCGGTGCAAGAAGCATCGCACCTGGATACTCCCACGACCCTGGGCAGGCGCGCGCTTGATCGTTTCTGCTATCGCGTACACGGCGGCGACGATGCCGATATTGCCCGCGAGCTGGCCGCCAGCCTTGCCGACCTGCGCCTGCAACACCCCGGAGCGAAGGCGGTATTCGAGGAAGGCCTGATCGAGCGACTGGCCGTGGGCGGCATGCGCCAGCGCGCCGCCGTCTTTCGTGTCGCCATGGACCAGCTCGGCTGGAATGACCTGAGTCACTTCCGCGGCCTCGGCGCCGGCGGCGGCGCGTGGATCGAGGCCGTGGAACGGCAGCGCCACACGTTGTCGCAATCCTGGGATGGCCCGCGCTTGATGGTCGCCCTTGAGGCGATCGTGCGCGGCTCGCCCATGCACGATCATCTTGATACCTGGCATGCTGCCAACGAGGCGTTGTCCCGCTACCCGCAGCTGATGGCGCTCTACCTCACGCCAGAGCAAGCCGCCGAGTGGGCACGCCAGTACACGCGCCGCCCCCGGGCTGAAGCATCCGCCGGGCCTGGCCACCGCATCGGCTGGCTACCCCTCGCCATCCTCACCGTGATGATCCTTGGCATGATCATCCGCGCCTTTGAGTGACTCTATGATCGTCGGTATCGACCTCGGCACGACCAACAGCCTCGTCGCCGTCTGGAAAGACGGTGGCCCACGCCTGGTTCCCAACGCACTGGGTAGCTTCCTCACGCCCTCGTGCGTCGGCTTTGATACGGACGGCCGTGTCCTTATCGGTGAGGTGGCCCGCGAGCGCCTGCAAACGCATCCCCATCTCACCGCCGCCCTGTTCAAGCGGTACATGGGCAGCGCCCGGATCGTACGCCTGGGCGACCGCGACTTCCGCCCCGAGGAACTCTCAGCCCTGGTGCTACGCGCGCTAAAGGAAGACGCCGAGGCATTCCTCGGTGAGCCGATCACCGAGGCTGTTATCACCGTGCCGGCTTACTTCTCCGATGCCCAGCGCAAGGCCACGCGTGCGGCTGGTGAGCTCGCGGGACTCAAGGTCGAGCGCCTCCTCAACGAACCCACGGCCGCCGCGCTGGCCTACGGCATGCACGAGGGCCAGCGCGAAACGCAGTTCCTCGTCTTCGACCTGGGTGGCGGCACGTTTGATGTCTCGATCCTCGAGATGTTCGATGGCGTCATGGAGGTGCGCGCGAGCGCCGGTGACAACATGCTCGGCGGTGAAGACTTCGCGACCCTGATCGCCGATCTCGCCTTCAGCACGGGCATCCCGGACGAAGCACGCGCCGATGCCGTCTTCATGCAGCGCCTCGGCGCACGTGCCGAAGCCGCCAAGCGTGAACTGAGCGCGCAGGGCAAGGCGTCGTTCGAGATCAGCTGGCAAGGCAGCCAGGCCAGCGTTGAACTGGATGCGGATGCCTTCGAGAAGCTCGCCGAGCCGCTTCTGAACCGCTTATGGCGGCCTATCGAACGCGCCTTGCGCGACGCGCGCATCCGCGCAGCCGATCTCGACAATGTCGTGCTGGCCGGCGGCGCGACGCGCATGAGCATGATCCGCGCGCTAGCCACGCGCATGTTTGGCCGCTTCCCGGCGGTGGGACTCAATCCGGATGAGGTGGTGGCGCTTGGCGCAGCGGTCCAGGCCGGCCTCAAGATGAAGGACAAGGCGCTCGACGAGACCGTGATGACCGACGTCTGCCCGTATACGCTGGGCACCGAAGTCGTGCGGGCGCTCGAGCAAGGCGGCATGGCCGAAGGCTATTACGCGCCGATCATCGAACGGAACACCGTCGTGCCGGTCAGCCGGGTGCAACGGTTCCATCCCGTGCACCCGCAGCAGCGCAAGATCGCGATCGGCGTGTATCAAGGCGAGTCGCGCATGGTTCGCGACAACATCCGGCTGGGAGAAGTCAGCGTCCCTATCGAGCCGGGCCCTGCGCACGAGGGCGGCGTCGATGTGCGCTTCACCTACGACGTCAACGGCCTGCTCGAGGTAGAAGTCAGCGTCGTCGCGACCGGCGAGATCCAGCGTCTGGTGATCGAGAGCGGACAGGCGCACATGTCAGATGAGGAAATCGCCCGCCGTCTTGCAGCGCTCGCCGCACTCAAGATCCACCCACGCGATACGCTGGAAAACCGCACCCTGCTCGCACGCGCCGAACGCATGTACGAGCAACTGCTGGGAACGGCGCGCGACCACGTCGGCCAGATGATTGCGCACTTCGAACAGGTGCTAGCCAGTCAGGACCCCAGGCTTATCGCCCGCGATGCGGTGCAGTTTCGTGACGCGTTGAAAGCTATCGAGTCCGATAGCTACTTTGCCCCTGACCGCATCGACTGACCCGTTAGGGCATGGCAGCGCTTCCCTGGCACCTCGAAACCCTGGGCCTCCCTCCCCATGCCGATACGGTGATGGTGCGGCGGGCTTATGCCGCGCAGCTGCGCCGGCTCGACCCTGGCGTGGATCCCGAGGCATTCCAACGCCTGCGTGAGGCTTATGAAGCGGCGCTGGCCTGGTGTGACGAGCAGCCCGTGACGGACGACGTCATCATCATGGCGCCAGTGAAAATCACGGCGGATGCAGGAGAGAGCGAGCCGCCCACTCCCATCCCGCCTGCGCAGGACGCAGCCGCGCAGGAAGCCATGCAACGGCTTCGCGAAGGCGCCAGGCGCGGTCACGCTGATGCCATGGCCACGCTGCTTGACGATACGCTGGTCTCCTTGCGGCTCGGCTATATCGATGCGCCCGGCCAGTTCGAAGACCTGCTTATCGATGCGCTGCGTGCTAGTTCGATCCCGCAACGGTCGGCCCTGTTCGACGCGGCTGCCACCGCATTTCATTGGCATGAAGTGGGGCGACTGCGCGCCGGGGATCCTCGCGCGGCATGGATTGCTTGCGTCCTGGCCCAGCGCGAGATCTGGCATGCGCTGGACGCTGGCTGGCGCGCGACGTGGCTTGAACTCATCACCCGCGCGCACGCCGGCATCGATGGCTACATAGCCCGGCGCTGGCCCGACGTCGGCCGGTTGACTGAACTACTGCCCGACTGGCTCATGCTGCACCTCACGCCGGCCCAGATCAGCGCGTGGAAAGCCGCGTTTGATGCCCTGCCGCCGTCCACGCAAGACGAATTCAGACAACGCGCGGCACCCGCATCAGCGATCGTGCCGATCGGCGCGCGACCGCCGGTGCGCCGGCGGTCGCTACGCCTCCCTCCCCTGGCCTGGACGATCCTGTGGTTCGTCGGGATGCTCGTCTACCTGATCCTCAATGGGATCCAGACCGCGAGTCGCGAGGGCAAGAGCGAGCCCTTGCCGAACTTCAACGAGGCTGCGTTGACCCCTCGCGAATGCGTGGAACTCTATGCGCGCTTCGATCGCCCGGATGCGTTCGCCGGCATGCCTGCCACGGATGTGGTGCAGGCAAAGCGGCGCGCCCAGCGTTGCGCACTGGACGGCCACTGGCACGCACCGAGCGGCACGGGCGAGTCGTCAAACGACCACTAAAGGAGCGATCAGGGCGACAGACGCGGCACGCCGTGCTGGTCACGCTCCTCGACCGCGCTGACCCGCGTATCGATGCGCCCGCCCCGGGCCTCGGGCAAGGCTTCGGTGAGTTCGCCACGCGCGAGGGCGAAGGCGTTCCGATAGCAACGCTGCGCAAGGTCGGCCTGCCCCTCGCCCAGGTAAACATCGCCCAGCGCTTCCCACGCGGCCGCGTTCGGCTCGATCGCGAGCGCACGCTCGAGATAAGGCTTCGCCTTGCCCCATAAATGGATGCGCACGCACATGCGGCCTACGGTGGTCAGCAGCGCGGCATCGTTCGGATGCGTATCGATCCATGCTTCAGCGCGGCGCAGGCGCTGCTCGAGATCTTCCGAGCCCATGGTTCCGTAGGTGGTGACCAGCGCGGGCGACCATTCGCGACGCAACGCGGATTCGATCTCGTCCATGGCGGCCATGGACTGCCCGAAACGCATCGCCTGGCGGGCGTACGCGTCAATCGCCACGGGCAAGCGGCGCTGACCCTTGGGCAACTGCGACCATAGGCTGGAAAGCGAAGCGCCATCCTGCGTAGCGAGGATCTCCGCGGCGACCACGCGCGCTTCAAGCAGATGGAACGCCGGTGCACCGAGTTCACCGCTCTTGCGCAGCGGCTCAAGCGCACGCGTGGCGCCACGCGGATCACCGCTGGCGAGCGAGGCTTCGGCAAACTCGACCCAACCCGAGGGCGTGAGTGCGCCGCTATTTGCTTCTGGCGCCAGCAAGGACACCGCCTCGGCGGCGCGTCCGGTACGGCGCATCAGGCGCGCGCGCAACACGCGTGCGGCGCGCGGCGTTTCCTGCGCGGCGAGGTCCAGTGTTTCGATCGCGCGCTGCGATTCGCCGTGGCGTTCGGCCGCTTCCGCGGCGGCGAGCAACGCAGGCCCGCGCACCGAGGGATAACGGGCGGCGCGATGGAGGTCGCGTTCGGCCTCGCCATGGCGTCCTTCGATCAACGCCACCAGGCCATCGGCGAGGCGACGGCGACTCAGGCGACGATGCCGGCGGTTCATCGCGCCAAACGGCCAGCGAATGAGCGCCACGAGGAACGCGATGGCGGCCCAGGCCACCAGCAGCAGGACGACGGCCGTGACCACGGTCATTTGCAGCGTCGTGCCACGCAAGTGGATCAGGACATAACCCGGATCGTCTGCGACCCAGTGCCACGCGAACGCCGCCAGCACCGCGACGAAAATGAGTCCGACGATCCAGCGCCAGAGCTTCATGGCGAGACCTTAGCGGTCGACGTCGCAGGGGCTGGTTCAGCAGGCGCCACGGATGCGGCCGACGTCGCATGCGCCGGCGCGCTGGCCTTGAGTGCATGCACGGAGCGCAAGCTGCGCAGTTCTTCCAGCGCCGCACCGAGCTTCGGCTCAACGCCCGTTGCCTGGCTGGCCAGCAAGGTCGCGATGCGTTGCCGCGCGGTCTGTACCGACGGCGCCTGGTTGTTGAAATGGGCGACGAGCGTGGCGTCCACCCGCTTGAGCGCCGCAGCACGGGCACGATCGTCGTAAGCGAGCACGGCGGCCTCGGCATGCGCGACATCCAGCGCGGCTAGCTCACGGGCCAGGCGATCATCCGCCAGGCCAAGCGGCGTACCTTCGTCATGGCTGATGCGCACGATGCTTCCGAGCGCGTTACCCGCACGCTGCCAGAACGTGCGCTCTTCATCGGCGCCAGCCTGGGTATCGATATCCTTCAAGGGCAGCGTGGCGATCTGTGCGCGGAGATCGGCGAGCGTCGCCAGGTCGCTGGCGCGCGCCTTCGGCTGCACGGCGACCAGCGCTTCGCGCTCGGCGCCCAGGTTCTGGCGTACCGCTGCAAAGGCGCTGTCGTTCACTGAGGCCAGGCTCTTGTCCGCGAGGTCGTACGCCGCGAGCGCGCCGCTGGCATCGCCGAACAGGGCGAAGCGTTCCTTGGCCATGCGCAGGAGCGATTCCGCCTCATCCAGCAGCATGGCGTCATGGCCACTAAGGCTACGCTCGGAGAGATTCGCCACGGCGTCTTCGAGGTTCTTGGTGCGCTCGGCCATGCCGAGCACTTCTTCGCGTGCCGAGCGGTTCACGCCATCCGCGTCGCTGAGGCGACGGCGCAGGTTGGCATTGTCATCGCGCAGACCGTTCACGGCCGCCTGCAACGTATCCACCTGGCCCTTCAGGCCGTTGGTTGCGCCGACGTCCTCACGCAGGTTCCACACCGTCCACGCGGTATAGCCCGCGACGCCGGCAGCTGCCAGCGAGAGCAACACGGCGATAGCCAGTGCCCCACCGCCTCGTCGCGGCGCGGGATCGGGGCTGCGCCGGGTCCCGGCGGCAGGCGCGGGAGCGGCCGGGCCCGGCGTGGCCGGGGCGGATTCGGTCGGAGGCGTCTCGGTCGTCATGCCAGGCATGCTAGCAGGCCATACGCCAACGCACGGAATACATCTTTCAACGGCGGGTGAAGGACACCTCGGCCGCCGCGGCCAGCAAGTCGGTCGGCAGCGCGGAACGGGCGACCACCACCCGTTCAAATCCCATGCCCTGGGCCACCGCGCGCAGCCGCTCGCTGCTCACCACGGCCACCGACTGCACTAGCCGGCGCCAGGCCGGGGCGATCAGCGCACGGTGCAGGTGGTCGAGCGCTTCCGCGCTGGAGAGCAACACCGCCGAGCGGCGGGTCAGCTTGAGCAGGGGATCGATGTGGCGGCGATCAATGCGTGGGGCGACACGGTGGTAGACATGGACCTCATCGAGGATGGCGTCGCGCGCGGCCAGCGCTTCGCGCAAGACGCCACGGCCGCCCGGTGCACCGATCAAAGCCACGCGGCGACCGGCCACCGTCGCCAGCTCGGGCAGCGCGAGCACACCCTCACTATCCTGCGAAGTTTCTGGGAAGAGGACATGGCCGACCCCTGCCGTCTTTAGCGCGCGGGCGGTGCCACGCCCCACGGCAACGACCGTGGCGCGCGTGGCCAGCGGCAGCACATCGGCGGCGAAGCGCACGGCGGCCGGGCTGGTGAAGATCAACACATCGCCTTCGAGCGCACGGCGCAGCGAGGCATCGACGGCGCTTGCGTCCTCAGTGGCACGCAGCGAGAGGCCCGGCACGCTGACCGGCACGCCGCCCAACTTGCGCACGCGCCGGGCGAGTGGGCCGGCTGTACCGGCGGGTCGGGTGATAACGACAGTGACATTACGTAACGGCTGCGAACGACTCACGAGGCTTCCTGCAGAGCGCATCGACGCGGGGGACGCTCGAGGATAGAAACACCGCCCGGCCATCGCCAATGCCGAAGGTTGGGGTCAAGCCGTACGGATGCGAACGGTTAGCCGCGTTCCGTAGACTCCCGCTTCTATGACTACGCCCGACCCCACTTTCGCCAGTCTCGAGCGCTTCATCCTCGACAGTATCCCCCTCGCACGCGCCATGGGTATCCACATACCCGGGTGCGATGGCGAACGCCTGGTGATGACCGCCCCGCTGCAACCCAACATCAACGACAAGGGCTGCGCGTTCGGCGGCAGCCTGGCCAGCCTGATGACCCTGGCCTGCTGGGCGCTGGTCGAGGCGAACCTGCGTAGCCGGGGCGACGATTGCGACCTGTTCGTCGCGGACTCCTCGATCCGCTACCTCGATCCGGTCTGGGACGACCTGCGCGCGGAAGCCAGCCTGGCGCCGGGCCGTACCTGGAAAACCTTCTTCACCACGCTGGATGCCCGCGGCCGGGCGCGCGGCGACCTGACCTGCGTCGTCCCGGGGACCGGTGACAAGCCTGCCGCCACCCTTACCGCGCGCTTCGTAGCCAAACGCCGGGCATAATGCGGACCGACGCCACGTTGGATACCGCTATGCGCCGATTCGTCCTGCCCGCCCTTCTCCTCGCCACGGCCGCGCTGCTGTCGGGGTGCGCCACCGATATTCGCAATGAGGCCCTGACGCGAACCCTCGGCCAGTACGGCTCGGCGATCCGCTGGGGCGATTACGGCGCAGCGCTCACGTTCGTGGACAAGACCTACGCGGCCGACCACCCCGTCAGCTCGCTGGAGCAGAGCCGCCTCGCCCAGCTGCGTATCACCGGCTACGACGATGGCGCCGGCCCACACCCGGATGGCGACGATGAAGTCGTGCAGACGGTGCAGATCAGCGTCGTGAACGTGAATACCCAGGCGGAACGCAGCTTTGTCGATACGCAGCGCTGGCGTTACGACAAGGAAAAGACCCGCTGGACCCTGATGACCGGCCTGCCCGACTTCTCGCCGCACTGAAGCCTATATAATCGCCGGTTACCCCCACGGGACGAGCAAGCACGCGATGAACGACGTACTCCACAAGTTGCCCGAATTTGCGAGCAACCACCTGGCCCTGGTGGGCCTGTTCGTGGCGATCCTGCTGGCGCTTATTGCCACGGAAATCGGCGGCCTCTTCCGCAAGTGGAAAGGATTGACCCCGGCAGGCCTTACCCAGCTGATCAACCGCGATACGCCACTGATGATCGATCTCTCGGCGACGGCGGATTTTGAGAAGGCCCACGTCCCGGGCGCGAAGAACGTGGCGATGAGCCAGTTCGATCCCGAGCACAAGGACCTCGCGAAGGCGAAGGAACTGCCGGTAGTGCTGATCGACAAGGATGGCCGCACGCTCTCGAAGCCTGCCGGCCGCCTGGTCAAGGCCGGCTTTACCCGCGTGTTCGTGCTTGATGGGGGTACGTCCGCGTGGCAGGCGGCCCAGTTGCCCACCGCCAAGGGCAAGAAATAAGGCTTCGCACACCGATCGCGCGCAAGCGCGCTCCTACAGGGTGTTGTCGTGCCGCCGGAGCCGCGTCGTTGTAGGAGCGCGCTTGCGCGCGATCCCGCGAGCCTCAGAGTCCGTGGATACCCGCGCGGCCGCGCAGAATAGCCGCCAGCACATCCGGCGCCACGTCGAACGAGTCGTAGAACAGCCGGTCTTCCGGCAGGTTTGCGTCGAGGAACAGGTCGCGCCCCGCGGCGATCATGGCCGGTGGGCCGCTCATGTACAGGTCGAACCCCGACAGGTCGGGGTGATCGGCGAGAAGAGCCTCGTGGACCAGGCCCTCGCGCAAGCCGGCCGCCCGGGCCGCCTCCGGATCCGATAGCACGGGCGTAAAGGTGATCGTCGGCACCGCGGCGACCCAACTGCGGGCAAGATCGGCGAGATACAGATCGTCTGCGGTGCGCACACCCCAGTACAACTGCATGGGCCGCCGCGTACCCAGCGCGATGAAATGCTCGACGACCGCCTTAACCGGCGCGAAGCCCGTCCCGCCGGCCATGAACAGCATCGGCCGCTCGGAATCCTCGCGCGGCACGAAGGTGCCGAGCGGCGCTTCGATCACCAGGCGATCGCCCGCCTTCAGCGAATCGTTCACCCACGAGGTGAAACCACCGCCTGGTACATGACGCACATGCAGCTCCACCAGGCCATCAGGGCGGGGGCCGCTGGCGATCGAGAACGGGCGGTGCTTACCGTCTTCCAGGACCACGTCGAGGTACTGGCCCGGCAGCCAGCGCATCGGCTCGGCATCCAGCGGGCGTAACCACACGCCGATCACATCCGATGCCAGCATGCGCCGCGTGACGACCTCGGCCGTCACGCGGCGGTGCGGGATGTCCTCCACGGAGGCGATCTCGCGCGCCTGGATGGCGATATCGCCAGAGGGCACGGCCTGGCACATCAGGATGCCGTGGTGGGCACGGGCTGAGGCCGATAACCCGACCGGCGGGTTGTAGGGGTAAGTGCAGGAGCCTTCTACCAGGGTGGCCTGGCAACTGCCGCACACCCCGCCACGGCACGAGTACGGCAAGGCAATGCCTGCACGCTGGGCGGCTTCGAGGATCGTTTCGTCATCGGCGGCGTCAAAGCGCTTGCCGGAGGCGATAAGGGTTACGGTAGGCACCCGCGCATTGTAGGACAATGATCGCTTTCCCATGGAATAACGCCGCGAATGTCTATCTGGAAGCACCCCATCGACCTGGACCGCATCAACGGCTGGAGCCGGAACACGATGATGGAAGCGCTGGATATCCGCTTCACGGCGTTTGGCGACGACTGGCTGCGCGGCACCATGCCGGTGGACCACCGCACCCAGCAGCCCTTCGGCCTGCTCCACGGCGGTGCCTCGGTGGTGCTGGCCGAGACCCTGGGCAGCTCCGCCGCCCTGCTGACGCTGGATGTGGAGAAGGAAATCGCCGTGGGCCTGGATATCAATGCCAACCATATCCGTGGGGTGCGTGGCGGCCTCGTCACCGGCACGGCCAAGGCGGTGCACCTCGGCCGCACGACCCAGGTCTGGGAAATCCGCATCGAAGAAGAGGCCGGCCGGCTGGTCTGCCTTTCGCGCCTGACCATGGCAGTGATTCCCTCGCCCGGTGGCGCCCCCGGGAACCTGCGTCCGTGAGCCACGCGGCGCCCTACGCAGCGCTCTCGCCCGATGTGGTGCTCGCCGCGGTGGATGCCGCCGGGTCGTGGAGCGATGGGCGCCTGCTCACGCTGAACAGTTACGAGAACCGGGTATTCCAGGTGGGCCTGGAGGATGGCGGCTTTGTCGTCGCGAAGTTCTACCGGCCCGGGCGCTGGAATGACGCGGCGATCGGTGAGGAGCATGCCTTCGCGCTGGAGCTCGCCGCGGCCGAGATCCCCATGGTGGCGCCGCTCGTGTTCAACGGCCGCACCATGCTGCGCCACGAAGGTTTCCGCTACGCCCTCTATCCACGCCGGGGTGGCCGCGCACCGTCACTCGAATCCGCCGACCAGCTGGAATGGCTGGGGCGGCTGCTCGGTCGCATGCATGCTCTCGGCGCGCGCGAGCCGTTCCACCACCGCGCAACCCTTGATCGCGCGACGATGATCGATGCGCCGGCCCGCGCCGCGCTGGGCTCGGATCTGCTACCCGCGCACCTTTTCGATGCGTACCGCGAGGCGGTGATGCGCGTGGACGATGCGGTATCGGCCCGCTTCGAAGCCGTGGGCCCGGTGCATCGCCTGCGCCTGCATGGCGATTGCCACCCGGGCAACGTGTTGTGGACCGATTCGGGCCCCCATTTCGTCGACCTCGATGACGCGCGCATGGGGCCTGCCGTACAGGATCTCTGGATGCTGGCTTCGGACGACGCCATGTTCGACGCGCTATTAGAAGGCTACGAACAGTTTCGCGACTTCGACCCGAGCGAGCGAGCGCTCATTCCCGCATTGCGCGCCATGCGCCAGGTGCACTACGCCGGCTGGATCGCCGAGCGCTGGCACGATCCAGCGTTCCCGGCCGCCTTCCCATTCGCTGCCGAACCGCGGTGGTGGGAGCAGCACATCATCGATCTGCACGAAGCCGCCGAGGCTCTCTGAACAGCCGTTCGGCCAGCGAGTGCCCCGGACAGCCATAATGCGCCGTCCGCCACCAGGGAGTTCGCATGCATTCGTTTTTCACCCGCATCATTGCTGTGTTCGAGATCGCCGGCGGCCTGTATGGCCTGGTGCGCCAGGTCGAGCATCTGCTCGGCTCGCGCATGTCCGGCCTGGATGCCGTGGTCACGGTTCTTGGCCTCCTGCTGTTTGCATTCATCCTCGTCGCCGGCGTGCTTCTGGCCAGCAACGACGGCCGCGGTACCCAGATGTCGATCTGGGCGCAGTTTCTCCAGGCGCCGCTCATCGCGACCTCGTTCTTCAGCTACGCCCTTTCATCAGGCGCTTTTGCGAATCTTTCCATGACGATCCAGCGCTCCCCGCACCTGGGCTTCGACTGGGCGATCGCGGAGCACGGCTGGCTCCTGGCACTCGGCGGACCCTCCGCACCGCATATCGGTATCAACCTCCTGGCGCTGGCCTCCTGGCTCATCCTGCGCTTCGGGCGCTAAGGGCCGGTATCATTCACCGATGAATACCCCCGCCATCCCCCAGATCCAGCTTAAAACCGACCGCACCCCCGGACATCCGTGGGTATGGTCCGCCCAGGTCATCAAGCCCGCCGAGCGCATCGCGCCGGGCAGCGTCGTCGACGTTATCGATGCCAAGGGGCGGTTTGTCGGCCGCGGCTTCTGGAATGGGCACGCCCGCGTCGCCCTGCGCCTGCTCACGACCTCGCCGGATGAGGCCATCGACGACGCCTGGATCGCAAGCCGCCTGGCCCGCGCCGTCGGCCTGCGGCGCGAGCTGCTGAAACTCGATGACGTGAGCGATGCGTGGCGCGTGGTCCATAGCGAAGGTGATGGCCTCTCTGGCCTCGTCGTCGATCGGTATGCGAACCACCTGGTGGTGGAGTACTTCGCCGCCGGCATGTGGCGCTTCCGCGACACCATTCACGCAGAACTGCTCAAGCATTTCCCCGGCGCCTCTCTGTATTGGTTTGCCGAACAGCACGTACAGCGCCAGGAATCGTTCGATGTGCGCTCGAACGACGCGCCCACGGCGGTGGATGTACACGAACATGGCCTGTCGTTCCACGCGGCACCCGGCCTGGGCCACAAGACCGGCTTCTTCGCCGATCAGCGCGATAACCGCGCGCGGTTTGCCCAGCTGGCACGCGGCCGCCGTGTGCTCGACCTGTGCTGCAATGCCGGCGGCTTCGCCGTGCATGCGATGAAGGCGGGCGCGCTTGAGGCCACCGGTGTCGACGCCGATGCCGCCATCCTCGACGTCGCGCGTGAGAACGCACGGATGAACGGTGTCGAGGCGACCTTCGAACAAGGTGATGTGTTTGAGTGGATGCGCGCCGCGATCGCTCGCGGTGAGACCTGGGACGCCGTGGTACTCGATCCGCCCAAGCTCACCCGTGATCGCAACCAGGTGGTCAACGCACTCAAGAAATACTTCGCCATGAACCGCACGGCGCTCGATGTACTTGCACCCGGCGGCATCCTGCTCACCTGCTCGTGCACGGGCCTCGTCGGCGAGGATGATTTCCTCGAGATGATCCGCCGCGTTGCGCTCAACGCTGGCCGCGATATCCAGGTGCTGCACATGGATGGCGCTGGCGCCGACCACCCGGTGGCTAGCAACGTTCCGGAAAACCGCTACCTCAAGGCGGTGTTCTGCCGGGTCGGCTGATGCCTGACAAGGCGTTCACCGTGCCTTGATCGCGGGCCGGCACACACTGCCGGCCATGTCCAGGAAACCTCCCGCCAATGCCCTCACGGTGGCCAGCGACGAGCGCGCCCACGCGAAGGCGGCGGGCCTCGTTTACGTATGTGACGCCGATGAGGGCTTCACCCGGCGCCGGCGCGGAAAATCGTTCCAATACCTTGGACTCGATGGAAAGCGCATCACCGACGAGGACGTGCTTGGGCGGATTCGCTCCCTGGCGATCCCGCCCGCGTATACCCAGGTGTGGATCTGTGCCAACCCACGTGGGCACCTGCAGGCCACGGGTCGCGATGCTCGTGCACGCAAGCAGTACCGCTATCACGTCCGCTGGCGCAGCACACGGGACCTCGGCAAGTTCACTCGCATCCTTGAGTTCGGTGCCGCCTTGCCGGGCCTGCGCCGGCGGTTACGCAAGGACCTGATGCTGCCCGGCCTGCCACGCGAGAAGGTGCTCGCGCTGGTCGTCAGCCTGCTCGAAGAAACCATGATCCGCATTGGCAACGACGCATACGCCCGCGAGAACAACTCGTTCGGACTCACCACGTTGCGCTCACGCCACGTGGCTATTCGTAAAGATCGCATCGAATTCCATTTCCGAGGCAAAAGTGGCCAGTGGCGCGACGTGCTGCTGGATGACCGGCGCCTGGTCAAGGCCGTGCGCCGCGTGCAGCACCTGCCGGGCCAGCGGCTGTTCCAGTATGTGGATGACGAAGGCAAACGCCAGCCGGTGGATTCGGGCATGGTCAACGACTACCTGCGTGAGGTGACCGGAGGCGAGTTTACTGCCAAGGATTTCCGCACCTGGGGCGGTACGGTGCAGGCGGTGGCCGTGCTCGCCGCGACCGCTGTCCCCGAGCGGGGCGGTGAGCGAGCGGTGAAGGCGACGCTCGCGCAAGCGGTCAAAGACGTCGCGGCCGTGCTCGGCAATACGCCGGCGGTCTGCCGCGCTTCGTATATCCACCCGGAGGTCTTCAGCGGCTGGCTCGACGGCGACCTGCAGCGACGCGTTCCGGAAACCGCCCAGCACTACCCGAGAAAGTTGGAAACATTGACCCTCGCTTTCCTCCGTCGACGCTTGCGTGCAGCGAAGCGCTCCCCATGAGGCATATGGACGGCTATAGTGCGCGTACGGGGTTCGCGTTCGGTCTTGCAGGGGTTGGTGTGGCGATGTGGCGGTGGAGTGTGATTCCCGTGCTGGCCCTGGGCATTGCCCTGGCTAGTGTCCGCGTGAGCGCGCAGGGCGCGCCCGCCGCACCCCCGCTTGCGCCTGTCGATGCGCAGACCCACCGTGGCGTGGTGGATGACACCTGGATCATCGCGCCGCGCCGGCTGGCCGATGCCACGCTGCAGGCGGTGAAGAACTATGCGGACGAAGGCGATATCGCTGCCGGCGTGTCCCTACGTTATGGCATGGACAATGCGGACTGGGTGGTCGCCGATGTTTTCATCTACCCGGCCGGCCAGGGCGATGAACAGAAGATGCTGGCGCAGGCGGTGCAGGACTTCCGAGAATCGGTCGCGTTCGCCGAACGCCAGGAGATCTACCGCAACGTCTGGTGGGGCGACGAAGCGCCCTATACCGCGAAGCTGTCGGGCGGGCGCAAGCAGGCGGGTCGTTTCCTGCCTATCGTGTTCGATGCCCAGTCCGACATGCTCACCTCACGCACCTACCTGTTCTACCGGAAGATGTACTTCGTGAAGGTCCGTCTGAGCACGACGGTCGACGGGGTCGATTCCCTCATCGAGAACGCGGACCGCTTCATCGCCAGCCTGCTCGATGGGATCGACATCATCAGCGCGGGCAACTGTGGGCGCGCGCCGGATGAGGTGGCCGGGCCCCACACCGCGAAGACCATGGCACTCGCGCTCAAACGAGAGGTGGCCACAGGCTGCACGACGTTGCCATACAACCCACCGCTGGAAGACGACAACCGCACGGTGTTGCACCTCCAGTTCGGGCCCGATGACTGGGGCGCGTCAGCACACCCCACGAACTGAAGCGGCCGGGACGCGTCCCACGCCCCGGCCGCTGCCGGGCAGGCACCGGTGGCGCACCCCTATCCGTGGGTGATCCGCCGGGCTGCGACGACCCGGGCATGATGCGGTGTTTGCCCATGCCGCGGCTATGGAAGGATTCTGAAAAAAGCGACGGATCAATGCGTGGGGGCAACGCCGAGCGTCAGTGTCACCTTGTGTCCGTTCACCATGCCCAGCACGACATGATCGCCCTCTTTCGCGCGGTCGAAACGATCACGCAAGCCCCAGTTACCCAGGGTCGCCGCGGGAACGCCATCGACGCTGGCGATCGCATCCCCGGCACGGATACCCGCCTTCCAGGCCGGGCCACCCGCGACTACGCCGGCGACCGTGAAGCGATCGGGCGTCTCGGGTTTGCGGCCCGCACGCATGCCCGGGTCTGTGTTCTGTACAGGCACCGGTGGCGATCGTGGCGCCAGGTACAGCATGCCGCGGCGGTAATCCACGCCGACACGGAAGCGGGAAAGGACATCCTGACCCACATTGCCCGCTTCGCTGACATTGGCTGTGGCGCCCGCATCGGGCGGCGTGAGCTGGGCAAGATGCCCGCGCACCGACACCGCGCCGATGTCGAACTCGCGAAGGGGTGAGATGCGTGAGACAAACGAACCGCCCACTCCCCCGCTTCCCGCCAACGCGTAGCCTTTGCGGTAACGCTCGATCAAGCCATTGCGCTCCATCCACTGCGGAAACACCAGCAAGTAACCGCTGTTTCCGGTATCGATGCCAAACACACCAGGCTTCCCATCCAGCGCGCCCTCCACCACAGGCATGTCGGACGTGAAACGCAATGGCACCGCCTGGCCGGCGCCGGCGGGTGGGGACGCGAGATCGAACGGGGCCAGCAAAAGCTGGCCGTGATCGTAGTTGAACGTGACGGCGAAGCGCTCGAACACTTCAAGGCCGAGGATACCGGCGATCGGCTCCCGCTCGCCGCGATCAGAAAAGCCGAAGCCAAATGGCATGACCAGGAAGGCCTGGTCACGAAGATCCGCCTCGCCCAGCGAGAGGGTCTTCACCCTGGCGTAAGCGATCGACATGGAACCCGGGCCGGAGCCCGTGCTCACGCCCTTGCCCTGTCCCGCCACGCCCAGCGCTTTCGCCGCCGCCTCCGTCAGGATCGCGTGGCCTCCGGTGTCGAGGATGAAAGGCAATGGTTTCGATCCGTTGATCGATGCCTCGACCAGTAACGCGCCGCCCTCCAATGTCATCGGCACATGGGTTGACGTCGCCCCGCCACGCATCGTCACGTCACCGGGAAGGGCCGGCGGTCGTGCCAGTGAGGTTGCCAACATGGACGGCGCCAGCATGTCGTAGCGGTCGATGCGCACGGTTTCACGGCTATCTTCCGTACCGCTGTCGGTCTTCGCGATGCTTTCGATCCGGTACGGCAGCACGCTGCCGTTACTTTCACGGTAGTCAGCGTAATCCCGCGTCACGGTCAGGAACGAGGTACGCCAACTGGCGCGGGCAAGATGGCCGGTGGTCTGGTCGAACCAAAGGGTGACCTCGCGGCCCCCGCGCGGCGTCGCCACGGTGCGTCGCAGATCCAGGCCACGCTCCCTGGTAATCGACGAAGGCCCCATCGCGGCACTATCGGGATCAAGCCAGCCAAAACGAAGCAGCCACGCTTCGGTGATCGCCACCGCCCTGGCTTCCGTCGAATCGAACGGATGCACGCCACCGGATATATCCCGATGCCAGCGGCCGCTGGCATCGGCGCCATCGGCATACGCGCGCACGGCGTGCGTCACGTCGATACGCCACATGCCCGTACGCGTATCAACGGCCTCGCGCCACGCGCTGTCCAGCCCTTCGCTACTCAGCGTGCCACGCGCCTCGAAGGCTGGCACCTGAGTACTTCCGGCAGCGCAAGCCATGCACGATAGGCCGCCAAGGGCCAGGAACAACAGGATCCGGTGCATGCAAGGTGCCTCCGCCTGGGTGTCGGTCCGATTCTAGTGGAGCGACTCGCCGTGCCTATCGGCCAAATAGCAGGGCCGCTGGCACTGCTCAGGGCTCGCCATCCCAATAGTCCAGGCCGTTGTCGAGGCGCTGCACGAGATCCAGGCGCGTTCCGTCAGGCTGCCTTACCAGCGCCGCGACCTTTCCGGAGTCAGGATAAACACAGAACTCAGGCGACTCCTTCGTACTGATCGAGAGGTACTTCAGCGGCAGGTCCGACGTATTGATGAGCTGATGCGGGTAGTCGGGCCCTGGCGGCACAAAGATGACATCGCCTGCCTTGATGGGCAGGCGCTCGTCCGCCACGCGCAAGGTGCCCTCGCCCTCGAGAACGACGAACATCTCTTCCTGCGCATAATGGTAGTGATACGGGCACGAGATCATGCCCGGCTCGACGATATCGATGGACGCACCCAGCTTGGTCGCCGCGGTGCCTGTACCAAGCCGTGCGCCTAGCGCGTCGTAGAGGGGATCGCGCACGAGGCGCTCCTTCGGCACCTCATCGAAGTTACGTATCAGCTTGCCAGCCAGCTCACGTGCACGATCGGAAAGAACGTTCATGTGGACAACCTACGGAACGGTAAGAACGCCCGATGCTAGCGGATCCTTCCGCGCACTCCCACAGGAAACGCACCTAGCCCGCCACGCTAACAACGCGCTCGCGACTCCAGGCGCGCCAGCCCATCACGGCAAGGATGACGAAGCCGGCGTAGAGCACGGCCGTGATCGGGAGCGCCTTGTAGACGTATTCGCCAACGTAGATCACGTCCACCGCGATCCACAGCCACCATGCTGCAGCATGCCTGCGTGCCTGCCACCATTGTGCGACAAGGCTGAAAGCGGTGAGCGCTGCGTCGAGCCAGGGCAGCGACGCGTCTGTCCATCGGTGCATCGCATAGCCAAGCGCAAGCGCGGAAGCCGTTCCCACGGCCAGGTGAAGCGTCGCGCTTCGGGAATCGAGCGACGCGACGCGTACATGGCCGGTCTCGTCCAGGTTACGCATCCACCGATGCCAGCCGTAGAGAATCAGCAGCGCGAAGATCACCTGTAGCAAGGTGTCCGAGTAGAGCTTGGCGTCGACGAAGATCCACGCATATGCAATCACCGAGACCAGGCCGACCGGCCAGCTCCACGGGCTGCGCCGGGCGGTCAGCCATACGCCCGCCGCGCTGACAATGGCAGCGGCGAGCTCGAAGTAGGACAGCTCAAAGGTCATACGTCATCGACAGCCGTGCAAGACGCGGCATGCCGGGGAACAGGTAGCTATCGCCGCCCGAGGTACCGGTATCGCGCCAGTAGAAGTGATTGAAGACATTATCGACACTCAGGCGCCAGGTCATGGCGTGGCCGGCTACCGACGTTGCAAAACGAAGGCCGGCATCGAACACATGATAGGCCGGCACACGCGTGGCGCCATCCGGGGTGGCGACGTTACTGCTGGCGTAGCGCCAACCGCCGAGTACGGCCAGGCCTGGCGCGAACGGGAGACTGTAATCCGCGTACACCGCTGAGCGGAACCGCGGGACGTTCACCACCTGGTGATCTTCGTACGACGGCGTGCCCGTATTCTCCGCGCGGGCGCGGATCACATTGGCGCTCGCAGTAAGGCGTAGATTATCGGTGACACGGCCGGCGAGGTTCAGCTCGACACCCGTGTGCACTTCTTCACCACGCTGCACGAAAGTGAACCCCTCGGCGCTGCCATCCGGCTGCGCAAATTGGTAGGGCTGACGAATCCGGTACACGGCGGCCTGCAGGTCCAGCGCATCGCTTACGGCGTACTTTGCGCCGGCCTCCACCTGGCGTGAATGCAAGGGCGGCAAGGTCGTGCTGCCGTTAGCGGTCCAGTAGGGCGCCTCGCGCCCGAGTGAAATGCCCTCGCCGTAGCTTACATACGTGGTCAAGGCCGACACGGGCTGCCACAACACCGCCGCCTGCGGCAGCGTCTTCGTCATGCGCGTATCGCGTTCGAGTGCCCCCGTATCGTCATACGCGCGCTCGTTAAGCTTTACCAGACGCGCGCCAGCGAGCACCTGCCACGTATCGGTCAAGTGCACCCGATCGATGGCGAACAACGTGCGCTGCCAGCTGGTCAGGCGACGCTCGGAGGCACCGGGCTGGTTCGGCGATGAAGGAAAGACCGGTACGACGTGATCATCGATGTTCGCGGTGCCCACGTAGTCGTAGACATACGCGCGTTGATCGACGGTACGACGGAATGCGGAAACACCCACATTGAGTTCGTGATCGATGGAACCTGTCGCGAACGTGCCGGTGAGCGATGCACGCACTTCATCGTTCTGCCGCGTGTCATCGGGGCTGCGATAGTCGTACACATCGTAGTCGCCGTTGGGTGCGAAGAAGTATCCCGGCGTGGCACCACTGGCGCAGGATTCCGCGTAGAAACAGCCATAGGCAAACGCTACGTTGTCATCGATCACGGTGTGGCTATGCCCTGCGGATACCTGGGCGTTCCACTGGTCACTGAAGCGATAGTTGAAGCGCAGCGACGTGTTGCTCGAGTGGATGCCCACCGGGCGTTGCCAAGGCTGGTAACCCAATAGCCGCGTGCGGCTCGGGTGATCAGGAATCTCCGTACCGCCGAGCAGCTGGTAGCCCGACACCGAACGCCCGCCACTGGTCTGGTAATCCGTATCCAGCAGGAGCGTCGCCGCGTCGGTAATCTTCCAGTCGGTCGCGATCGAAATGAAGCTGCGCCGCGAATCCGTGTGTTCCACAGCGCCGTGCGTGCCCTCGTGGGCCGCGTTCACGCGCATGCCGAAGCGCGGCGTAAACCACGTACCGAGATCCAGCGCTTCGTAGTTGGAGCCGTGCGAATCCGTACCGATGGTGATGGTGTGCACCTCGGTGGGACGCTTGCTCACAAAGTTCACGAGCCCACCCGGCTCGACGACACCCGCCTCCAGGCCACCCAGGCCCTTGAGCACTTCAACGCGCTCCTTCCCTTCCAACGCCAACAATTGTTCGGCCGACATGATCATGCCGTTGAAGCGAAAGCCGGTCGCAAGATCCAACGGGAACCCGCGGATCGAGACGTCCTGGTAATACCCTGCAGGGGCGTAGTTGTCGTTGATGGCGGCATCGCCTCGCACGAGCTCACTGAGCGAACGCGGCTGGCGGTCATCGATCTGTGCACGGGTAATCACGGTGATGGCCGCGGGCGTATCGTGCAGCGGCGCGCTGCCGAAGCTGCCAAACGTATCCAGCTGGGCATCCGCGGCACGGTAGCCATCGGCCGTGGTGGCGTGAACATCGATGGAGGGAAGCGTGCGCGCCTGCTGGGGCACATCGTCGGCGGCGTGGGCGGCGGCGGCGAGCGAAAGCAAGGCCAGGGCGAGCGGGGTACGTTTCGGGATCATGGTCGTCTTCGTGGGGTACGGACGAAGCGACGGCTGGCAACGGACCGCCTCCAAGGCGGGTTCCGTGGCGCTGCAAGCTCCCTACGCCGGTACTAACCGGGTCAGGTTCCAAGGGACTCTCTCAGCCTGGCAACGCCAGGCACCCCCGCTTCAAGGCGTCTATTGAACCACGAATCGACGGCCGGCGTGCCGGATATCGTCCAGCAGCCGGCGTCCGGGCGGTGTGGCAAACCACGCGGCATGACCGTGCAGGAAGGTATGCCAGGCGACATCAGCGTGGTCACGGCGCCGGGTAATGCCTTCGAAGTACTCCACCTCAGAGAGGGCGAAATCCACGTGGACCACGGGCAGGAGTCGCGCGAGGACATCCAGGTCATGGTCGTCCAGCGGCCTTACCGCGTGATATCCCGCGAGCAGCGCCAGTGCGAGATCCGCATGGCCAATCTCGCCCCGGGCGATATCCAGCCACGCGATGGCGTTGCGCTCGATCGCGGTCGCCACGTCGAACAAGGCAAAGGTCCTCGCGCTTAGGCCGAGATCGAGCACATCGGTGATGGCCGCGTCGTCGCCGGCATCGCTCCAGCACAGGTTGGAGACATGCCAGTCGCCGTGTGTCCACAAACGGGGCTGGCCTACGACACCCGCATGCGCAGCGGCATGCCAGGGCGCGAGTGTCGCATGCAGCTCGCCGCGCCAGTCACGCTCGCGCAAATATGCTGCAAGCGCCGGACGCTCACCGAGTTGCGCATCGACGACCGCGACCGGATCGCTTGCCGTCAGGATCTCTGAACGAGCGACCAGGATGTGCGTGTCGCGCTGGGCGGTGTCATAGCCCGCCGCCGCATGATGGACCTGCGCCAGCATCGCACCCGCGGCCCTGGCGTGCCGGAGGCCGCCGGCAGGTGACCAGGAAAAGGCATCGCGGTAAATATCATTGCCCTGCGCGCGGGCGTGTACTTCATAAACCCAATCGCCCATGGCTATCACGGTCTGGCCAGTCTCGTCGGCAAACGCCCTGGGAAGCGGTATGCCCGCGGCTCGCAGGTGATCGGCGAAACGATGCTCCTCGGCAAGCGTGGCGGCCGTACGGACGCTGGCGTGATGGCGTTTCACGAATACGGTGCCATGGGCGGCATCCACCAGCGCTGCCGCCGAAAGCGGGCGTGGCGAGCGCCAGCCGATGCGCTGCACCTTGCCCGCCGAAGGGATGCGACCCAACACGCCAGCCACCTCATCAGGGGTCAGGGCTGGCCAGTCGGGGAGGAGTTCGTCGCCGGCCAGGCCGTGCGCAAGGTGGGCGTCGTCGATCATCGCACCAGTGTAATAGCGGCGTGGCCGCTACCGGGTCAGTCGCCCACGAGCCCGTCAACGATACCGTCCTCCACCCAGCTGCGCAGCAGGGCGCCGGCCTGGCGGGCTGCCGTATCCGGTTCGTGCAGGCGAGTCAGCGCTTCGCACATTTCACCGAACGAAGCGCCGGTAAGGGCAAGGTCAAGGCAGGCGCACTCGGGCGCCAGCATGCTGGTGAAGCGGGGAGAACAGTCACGGCGCCATACACGCACGCCCGCATCCACATCGAAGATTTCCGCCGCCGGCGGCATGGTTTCTGCAGCTAGCGCGCGCCAGATAGCAGCGGCGTTGCTGCGGGTCCAGCGGAAGCGCAGCGTCGGCACGAAACGGATTTCCACGGTTTCCCAGGCGGCGGAGACCAGTCCATCCAGGCCAATGGGGCGCGCATCGGGGCCCGTATGGGCACGGCGCAGGTGCCAGTCCAGCCAGGCCAGTTCCGTGATTTCCGGATCCGCGGGGTAGTGGGAGTCCAGCCAGGAGATATAGCTCTCCCCATAGGTATCGAGGGTCCAGGACGCCGGCGGCGTTGCCGCGACGTAGGACTCGGCGAGCTCGTCGAAGGTGCCGTCGCCCAGCCATAGACGGGTCTTCGCATAGGTGTCGCGCAGGGCCGCCACGAGCTGGCTACGGTACTGGTTGGTGTACACGGCCATGCCCCGCCCATCCAGGCCTTCGACCGCGGGGCCTCCGCGGAGGGTTGAGGCAAAACGAGCCTGCAGGTCGCGAAGGTTCATGGGGGGACGTTACCACCGCATTTGTGCA
Source organism: Luteibacter sp. (assembly GCF_036500425.1). Lineage (GTDB taxonomy): Bacteria > Pseudomonadota > Gammaproteobacteria > Xanthomonadales > Rhodanobacteraceae > Luteibacter. The sequence goes on from NZ_DASYCB010000051.1 coordinate 52,850, forward strand.
GAAACTGCGTGGTTCGCCACGGGATGCCAACCCGAATGCTATTTCGGCAAATCTTCGCAGGGGGCCTGTATTCCATGGCAGGGCTGCCGCTATATCATCCATCTGGAAAGCGTCAGTCGTAACGGGATGGTCCCGGCGGCGGCGCGATCCGAACGTCGCGACGGCGGCATCGAGGGGCGGCATTGGGCAGTTCAAGCAGGAATCCGTTGATCTGGGGCCGCTATCTGGCGGTCGCGGGCGCGTATGCCGCTTGCTATGAGCTCACGCGCAACATTTCGTTTTCCCATTGGATGCTGCCCGCAGGCCTGCGCCTGGCCTGCCTGCTGCTGGTACCGCGCCGCTTCTGGCCGGCCCTGGCGGTCGGTGAGGCCCTGCCGATCGCCGAGATGGCGGCCCTGCATGCGACGAGCTTTGGTGTCCTGTGGGCCTGCATGGCGTCACTCCCGCCCATCCTGCTCTGCATGCCGGCCATGGCCTGGCTGCGTCAGCGTTATGCACTCCTGCGGGCCGATGGCCAGGTGAATATGGGCCTGATCCTGGCTGCCACCCTGGTGTGTGCCGGGATTACCACGGGCGCGAACGCCCTGGTCCTCTCCACCGTGAACCTGGCCGATGGCTCACCGGCCCCGGCGATCACCCTGCCGATCCTGCTGGCCTGGGTGCTGGGTTGCTACCTCGGCGCGCTGACGCTGACCCCGCTTATCCTGGCGATCCGCGAGCGGATCGCTGTGTTACCCGGAGGCGCCGTCAGTTGGTCAGCCGTTCGCGACAGCATCCTCCTGCGCGATGCCGTTTTCTTCGTCGTGCCATGTCTCGCCCTGCTCCTGCTCGTGGCGGATGGCATGGGTGACGACGATGGCCTGCTCACCTGCGTCCGCATCGGCATGGCTATCCCGGTCATCCTGATGACGCTGCGCCACGGCTGGCATGGCGCCGCCGTGGGCGGCATGCTGGCTAGCGTGGCCCAGGCCAGCACCTCGTTTCATCTGCAGGATCCGGCCATGATCCGCTCACAGGCCATCCTGGCGTTCGTCGCCTCCACGGCGCTGATCTTCGGCGTGCGGGTCGCCCAACGCATCGCCGCAGCACGCCAGGCCGCCCATCCCGGCATGCTGGCGGCGCCGGCACCCGCGCCGGCGCCTTCCCCGCGACACTGATCCGATGCGGCGCCACCGGGCATAGCCAGCCCCGGCGACACTGCTATCCGGCGGTCCTCATGGGCCGCGCGAAGAGCATTCCACCGGGTTCTTGCATTCCACCGGCACGGCCATGAGACGCATGGCACCGGTCGGTTGCGGCGCCACCACGATCTGCGTGTTGCCGTCGTTGTAGACCGTTTCACCTGCACTGCTGGCCGGTGCGGGCAACGGTTCATCCACTGTCGCGACATTGCCCGCATCCACGCCGACCGGCGTGCCAAGCAGGCTGGTCGACGTACGCATGATCGCGGCACGCACGGTACCGTTGGCATCGTTCACCTGGATGTACTTGATGCTGCCGCGCTGGAAGACGTACACGTGGTAATTGGGGCTGGTACTGACGTCGGTGGCGTTCGGCCACGATTGGCCGAGTCCCGAGACCGCGGTCTGCGCATGGGCGATACCCACGCCGAGTGACAGGAAGGAAAGCGAAACAGCGAGTGTGCGGAGCAAGAAAGACATGACGGAATCCCCATTCATGGTGGCCAGGCGGCCGCACCACGCGGCAGCTACCGGCGGATCGACGTTGGGGACGCCCACGAGCGTTGCCCCATGGTCGATAGTCCCGACTTTCCCCCAACGCCCCGAGAATAGCGGCCCGGTATGCCGATTCCGCGCACTGTTGGGGGGCGCCTCGGCTCAGGCGCCCCCCAACTCCACCCCGTCCTTTACGGACATACAGGCTCATGGCTCGCGAGATGCAGCCGGACAGCCCAACGGAGCATCAAGGTCGCCAGGCCAATATCGACCATGACCTCGCTAGGCCACACATCGCCGTAGAAAAAGCCGTCCACATTGGTCAGCATGCCGTAGATCCCGACCGTGTTGACGCACGCGCCAGCGGCGAGGAATGCACAGGCGACGCGCGCGACCCGGGACATCAGGCGCTCGGTGACCAGCCAACCCGAAGCGATCGTGACCGTGACGCATGCCACCAGGTCTACGCCAAGCAGGCCCATCGTCATTTGCCACCTCCAGGCAGGCGGCCAACCAACCGATCTGCCATACCGTCCCCATGGCGATCGAGCAGCCGTTGGGCGATGGAGGTCACCTTGAGTCCAAAGCAACCGACCAGGAACGAGACCCCAGCCTGGATCTCGACACCCGCATCGGGGAGGAAATGGCGCTCGAACGCAGGCGCCACGAATACCGCGATCAGCGTGCCGCACACCACCTGCACGACGGCACGCCCGCGCGAGTCGATCGTACTCATGGCAACCGGAAGCACGGCACCGCCAACCGCCGCGAGCAACAACCAGAAACGATTAAGCAACAGGGAATCCATGCGAACCTCCTTAGAGTGATGCCACCGGTGCAAGCACACCAGACCATGCACGCCCCGCACGCGCAAACGACACGCGTAAGGCCGCACCTTCCAGCGCGATCTGGACACTGCCCGGGTAGAGACCCCCACAGAACTTGCCCCCGTTAGCGGGAGGATTGAAACGGAACGTCGCCAATCCCGCTCCCTGTTTCAGCAACTCGGCCGGCAAGCGGCAGTTCCCAGGTTCACCGAAGCTCAGCGTCAGCATTTCTGCGCGATGCGTCACCGTTACGCGCGTCGCATCGTCATCTGCTTCCATGAGACCCTGCCATCTCCCCTCGGGCATGGCCGCCTGTGCAGCACCAAAACTTCCCAGTAGCACGAGCGCGGCAAACACGTTACGCATCGTGGTCGACATTCCATGTGACATGTTGCTCTCCTTCACGGGCGGGGATGCATCCCCGGGGAATCGACGGCATGGCCGTCGATGTATAGCCGCGGTGCCCAACCATCACTGGCGTCACAGCAGATTTCAAATCGTTGAACGCGACGCCGGGTTAACCATGCCATCCACGGCCGCCCTGGCGTTACCATGCGCATATCTCTTTCGCCGCGCGACGTGCCTTCAAAAGCGATCTGCAAACGGGTAAGCATGGGCGCCCAGCTAGCACGCCCCACAACCATGCCTGCAACCCATGGAAACGGCATGGGTGCCGCCTGCAGCGCATCGTCACGCCACTGCCATGCCCGGGACTGAGCCGCGATCACGGCTGCTTGCACGCGCGCCAGCAGGATCACCGCGGGAATCGCATGCCGCGCCATGTCAGTCCACCAGCCAGGCGGGCCTACGCATAAAGCCAACGTGATAGCAGATCCACTGCAGCACGACCTGGTGCTCGCCGATCTGCAGGATGGTAAAGCTCTTCTCCGTGGCCATCAGATGCCCGCGTGGCGAATCGCCGAGGCACCGGTTCAGCAATGCTCGCGCCTCCTCGATCTGCCCCTCGGATTCCATCTGGTTCGGGTTGCTGCTACCGACGACGATGCGCTTGACGAAGCGAACGTCGGAAAGATCGACCATGGCGTACTCCTTGAAAGATCGTGGCACGCGCGGTGCCACGATCGTTACCCGTCACTTGCGCGTTGACCGGTGCGCCCGTATGCCTTACGGCGGAGTCGGAGTCGGAGTCGGAGTCGGCGCAGTCTTCGCAACCACCGCCGTCTGCAGAATATCCATCACGCGCGACAGGCCTTCGGGCATCCCCGTATCGCGGGCCTGCACGTTGACGTGATACTTCGCCGAGTTATCCGACATACGGGTGTTTTCCTTATGCGAAGCAACCGAACCCTGTACGGAGACTTTCGCGCCGAAACCACCCCAGGACGCATTGAAACTCGCCGTTGCATCCAGCGAACTCTTGTCGGTCGTCGCCGCCTTCACTTCCATGTCGAACGTAATATCCACGTTCTGCACCGCGAGCGTCGGCACCTTCACGATGGAGAGCAGCGGTACATTCATTTCGACGGCTTCATCGACCCAGTTGCCATCCTTATCCTGCACGGGACGGCTGAACTTGAACGAAGAGGTACGCGTGGTCGTCGGCTTGCCATCGGCATCCTGTTCGAAGCCGACCTTGTTGATAAAGTCGGCAGTGGCCTGGGCAAGGCGAACCTGTGCCTCGCATGCGGCCATCAACGGTGCACCCACCAGATCGCCCATGGGCAGGCCGCGGAACTGTTCGGAAATAGTCATAATGTTACTCCTTTACGTATCGACATTGACTCGTAGCGCCTCATGCGCCACGGGGTTCGGCCGGGGTGGGGGAGGGTTAGTCGCCCGGCCTGAACGTCTGGAAGACCCCTTGGGTCATCGCTAAATGGTTGGTGAGGCGTGCAACGCCATCGGTAGGTTCCACACCTTCGACGCGGAGCTTTACGTGTACCGTGTTCTTCGCGCAGTCGGAACGCCTCGCCTCGGTATCCAGTGCAACCGAGCGCTTACGGGCCTTGGAAAGAAAGCCCCAGCGCCCTTGTTCGATATCGGGTATCCCGTCGCCGTCCTTATCCTTATCCTTATCTTCAAAGAAGGCGCCGAGCTCCGCATCGAAGCAGATCTCCACATCCTTGATCCTCAGCGAGGTCGTCGGCACCAGGGGAAGCAACGGTGCCCGATAGAGATCCTCGTCATCATCGCTTGATCCGGATTGCATCGAGGGCATGCGGATCACCACGCTCTTCGGACGGTTGTTTTCATCGAAGTAGTCACTGAGGTGGGCCACCTGGGCTTGCTCAATGCGTGCCTGCGCTTCAACCACGGCGCCGGCCATCGCTTCAATCAGTCCTTCCAGGGGTGTTGCCGTCATGGGGCGAGGCACACGCAGCGAAACATCGTGTTCATCGTCTTGGGCATTCCTTTCTCCTTCGTGGCGCGTGCCTCGCTGTGGCCTTACTATCCTTGTTCATGGTGCTTTCGCGATATAGGCGATGATCTGATATCGGTCTCGCCCGAGCGCCGATCCTTGCTCACCTTCAACACGCATCCAGCGAGATGAGGCCCGTCCGCAAGGCATAGCGCGTGAGGCTCGCGATACCGTCAACATCCAGCTTCGCGAGAATGTGTTCGCGGTGCGTGCCGACGGTCTTCATGCTGATGTGCAGGCGATCCGCGATCTGGCGCGTCGAGTGCCCCTCGGCGTAGAGCTGGGCGACTTCTTTTTCACGTGGCGTAAGAACGGATGTGGGATCGTCGTCCTGACAGAACGCTTCGACAAGCACGTGCGCCAGCTCAGGACTGACGTGGTATCGCGATGAAAGGACCTGATCGATGCCATCGACGAGGTTGGCGACCGTACAACGTTTGAGGACGTAGCCGTGTGCGCCCGCATCGAAGGCGGCGCGCACGCAGGGGCGATCCGCGCTTTCCGAAAGGCATAACATCCGCGTGTGCGGGCAGCGCGAAGCGATGCGCCGCGCCGCCTCGATACCGTTGAGGCCAGGCATGTTGTCGTTGAACACGAGGAGATCCGGCTTGCGGTCGACGCAAAGGCGCAGGCAATCTCGCCCATCCCCAGCCGTCCCCACCACCTCGAATCGCTCCTGGCGTTGTAACAGTGCCGCGAGGCCCTCTCGCATCAATTCCTGCTCATCCGCCAGCACGACTCGGATGGGTCGCGCCGCCCCCTGTGACAGAATGCGGTCCGCATGGTTTCCGCCTACATGGTTCCCTTGCATTTACTTACTCCTGGTTTAGGCACGCGCTTACCGTCGGCGAGAGAACATTCTCACGTCCTTCCGGGAACCTTACGGCCTTTCAAACCAGCGGATAATCAAGTAGTTGCCTTCGTTGGCAACGACCGTCGGCGGCCTGCAGCACGTGTTCGCGTCTTCTCCCTTTCTCATTGGCGACTGGACGGTGCATCCCGACCGCCGGCTGATCGCACGCCGTGGTGAGGTTCAATTGCTGGAGCCGCGACACATGGATGTGCTTTGTGCGCTGGCATCGCGCCGAGGCCAGGTGGTGAGCGTGGAGGAATTACTGGATGCCTGCTGGAACGGCGGATTCTTTGGTGACAACCCCGTGCACAAGGCCATCGCCATCGTGCGTCGGGCGCTTGCAGATGATGCGAAGGCGCCGCGCTACATCGCCACCGTGCGCAAGCGTGGCTACCTCTTGTTCGCTCGGGTCAGGTTGACGCGCCCTATCGAAGACCGCCTTGAGGCGGCTATCCGCCGCTGGGGAGCCTTGCCCGCGTTCCAGCGGCGCATACGCGCACTAGGGCCTGATGATGCCGAAGGTTGGCAGATACTCACGGCAACCCTCTTGCGCGTCGCATCGTCGCTGGTGACCGACGGTGCCCTGCCCCATGCGCTTGGCGCCGTTGACGAAGCGCGTGGATGGCTTGCAGGTCAGGTCGTCCCATCAGGGGACGCGTTGCTTCGTCAGTCGACGAAGAACGCGGCATCTTCGGCGTCGACGTAACCGGTCAGCGCGGTAAGCACGACGCGGCGGGTCTGCGCCAGACGCTGCTCGACCCACGCCTCGAGTTTCGGGTCATTGGGCAGGGCAAACTGCGCGATACGTGCCGGTGTCAGCTTGCGACCGTACGAGAAGCGCCATTTCTCTTCGTGCAGGCACGCAGCCGCGATCACCAGCATCGCCTCGCTCAGTGGCTTGCGCGGCAGGAGTACCAGGCAATCGTCGTTCACCGCGCAGGGCTCGAACTGCACGAACGCTTCGCCGATCGAGCCGGTCTGGGCCACGGTCACGAACGGTGGCTGCATGACCTGGCCGAACTCCAGCCAGCCGTAACAACCGTTGTAGGCTTCGGTCGGTGAGATGACCAGTGTCTCACCATCGGCGATGCCATCGCGGCTGTGCAGTTCCTTCATGCCATAGACGATATCGAACGCCTCGCCAATGGTGCCCGGGCGCGCGGCGTCGGACAGCGCCTTGGCGTTATCCTTCTTCGCCTGCGACATCAGGCTGCGATAGCCCGACATGCGAATTCCCCCCTGGCGGACCTGCTCACGCTGCACGGTCACTTCGCGGGCGTAGCGCGTGTAGAACGAGGCGAGCCGGCGAAGGTGAACGTCGACCGCCTCCTGCACTTCATCGCGACTCGGCGGTGCCGAGTCCACGTAGGCGCCAGCGGCCCATTCACGCTCACCCGACACGTGGCCAAGACCGGAAAAGCCAGGGATCGCACGCTTGTTGACGATGGCATCAACGGCTTGCGGAATGTCGTTCGGCTCCGTCGGCCGCTCCACGCGGATGCCCTTGCGCAGGGTGAGGCCATCGTGATGCAGGCGTACGAATACCGTGGCGATGTTCGGATCGTGCTTGACACCCTTCTCCAGCACGACGACCGAGGTCGTGGCCGATGCGTAGGGCTGAAACAGTTCGTCGGGCAACTGGCACACCGCCAGTAGGCGGTGATGCTTCAGGATCTTCTGCCGCCAGGCGCCCTTGCTCTTTTTTACGATCAGGCTGGTGGGCAGAACCACGGCAACCTTGCCGCGCTGCTTCAGTGCTTCCAGCGCGCGATCGACAAAGTCTTCCGATGGCGTGTCGGAGGCCTTATGCGGGAACGGCGGATTCATGAGGACAACGTCGACGTTGCCCTCGGGGAAATCGGGCGCGGTGAAGCAGTCTTCCTGGTGGATCTGGGTGGCACCATCGCCACGCAGGATCATGTTGGCGACGCATAGCGCGGCGGTGACCGGCTCGGTCTCGAAGCCGTACAACTGCTTGCGAGCCACCTTGACCATCTCGGCGCGGCTCAGGTCATGGGCACGCAGCAGGCGATCCATGGCAGCCACCAGGAAGCCTCCCGTGCCGCAAGCGGGATCCAGCACGTGGTCACGGGGGCCCACCTCGCACACATCGGCCATGAACTGGGCGATATGCCGCGGCGTGAAATACTGGCCGATGGTATTGCCGCCGGTGTAACGGAAAAAGGTTTCGTAAAGCTGGCCAAGGTAGTCGTGCTCGGCGGTGAGCACGCTGACGTTGAGCTTTTCGAGGATGCGGGCGATTTCGACGGCGCGCGTGGCGAGCTTGGTGTTCGCCTCTTCCACATGCAGGCTGCGGCCCAGCGCGGGCTTGCCAGCCTTTTCAAAGGCACGCAGGCATTCCGCGTTGATGTCGGCAAGGATATGGTCCTCGTCGCGGCGGATCCGGCCCTTGGAGCTCGCCAGCGCCAGCATGATCGCGGCGACGACGGCGGGGCGGAATTCATCCTTGATCTTGGCCTCGCGCAGCAGGCGGTTGATCTCTTCGGCACGGCGCGCAAGCACTTCCGGCGGCGGGATCGTCGGGCGCAGTTCCGGGCGGCCGTGCGGGGACGCCACACGCTCCAGGTCGGCACGATTCGGGATCCACGAGACGGGCTTGCCGCTATAGGTGACGATGGACCACTCGCCATCGGCATAGCGCGATACGCGCAGCTCGAAGCTATCGTCCGAGGTGCCAGCCAGACCAATCGCCAGGGGGGCGTAGCCCTTCTGCTTGAAGCGCTCAGCGTAATGCTGTGCCTCGCGCAGGGCCTTGCCGTGTTCGCTGCTGAGTTTCTTGGCCTCGACGACGGCCAGGACTTTCTCGGTGACCTTGTCGACCAGCAAGGCCTCGGGATAACCGCTGCCGCCACCGGTCTTGCTGGCCTGCTTCAGGGCCTTTTCGATCAGCGGGAAGGCGCCGTATTCGTTCTGCAGGAGCACGTCGCCGACCGGGGGCTTCTTCGGGGACCAACCCTGGGCGCTCAGCAGCTCATCGAGCAACTTTTCGCTGCGCCGTTCGGAGATTCCCTTGGTCTTGCTCATCACGACTCCGCTGCCGTCCGCTGAGCGGCAGAAAACAAATACGGTAGGGGGCGGACGTCTCAGGAGGCGAGACAGACCCTTGGGGGCGGCCCAAAGCGGCGTTTGCCGGTACGCTAGGCTAGCATGCTTCAGCTGGCAATGCGTTCAGAAGGCCCCGGCAGGGCCTTCTTTTCCATGCGAAAGTGCGCAACTCCGGCGAGTTGCGAAAGCAAGGGCTTTTCAATCCAGTGGTAGCTGAGAAGCGCCACCAGCATGCCGATGCACACCATCGCCGCGGTGAGCACGACCGGGTTAGCCAGGCCAACCCATCCCAGTCGGACGAACACGGCGGCTACGAACTCGAAGGCAATCAGATGCCAGAGGTAGATGGAGAACGAAGCATCCCCCAGGTACTGGAGGATGCGCGGCATGGTCCAGCGCTCACGCAACTCAAGGGCAACGAAGCCATACAGGAACAGGGCCGCCGGCACCGCCCAGCAAACGACGCGTAACGGGTACGAGCCCGGGTCGCGGGCGACCAGGGACGTACCCACGGCCATCCAGGTGATCGCGACAACCCATAGGGCGCCATGGAACCCGCGGACACCTCGCTCGACCAGCACGCCGACAGCCACGCCGAAGGAGAACTCCAGCAGGATAGGAGCCAGCAGGTAGTTCCACGGCGCCGCCCATGCATGCCAGGCGCTTGCAGCCATGGCGATAGCGAGAATCGCGAACCACGCTGCCAGGCCGAACACCGCCCGCCTGCCGAACAACAAGAGACTCAGCGCGACGACCGCGTAGAAGTAGACCTCGTAGGTTAACGTCCATGCTACGCCGACGATGTAGTTGGGAACGCTGTTAACCAGCGTAAGCAGTTCAGCGATCGGCTTCTCAAGCCCACGCGGTAACGGCGGCGCCCAGCGCATGACCAGGAAGGCAGCGGCGAATGCGATCCAGTACAGCGGGTAAATGCGGATGAAGCGCTTCATCGCAAAGACGTACACCGCCCTTCCCCGGCTCACCTGGCCCAAGCTGGCGATCGAGCGCCGGAGGACGTTGTAGATGATGAAACCCGAAATGACGAAGAAGATGTCGACGCCCGCCGGGCCGATCGCGGTAAAGAACGGCTTGGCCCAGTAGGTGCGCATGGGCCCCAGGTTCCAGAACATGTGGCACGACACCACCATGAGCGCGGCGATGGCACGCATGCCTTGGATATTGCGATAGCTCATGTCCCGGAGGCTCCTCGCCGACAGCGTCGTCGTAGGTGCCTGTCGGCGGGGCATGCGTTGCCAACACCCCCCAAAAAAAACGCCGCCTCGGCGGGGGCGGCGACCAGACCATGGCATCCGGGCGGTTGAGGGGCGACGTTGCCGGAGGCCAAGGTATCCTGGCAACGAGGAATGTAACCCGCGGCCTCCAGCGCACCGCATGTCGGCTGGGCCACATTCCAGTCCGTGCAGGCCCCTGTCGAATCCAGCCAACCCCCTTCCCATGGGCGAGGTCACGCCGTAACAATGCTCACCGTAAGCAGATCGTTGCCGGCGCTCCCCCCTCGCTGGCGTGGTATCGGATCAAGCTGCAAGGATGGTGGTTGCCATGGTGAGTTCGAAGACGCCCCATTACCGCTTCGGCGATTTTGAACTCAACCCGCGTGCGCGCGAACTGAAGCAGAACGGCCAGGTGATCGACCTCACCGCCAGCACTTTCGATTGCCTTGTCTACCTGGTCGAGCATCGCGAGCGCCCGGTCGGTAAGGACGAACTGATCGCGGCAGTGTGGGGCAGCGCCGATGTCAGCGACAACCTGCTGGCCCAGGCTATTGTCCGGATCCGCCGCGTCCTGGGCGAAAACGCCGACGAACGCCGGTACATCAAGACCCTTCCGCGTGTCGGCTACCGCTGGATGATGGAGACCTCCGTCGCATCATCGGAAAGCGCGGACGTCAGCGAACCGGATTCGATCCACCCTGCAAGCACCGAGCCCCTGCCAGCGCACGCGGCACCCTGGCGGAAGTATCGGCGGTGGTTCCTCCCGCTCATCCTCCTTCTCGCCGCCCTGAGCGTGGGTTGGTGGATGGCCACCAGACCGCCATCGGTGGCGCTTGCCCAGGGGACTGTTGCCGTCTTGCCCGCGCAAATCGACGCGACAGATGAGTGGTCGTGGCTGCATCTTGGGCTCATGGAGCTCATCTCGGGTGACCTCCGCGCTGCCAGGGTTCCCGTCGAGGGCAGCCAGACGACCCTGGCGATAGCCAGCGAACCCGGCCATGCCGATGCCCGGTTCTCGTCATATGCACTGGTGATCCGACCCGAGGCGATCGCTTCTGGAAACCTGTGGCACGTGCGACTGGAAGCCACTACCGCCAAGGGCACGGTCCTGCATGCCGAGGCATCGTCAGACAACGTGTTGAAAGCCGCGCATTCCGCAACCGCCTTCCTCATGGCGCAGATCGGTGCGGCGGGAACGAGTACGGGCAAGTCGGCTGATTCCAACGAGCAATACCTGATCCGCATGGAGGCGGCGTCAGCGGCGGGCTCCATGAATGTGCTGCGCGAGTTGATCGACAAGGCACCTGCCGACCTGCAGACGAGTCTCGAGTTTTCGTTTACGAAAGCGACCTTCTATTGCGACCAGGGTGAGTACGCGCCCTGTAAGCAGGGGCTCGCTAACCTGCTGGCACGTTTGCCGGAGGAAACCTACCCGACACTACGCGGCCGGGCGCTGGCCGCGCAGTGGTACGTCTACTTCCGCGAACACAACCTCGATGGTGGTGTGGCTGCGCTGACCGACGCGATCCGGCTTCTCCAGAAACAGGACAACACCGGCTACCTCGCGCACGCGTATGCCCAGCGCGGCGAGCTCCTCCGCTCCCAGAACAAGCTCGACGAAGCTGAATCCGATTTTGGACTGGCCAGGATCAACTACGCACTTGCCGGATCCACCGGAGGCGCGCTCGGTATTGATGGCTCATTAGCCGAGCTCGACATGCAGCGGGGACATTTCCTGCAGGCGCTGCCGACGATCAAACGCGCTTACGCCGAGTATTCACGTCTGGGGATGCGGCAATACCTCCCGGACCTCCTGCCCGAGTGGGTCATCTCGCAAAAGATGTTGCTACAGCACGCCGATGCACTGGCCACCACCGAACTCTACTGGCCGCTTGACCAGAAGCACTGGGAGTTCGTCGAAAAAGTGACCGGCCATATCCTGATGTTCCAGCGCGCTGAAGCACTGGCTGGCGTCGGCCGCACCACCGAAGCGAGCAAGCTCCAGGAGCAGTTGCTTGCGCAGATCAAAGCCGATCCCAACGGCGAACCGGGGCTGGAAGGTACTGTCTACGTTGCGTTGGCGAGACTTGCCGCCGCACGCGGCGAAACAACCAGCGCACGGTCGTGGATCGAACAGGCCTTCACGGGCGCATTGCTGGACGCGAACGACAACGACCACGATCATGCAAAAGCATGGCTGGTCAAGCTCGCGATCCTGCAACAGGCGAAGGATCCTTCCGCCGTCCGCAAGACCGCTGACGGCATGCAGGCATGGGCATCACGCCTGCCGTACCGGGACGACTGGCTCGATATCCAGCTGCTTCAGGCTCAAGCCATCGGTGCCCAGGCGGCGGGCCAACAGGAACAGGCCCTTGCCGACCTGAAAGCCGCCATGAACAAGGCCAACCATTTTGCCGTGCCCGAGATCATCGCTGAAGTGGGGCTCGCCTACACCCTGGCCCTTCTGGATAGCGGAAAAGTGAGCGAGGCCACCGCGGTAAGCGGCCAGCTCTCCACCTGGGAGGACCTCGATTGGCGGGCCGCCTGGGCGCAGGCCAGCGTCTATCGCGCGATGGGGCGCATGGATGCCTGGACGCAGTACCAGCGCAAGGCACGTGACCTCGCCGGAGACCGCGCGCTCCCGATGGATGGCGTCAACACCACCCGCTGACGACCGGCCTCAACTGACAGTTAAACGACCCGGCCGCCCATGTCCGGCGGGACGCTGTCCCTCCATCATGGCTTCCGCGAAGCGCTGTGCAGGCACTTCGTTCGTCACGTGCACCCGCACGTCACCCAGGTCACGCGAGTTCACTTGCTCATTTTCACCACGACATGAACGACGACGTTGCAGCCAGCGAAGCGCGGATGCCCCATGAACCCTCGCCGCGTGCGATCTGTGAGTATGCGCTCGCAAAGTTGTGCGCCGGCAACACGGGTATAGCCTTCGCCCTCATCACCACCAGGGATGCGCGCGTCGTCAGCTACCGTGCCCACGCAAGCATCGATGCCGGCCGGCTTGCCGCCATGACGTCGTCGATACTCGCTGTCTGTGAATCGCTCTCAAATGAATTCGATGGCGGCGGCTGTCATTCGGTAGCGCTGAGCATGCGCGAATACACCTGCGTGATCGCGCGCATTCCCGCGGCCCAACACTCCATTTCATTGGCCATTGGTGTGAGGGGCGATGTCCTCCTCGCCCATGCGCGACGCATGACGCTGGACCTTGCAGACCGCATCGCCGCATCACTTGACGCGCTTGCCATCGAGCGGGCCGCCGGCTCGCCTGCGCCTGCCACCTGATTAAGACCCACCGGGAAAATCCATGAACAGTTTTTCGCTCGATCCGCTCAAAAACCTCGACGGATACACCGCAAGCGCGCTGGTCGATTCCGATAGCGGCATGTTGATGGCCGGGCAGAGCCAGGGCGCTATCGACCTCGATCTCGCGGCTGCAGGCAACGCCGAAGTGCTCCGCGCAAAACGCCGCGTCGCCGAGGCACTTCATGTGGCGGGCGGCATCGAAGATATCCTCATCACGCTGGAGGATCAGTACCACCTGATTCGTCCACTGGAGACGAACAAGAACGTATTTCTTTACGTCATCCTGGATCGAAGCCGTTCGAACCTCGCCATGGCCAGGCACCACCTCAAGGCGTTCGAAAAAACGCTCGACTTCTCCTGAGGGGACCTTCCGGGTAACGCCGAGGACGTTTCATGCAAGTACATATAGATGTCGCCGGTGTACCCAGCGAACTCGAGATGCGAATTTCGCTGGCGTGCAGGCTTCTTGCCGCGTACCAGGTTCAGGTAGACATGCAAGCATGGAACGGACGCCTCTGCGACGTGGTTATCGTGGACATGCAAAGCGAACCCGGAAGGGTTGCCTATGAAGTCGCATCGCGCCGATCCCTGCCGATACTTCGCTTTGGCATCGAAGAGCCTGCGCAGGCGACACCCGGCATGTTCCAGTTGGACCGGCATGCACCCGTAGCAGCCGTCGTCCGGGCGCTACGGGAGATGCTGCTTCCATCCGCGGCGACCGAAGAGGAAGCCGTTAGTGGGTTCCTGGGCGTTTGCCTGCGCGAAACAGGTTGCACCTCGGACTTGCAGGTGAATCATGGCCAGGTTTCCGTGATGCTCCGTCCGGCCGCCGGGCGAATCCATGCGCGCTCGGTAAGCGACTTGCTCGCCGTGGAAGCCTGGCTGTTGAACCCTGGCTGGTTCTCAACGCTGGCATCCGAACCCAACTGGGAGGACGCGGGCTGGCATGTTTCACGCAGCCTCGATGGCTTTCTCTTGATCGCGTGCCGTCGCTTCCATGGCCGGCTCCCGATCCTGGAGCATCGGGCGTTCAAACTGGACCGCTGGCCCGACCTGGGCAGCATGCCGGAGGATATGGATTCCCTTCGCCTGGCGGCGCTACTCCATCGCTCTGCCTGGACCGTGCGCGACCTGGCCCAACATGCGGATATCGATATCGCCTGGGTGAATGCCTTTTGCTGGGCGACGCTGGCCTGTGGTGCCTTGTCGGTCGTAGAGCCCGTGGTCCTGGCTGCGTCGCCGCGCCAGACGCATGCGCAGGCACCGGGCATGCTCCAACGGATTGCCCGCCACTTTGGAATGAGGTTCGGCCATGGTCCCTTTCGCGTCTGACGACTCCCTGAAGCTGCTCTTCGCCGGCCCGGTAGGAGCCGGCAAGACCACAGCGATCCGTGCGATCGCGGATACACCACCGATCTCAACCGACGTGCCGTGGAGCGATGCCGATGGCGGCGGCAAGACCACGACCACCGTGGCCTTCGATTACTGCAGCATCCGCCTGGATGACGAAGAAACCCTGCACCTCTACGGCCTGCCCGGGCAAGATCAGTTCGACTTCATGAGCACGGTCATCGGGCCTGGCGCGATCGGCGTCATCCTGCTTCTGGATGGGTCATCGCCGGCGGTGGCAGACGAGGGCAGCCACCAGATCCGCCGCCTTGGAAAGCTCTTCCCGGGTCTCCTGGTGGTGATCGGTGTGACCCGGACCGAACACTCGCCGCACTTTTCGTTCGGCGAACTCCACCGGGCCGTCGTGGGGAGCGGTGGCGCCACCCCCCCCATCTTCACCATCGACCCAAGGAATCGAAGCGAGGTCATCCAGCTTGTCCGAGCGCTCTTGATGCTGGTGAGTTGAGCCGGCCCCGCCGCGTACGGCCCGACGTGCTGGCGCGCTCGAGCCGACCCGAGAGGCGCGCGCGGTATTGGCTAGGTGATTCACCGGTCCAGCGCCGGAACGCGCGGGTCAGGTTGGCGGCATCGGAATACCCGCGGCGCATCGCGATTTCATCGATCGTCATGCTGGTGTTCAACACATCACGCAGGACCTCGCTCTTTCGCGCATCGTCCGTGAGCTGGCGAAAATTCATGCCCAGGCTGTGCAACTTGCGCTTCAGCGTGCGGCTGGACATGTACAGGGCGCGAGCTACCGCCTCGATACCGGGGTAAGCGCCGTCCGCCAAGGGCATCAGGCCCTTGATCCGAACCACCAGGCTGTCGCCCTGGCCCGCCTTTGCCCGGTCCCTTTCACACTGCGCCGTGGCCAGCCGCAGGGCGGCTGAGTTGGCGGTGCGGATGGGCGCGTCCAGATAAGTGGTGGGGATACGTACCAGGCACATCCGGGTGCCATAGCGGACCGTGCCCAGGCGCTCCTGATAGGCAGCGTAGTAGGCCGGTTCATCTTCCTCAAACCAGGTCTCGATACCCGGCATGGCCTCCCCGGTCAATTGTGAGCCGAGGCGGGCCGTCATCGTGGCAAGCCGATCCCGGCTGCACTGCCGCACCGGCGCACCGGGGTAGAGATCCTGGATATGCAGCTCGAGGTAGTCCTCCCGGGCTTGAGCCACGCACCTGAAGCCTGACGTTCGCAGGTCCTGGTATTTGACCCACAGCGCCAGCGCCTCACCGAACGTACCGCTAGTCATAAGGCCGAAACCCAGCACGCCGTGCCAGGTCAACGTGCCGTTGAGACCGAGTTCAAAGCCAATCCCGGGATCCTCCGCCAACCGGGCGGCGTTGGCCAATAGCGCCCCGTCCTGTTGTGTCGTTAGCCGAAAATTGTCTTCCAGCTGCGCCGGCTCGATACCGGTGCCCGCCAGTAAGTCGTTTAAACGAAATCCTCGCCGCTCCATCAACTGGAGAAGCCCCACGGCGTACTCGGCCGAGACATCGGCCCTGAACCAGTCACTCATGTCGATCACCTTCCGCATAACCCGGCGACTGCTCCACAGGAATTGCGAAGCCTGCTCGCCGTCGGGCAGGCGGATGCTTCGCCTGGCAAAGCCTGAGTGCATGCGTTTTCCCTACGCGAGGTATTAGGGAATTATTTTTTCCATATCAACCATGGGCATACGGGGCATACGGATCCGGCATCAGGCCGCCCCAGCACGCCCCGTGATGGTCGATATTGGCCTTTCGGGCAGGATTTCTGGCCCATCCAGAACTCTCGGGACGGCGGCCGAGGAGGCAGACTGTTTTGACCAGGTCGTCGCAGGATGTTGTTGGTACTGCTCACCGACAGGCTGACGTCTGGTCGCCGCCCCTCCGCATGGGCGGCGTTTTTATTTCGTACAGCCCCGGCCCAGGCACCGCGCCGACACGGGGTGCGCAGCCATCCGGACGTTGGGTAACGGGGACAACATGGGCATTCTCTCGGGCTTCTCAAACCTGAAGATCGGCGTGCGCCTGGCGCTTGGGTTTGGCGTCCTGATCGCGCTATTGATCGGGCTGACCATCACCGGCGTGCACCGGGTGCGCCATATCAACCAGAGCCTGCACACCATTGGCGATATCAATAGCGTAAAGCTGCGCTACGCCATTAACTTTCGCGGTAGTGTGCACGACCGCGCGATCGCCTTGCGCGATGTCATCCTGGAACCCCGCCCCGAGCTCGTTCAGGTTCAGATCGAGCGAATCCATAAGTTCGCCGCGAGCTACCGCGAGTCTGCCGGTCCGCTGGATGCGATGTTGGTCCAGGCTGACGCGAGTGCCGATGAGAAGTCGGCGCTAGCCGGGATCAAGGAGGTCGAATCCCGGGCCACGCCCCTGACCGCACAGGTCATCGAGCTGCGCCTGGCCAACCGGAACGAAGAAGCCCATAAATTGTTGCTTGAGCGAGCAGCGCCGGTCTATGTGGAATGGCTGGGCAGCATCAATCGCCTGATCGACATGGAAGAAGCAAAGAACAAGATCGAGTCGGCCGATGCCCGCCAGGTGGCGCAGGGCTTCACCCTGTTGATGGTGATCTTGTCCACCCTGGCCATCGTGCTTGCCGGCCTGATCGGCTGGGTCATCACGCGCAGCATCGTGATTCCGATCCGCCAGGCATCCCAAGCCGCCAAAACCATGGCGACGGGCGACCTGACGGTATCGATCGACGCCCGGCATCGAGACGAAACGGGCGAGCTGCTGCGGGCTTTGACCGAACTACGCGACAACCTGGCGGGCGTACTCATCCGTGTCCGCCACGGCGCCGATAACGTGGACGCGGCCAGTGGCCAGATCGCCCAGGGCAACCATGACTTGTCGAATCGCACGGGAATCCAGGCCAGCGCGCTGGAAGAAACCGCTGCCTCGATGGAAGAGCTGAACGCCACGGTCAGTCAGAACGCCGATAACGCCCGCCAGGCCAACCAGCTCGCGATGGATGCTTCCCACGTGGCCGAGCAAGGCGGTGATGCCGTCAACCAGGTCGTCCGGACCATGAACGACATCAACGAAAGCTCGCAGAAGATCGCGGAGATCGTTGGTGTCATCGATGGGATCGCTTTCCAGACCAATATCCTCGCCTTGAACGCGGCGGTGGAGGCGGCTCGCGCCGGCGAACAGGGCCGAGGCTTCGCCGTGGTGGCCAGTGAGGTGCGTAATCTGGCCGGGCTTTCGGCGAATGCCGCCAGACAGGTCAAGGCGCTGATTTCGGCAAGTGTGGAGCGCGTCGAGCAAGGCACGATCCTGGCCGACAAGGCCGGCACCACCATGAGCGATGTGCTGGACGCCATCCGCCGCGTGGCCGGCATCATGGGTGAAATCAGTTCCGCCAGCCGCGAACAGTCGCAAGGCGTGGCCCAGGTGAGCGAGGCTGTTACGCATATGGACCAGACAACGCAGCAGAATGCAACGCTGGTGGAGCAAATGGCCGCCTCTGCCAGCAGCATGAAGAGCCAGGCGCAGGATCTCGTCCATGCAGTGAGCCTGTTCAAGCTGGGCGGCCACTAGCGTCGCCGCCCGCAGGATCACAACACAGGCTTACCCCAGCGATATTGCGCAATCAGCCAGACCTTCCGCTCGTCGACCTCGTGAGCGGAAGCCCGATAGTCGCCGTATTGGGCCTCAAGCGAAAAGCCCATACCAACATCGACCCGCACGCCGGCATCCAGTTCATTTCCCAGGACGGGACCTCCTTGCGCCGACATGAAGTGGCGATAGGTCACCTGCCAGTCTACGGCCCGTGCCCAGGACGTTGTCCCGAACAGGCCGACGTATCGCTCTTGCAGGCCCCGGCGCGGGATTCGGAAGGCAACCACCCAGCCATTGAACGCACGCGCAGCACCGTAAGCCACGTTGAAAGCTGTGGTGCCATCGCCACCGAGCCGTTCCTCACCGGCTTTGATGGCCACCTGTTTCGATCCATAGGTCATCTCGAGCAAGTGATAAGGCAGGTCAAAGCGTGCCGGGTTGTTTTCGTAGTTGTATTGGCGAGCCAGCTCCGTCGTCCAGCCCAGCGCCCCGCTCCCCAACGGCGTACTCCCCTTCCAGCGCACACCCATCGTCCGCACGGAGTTGCTCGCAAGCGTATCGTTGCGAACGAAGTAGCCATAGGTCGTCAACGTTCCAACGGCTAGCGCCTGGTCGAAGTGCAGGAGATGCGCATTGAGCACCCATCGCCGTTGATTGCGGTCGAAGAAGTCGTCGCCCACGGTGCGGTTGACCTGCCCGAGCCAGTCATAGCGCAGCTCACCACCCTGCCAGGGTCGCCAGGTAACGCTCACACCATCAAACGACTGCGGGTATTGGCGCCAGCCGTTATTGCTGAAGAAGCGGCCATCATCCAGGCGCACGTACTGACGCCCCACGCGAAGCTCGAAGCCATCCTGCGTGTAACCGAGCCACGCACTGGTCACACCCGATGCCTTCGGATCGGCCTCCACAGGGTAACGGCTATGACGTCCCGAGCCATCGTCGTACTGCCGACCGAACAAGGAAGTGACCTGGGTGCCCTCCGCGTACGCTTTCCACCGGTCTCCGAAAGCCCAAAGGTAACCGAACTGGAGGCGTACCGTGTTCGCATGCCCTGCCATCGGCCTCGCATCTGTCGCCAGGTTGCTGTAGCGGTAGCGCAATTCCAGGAAGGGTGCGCTTTCACTATCTACGTCACTTGCACACACGGACAGGGCCATAGCACCCGCTACGACGCCAGCCATCGCCCTCGAGGTTTTCCCGACCATGATCCGACCTCTTCTCCACGAAAAACGCAGGCTGCATCGCTGCAACCTGCGTCGGCTTGAATGCATTATCGAAGGCGTACAGCACCTTCATCTTGCCCTCTGGTGGCGAGCATTCTTCCAGCAATTGCGAATCCGGGCAGGTCCCTGGCATCACGACATTCGGTCATTTCGGGCCTTGTTTCCAGCGCCCGAAGCGGTGATCAGAGGGCGGCATGTGTGATGGATGTCATGTGGGCGATGGCGTGGCCCAGCCGGACCGACGGCTGGCCCGTAGTGACCATGTTGCGTTCAGGGCGAGCACGATAATCCGGCGACCCTACAAGATGGATTCCCCGCATGCGCCTGCCTGTATCTGTAAATACATTGCGAGTACTAATGACCCTTGTCGTGGTCCTCGGCGCCTGCGATGCCACCATGGCGACCGACATCACCTCCGCCGATACGCCAGCCTCTACCCAAACGCCCACCGCGCAATTCATCCACCCGGGTGTGATGCATACAGCCGACGACCTCGCGCGAATCAAGGCGCACCTTGCGCAACAGCCATGGGCCGATGGATACCTCGCTCTGAAGAACGATCACTACTCCTCGCTTACCTACCAGACCCGAGGCGGCCACTGTGCCAAAGTCGTGCGCGATACCCCCGCCCAATGCATCAATGAGTTCAACGACGACGCTAACGCGGCTTACCAGCAGGCGCTCATGTGGGCCCTTAGTGATGACCCGCGCTATGCGTCGAAGGCCATCGCCATTCTTCATGCCTGGTCGAGCACGCTGACGTCCATCGAAGGTCACGATGCACCGCTGGCCGCCGGGTTGAACGGGTTCAAGTTCGCCGCCGCGGCGGAGCTTCTTCGCTATACCGATGCGGGCTGGTCAGCACCGGACATCGCGGCCACCGAAACGATGTTCCGCCAGGTTTTCTATCCGGTGATCAAGGATTTCGCGCCCTACGCGAACGGCAACTGGGACTCCAGCTGCATGAAGGCCATGATGGCCATGGGCGTATTCACCAACGACTGGGGTCTGTTCAACCGTTCGCTCGATTACTACTACAACGGTCCGTCCGACGGTGCCCTGACAAACTACGTGATCAATACGTTCGGCGAAACCCAGGAGAGCGGGCGTGACCAGGCTCACACGCAGCTGGGCATTGGCAACCTCGCCGAGGTCGCCGAAGTGGCATGGGCGCAAGGGTTCGACCTCTATGCGGCGCACGACAATCGCCTGCTCGCAGGTTTCGAATACGTCGCTTCGTACAACCTGGGCAACGAGGTGCAGTTCGTGCCCACGGTTGATACCACGGGCAAGTATCGCCATAACGCCATTTCCGACCTGCAGCGTGGGGCCTTCCGTCCGATCTACGCAATGGCATACAACCACTACGCCCGGCGCAAGGATCTATCCGCTCCGTATACACAACAGGTAGCGGCTAAGTTGCAGCCGGAAGGGCGCACGCCATATGCCGACAACACAGGATTCGGCACACTGCTGTTTACCCAGGACGCCATCCATGTGCTGGATCCAAGGGGCACCGGCGCTGCGCCGACCGGGTTTGCGGTGTGTTCCAACGAAGGCGGAACCTGCCAGGTGACCGAAGGCACGGGCCTGGTGGCCTACGGGGCGCGCGGCGTCTGGCATTACAAGAACGTGGGCCTCGGCGGATCGGTCAGCTGTTCGAATGCCACGTTCAGCGATCCCCTGGTGGGCGTCGCGAAGACGTGTTCGGTTCAGCAATGACGAAATGTGCCGACATCACGCTTTCCATCCACGGGATGTAGCGTGAGACGCGAACGGCATACACGATCACGCCGTAGAGACCCTCCACGAACGGGCGACTCGGGTTCCATGCTTTCCAGAAGGGATGGTCAGGTGGATACCTGCTCCAGGACGCGAGGCCGATGAGTTGCTTTGATTTACCCTCCCCGCTGAGGAGGGGACCACCGCTGTCACCGCTCCCCGTGATGCCTTCCAGCGGCAGCGCGGAGGGTGGCGGGTCGAATCGATACCAGACATAGCGCTCGTCGGCACCCGCGATCACATTGAAGGCACGGCGCAAGACGGTGCGATGCTTGCTGGAAGGATCCTGGCCTTTGACACCATCGCCCGTGGCCCCCTTGCCCAGAAGTTCTGCCGTCATCCCGACTTCCTGATTCCCGTGATAGAGCGGCATGGGCGCTACGTCGGTGACGGGCGATACCAGTTCAATCAGCGCGATATCGTTGGATGACGCGAGAAATGCCGAGAGCTTGGATAAATCCCCGGATGCCAAAGCCTCTGTGATCAGCTGGTCGGGCAGTTTCTTGTAGCCGGGGTAGATCACGACACGTTTGACCTTGCGCGCCACACCGCCGATCACCACGTCGTCTTCCATGCCTTGCATTTGCATGGGTGCCGCGTGAGCCGCGGTGACAACCCACTGAGGCGCAATCAGGACGCCATGCCCTTCACCGGGCAGGTCTGCCAGCGCGGGAAATGCCGAAGGCTCAACTCGATACCTGGCGTCATCGACGTCAGCGCGGGTGACAACCGCGCCTGCAGTAAACGACATGGCCAACAAGCAAAAAGCAAAAGTCCATTTCATGGATTTATCCTCGTCGTGGCCCAGCATCCCATGCGGGCGCTGACTCGGACAAGCGCCCAAGTAGAGTGTCCAACGGTCCGGAACCCTATCACCTCACCTTCGGTGCCCAGCCCGGCCACCCAGTCGAACTTTGCCTCGCCGCATCGACAGACATTTGGGAACTCTAACCCGTTGATTAGTGTCAAGGTCCAAGCGTATCGAATGGATGCGTCTTCCCGGGGATGGCAATGAAGAAGCGAGCATGTCAGGCATTTGCTCTTATCGCTGGAACATTTATTGTTCCGTATGCCATGGGAGCACCATCAAACGCGCAGCACGAAAGTCAAGATGTGGCCGCGCTACACACACTATGGAATAACTACCAGCAGGCCATCGCAAAGAAGGACGCCGCGGCATTACTCGGGATGTATGTCAGTGAAGAGGCTCCCATCCTAGGTGGGTTCGCACCCAAGTCGTACGCTGTCGTAAGCGCAGCCAACAAGCAACCTGTACCCCGCTCTCTTCCCACCACAGCAAAGCAAGATGTAGCCGGCGAAATCCGAATGCCGCCGGATCAGACGGAAAACCTCGACATTCACTCTGACGGTGAAGTGGGATCAGTCTCATGGGACTACAAAGCCAAGGTAGGTCATGGCCGGATCATCTGGGCAACCATTCACACAAATGACGGTTGGAAAATTGCCTCCGTCGTCTATTCGATAAATGTCCCCGCCGCGGACAGCGCCGGATCCTGAAAAGCAAAAGGCCCCGCTTTCGCGAGGCCTTTTACCAATTTGGCTGGGAGACTAGGATTCGAACCTAGATAAACGGAGTCAGAGTCCGTTGTCCTACCGTTAGACGATCTCCCAAGAAACCTGTCGACGCGCTCTGACCTTGGAGCGTCGAGTAGAAGCGGATTAGCGCTTCGAGAACTGGGTGGCGCGGCGGGCCTTGTGGAGACCGACCTTCTTACGCTCGACTTCGCGGGCGTCGCGGGTCATGAAACCAGCCTTGCGCAGCGGCGACTTCAGCGCTTCGTCGTATTCGACGAGGGCGCGGGCGATGCCGAGGCGGATGGCGCCGGCCTGGCCGGTGATACCGCCACCAGCGACCGTGACCATAATGTCGAACTTCTCGGTGTTCTCGGTCAGCTCAAGCGGCTGACGGACGATCATGCGCGAGGTTTCGCGACCGAAGAAGATGTCGAGCGGCTTGCCGTTGACGACAATGCCGCCAGTGCCCTTGCGGAGGAACACGCGAGCTGCCGAGGTCTTGCGGCGACCGGTACCGTAATTCTGCTGGATAGCCATGGCGTTTCCTTAGATGTCCAGCTGCTGCGGCTGCTGGGCGGTGTGCGGGTGCTCGGCACCGCCGTACACCTTGAGCTTGCGGTACATGGCGCGACCCAGCGGGTTCTTCGGCAGCATGCCCTTGACGGCGATCTCGATCACGCGCTCCGGGTGCGAAGCCAGCAGATCCTTGAGACTCGTGGTCTTCAGGTTGCCGACGTAGCCGGTGAAGCGGTGGTACATCTTGTCGTCCAGCTTCGCACCGGTGACAGCCACCTTTTCGGCGTTGATCACGACGATGTAATCGCCGGTATCGACGTGCGGGGTGAACTCGGGCTTGTGCTTGCCGCGGAGACGGCGCGCGACCTCGGTCGACAGACGACCCAGGGTCTTGTTCGTGGCGTCAATCACGAACCAATCGCGCTTGACGCTCTCCGGCTTGGCGCTGAACGTTTTCATTTCGAAAATACCTGGTTTGCCGCCCAACAAGGGGACGGAACACGGAATCGGTGAAAGCAAAGACGCGAGAGAATATCGATTTATCCTGCATCGCGCAAGCCCACCGTTCGGTGAGCTTCGGGCCGACAATCATAGCATGATGACGCCGCCTTTACACAAGTGATGCCGCTGGCCGGGTCCGCTTGCCGCGACAAGCAGCCGCAGCACGATCACCCCGCCGGGGCACCCGCCCATTGTAACGTGTACGGGTCCCCACGTTCAAAGGAGCCCCCCGTGTCCGTTCGCAGCCTGACCCCGTTCGACCGCCTGCTCGCCGGGCTGGAGCGCGCCATGGAGGCGGTGGCGGGCTCGCCCGAGGCCCAGCGCCGCTCACCGGGCGACCGCGTGCCGGATGCACCGCTTAATGACGCCGAGCGCCGCCACGCGGCCGGCCTGATGCGGATCAATCACGTGGGCGAGGTGTGCGCGCAGGCGCTTTATATGGGCCAGGCCGCCCTGGCCCGTACCGATGAGACCCGCCAGCACCTGCTGCATGCGGCCCAGGAGGAAACCGACCACCTGGCCTGGTGCGCCGAGCGGCTGAAGCAGCTCGATAGCCGGCCCAGCCTGCTGAATCCGGTCTGGTACGCCGGCAGCTATGCCATCGGCGTGGCCGCCGCGGCCGTGGGGGACCCGATCAGCCTGGGATTCGTGGTGGAGACCGAGCGGCAGGTGGAGGCGCACCTCGCCGAGCATCTGGAGCGGCTGCCGGCCCAGGATGACCGGTCGCGGGCCATTCTGAGCCAGATGCAGAAGGATGAGGTCCGGCATGCCGATGCCGCGCAGGCGCGCGGGGGTATCGACCTGCCCTTCCCGATTCCGGGGCTGATGCATGCGGCTTCGGCGGTGATGAAGGCCGTGGCGTATCGGATCTGAGGTGATCGGGGGCTCGCGCGCAAGCGCGCTCCTTCAAGGGACCTGCGCAGCCTTTGTAGGAGCGCGCTTGCGCGCGAGCCCTGCCGCGACAAGGCCGCAAAGAAAAAGCCCCGCTTTCGCGGGGCTTTTTGTTACATCAGGTTGCGGCCGTGGAAGAGCTCTTCGATTTCCCGACGGAGCAGCGACTCGATGCGCTGGCGCTCCTTGAACGAGAGATCGTCGGCCTGGGCCTCGAACAGGTAGGTATCGAGGTCGAAGTCCTTGATGTGCATCTTCGTGTGGAAGATGTTTTCCTGGTACACGTTCACGTCGAACATCTCGTACTTCTGGCGGATGTGCTTCGCCAGGTAGTCCTGCACCGAGTTGATCTTGTGGTCGATGAAGTGCTTCTTGCCCTTCACATCGCGGGTGAAACCACGCACACGGTAATCGGCGATGACGATATCCGACTCGAAGCTGTCAATCAGGTAGTTCAGGGCTTTCAGCGGCGAAATAACGCCGCAGGTAGCGACATCGATATCTGCGCGGAACGTGGCGATACCGTTGTGCGGATGCGTTTCCGGGTAGGTATGGACGGTGATGTGGCTCTTGTCCATGTGCGCGACCACGGCACCGGAAATGGTGTCGCGACCCAGCTTCTCGACCACCGGCTCCTCGGAAATGAGGATCGTGACCGACGCACCCTGCGGGTCGTAGTCCTGGCGCGCGATGTTCAGGATGTTCGCGCCGATGATCTCGGCCACGTCCGTCAGGATCTGGGTCAGGCGGTCGGCGTCGTACTGCTCATCGATGTATTCGATGTAGTTCTGGCGCTGCTGTTCCGACACGGCATAGCAGATATCGTAAATATTGAAGCTCAGCGCCTTGGTGAGGTTGTTGAAACCCTGAAGGCGAAGGCGGGGAAGCGGTTTGACCACAGCGACTCTCCGAGGCCGGTAGATGACGGCCAGCAGCAGACACGGGTTAGCAGCAAGGGTCCCCGCAACAAAGGAATGGGTGAGCAACGAACAGACGATCAGTCTGCCCCTCGTTTATGAACGGCCAGAGACAAGGGGTGGCCGCCGAGGGGGTAAAATTATGGGGCAAACTGGCGAGGATTTGAACAACTGGGCACGGATCGTCATTTATGGTGGATTTTGCCCACCCTTTGTCTGCAATAATCCCGGCGGGGACATGGCGAGTCAGCGACGCCTGACGGAAAACCGTCGGCAGCCTGCTGATGGGGGGCGCCATGCCATAGAAGCTCAACGGAATCAGCTGTGGCTCAACTCAAATATCTGCTGCAACAGGCGTTCGAACGGTCGCAAGCTCCGCTGAGCTTCGCGCCCGACCCCGCCGCCATGGGCCGTTTCCTGGACGCATGCCACCGGCGGCGCTATCCGGGTAAAACCGCCATCATCCGTCCGGGCGACCCCGCCAACACCCTCTATTACGTGGTGGAGGGCTCGCTGGCCGTATGCACGGAGGATGAAGAAGGCCGTGAGCTGATCCTGGCCTACATCAACCGTGGCCAGTTCATCGGCGAAATGGGGCTGTTCGTGGAGCAGGCACAGCGTGAATCGCTGGTGCGCACCCGCACCGCGGTGGAAATGGCAGAAATCAGCTATGAGCGCCTGTTCCAGCTGCTTGAAGGCCCGCTGGCGGCCGAATGCCCGAAGCTACTCTTCGCGATCGGCTCCCAACTTACCCACCGGCTCCTGCGCACCTCGCGCCAGGTCAGCCGCATGGCCTTCATGGACGTGACCAACCGGGTCTCGCGCACCCTGCTGGACCTGTGCCAGGAACCGGACGCCATGACCCACCCGGATGGCACGCAGATCCGCATTTCCCGTCAGGAGGTGAGCCGGATCGTGGGCTGCTCCCGTGAAATGGTCGGCCGCGTGCTCAAGCAGCTCGAGGAAGAGCGGATGATCGACGTGTCCGGCAAGACCATCGTGGTCCGCGGAACACGCTGACCGCCGCGCCGAAGGGGCCGGCACCCAAGGTGCCAGCCCCTCTGTCCTGCCCGGCCTTCCAGGCGCATAGGATCCTCAGTACTTCAACCTGAGCTCGGGCGCATGATCCTGGTTCGCCTCGAAGAGATCCTGGAACTCCTCCTCAGTCAGCTCATCCGGGGCATAGACGGCCACCGGATCCCATGCGTGGTCGGTCGGCCGCGGCTGGCGCGGCCCGCCGCGCAATGAATAGACGAGGCCTTCGCGATCGAGCAGATCGGGCGCATCGGTCACGTGCTCCGTCCAGACATGGCCAGGCGCGGCAAGGAAGACAGCGAGAATCATGGCCTACTCCGTAACGTCGGCAGCAAAGGCTTCCGCAAGGAAGCGGGCGAGTTGCGCTTTGTGCTGGGTGGGCAGGCCCACTGCCGGCGAGGCCGACGCGGCACGCCCCACGTAGCGTAAACCCGCGCCGGCACCGATGGCTTGCTGGGTTTCCAGCAACAGCGGCGCGATATAGCTCCACGCCCCCATATTCTTCGATTCCTCCTGCACCCACATCCATTCCGCGGCCGGGAACCGCGCCATCACCTGGCGAACCTCGTCCTCAGGGAACGGATAGAGCTCTTCCAGACGGAGCAGGTACACGTCGTTCCGACCGAGCTTTTCACGCTCATCCAGCAAGTCGTAATACACCTTGCCCGAGCACAGGAT
Source organism: Luteibacter sp. (assembly GCF_036500425.1). GTDB lineage: Bacteria > Pseudomonadota > Gammaproteobacteria > Xanthomonadales > Rhodanobacteraceae > Luteibacter. The sequence continues at coordinate 80,243 of NZ_DASYCB010000051.1, forward strand.
CACCCGGTTGATATCACCATCCGGCAGGAGCGCGACCGTCGTCCGCCCAGGCATCTCTGCGTCGTCGCGAAGGACGGGCTGGAATGACGTGCCTGGGCCAAGTTCCTCGAATGTCGACTTTGCCCGGCGGTGGCGAAGCAGGCTTTTCGGCGTCATCAGGATCAGCGGCTTGCGGAAGTCGCGGCGAACCTGGCGGCGAAGGATATGGAAGTAGTTCGCTGGCGTGGTGCAGTTCGCGATCTGCCAGTTGTCTTCCGCCGAGCTCTGCAGGAAGCGCTCAAGGCGCGCCGAGGAGTGCTCGGGGCCCTGGCCGTCGAGCCCATGGGGCAACAGGCAGACCAGCCCCGACATGCGCAGCCACTTGCGCTCACCGGATGACAGGAACTGATCGAAAACCACCTGTGCACCGTTAGCGAAATCACCAAACTGCGCCTCCCACAGGACCAACGCGTGCGGCTCGGCCAGGGTGTAACCGTACTCAAAGGCCAGGACCGCCTCCTCCGAGAGCAATGAGTTCACCACCTCGAACGACGCGCGCCCGGTCGCGATGCCTGCCATGGGTACGTGACGCATACCCGTCTCCTGATCGATCAGCACCGCGTGGCGTTGCGAGAACGTGCCGCGCTCGGTGTCCTGGCCGGTCATGCGAATACGCATGCCTTCACCGACCAGCGAGCCGAGCGCCAGCGCCTCGGCGGTCGACCAGTCGATACCCGCGCCTTCCGCGAGCGCCTTCTTGCGTGTGTCGAGGAAGCGCTGCACGGTCGGATGCGCGCGGAAGCCTTCGGGGAGCGTCGTCAGCGCGTCGCCCAATGCGGAGAGCGCCACAGGATCCATGCCGGTTTCGCTGCCCTCGTCGTTGCGCAACGCACTCAACCCTTCCCAACGACCGTCGAGCCAATCGGCCTTGTGCGGACGGTACGACACGCTGGCGTCGAACTCCGTGTCGAGGTAGGCCACCCACGCCACCTTCATCGCCTCGAGCTCGTCCGGCGTCACCAGCCCTTCCGCCTGCAGGCGTTCCGCATAGACCTCGAGCGTGGAGGGGTGCTGGCGGATCGCCTTGTACATCAGTGGCTGGGTGAAGGCCGGCTCGTCGCCCTCGTTATGACCATAAAAGCGGAAGCAGAACATGTCGATCACGACAGGCTTGCCAAACACCTGGCGGTATTCGAGCGCAAGACGCGAGACGGCGATCACCGCTTCCGGGTCGTCGCCATTCACGTGGAAGATGGGCGCATCGACCATCTTCGCGAGATCGGATGGGTAGGGCGATGAGCGCGAATACGCAGGATCCGCGGTGAAGCCGATCTGGTTGTTGACGATGAAGTGCACCGAACCGCCGGTGCGATATCCCTTGAGGCCAGAGAGCGCAAGGCTTTCAGCGACCACGCCCTGCCCCGCAAACGCCGCATCGCCGTGGATGAGCAACGGCAACACGCTGGAGCGATCGATCACGTCGCCGCTGAAGTCCTGTTTCGCGCGCGCCTTGCCCAACACCACGGGATCCACGATCTCCAGATGCGATGGATTCGCTGTCAACGAGAGGTGTACCGCGCGGCCATCGAACTCCCGATCCGCCGATGCGCCAAGGTGGTACTTCACGTCCCCCGAGCCTTCCACCTCATCCGGGATGAACGAGCCGCCCTTGAACTCGTGGAAGATGGCGCGGTGCGGTTTGCGCAGGACCTGGCTGAGCACGTTGAGGCGGCCCCGGTGCGGCATGCCCAGCACCACGTCGGTGACACCATGCTGCGCGGCCCGCTGAATGATGGCCTCAAGGGCCGGGATCGTCGCTTCGGCACCATCAAGCCCGAAACGGGTCGTACCGACGAACTTCTTGTCCAGGTAGCGCTCGTAGCCTTTCACCTCGACCAGCATGCGCAGTACCTGCCGCTTTTCGTCCGCACCCAGGGTGCCGAGCGGTGCGCCACCCTCAATGCGCGCCTGCAGCCACTGACGTTGCGCGGGATCAGCGATATGCATGGTCTCGTAGCCGATGGTGCCGCAGTAGCGTTCGCGCAGCGCATCCTGCAGCGCACGCAGCGTCATGCGCTCCTGGCCGAACACACCACCTACGAATATCGTGCGATCCAGATCGGCATCGGTGAACCCATGGCCCTGGTGGTCAAGCTCCTGTCGATCCTGGCCGGTCGTTAACCCCAGCGGATCGAGCCGGGCATGGAAGTGACCCCGCGTTCGATACGCATTGACAAGCGCCCGTGCTCGCACGGTATCGCGCAGTGACAGCGGATCGGCGGCAGGGGCCGTGTGACTGACCATGGTCGCTGCGAGCGCCGCGGGCGGTGGCCGGGTCGCCAGATGGCCCAAGGCGTGCCGCCACTCCTCGGGGAGCGTGGAAGGATCGGTGTCGTACTGGTCGGCCAGCAGCTCGATGTACGGAGCGCTATTGGTATTCAGGAACGACGTATCGGCAAAGAAAGCAAGGAGCTCGGTGGGACGTGGGAGGGCATTCACGAGGCACATCCTGACGGAGGAGCAAGGGCTGAAGGGGTGGCCGCGGCGGACCACAGCCGGGCCAGACCCAGGGGAGACAGGCCTGTTCACTCACAGTGAGGTAGACAGGTCTGTATGTCAAGAGGCGACCTATCACCGACTGGCACTGCCTGATCGTAGCGCCGCTCAGCTAACCGTCATTGGCGGGAATGACCCGCTCAGGCCCCTTCGTAGACCATGTAGACGTCGGCCCGCTCGTAATGCGAGCCCGGGCGGATAGCGGTCTGGCGGACAAAGCCCGCCCGCTCGTACATGCCAAGCGCCCGGCCGAGGCGGCTGTTCGATTCGAGGAATAGCCGCAAACCACCGCGATCTCGCCATGTCGCGATCGCGGCATCAAGCAGCAGGCGCCCCGCACCCAGCCCACGGAAGTTTTCGTCCACGCCCATCTTGGAGAGCTCATACACGCCCGCCCCCTCGTGCAATAGCGCGCACGTGCCGATCACTTCGCCCGCGTAGAGGGCGAAGAAGATGGCGCCCCCGTTGCTGATGACGAGGCGTTCCGGGTCAGCGAACAGGGTGCGATCCACGTCTTCCACGCGGAAGTGCCGCTCCAGCCATTGCTGGTTGAGGCGGCGGAAATGGTCGGCATAGGCCGCATCCCAGGGCACGACCTGGACGCCCTCGCGCGCCAGCGCTGCACGCTGTTCCAGCACCGTGGCCACCAGAGGCTTCTCCGCCAGCGCCTGTTCACAGCCATCAATGGCATCGAGCAGATCGAGCATGCGCGGCCCCAGCGATTCCGCCATGCCCCGGCGCAGCGCCAGCCACACCGGACCTAGCGCGCCCAGCGCCCGCTCACCGGCGTCGGTCAGCGCCAACACGCTGCGGCGGCCATCGCCCGGATCGCGCTGGCGCACCACCATGCCAGCCTCCACGAGGCGATCGGCGAGCTGGCTGACCGCGGAGTGCGTCTGCCCGATCGCCGTGGCCACCTCGGTGACCGTGGTCGGGCCCACGTCGCGCAGGAAGCGCATCACGGGAAACCAGCGCGACTCGATACCCGCCCCACTGGCACGGTAAACCTCATCCACGGCTTGGTAGAAGTAATCGCTCAGGGCCTTGAGGCGGCTGCCGATGGCAAGCTCGCGCAGGGAAGACAGATACATCGGGCATCCATGGGGGACGGGGGCGCAGAAGGCGAGGCTAGCTGTGGCGGGATGTCGCGCGCAAGCGACATCGCAGCATCTTCATGTCCCACAGGCAGCCGCCTCGGCTAAGGTGACTCTTTGTACCGCAGGTGATGGATCGCGCATGGACTGGAGCCAGTTCCTTATGTTCGCCGGGGTCGGCCTGCTGGCCCAGTTGGTCGATGGCGCCCTGGGTATGGCCTACGGGCTCGTTTCGAGCTCGGTGCTGCTCGCGCTCGGCCTGCCACCGGCGGTCGCCAGCACAACGGTTCACACGGCCGAGATGGTCACGACCGGCGTCTCGGGCGGTGCCCACGCCTTCTTCGGCAATGTGGACTGGAAGGCCTTCCGCCGGCTGGCGATACCCGGCGTCGTGGGCGGCGTGATCGGCGCATGGTTCCTGGCCAGCGTACCGGGCGATGCGATCAAGCCGTATGTCTACGCTTACCTGTTGATCCTGGGCGTGGTGGTGCTGGTCCGCGCCACCGGCCGCATCGTGTCGCACCACCGGGTCCGCTACAAAGGCGTGGTGGGGTTTTTCGCCGGCCTGCTCGATGCCATCGGCGGGGGCGGCTGGGGGCCGATCGCTACTTCCACGCTGCTTGCACGCGGCGGCAATGTGCGCCAGACGATCGGCACGGTCAACGCGGCGGAATTCGTCGTGACCATTGCCATATCGACCACGCTCATCGCCCACATGGGCGTGCAGCACTGGACGATCGTGCTGGGGTTGCTAAGTGGCGGCGTCATCGCGGCGCCGGTCGCCGCGTGGCTGGTGCGGCACCTGCCACCCCGTTACGTGATGGGCGCGGTGGGGTGCCTGATCATCGGGATCAGCCTGTTCCAGTTGGCCAGGCAGTTCCTGCGCTGAGCGGGTCGCGCGCAAGCGCGCTCCTACAAAAGCCTGCGCAGATCTCGTGTAGGAGCGCGCTTGCGCGCGATCCGGGTCCCTCAATACCAGCCGAGCACCTCGAGCTTCTCACCCAACGGCTTGCGCATCTTCTTCAACGTGCGGTTACTCGGGTTGACGAGCTTCGCCGCCTCTGCCGCCTTCAGCATGGCCAGGTCAGACACCGAATCACCATAAGCAACGGCCCACGGCCGGGCCACACCGGCGCGTTCGACGGCTTTCACCTTCATCCCATCCACGTTGTGGCGAACGAAGTGCACGCCGAACACGCCACCGCGCACCTGCGACGCGAGCAACTCGACGCCCTGCAGGTTTACCTCATCAAGGATCGCCTGCACGAGCGTGCCATCGTTGCCGGTGACGATGATGACGCGATCACCGGCTTCGATATGCCGGCGCAGCGTTGCGACACCATCGCGGACGAAGACGCCGGGGCGGCGCGCATAGGCGCGCGCGAACGCCGTGAGCAAGCGTTTGTAGGTTGCCTCTGTACGCCCGAATGTCACTACCCGAAGGAACGCACGCCCCAGGATGCGCGTGCCGGCCGCACTGCGCAGCATGAACGGGAGGAACGGCAGCCACGGAAGGCCAAGCAAGAGGCGCCAGCGACCGAAGCCTGCAAGCCGCTCGCGGAAGAACAGTTCCAGCGTCTGGTGGCGCACGATCACGCCATCGAAATCGAACAGCACGACGCGCCGCGCATCGACGGCGGTGTCGGGCACCGCCGCATCATTCCCCTGTGTCATGTGTTGCTCAGTGCTTGTGCTTGGGCGGATGGGTGGGGCCGTGTGCCCCGAACAGCTTCTGCAGTTCGGCACCCGGATCGGCCGCGCGCATGAAGGCTTCGCCGACCAGGAACGTGTGGATACCCTTCTCCCGCAGCATGCGCACGTCTTCGGGCGTGTGGATACCCGATTCGGCGACGATCGCGGTATCCGGACCCACGCGATCCTTCAACTTGAGCGACGTGCCCAACGATGTCTCGAACGTGCGCAGGTTGCGGTTGTTCACACCAATCAGCGGTACGGGCATGCCCAGCGCGATCTCGAGCTCTTCCTCATTGTGCACTTCCACCAGCACATCGAGATCCAGTTCGGCCGCCAGCAGCGACAGTTCGGTGAGGCGGCTTTCGTCGTAGACGATGTCGCCGTCGCTTTCCTTGGAGCCAAACGCCGAGACGATCAGCAGGATGCAATCGGCACCGATGACGCGGGCTTCATATACCTGGTACTCATGGATGATGAAGTCCTTGCGCAGGATCGGCAGGTTGCACGCTTCGCGGGCCTGGCGCAGGTAATCCTCGTGGCCCTGGAAGAAGTCGGCATCGGTCAGCACGGAGAGGCAGGTCGCGCCGCCGGCTTCGTAGCTGCGGGCGATGGCGGCAGGATCGAAATCAGGACGGATCAGGCCCTTGGAGGGGCTGGCCTTCTTGACCTCGGCGATGACCGCGGGCTTGCCATCATGGAGGCGCGCGTCGATCGCTGCGACGAAGCCGCGGGTTTCCCCGAGATCGGCGATCTGCGCGGCAAGGTCGTCCATCGTGCGCTTGCGGCTGCGCTCGGCGATCTCTTCCAGCTTACGGTCGAGAATGCGGTGGAGGATGTCGGGCATCAGTGTCGCTTCCTAGGGTAAGGCCGGGGGTGGGGATACCCCGACGATATCAGGCGCCAAGCCGCTGCGTCGCGGCTACGAACGCATCGATTTTTGCACGAGCGGCGCCACGGGCGATCGTAGCCCGGGCCAGGTCGATGCCGGCCTGGATGCTGGGCGCCACATCGGCGGTATACAGGGCGGCGCCAGCATTCAGGCAAACGATGTCATGCGGCACGCCCGGGACGCCAGAAACGGCATCCAGCAGCATCGCCCGTGATTCGTCGGCATTCTCCACCCGCAGGTTGCGGCTGGAGGCCATGGAAAGGCCGAAATCTTCGGGTTCGATCTCGTATTCCGTGACCTTGCCGTCGCGCAATTCACCCACCAGGGTGGCCGCGCCGAGGGAGATTTCGTCCATGCCGTCACGCCCCCAGACGACCATCGCATGGTTCGCGCCCAAAGCCTGCAGGACGCGGATCTGGATACCGACGAGGTCCGGATGGAACACGCCCATGAGGATATTCGGGGCGCCTGCCGGATTTGTCAGCGGACCCAGGATGTTGAAAATGGTGCGGACACCCATCTCGCGACGCACCGGCGAGACCACTTTCATGGCCGGGTGGTGGTTGGGGGCGAACATGAAGCCGATATCGACCTCTTCCATGCACACGGCGACCTGGGCGGGCAGCAGCTCGATCCGCGCACCCAGTGCCTCGAGCACATCGGCGCTCCCGGATTTCGACGACACGCTGCGACCACCGTGCTTCGCGACGCGTGCGCCTGCGGCAGCGGCCACAAACATCGAGGCAGTGGAGATATTGAACGACGAGGCGCCGTCGCCGCCGGTGCCGACAATGTCGAGGAAGTGCGGGTGTGGATTGACCTCCACCTTTGCCGACAGGTCGCGCATGACCCGCGCCGCGCCGGTGATCTCACCCACCGTTTCCTTCTTCACCCGCAGGCCGGTAAGGATCGCCGCGGTCATGAGCGGGCTCACGTCACCACGCATGATCTGGTGCATGAGCTCGATCATCTCGTCATGGAAGATCTCGCGGTGTTCGATCGTGCGCTGCAGCGCCTCGGAGGGGGTAATCGGCATGGAGCGTTCCAGGCGATGGATCAGGCGGCAAGCGGCAGCGGCATGCCAAGGAAGTTACGCAGCAGATCGTGGCCGTGCTGGGTCAGGATCGATTCGGGATGGAACTGCACGCCTTCGATATCGAGGGTGCGGTGGCGCAGCCCCATGATCTCGTCGATGGAGCCGTCTTCGCGTTCGGTCCATGCCGTGACCTCCAGGCAATCCGGCACCGAATCCTTCTCGACCACCAGAGAATGGTAGCGGGTCGCTTCGAATGGGTTGGGCAGGCCGGCGAACACGCCCTTGCCCAGGTGCTTCACCGGGGAAGTCTTGCCATGCATGATCTCGCGCGCCCGGATCACCTTGCCGCCGAACACCTGGCCGATCGCCTGGTGGCCAAGGCAGACGCCGAAGATGGGCAGCTCGCCCGCCAGTTCCTTGAGGATGTCGATCGAGACACCCGAATCATCCGGCGTGCCCGGTCCCGGCGAAATCATGATCCGCGAAGGCTTAAGGGCGCGGATATCCGCCACCGTCAGCGCGTCGTTGCGCACCACCTTCACTTCCTGCCCCAGCTCGCCCAGGTACTGGACGAGGTTGAAGGTGAATGAGTCGTAGTTGTCGATCATCAGGAGCATGGGCGGCCTAAATCGTTGTTTTTGCGCGGCAACACCGCGCGAACGGGCATGTGGGTGCCGAACGGGTGCCCCGCGGGTTGCAGCGGCATGGGGATGCGCTACCCGGGGGCTGGCGGGTCATTGTATGCCAAGGGTAGGGTTAGTCTCACACACCCTTCGCGACACCGCCGACAGGATGCCCGCCATGCGCAATCTCGACTTCAGTTCCTGGCAGGCCCTGCTTTCTACCTTTATCGGCCTGGCGGTGATCACCCTGATCGGCGTCGGTATCCGGCTGCTCGCCATGCAGGTGGTGCAGCAACGAAGGGAGCGGGCGAACCGGCAGATCAACGAACGGCTGCGGACGCTGATCGCGGCTTACAAGACGCTAGGTGGCTCGTTCACCGGCAACCTGGCCGTGGATCCTACCCACCTTCGGCAACTGCGCGAACGTGGCGCGGCGAACCTTGCCGCGGCGACCGGCAACGATCGTGCACGACGCGTTCGTGACGCGGTGGAAGCCGCGCTTTCCGACATCGTGCTGCTTGGCACGGAGAAGCAGGTAGAGCTCGCCGCGCATGCCGCGAACGAACTGGTCGCCGGGCGCCCCGTGCATATGGATGAACTTGTGGTTTCCCTGCGCGATTTCATCCGCGAGGTGCTGGATCTTGATCCTATTCCGCGAAGTGTCACCATTCCCAGGCAAGGCCCGGCTCGCGTTACCGCGCAAGGTGGTAAAGGCGGCGGAAACAAAGGCGACGGGGGTGGCAATGCGGGCGGTGGCGGGAAAAGTGGTGGAGGCATGGGTGGTATGGGCGGCGGGATGGCCGCAGGCGCCGGTGCCGGCCTCGGCCTGGGCGGTCTCGCCGCCGATGACGACACCCAACACCCTTCCTGATACCCACCCAAGCCCTGTAGGAGCGCGCTTGCGCGCGACATTCGCCTTACCGCCGCAGGTCCTGTGGCTCTTTCGCGAAAGATGTCGCGCGCAAGCGCGCTCCTACAGAGGGGTGCTGCTTTTAACCGATCTTTGCGAGGAGCTCTTCGGTGCTCGTCGTTTCGCCGAGACGCGGGAAGATGTTCTTCACGCTGTTTTCGTGCGCATCGGCCTTCAGGTCGGCCATCGCATCGGTGACGAGGACCACGTTGTAACCCAGCTCGCTCGCGAAGCGTGCGGTGGATTCGCAGCCGATGCTGGTGGCGATACCAAGGATCACGACCTGCTCGACATTGAGACTGCGCAGCCAGCGATCCAGATCCGTGGTCTGGAAGGCGCCCCAACGCTTTTTGGTGACGACATGGTCGGTCCCTACCTGTTCGAGCCGCGGGTCGAACGCCTTGAACGCCGGATCGTGCGGGACCTGAGGCACGCCATTATCGGTGCGACCCGGCGCGCCGGCATCGACATTGACGAGGACCACGTGACGACCGCTCGCACGGAAGGCACGGGCGATGGCTGCCGATTTCTCTACGACAGGATCCGCCGCCGAAGCGAGCGGCAGGTTGATGATGCCGTGCTGCAGGTCGATGACGATGAGCGCCGCGTTAGCGTCGAGTTGAGTGAGTGCCATGGATTGCTCTTTCAGGAGGGGGTGGGGGTTGTCAATCACGCGCGCACGGCGAAACGACCAAGGCAACGCCACGTGCCGCGCGCATCAGAACGTATCCTGTGTACTCATTTCGGCGAGGTTACGAAGTACCCGCGCGGCGACGGCGAGGTCATCGCGATCATGCGGTGACAACCGCGAGATCGCTTCCGTCAGCCACGCTTGCTTGGCCGTCTTGGTACGGCGACGCGCCTCTACGCCTTCGGCAGTCAGCGCATAAAGGAACTGCCGGCCGTCTGTGGGATGCGGCTCGCGTTCTACGAGGCCGTCCTGCTCCATCGTCGCTAGCGTGACGCCCATGGTTTGCGGCTTCACCGCTTCCGCGCGGGCGATATCCGCGGTGGAGGCAGGGCCGCCCGACTCGAGCCGGGCCAGGACCGCTGCCTGCGACCAGGTCAGGCCAAGGTTGTTGGATTCAGCGCGGACGCGGCGCACCAGCAGGCCGCATGCGGTGAGCAGATCGCTGGCGGCGATATCGACGGGGGACGGGGAATGCTTTGGCATGTCTTCAACGTAGGCTCTCCCCGAATCGATTACAAGGCAGACTTCCAAGTTTTACTTCGAAAGTTCTTGCCTATTTTTTCGCCGCAATGATCTCGCTCAAGTAATCCGGCGTGCCCTCGACGCGCACGAGATGCGGATACTGAAGGCCACCGTGATAATCCACGGGGATCGTCCGGAAGCGCCCCTGGTACTTCAGTGTGAGTGCGATCGGCGTCTTGCTGGCCGTGGCCGCGGTGATCGCGTCCTTCAGGACATCTTTCGAATAGGCCGTGCCGTTCACCGCGACGATCGTCGCGCCCGTGCTGACGCCCGCCTTGAACGCGGGGCCATCCCAGCGCACGTCGTTTACCTTGCCGGTGCCGGTGATCGTCAGGCCGATCGACCAGGTAAAGTTGAGCAGGTGGCGCGAACTTTCAGGGCGTCCGTCGTAGGCCTTCTCGAACTCGCTTTCCTTGTCGTCGTAAACGAGCTTCCAGCCCGTACCTGCAAGGCCATCCTGCAACGGCGGGTTAAGGCTGTACGCGCGCGCTTTCAGGAAGCTGGCCCAGTCGTACCTGGCCACGCTGTCCAAAGCGGCGACCACATCGTCAAACGTGTAGGTCTTCGGCACGTAGCTGCCGTTCTCCACGCCAAAGAAAGCACGCGCGAAATCGTCAAGCGAATGCTTGTCGTGCGTCAGGCTACGCAGCTTGGCATCCACCGCAAGCCACATCATCTGGCCACCGCTGTAGTAATCCTCGCTCATCTGCCAGCTACGGAATGGCAGGGGCGAACGGCGGGCGACGATGGGATCGTTGGTGGTGTCTTCGAGCGAGCGCCACTGGAAACCCTCGCGGTTCCTTTCGTAATTGGCGGCAACCATGGCCAGGCCGTCGCGGAACTCCTGCGGCGTCCACATACCGGCACGCGCTGTCAGGACGAAGCCCCAATACTGCGTCTGGCCTTCGTACACCCAAAGCAGCGAGTTACCCATGGGCACGTTGAAGTTCGGCGTCCAAAGGTCGGCCGGGCGGCGGAACTTGCCGTTCCACGAGTGCGTGTACTCGTGGGCGAGGAGATCACGCTCCGAGCCGTTCTCTGCCCATGCGGTGAAATAGTCGGCACCCAGGCCGTCTTCACTGGACTGGTGGTGCTCCGTGCCGTTGCCGGCCAGCTGGTCCGATAGCGAGAAGAGGAAGTCGTAATGGTCGTAGTGATGCGAGCCGAACAACCGCGTCGCCTGCGTCACCAGGTTGCGATGCACCGCGACCTGTTCCGGCGTCATCTCCAGGTACTTCGGCTCGTCGGCCACGACGTCCAGGTATACCGGCGCCTTGTCGCCCGGGTTCAGCGCGACGCGCTTGAAGTACTGCCCCGCGTAAACCGGGGAATCGACCAGGTTCTCGAACGTCACCGGTTTGAAGGTAGTGGTGTCGCCCGACGTGGAGGCGGTCTCCAGAGCGGTACCGAGCTGCCAGCCATGCGGCAAGGTCACGCTGGGTTCGAAGGTGATGCCGCGGGTGTAATACCCTGCCGGGTAGAGCGCGACCTTGCTCCACTCCATGGACATCATGCGGTCGGTGATCTCGAAGCTTGCGTCGTCTGCACGCTCGGACAGGTACTGGAAGTCCGCGTCGATCGACGAAACACCTTCCGGTACATCGACGTGGAAGGCGTAGACGTTGTACTTATCGCGCACCCATGTGAGCGGCTTGCCGTTGGCGCTGAGCCTGAGGCCGGCGAGCATCGCAATCGGGCCGGTCGGCGAGTGGTCGCCCGGGATCCACTGCGGGTACAGCAGGGTAACGGCGCCCGCCTTCACCGGCATGGACTCATGGACGCGGAAGATGCCCTGCGCCGTGTCGCTGGCATTCACACTGAGCGCGACGGTCCCGGCATACGGCGTGTCCTGTGGCGGCGGTGTCTGTTCGGTAGTCGCCTGTTGCGCGGAAGCGGCGTCAGCCGCAAAGGCGATAGCTAGCGCCAAGGCAAGGCGCAAGAACTTACTGGGGACTGAGGGCATGACGGGCTCGCGGAGTGGGTCTGTTCGCGGCAAGTATGGCATCACGGCGATCGCCTGCTTCAAAACGTTCCCGCCGCGTGCCCGCACCAGCAGTTTCAGCATCGATCACATCATGGAAACAATGATGCCCAAGGGTTAGTTGACGAAGAACGGCCGGACATACGCCCGGCCGTTCTTCGTCTATGGCGTTACTTACTTCGTCGCCAGGCGGTGGCTGCCCTGGAAGCGGTTCGCTGGCACGGTGGCCGTCGCCGTCAGCGCGAGCGGTGTGCCGAAGGCGTCGGCCACGTTGGCGGCGGCGAAGCCGGTACCGGTGCCCTGCCAGTCGACAATGCGACCGTTGGTGCCGCGCCACAGGATGTCCGCGACGCCGTCGCCATCGTAGTCACCGATACCTGCCAGGGAAGCACCTGCGGGGATGGCCTGACTGTGCTGGCCGGTGACCGCGAAGCCCTGCATGGTCCACCACGTGAGCTGCACGCCGGCGCTGTCTGTCCAGATCAGGTCCGTGGTGCCGTTACCGTCGACATCACCCACACCCTGGAGCACGGCGCCGACCGGGTGGGCCGGCAAGGCGTGTTCGACGAAGCCACCGCGGCGATCGGCCAGCCAGAGCGCCGTACCGGTGGAGTTGCTCCGCGTCCAGACGATGTCGGTGTAGCCATCGCCATCGACATCGGCGAGAACGGGGTGGCCGCCAGCAATGCCCTGCCGCGGCCATGACTGGCCGGTCACGATAATGTCGTTCTGGGTGACCGGATCAAGATCCAGTGCCCACCACACGACCTGCGAGGTCGCGGTGTCGAACCACACCAGCTTCTGCACGCCACTGTCGTCGTGCACACCCACACCCAACAGAGTCCAGCTGGCGGGGATGTCGCGATTCACCACGAAGGTGAAGTAGCTACCGCCGCCCGTGGAGACCCAGACGTTGAGCTTGTGGTTCGCATCCATCAGCAACACTTCGCCCGACTTCAGCGATAGCGCATCCAGGCCGGGGACGACATCGCCATAGCCCACGACGGTGAGCGACGGATCGATCGCCTGCGCCTGGTCATACAGGCTCACCGCACCCTTCATCGAGACGGAATGGAGGTTACCGCCATCGATGTAAGCGAAGTCACTGTAGCCATCATTCGTGAAGAGGTTATTCAACGAAAGGAAGTCCGCCGAGGCGGCATAGTTGCGCTTGGCCGGTGCGCTCCACGCCTTCACCGCATCGGCAAGGTTGCTGGCGTTGATCGAGCCGAGGCCAGTGGCCATGCTGTAGCCCACATTGGCCTTCCACGCAGGTACCAGCGTGTGCGTAGTGGTGTCACCACCCTCCACGATGCCGACGATGTTATTGAGCTTGTTGCCGGTGTCGCAGTTGATCGACCCCGTGCCACACGGCTGGACGATATCGCCCTCCACCACGTTATTGAACACGCAAGTGGGCGCGATCGTGTTGCCATTATTGGCGTTGCATGCCGTGAGCACCGCGGTATTCGGTGAACCCACCGTTCCGTACTGGCGCGCGGCGATGCCATAGAACGCATTGAGCGGATTGCCGATGCGTTCGCCATTCACCTGGTTAAGCAAGGCCTGCACGCCGGCCATGGCGGGTGCGGCGAACGACGTACCGCCCGCGGAGTTCGCGAATACCGAGTCCGGATCACGGAAATCACACGCCGTGCCGCCGTTGTCGGCATCGGACATGCAGAACACCAGCGCGTGGCCGTAGATGCCATTCGCCGAAAACAGCGAGATATCCGGGAGCGTCCGCGAGGTATGGTTCGTGGACCCATGGATGCCGATCTGCGCTTCCGGTTGTGCGAATAGCGTGCTCGGGCCACCGCCGGCACCGCCTACCTGGAGGAAATCCTGCCCACGGCCCTGGCTGTCATTACAGGCGGTGATGCCATCCTGGTAGCCCAGCAGCGTATACAAATGGCTGCTCGCGCAGCTGTTGTTCCAGGTCATCTCCGGGATGTAGGTCACGGCGGACTGGTATTTCGGCAGGTTGGTCGAGGTCCAATACGTGGATTGCTTACCCAGGTCGTTGAAATCCGTGCCGCCGATGGCAACCGCGGACGTCGATGCTGCGAGACCATTCACTGCCGCACCGTTCTGCGACCAGAACAGCGCACCCTGGTCACACTGCGTCGAGCCACCATCGCCGGACGAGACGAACACGCTCACGCCCTGTGCCGCGGCGGACGACCAGATGATGTCGGCGAGGTGGGCATCGGAGGCATCCGCGCTTTCGCAGGAGCCATAGCTGAGGCTGAAGATCGGCGGCGGCAGGCCCGTAGTGGTATCCAGCAAGCGGATCGCGGCGATGAACGGGCCGAACGTCGCGCCGTTATCCGCGCAGGAGGCGAGCACGACATCCGCATCGGGCGCCGCGGCACCGGCCCACTCCGCATCGAGGGCGGCTTCGCCCTCGTCGCCATTCAAACCCGGATCGGCACACGGCGAACCCTCGGCACCCGACGGGTGCACGATCGAGAAGCTTCCTTTGGCATTGTTCGGCAGGAACGCGGCGCGGAAGTGCGCCACGTCTTCGGGCTGCACGTTGGTGCGCTCCAGTACCACGATACTCTGGCCCGCGCCACGCACCGGCGTGTCACGCTGCCAGAGTGGATTGACGTTGTACACGGTATTGAAATCGGCGGGCACCATGTCGTACGAGGTGGCCGTGTTGACCGTACCCGGTGGCACGGTGAAATTCGGATTATCCGCCGCCGCGGTCGTGAACTTGCCAAGCTTGCTGTCAAGGCGAGCCTTGGCGATCGGTGTGTGTTGCGCCACGGGGAAGAAGTTATGTAGTGAAACACCCTGGACGAGCGGCGCTACCGCAGCAGGCACGCGCGCGTCGGTCGTGTTGGCGAAGTGTTGAGCCCCGTCGACCTGGTAAGCGTGGATCTCCGTCGCGAACGCCTTCGATACCGCGGCCGCGGTGCCCGACAGGGTGACGGTCATGCGGTCCTGCGACACACTGCCCACGGTGAGGCCCTGCCCCTGCAGCCACTGGCGCAGCGCCTGGATGTCCTGTGTGGACGGCCCGAATCGCTCCCCCAGCTCCTTACCCGTCAACCAATGCTGGAAATCCGGCGATGCCGGGTTGTTCTGCCTGGCGAGCAAGGCGCGGAACGCTTTCTCGTGATCGTCATCGCGCTTGAGCGTCAGGGTGATGTTGCCGATGGCCTGGCTGGCAGGTACGGCGCCGGCATCCTTGGCCGCAAGTGCCTGGCGCGGCCGCGAGCCGACCAGCGTGGCGTTGCTTGCGCCACTGATGGCACGGGCCAATCGCGGTGTCGAAGGGCTGGCCAGGGATTTCACGGAGGTACTGAAATCACTGGCGGAGGTGGAGAACGACAGGGCGCAACCTGCCGTCAGGCTCGCAAGCGCGAGCCATGCTGAAAACTTGCAAGACATGCAATGAACTCCCTTGGGCGAAGTGAAGGATCTTCACCGAGCTCCCTGCTCCCCATCCCGGCACCCCATGGATCTTGCCTGGCGTCAGAGTGATCAGCTCCGCCACGGTACGCTTGCGTTCACGCGCCGGGTTTGACCGTGGTCACATTTGGCCGTCTAAATGCGTTCATCTTCCTGAAGCCGCGACTTCACGCGAATGCCGCCACATAAGTGTCATGCAGGACTTCCGTGAGGCTCAAGCCGTCGGCGCCATGCGCCCGGCGGAACACCGACGATGCGGTTGAAGACACGGGTGAAGTGGCTTTGCTCGGAGAAACCACAACACAAGGCCACATGACTCAACGCGACCGCGGGGTCGGCGAGCAGGCGCTTGGCCCGCTCGACGCGGCGGCGAAGAATCCATTGTCGCGGCGAGACACCCTGGGTGATTCGGAACGCGCGCGTGAAATGACCGGCCGACATACCAAACAGCGCGGCGACATCGTCCGAGGTGAACGAGGCATCCAGATGCTGCTCCATCCACGCGATCGCACGCTCGCACTGCCAGGGCGCGAGCCCACCGGGTACGCGCCATGCGGGCGTGCGGGCCTTGCCCGGTGCATGCGCAGCGCGCAGCGCCAGTGCCACTTCAGCAAATACCGTACCGTCGAAGTCGCGTTGATCGGCCAGGCGCGCCAGCAAGGTGCAGAGTGTCGCAACGGGCGCACAGGACGTCGCCGCCTGGCTAACCGGTTCTTCTCTCAGCAAGATCCCCCACTCGGCCACACTCGCGCCGTAGGCCACCAACAGGGGCGCTCTTCCGGCTGTACCGGGGTAATCAACGATATCAAGGGCGCGTTGCGCGCGCAGTGCGACGAGCGTCTGCCGCAACAGGGCATCCGAGCGACACGATACCGAAATGCCCACGGGATCGACGAGGAACCCAAGCGCAGGTTCGTTGATGGCTGCGTTAAACGACATGATGGGTGCCATCTGGACTGACTACTATCGTCGTGACCATGTGCCTGTCGCGCAAGGTCTCCAGCGTTGCTAATAAGGCAACGGATAGTTCCCCACCAGGGTGATTGATGCCGCCTTGGATCCGGCGCGGGCTCTTCCACGCGCAGTGGCGCATACTGCGGCGCTATCTCGTTCGCGGAGCTTATTCCATGCCTTCACTCGGCGCTATCGCCTTCCTGGTTCACGACTACGACGAGGCCATCGCTTTCTTTACCAAAGCGCTTCGCTTCGACTTGATCGAGGATACGCCGCAGGGACCTGATAAACGATGGGTCACGGTCGCGCCGCGCGGGTCGAAAGGCACCCGGCTGCTGCTGGCGAAGGCAGCGAACGACGATCAGCGCGCCCATGTCGGCAAGCAAGGTGGCGGCCGCGTGTTCCTCTTTCTCGAAACGGATGACTTCGCCACCGACCACACCCACATGCTCGCGCACGGCGTGAGGTTCAGGGTGGAACCCCGTCACGAAGCCTATGGAAGCGTCGTCGTGTTCGAAGATCTTTACGGTAATGGCTGGGATCTCATCCAGCCCAAGCGCTGAGGAAGCCGCCATGACCGAACGACTCCGCGTTGCCGTGCTGGACGATTACCAGCACGTCGCGAGGCAGAGCGCCGACTGGGCCTTGCTCGATGCGCTGGCCGATGTCGTCGTCTTTCATGATCACGTTGACGATGAAGTGTTGCTGGCCCGGCGATTGAACCCTTTCGATGTAGTTTGTGTGATGCGTGAACGCACGCCAGTGACTGCGACGCTGATGGCGGCGCTACCGCGGCTCCGCCTCATCGCATCGACGGGCCGGGCCAACGCGTCCATCGACCTCGCGGCAGCGGCGGATCACGGCATCACCGTAGTCCACACGAACTACGCGTCGACGCCGACCATCGAGTTCACCTGGGCGGCTATCCTTGGCCTGGCACGCAATCTCGCAAACGAGGCGGCCTCGGTGCGCGCGGGCGGGTGGCAACAGGGTATGGGCGTGGAACTGGCAGGCAAGACGCTGGCCCTGCTCGGGCTGGGACGCATTGGCTCGGCGGTGGCGCGCATCGGCCAGGCCTTCGGCATGCAGGTGATCGCGTGGAGCCAGAACCTGACGACAGAACACGCGGCAGGGTACGGCGTGGAGCGCGTGGAGAAGCAGGCCTTGTTCGCCCGCGCCGATATCCTCAGCATCCACACTCGGCTCAGCGAGCGCACACAGGGGCTGGTCAGTGCCGAGGCACTGGGCTGGATGAAACCCACTGCGCGTCTCGTCAATACATCGCGCGGCCCCATCGTCGATGAGGCCGCGCTGATCGAGGCCTTGGTCCAGGGCCGGATCGCCGGCGCCGCGGTCGACGTATATGACCCCGAGCCCCTACCCCTCGATCATCCGTTCCGCCGCCTGCCCAACGTACTTGCCACGCCCCATATCGGTTACGTCAGCGAGGAGATGTACCGCACGTTCTACGGCGATACGGTGCGCAACGTTGTCGACTGGATCGGCAAGGTCAGAACGTAGCGACCTTTTCGCCATCCTTCTTGCTTTCCTTTGGCTTGATCGTCATCAGTTCCAATGGCTTGCCGTCGGGCAGCCGGATCTTCCAGCCCTGCTGAAGGTCGGCCAGGTCGTTGACGCGCGGGCAGATGCTATTGGCCCGCGCCTCAAGGTCCTTCGAACGCTTGTCCATTTCCTGGTTGAGGCTCTTGTCCAGGGCGCTGGCGCGGGCCGTCAACGCCGCCACCTTGGTGCTGTCGCCCGAAAGCGCGGCTTCGACTGCGCTGGAGGTCACGGAGCCCACCAGTTCACCGACCGAATCGGAGACCGAACCCGCCACGGTTTCAGTCATGCGATCGCCCGACCAGTGGCCGCTTCCCACGCCTTCGTCGATCTCCTTGATGGCCTGCGCCTGTTTGCGCTTGAGCTTGGCCAGCATGGCTTCGCGCTGCGCTGGCTCGGCGAAGGTCATGGTCACCGTGGTCATGGCGTCGAAACCCATCTGAATGCCGGCACGGGAAATCGCTGCCACTTCGGGCAGGAGCTTGCGGACACCGTCCTCGTAACGGCGCAGCGCCTGGGCGTCGCTGGCGGAGACCGCCACCTCACGGCCATCCACCTCCAGCGCGCCATCGTGAAGGAAGACCTTCGCCGGGGTACCGTCGGTACGGTGAAAGCTGAGCCCCGCCGGCGTCACGTCGACGTCGTAAAGGGTGCCGTAGTCGTGCTTGCACGTATCCGTGCTGAAGTTGAAGCTGGCGGCCGCGGTGGCGCTACCAGCGCTGAGCGCGAGGGCGGCGGCCAATCCGGCCGTGGCAAACAGGTGACGCATGGTCCTTCTCCCCAAAGGTGTTCGCGGGCTCAGATGCCTGCGGCTCATGCATGGTTTAAGCCTATAGCCAGCCCATTGCATGGGCGGTTCGTCACCCCCTGACTTCCGGCAGGGTCAGGAAGCCAGGCCGCGCTCCCTGGCGTATTCGGACAGGCGGCTGTCATGGTCGATGCCCAGCTTGCGCATCGCATCGCGTTTTTGCCGGCTCACCGTCTTGACGCTGCGGTTCAGCCGGTCAGCGATCTGCGTGATCGACATGCCGCCCACGTAGAGCCGCACGACCTCGATCTCGCGCGCGGATAGCCGCACATCCGCCAACGGATCCTCTACGCACTTCTCGTCGAACTGCTTGCGAATGGTCTCGCTGATGAACGAGCGGCCGGCGACGGCGTAGCGCACGGCCACCGCCACTTCGCGCAGGGGCGCGCGCTTGTCGCAGAGGCACGAGGCACCGCGCGAGCGCATCTGCTGCAGGACGGCCGTATTGTTCACCATGGTCAGGATGACGATGGGCAAACGTGGGTAACGGCGACGTATCGTATCGAGAAGTAACAAGCCATCACCATGTCGCCCCCCTGGCATGGAGAAGTCGGTGACGATGACATCGCATGGCCGGGTCGCCAGGAAATCGAGGAGCTGGTCGCCATTCGCCGCCTCACCGATCACCTGGATATCACTGGCCTCAAGCGCCGCACGCGTGCCCATCAGGACCACGGGATGGTCATCGGCGATGATCGTTCGCAGGAGCATGGCTTCGGCTGCCCTCCGTGGCCTGGTGCGTAAGAGCGCGGAGAGTAACGCAAACGCGTCATAGGCAACGATATCGTGCCGCGAATGCGTGATTCGCCGTGCGCGCCCTACGAATTACCTCAAAACTTTCTGCGATTTTTCAGACTAGTCTGATTTTCATCGTACGCCGTACTCGTAATGCTGCTGATTCGCAGAGGCGGGATATAGCCCATGAATGAGCAATGCATTGATTACCACATCGCCCATGTCGGCGACGCGTGGGGGATTTTCCGGGACGGCACGCAGATCGGCGTGCGCGATAACCCGGCGGATGCGATCGCGTTTGCCAATTTTTTCGCTGATCGCGAAACCCTGATCGCACCGGTGCCGGTGCACGTGACAGCGGATACGCTCCTGCACCGGGTGATACGCGACTTGCGAATGGCGGCTTAGCGGCCTGTCGCGCCACCCAGGTTGGTCATGTCGAGATGGAGCAGGCGCAGGCGGGCAATATGGCGGCCAATGACCGCCCGATCGCTGGAGGTCGCCCCCAACCGCAGGAAGACATCGAGCAGGCGACGCTCCATGTGTTCGAGCGTGCGGATATAGGTGACGTCGGGGTCATTCGACAGCTTGACCGAGGCCTCCATCATGGTGCGGCGGACACCACTCAGCGGGCCGCCAGCGCGGGCGGCCCGGCCCCCGGTCGCCTCGACGGAGGCCTGGAGCTCGCCAGCGATCGAGGTCAGGGAATCGGCTGATTCATTGAGAATCGCCTTCAGGCCAGGCTCCCGGACGCCCCGGGCTGCCTGCTGATACAGGTCGCGATCCGCGATGACTCGACGGATCAGGCCATTCACTACACGGTTCGAGCTGCGTTCCATGGGTCGAAACGTTAGCCCCGTCGGACTTAGCCGGCCCTAAACGGCAGACAGGTCGGTTAGCCGCCGGTCATCCACCGGTTTCGAGCAGGAGCAGCGGTCGTCCTGCTGCATCGTGCAAGCCCGATTGAAGCTCACCGATCTGGCGCACCTGTGGGCAAAGTGCCTGGATGCGCGGCCTCAGCGCCGCCGTGACCTTGGCGGCCACCCGGGCCTGGGCGCCCGTGGAGACCGATGCCACGCGGTCGCGGAGTGCCGCGGCTCCCTGGAGGTCGCCGCTCATGGCGAGTTGCATAGCCTCGCCACCCACATCCTGGGTCAGCAGCGGGATGATGTCGGAGACGATTTCCTGTGCGTACTCCCGCATGGCGTCTTCCTGCCAATCGCGCGTGCTCTGGCTCGCGGCGATCCGGCGCTTGATGTCGGCGACGCGGGCATTGAGCGTGCGGTCGAGCTCGCCGCTGGCCGCCGCGCCCGGCGCGGCCGTGGCGGCCTCTTCGCGGACCGCGCGGGATGCGATATCGACGCCATCACTGGCGATCGCCTTCACCTTGGGCAGCAGGGCGCGGACACGGCCCTCTAACAACGCCACGCGGTCCTGCTCGTCAGGGCGCAGGGCGACGGCCCGCCCATCGGTCGTCAGGCTGCCATCGTGCATGCGCACGCTGCGCGGGGCGACATCGGCCCGATCAAACGAGAGGCCATCCGGCCGCACCGTGAGGTCGTACGTGCTCGCGAGGTTGCAGGTGGTGCCCAGGTCCTGGGCAGCCGCGCCGCCCGCGAAGCAGGCGGCGACGGCAAAGACGAACAAGCGTGCAGTCATGGGCGATCCGGGTTGAAAGCCCTTCGATAGCGCTGCGCGGGCGAATGCCCGCTGAACCGTCACAGCGTCAGCTTGGCGAACTGCTGGCGCACGCGAACCGTGCCGAGGGCCCAGGAGAGCCAGGCCAGCACTGGCACGGATACCGCCTTGAGCACCAGGCCGATCAGGAGGATGTTGCGGTGCTTGGTCCCGGCCATGAGCAGATCGGGTGGAAGCCCGCTTTGTCCGAGCACCACGCCCAGTTGTTGCCACTGGCCAAAGGCGATCCAGGCCGTCCATGCGGCCCAGGCCGCCAGCAGGATCGCAATGACACGCATGACCCCGCGGGCGCGTTCGCGCCAGCGCAGGGTCGCCAGGGCAATAACCATGGTGGCGAAGGCGGCCAGCGCATAGCCGACCGACCACGCCAGGGCGACGTACGGATTCATGTCCGCCACGTCAGCCGCAGACATGCCCGAGGCGGCCCGGCCGATGACTACCGACGCATAACCGTTGATGACGAAGCCAACGGCGGCCAACAACATGACCAGCCACACCACGATTCGCCATGGGGCGAAGGGACGGCCCCCATGGGGGGCCTTCTTTGCTTCGAACACGCTTAAGCGCCCTTGCCCTTCAGCTCGGCGAGGTCAGCCAGGACCTGGCCCGAGTTCTTTTCCGGGTCGACATCCTTATAGACCTTGGCGATCTTGCCGCTCGGGTCGATAAGGAAGGTCTCGCGGCGGGCGTACTTCACGCCCATCTTGTTGTTCAGTACGTCGTACTTCGTGGCAACGGTGCCATCGGCATCGGACAGGAGCGGGAAAGGCACGTGGTACTTCGCGGCGAACTCGCTGTGCGACTTGACGTCGTCCAGGCTCACGCCAAGCACATCGGCGCCGGCCTTGTGCAGCTTGGCGATGTCGTCACGGAAGGTGCAGACCTCGGTGGTGCAGCCGCCCGTAAAATCCTTCGGGTAGAAGTACAGCACCAGCCACTGGCCCTTGTGGGTATCCAGGGTGTGCCACTCGCCCTTCTGGTCCTGCAGCTTGAATTCGGGGGCCTTATCGCCCACCACGGGCGAGGCGGCCCAGGCGGCAACGGAAACGAGGCATAGAGCGGTGAGGGCAAGCAGACGGCGCATGGGGACAACCTCGGTGGGTGGGATCGCGTGAGTGTACTCGCCACGGCCCGAAGGTTGCCCGCGCGCACGAAAAAGGGCGCCCCAAAAAGGCGCCCTGATGCTCGTGTAGGAGCGCGCTTGCGCGCGACCCGCGGGTGCCGCAAGCACCCATCGCGCGCAAGCGCGCTCCTACAGGGGCCTTACTTACCGATCTTTTCGATCTCGAACTTGCTCAGGTCGACGCCCAGGTTGAAGCCACGGCCGGTACCGGTGACCGCCAGCGAGACTTCGCCCTTGGTCATTGCCGCGCTCTCGGCGCTCTTCACCACGCCGGCATTGGCGCCGCCGCTGGCGTATTCGCCAAAGATCTCGTGGATGCCCTTGACGTTGGTGAACTCGCCCTTGCCGCCTTCGATGCTGAATTTGCCGGCGGTGAGGCCGCCGCCACGGACGTGGATGATCACGTCGGCGCTCTGGCCGTTATCGCAACGGACGTGGCCCCGACCGTCGGCCTTCTTGTAGATCGCCGCCCAACCCGTGGTGCTGAAGGTCATGTGGCACCTGGTCGCCGCTTCGCCTGCCTGCGCCGGCTGGGCTGCGAATGCGCCCGCGGCAGCCAGGGCCAGGACAGCCATACCGGTGATGCGCTTGATCATGTGGGTTCTCCGTGTGTCAGGTGGCAGGAAACTGCGGTGGGGGGATTCTCCACTCACGAATGTGAAGAAACACGGAGCCCCTTCCCAGGTGTTCAGGAATGAAACAGTTTGGTGGAGCTCCCGTGAACCACTCGCCGCGGAGGTGCGACCGGCCTAACATCATCCCCAGTCTCATGAAACAGGGAGCGCCCCATGCCCAAGCACATCCTCGTCGGCTACGACGGCTCTGAAACGGCCCGCCGTGCCTACCTCTTCGCGCTGGAACTGGGCGCCTGTGCCGGGGCGCGGGTCTCGGTCGTGTCGGTCTACCAGATGGAGAATGGCGCCGATACCGCCGCCCTGATGATGGCCGACAACGCCCGTGAACGCCTGGCCGCGATCCGCGCCGAGCTCGATGCGCTCCAGCCGGCACCCGGGGTGGGGCTGGAGGTCAACCTCGTGCACGGCAGCCCGGGCGATGCGTTGCTTACCTACGTGGCCCAGCACGGAGCCGACCACATCGTCATCGGCCATACCGAGCGGGGTGCCCTGGCCCGCTGGCTGGTCGGATCCACCTCCACGGACGTCCTGGCCAAGGCCCGGGTCCCGGTCACGGTGGTCCGGTAAGCCGGCCGAAAGCCCCTGCTGATGCACTCCAATAGCCACGCTGCCGTGGCTTTGTCACAATTCGGTCAGACGCCCCTTAGAGGGCGACCTGGATAAGCGATCGAGGAACACCAGCAGTGAGCTACGTTGCCACCTTGCCATGGACGCTCGAATCATTGGACTTCTCGCAGATCGATATCGAGAAAGTCCGGGAAAACGAAGACCTTTTCTTTCTACTGTGCAGCTCATCGTTCGTCGAAAGCGGCTCGGACCTGTACACGCACAACCTTGTCGACCACTTTGCCGGCGATGATGTCCTTCAGGGGTGGCTGCGCGACCACTGGGAGCACGAAGAGCTTCAGCATGGCCGTGCGCTGGCGGCCTACGTGCGCCACGTATGGCCGGAGTTCGACTGGGATACCGGCTTCAAGAACTTCTTCGCGCACTACGGCTCGGTGTGCACCGCTGAAGAGCTTGAGCCCAACCGCGGGCTTGAGCTTGCCGCGCGCTGCGTGGTGGAAACCGGTACCGCCAGCCTCTACCGTGCGCTCAACGATGTGACCGACGAGCCCGTGCTGCGTGACCTCACCAACCGCATCAAGAGCGACGAGGTGCGGCATTTCAAGCACTTCTACCAGGCGTTCCGTATTTACCGCGAGCGCGACCGGATCAGCCGCTTCAGCACCTTGCGTACGCTGCTTAAGCGCTTGAGCGAGATCAAGAACGAAGACAGCGATATCGCGCTGCGCCACGTGTTCAATACGCGCTACCCCGATAAGGCACACGATGATGCGGAGTTCTGCCGCGTGATCACCAAGGCCGAGGGCATGCTCAAGCGGCATATCCCCGCCGAGATGACCGTGAAGATGTTGCTACGGCCGCTGGATCTTCCGGCGCGGGTGAACAACTTCCTCGAGAAGCCGTTAACTCGTATTACCGAGAAGCTGTTCCTGCATTAAGCGAAAGCATCGCGCGCAAGCGCGCTCCCACACAAGACCTGCGCAGGTCCCTTGTAGGAGCGCGCTTGCGCGCGATAGCTCTTATTTTTTCTTCTTGGGCAGATCCTGCCACTTCGCCGGATCGAAACCGCCGGTCTCGAAGGTCAGCGTGGTTTCCCCACGCGACACCGTGACCACATCGATGGTCAACCGCCGGGTTTTTGCCAGGTCCTTCAGGAACTGGGCATCATTGCGGAACAGCAGCGCCGGCTCGCCGGTCGGCGGGCGGAAGGCCTTGATCACCTTGGCCTTGCCGTCGAATGTTGCCTTCAGCGAGCAATCGCCCTTGCAGACGAAGCCCTTCCCGGCCACCGCATAGAGAAACACGCTCTGTCCCCAATCGGTGTGCCGGCGCAGGATCAGGCGAACCTGTTCTTCGCCCGTGGGCCGGGACGACTGGATGGTGGCCGTGCTTTGCGTACCGCCCTGCATGGGCGACACCTGGTACAGCCACAGCGCGGTGAGACGGTTCTTCTCCGTCGTCTCCTTGTACGCCTGCTCCATCGGGTCGAGGGTTTTCTTCACCTCCGCCGCGGCCGGTGAATCCGGGTACTTATCGATGATTTCATGGCCGATCTGCACCGCCGGACCGTCGTTGTGCAGCTTCAGCAGCTGCTGGTAGATCTCCAGCTTCTTCGCTGCTTCGGCGTTGCTGTCGTTCGCGGCGGCCTGCGGCTGGGCGGCCGGCTGCGCATCCTGTGGTTGCGAACAGGCGCTGGCCAACGAGGTAAGGGCGATGAGGGCAGCGATGCGGCGCATCATATTGCGATTCCCGGCGTGAAAGGCCGTAGCTTCGCGCGCGAATGGCGCTACTGGCAAGGCACGGCCTAAAACAAGCCCACAACAGGCGTAAAATCCGTGGACGCCCCAAGGACGCCCCATGTCGTCGAACCCTGCCGAGACCTCGCTGCTCCGCTACCCCGCGTTTATCCAGTTCTGGTTCGCGAAGAATGCGTCCAGCTTTGGCTTCCAGATGATGTCGGTCGCCGTAGGCTGGCAGATCTATTCCATCACCGGGCGCGCCTTTGACCTTGGCCTGATCGGCCTGGTCCAGTTCATCCCTTCGGTGTTGCTCGCGCTTCCCGCCGGCCATGTCGCGGACCAGTTCGATCGCCGGCGCATCGTTCGCGCCTGCCAGGTCGTCGAATGGCTGGGCATCGCCCTGCTCGCCGCCTTCAGTTTCAGCGGCCACATCAACGAAGCGGGCATCCTCGCCCTGGTCTTCGTCGTCGGCATCGCCAAGGCCTTTGAATTCCCCGCCATGCAGTCGATGTTGCCGGCACTCGTGCCGCTATCGATCCTGCCCCGGGCCACGGCGTCCAGCGCCGCGGCCGGCCAGGCCGCGATGATCGCCGGCCCGGCCCTCGGTGGCCTGCTTTACGTGGCTGGACCGGCCGTCGTGTATGGCGTCTCCGCCCTGCTCTACCTCGGCGCGCTCGTTTTCATGTCCCGGCTGCGCTATGACCATGCGCCACCCCGCCGTGAACCGGCCACCCTGAAGACGCTGTTCGCGGGCGTGCATTTCATCCGTAGGCGCCCGGCCGTACTCGGCGTCATCTCGCTCGATCTCTTCGCCGTGCTGCTCGGTGGCGCGACGGCGCTCCTGCCGATCTTCGCGAAGGACATCCTGCATACCGGCCCGTGGGGCCTCGGCCTGCTGCGTGCCGCGCCGGCGGTGGGCGCCCTGCTTTGCTCGATCTGGCTCTCCTCGCACAGCCTGAAGCGCCGGGTCGGGCCGATCATGTTTGCCTCCGTGGCGGGCTTCGGCGTGGCGACGCTGGTGTTCGCCGTCTCCACCTCGCTTTGGCTCTCGATGGGCGCCCTGTTCGCCCTGGGCGCCTTCGATATGGTCAGCATGGTGATCCGGGGGGCCCTGGTCCAGCTGGATACGCCGGACGACATGCGCGGACGCGTGAGCGCCGTGAATGCGATCTTCATCAACACCTCCAACCAGCTCGGCGAATTCGAGTCGGGCCTCCTCGCCGCCGCGCTGGGCGCGGTGAATGCCACCCTGATCGGTGGCCTCGGCACGCTGGCGGTCGTGGGCCTGTGGATGTGGTGGTTTCCCTCGCTGCGCCGCCGCCAGGGCCTCGTCGAGGACCCCGAGCCCGTGGAGGGCGCCAGCAGCACGATCTGACGCGGGCCCGGAAACGTGGTATGACTTGGACGTCTATACCGCCAAGGGGATGTCCGTCATGAAGCACGTGCTAGCCGCCGCCCTTCTCGCCGCCGTCGCGCCCGCCTGGGCCGCGCACGAAGGCCCCGCCAGCCTGGATGCCGCGCTTGCCCAGGGCAAGCGGGAGCACAAACCGGTGCTGGTCGATTTCCAGGCGGTCTGGTGTTACTCGTGCTATTTCATGGCCAGCCATGTGCTCAACGGCAAGGAATGGGACGATCTTTCGAAGAAGGTCATCTTCTACGAAGCCGACGCCGACAAGCCGGCCGACCAGGCCTGGATGAAGAAGTGGACCGTGCATTTCCTACCCACGTATGTCGCTGTCGGGCCCGATGGCGAGGAACTCGGCCGCATCCTGGCCGAGCGTCCACGCGAAACGTTTTACCCCGAGATCAACGGCATCCTTTCGGGCGATGCGAAGCTATCGAAGTTGAAAGCCGACGCCACGAAGGGGTCGATGGCCGCCGTCGCCGAAGTCCTTGAGACCTACAACCTGCGTTACGCGGGCACGGAGGGCATGGCCTGGTTCGACACGCTCCCACCGATGGTCCGTAACGTGTCCGACAAGGACAAGCGCGTCGCAGTCGCAAAGCAGCGTTTGCTTCTGCTCCAGGCCAAGGCGAAGAAGGATGACGCTGGCATTCGCGACGCCTCGACGAAGCTGCTCGCCACCGACATCGGCTGCGATCGAGCCTACGTCCTTGACGACCTGCTCGGCGCGACCGAATCCGAGCCGGCGGCTGCCCGCGCTGATGTATTACGCCCGCAGAAGGCCGCCTACGACCAGTTCCTCACCACCCGGGTATTCAGCGCGACGCCCACCTGTGCCGACCAGCGCAGCGCCGTACTCACCGGCGCCGATCTGGAGGCCGGCCTGCAGGATCCCACAGCAGAACAGGCGGTGCTGAAGCAAGGCATCGATTCGAGCCGCGCGAAACTTCACGGTGACCTGAAGAGCGATCGCAATGCGGCAGATAACCTGCGCGTCTATCTGGTCCGCGCCAAGGCCGGTGATGAACTCGATACGGTAGAGAAGCAGCTGATCGCTGCGTATCCGGACGACTACGTTTACAACTACCGGCACGGCCGTCGTTTGGTCGAGGCGGGCAAAGCGTCTGAGGGCCTGCCGTTCCTCGAGGCGGCTGCGAAGAAAGCGTACGGCGCGAATACGATCTCGGTTGCGACGTACCGTGTGAAGGCTTTGCTTGCGCTAAAGCGCGATGAGGAAGCGAAGAAGCTCGTCGCACAGACGGTGGCTTCGCAGGGTAAGGCGTTTCCAGAACAGGCGAAGAAGCTGGAGGAGACGCTCAAGTCCTGAGCGTATCGCTTCACTGCTTCGTAGATTAATCGCGCGCAAGCGCGCTCCTACAAGTCAGCCGCACGCCTGTAGGAGCGCGCTTGCGCGCGATGGGTAACACGATCTCCTGGCAAGTAGGTGGCGCCAACGCTACTCGCGCCGCGTCGATGGCATGTCGACGTTATGCACTGGTACGCTGCATGCCCTTCCACACGCCGGGCGTCGTCATGCTTGTTGTCCACCACCTGAACAACTCCCGCTCCCAGCGCGTGCTCTGGCTTCTGGAGGAGCTAGGGCTGCCCTACGAGATCGTGCGCTACGAGCGTGATCCCAAGACCATGCTGGCACCCAAAGCACTGCGGGACATCCACCCGCTCGGCAAGTCACCCGTGCTGGTCGATGGTGACCTGGTGCTGGCCGAGTCAGGGGCCATCGTGGAATACCTGGTGGGCCGCTACGGCAATGGCCACTTGAAACCCGCTCCCGGCACGGCCGATAGCCTGCGTTTCACCTACTTCCTGCACTACGCCGAGGGCTCGGCGATGCCGCCCCTGTTGCTGAAGCTGGTGTTCCAGCGCATGGAGTCCGCGCCGGTGCCCTTCTTTGCGAAGCCGGTGGCGCGAATGCTCGCGCGCGGCGCGCAAAAGGCCTTCATCGACCCCCAGCTGAAGACCCACCTGGACTATCTGGAAGGGGAAATCGGCAAGACCGGTTGGTTCGCCGGCACGGAGTTCAGTGCGGCCGATATCCAGATGAGCTTCCCCATCGAGGCCGCAGCCGGCCGCGCCGGGCTCGACGCCTCGCGGCCACACCTATGGGGCTGGCTACAGAAGATCCACGCGCGCCCGGCCTACCAGGCGGCACTGGCGCGCGGCGGTGAATACGCATTCGCGACCCCGCACTGACGCTGAATCGACCTTCAACTAGCGGGCTGCACGTTTACACGGCAATCACGGACGGGCCCGCAAAGTCGTTACCCATCGTAACGCCTGCAGAGGAAGCCACCCGATGAGCAGAAACCGCGAGTTTGCGCGCCAGGTCGAGAGCGCCGTCAACGGTGTATCGGGGCGCGTCCGCCATTACGGCGATGAGGCCGTGGATACCGGGCGGGATCTCCTGGACCGCACGCGTCGTATCACGAACAAGATTGGTAGCCGCCGGAACAACCAGAAGCTGCGTTATATGGCAGAAGACTTTGCTGACGAAGCTACCTATCAGTATCGCCGCCTGCGCAAGCAGGTGCGCCGGAACCCGGCCATCACTATTGGCATCGCCGCAGCGGCGATCGGTACGTTCCTGCTTATCCGTCACGCGTTGCGCGACGACGATTGAACCTGTCGCTAGGGGCAGGGGAAGGCCGGGAGCGATCCCGGCCTTTTTTTATTTATGTCGCCTCAGCGCTCACGGCACGGGCGGCTTGTCGACAGGGTGCTGCTCGACGATCTTATCCACACGCCAGTGCACGCGCGAAGCATCGGCTGGCGGATTCTTCACTTCGATCTCAGTCACCTTCACCAGGTACTCGTT
The DNA here is from genome assembly GCF_036500425.1 of Luteibacter sp. GTDB lineage: Bacteria > Pseudomonadota > Gammaproteobacteria > Xanthomonadales > Rhodanobacteraceae > Luteibacter. The sequence continues at coordinate 109,699 of NZ_DASYCB010000051.1, forward strand.
ACCCGGCTTCCAGTCGAAGTTTTCGATAGGCGCATAGTTGAGCTGCCACGGCTGGTTCGGCTCTTCGCGAAACTGCAGGCACTCGGTCTTCATGGCGCCGGCACTGCAGGGGACCTTTTCCGAGGCGATGTACACGGTACGTTCGCGCGAACCGTGGTGCTCACCGGGGGTGGCGCAAGCGGCGAGCGCGAGGACAGCGGCGGAAATAAGTACGGTGCGCATGACGCGTCGTCCAGAACAGGTGGACTACAGGAATACCAGCTTCGCGCAGGGTCCGCCACCCACGGGGCGTGACGATTCAAGGGCAAACCGATGGCAATTGAGCCACCCATGTCGATGTAGGAGCGCGCTGAGATTGCGCGTTTATCCCCTCTTCGGGGGCGATGGGGGTTGCCGCGAGCACCCATCGCGCGCAAGCGCGCTCCTACAAAAAAGGGGCGCCGGAGCGCCCCTTTTCTTTTATGCGTACAGCGGGTTTGGCTTGTCCATGTCCAGCTTGTATTCCTTGATGGCGCGGCTGACATCCTTCGCATTGACCTTGCCATCCTTCGCGAGGGCGGCCAGGGCGGCGTGGGCGATCCAGTAGCGGTCCACCTCGAAGTGCGAACGCAGGTTGGCGCGGGTATCGCTGCGCCCGTAGCCGTCGGTACCCAGCACCGTGTAGCGCATGCCATCCGGCATGAACGCACGGACCTGGTCGGCGAACTCACGGACATAGTCCGTGGCGGCGATGGCCGGGCCCTGGCGATCGGCGAGCAAGCCCGTGATGTACGGCACACGCTGCGGCGATTCCGGGTGCAGGCGGTTCCAGCGCTCGGCGTCGAAGCCTTCGCGGCGGACTTCCGAGAAGCTCGGCACCGACCAGATGTCGGCGCTGACGCCGAAATCCTTCTCGAGCAGTTCGGCGGCGGCGATCACTTCGCGCAGGATCGTGCCCGAACCGAACAGCTGCACGCGCGGCTCGTTCTTCTTCGCCTTGCCGGCGTCCTTGAACAGGTACATGCCCTTGATGATGCCTTCCTCGCTGCCCTTCGGCATGTCGGGGTGGGCGTAGTTCTCGTTCATCACGGTGATGTAGTAGTAGACGTCTTCCTGCTCCTGCATCATCCGGCGCGTGCCATCCTGCAGGATGACGGCCAGCTCATAGGAGAAGGTCGGGTCGTACGAGATCACGTTCGGGATCGCGCCCGAGAGCAGGTGCGAGTGGCCATCTTCGTGCTGCAGGCCTTCGCCGTTCAGCGTGGTGCGGCCCGAGGTGCCGCCGATGAGGAAGCCACGCGCGCGCATGTCGCCGGCGGCCCAGCAAAGGTCGCCGATGCGCTGGAAGCCGAACATCGAGTAGTAGATGAAGAACGGCAGCATCGCCACGTTGCTGATGCTGTAGCTGGTAGCCGCCGCGAGCCAGGCGCTCATGCCGCCGGCTTCGCTGATGCCTTCCTGCAGGACCTGGCCCTTCTGGTCCTCGCGGTAGTACAGCAGCTGGTCGGCATCCTGCGGACGGTACTTCTGGCCGAACGGCGCATAGATACCGATCTGGCGGAACATGCCTTCCATGCCGAAGGTACGGGCTTCGTCGGCGACGATCGGCACCAGGCGCGGGCCAAGCTCCTTGTCGCGCAGCATAAGGTTCATGCCACGGACCAGGGCCATGGTTGTGGAGATCTCGCGCTCACCGGTGCCCTTGGTGATCTGCTCGAAGGCTTCCAGGGCCGGCGCGGTGAACTGCTTGTCGGCCTTGCGGCGACGCTGCGGCAGCGCGCCACCCAGCGCACGGCGGCGCTCGAGCATGTACTGCACTTCCTCCGAGTCCTTGCCCGGGTGGTAGTACGGCACTTCTTCGAGCTTGTCGTCGGAGACCGGGATGTTGAAGCGATCGCGGAACGCGCGGATCGCGTCGGTGTCCATCTTCTTCTGGTTGTGCGCCGGGTTCTGCGATTCGCCCGCGGCGCCCATGCCGTAGCCCTTCACCGTCTTGGCGAGGATCACGGTCGGCATGCCCTTGGTGTTCACGGCGGCGTGGTATGCGGCGTAGACCTTGTGCGGATCGTGACCACCGCGGTTGAGGCGCCAGATGTCATCGTCGGACATGTTGGCGACCAGCGCGGCCGTCTCCGGGTACTTGCCGAAGAACTTTTCACGCGTGTAGGCGCCACCGAAAGCCTTGCAGGCCTGGTACTCGCCATCCACGGTTTCCATCATCAGCTGGCGCAGCTTGCCCGAGGTATCGCGGGCAAGGAGCGGATCCCAGTAGCTGCCCCAGACGACCTTGATAGCGTTCCAGCCGGCGCCACGGAACACGCCTTCCAGTTCCTGGATGATCTTGCCGTTGCCACGGACCGGGCCATCGAGGCGCTGCAGGTTGCAGTTGATGACGAAGATGAGGTTATCGAGGCCTTCGCGGCCGGCCAGCGCGATCGCGCCGAGCGATTCCGGCTCATCCGACTCGCCGTCGCCCATGAAGCACCAGATCTTGCGATCCGACTTCGGGACCAGGCCGCGGTGCTCGAGGTACTTCCAGAACTGGGCCTGGTAGATCGCCTGGATCGGGCCAAGGCCCATCGAGACGGTCGGGACCTGCCAGTAATCCGGCATCAGGTACGGGTGCGGGTACGAGGAAAGGCCCTTGCCCTTGCCTTCCACTTCCATCCGGAAGAGGTCCATCTGGTCTTGCGACAGGCGGCCTTCGAGGAAGGAGCGCGCGTACACGCCCGGGGCCGAATGGCCCTGGTGGAAGATCAGGTCGCCCGGGTGGTCTTCGCTCGGGGCGCGCCAGAAGTGGTTGAAGCCGACGTCATACAGCGTGGCCGACGAGGCGAAGCTGGAGATGTGGCCGCCGAGGTCGCCGGGCTTGCGGTTGGCGCGGACGACGGTGGCCAGCGCGTTCCAGCGGATCAGCGAGCGGATGCGCCATTCGATGGCGGCATCGCCGGGGCTGCGCGCCTCCATGTGCGGCGGGATGGTGTTGACGTATTCCGTGGTCGGGTCGAACGGCAGGTAGCCGCCGGCACGACGCGTGGAATCGACCATGCGCTCCAGGAGGTAGTGGGCGCGTTCCGTGCCATCGTGGTTGATGACCGCGTTAAGCGATTCGACCCATTCCCGGGTTTCGGTGGGGTCGAGGTCCTGGTTGAGCACGTCGTCGATCTGGTCCATGGAAGCTCCGGCTGCGCCCTTGGCGCGCACATGGGGGACTGAAAGAGCCGCTGGGGTGCGGGAAAACCTGTTGATGATATCGCATCGATAAGGCATACGCGGCCGTACGGCCCACCTGAATCGATTCAAATTCACATAACTGCTTTGCGGGCCGGGGGTTTCGGGGGTTCCCGCCCGTTGTAGGAGCGCGCTTGCGCGCGATCGGGGCTGCCGCCAGCTCCCATCGCGTGCAAGCACGCTCCTACAACGACATTTCCATATGTTTCAGCTGGTTACGACTGGCGACGGGTGACGCCCGCGCGGATTTGCGCTTCCACGCAGGCCACCGAAGTCATGTTCACCACCCGGCGGACCGTGGCCTGCGGGGTGAGGATGTGGGCCGGCTTCGCCACGCCCATGAGAATCGGGCCGATCACCACGCCATCGCAGAGCACCCGGACCATGTTGTAGGCCGTGTTGGCCGCATCCAGGTTCGGGAACACGAACACGTTGGCCTTACCTTCCAGGCGCGAGTTCGGGAAGATCCGCTCGCGCAGCTCGGGGGTGAGGGCCACGTCGGCCTGCATCTCGCCTTCGACTTCCAGCTTGGGCACGCGCTCGCGGATCAGGTTCAGTGCTTCACGCATCTTGCGCGAGTTACGCGTCTCACGGCTGCCGAAGTTGGAGTTCGAGAGCAGCGCGATCTTCGGCTGGATACCGAACAGCTTCAGGCGGATTGAGGCCTGCAGCGTGGCTTCGGCGATCTGCTCCGCGGTCGGGTCTTCCTGGACGTAGGTGTCGAGGAAGAAGAACGTGCCCTTCTCCGTCGCCACCGCCGCCATGGCCGAGGCTTCGCAGACACTATCGTCGAGGCCGATGATGTGGCGGATGTAGTCGAGCTTGCTCTGGTAGGTGCCGACCAGGCCGCAGATCATGGCATCGGCCTCGCCGCGCTCGACCATCAGCGCGGCGATCACCGTCGGGCGCGAGCGAACCACCGCCTTGGCCGAAGCGGGGGTGACACCGTTGCGCTCCATGATCGAGTGATACAGCTTCCAGTATTCCTCGAAGCGCGGATCCGAGTGGATGTTGCACATCTCGAAATCCACACCCGGCTTCAGGCGCAGGCCGGCGCGCGCAATGCGCTTCTCGATGACATCCGGGCGGCCAACCAGGATCGGCCGGGCCAGGCCTTCATCGACCACGGTCTGCACGGCGCGCAGCACGGTCTCTTCCTCGCCTTCTGCGTAAACCACGCGCTTCGGATCGGCCTTGGCGCGATCGAACACGGGCTTCATCAGCAGGCCGGTACGGAAGACGAAACTGGTGAGCTTCTCGATGTAAGCCGGGAAATCCTCGATCGGGCGCTCGGCCACGCCGGAGTCCATCGCGGCCTGGGCGATTGCCGGCGGCAGCTGGATCAGCAGGCGCGGATCGAACGGCTGCGGGATCAGGTACTCGGGACCAAAGCTCGGCGGTTTGCCACCATAGGCGCGCGCGCTGACATCCGAGGATTCGCGGCGCGCGAGTTCGGCGATGGCCTTCACGCAGGCCACCTTCATGTACTCGTTGATGACCGAGGCACCCACGTCGAGCGCGCCGCGGAACAGGTACGGGAAGCACAGCGCGTTGTTGACCTGGTTCGGGTAATCCGAACGGCCCGTTGCCATGATGCAATCCGGGCGCACGGCCTTCGCGTCTTCCGGCAGGATCTCCGGGTTCGGATTGGCGAGCGCGAAGATGATCGGGCGCTCGGCCATGGTCGCGACCATCTCCGGTTTCAGGATGCCGCCGGCGGAAAGGCCCAGGAAGATATCGGCGCCGTCGACGATCTCGGCCAGCGTACGCTTGTCGGTGTCGCGCGCGTAGCGCTGCTTGTCCGGATCGAGATCGGTGCGGCCGGTATGGAGTACACCATCGCGATCGAACGCGAGGATGTTCTCCTTCTTCATGCCCAGGGTCACGAGCATGTCGACGCAGGAGATACCCGCGGCGCCCATGCCGGTGGTGGCGAGCTTGACGTCTTCGATCTTCTTGTCGGTGACGAGCAGCGCGTTGAGCACCGCGGCGCCAACGATGATGGCCGTGCCATGCTGGTCATCGTGGAACACCGGGATCTTCATGCGTTCGCGGAGCTTGCGCTCGACGACGAAACACTCCGGCGCCTTGATGTCCTCGAGGTTGATGCCGCCGAAGGTCGGCTCGAGACTGGCGATGATGTCGACGAGCTTGTCGGGGTCGGTCTCGTTGATCTCGATGTCGAACACATCGATGCCGGCGAACTTCTGGAACAGCACGCCCTTGCCTTCCATGACCGGCTTGCTGGCCAGCGCGCCGATATTGCCGAGGCCCAGCACCGCCGTGCCGTTGGTGATCACGGCGACCAGGTTGGAGCGCGCGGTGAGTTCGGCGGCTTCCCTCGGATCCGCCACGATCGCGTCGCATGCGGCGGCCACGCCAGGCGAGTACGCCAGCGACAGGTCGCGCTGGGTCAGCAGCGAGGTGGTGGGTGTGACCTTGATCTTGCCCGGGCGGGGAAGGCGGTGGTATTCGAGGGCGGCTTGCCTCAGTTCCTCGGAGATGGCCATGGGATCCTGTGGGACGTAGCGGGTCAATGAGGGGGCGCTGGCCATGGGCCGGCGCGGCAGGCCACCGATGTTAACACCGCGCCCCCGCCATCCCCTTGCTGCGGTGTGTCGCTTTCCGACAAGCAGTGATACCCGGCGCCTACGTATACGCCGGGCGCATACCTGCATTGCATCGCCATGCGCCTGCGTACGCTGATCCTCCCGTCACGGCCGGAGGGTCGCAATGCTGAAATCTCCTTCAATCCTTGCGCTTGCGTTTGTGGGACCGGCCATGGCTGGACCCGCCTCTTCCCCGCTCGCCGACGCCCGCGCGCCGCTGTTCGCCGTCGCGTCTGACGGGCGCGCCGCGGCGGTGGTCGAATTGCCCCTGGCCGATGGCACGCCGTCGGCGTTTCGCATGGTCGATTCGCGCACCTTGCCGCCAGGCTTGATGCGCCGGTTCCCGGCCATGCGCAGCTTCCGCGGCGAGGATGGTGCGGGGCGGGTGGCGCGTCTCGATTACGCGGCCGACGTCGCGCGGCTGAGCATCCGCGATGGGGCGCGGTGGTCGCACCTGGCGGTACCGCTGACCACCCAGCCTCTCGTGGCCCCCGGCCCCGTCGGGGCGAGGTCGGTGGCTTCGCCGCGCGCGCTAATCGCCACCGAGGAGAAACCCTGGGCACCATGGGCGCAGGTGACCGTTTCAGCCCCCGTCCGTTACGAGTTCCGACTGGCCCTGGCGGCGGGCAGCCGGTTCACTGCCACCCACGGCGGCACGCGCGATGCCGCGCTGGGCACGCTCGCCCACATGGCCAACCGGGCGAACGAGGTTTTCGAGAACGACCTCGGCGTGCACTTCACCCTTGCGGCGAACAACGAGCGCCTCGTCATCACCGATCCTGAGGGTGATCCGATGCAGCATGGGGAACCGCGCACCGCCGCGGTCGAACTGATCGACCGCCGGCTCGGTGCGAGCGCCTACGACCTCGGCCATGCCCTGCTCGGGCCCGACCTGTTGGGCGGCGAGTCGGCGACGGGTACCTCGTGCAGCGATGCGCGCGATGCCGATCTGTTCGCCACACACAAGGCCGCGGCCTGGAGCGGCGCGGCCGATCCGGAGACCGCGTTCGCGGGCATGCTGTTCACGCTCGCCAACCAGCTAGGCGCACCGTTCCGACCGAACGCCTGCTGGCACTGCCTGTCGTTCGACGGTGCCAGCATCGGCCGCGTCCGCAGCTGGCTCGGCTCGCGCGGCGGCCGTTGTGCGAAAAAGGTGCTGGTCGATGCCGCCGCGCCATGGATCGATCCGCAATCATGGGAGGAGCCACCGATGATCCCGGCGCGCACACCGTTCTGGCTGGACGCAAGCGTCGAAGCATCCATGCCAGATCGACACCTAACGTACACCTGGGACCAGATCGACGAGGCGCCGCTGCGCACCGCCGCGCCACCCACCGCGCGCACCCGCCGCGAGTTCACAACCGCCCTGCCCGCCGCGGCGCGCTGGATGGATTACCGGCTTACAGTGCGCGACAACGGCGGCGCCACGGCGACACGGGCCAGCATGGACCTGCGCGTGCAGGTGATCGACACTGGCCGTCCCTTCGCGGTGCTACCGACAGCCGATACCGCGACGGCTTCGCCACTGGTCGTCCGCTGGGATCCCGCGGGCACGACCTCGCCGCCGCTCTCCTGCCACTTCGTCGATATCGCGCTATCCCGCGACAATGGCGCCACCTGGCAGCCACTGGCTACCGGCGAACGCAACGATGGTGAGGCGAGCCTGCCGGTGCCGGAAGGTGCGTCCGCCGAACGGGCACGCCTGCGTATCGCGTGTGACTGGCGCCCGTTCTTTGCGGAGTCCGCGGAGCCGTTCCGCATCGGCTGAACGCGTCAGAGGCCGAGCGAGATTTCCTCGGCTTCCACGCCAGCCATGTGGATATGGTTCACGAACAGCGAAAAGGCCAGCTTCCCCGCCAAACCGTGCACATGCTGCATCCACGGCGGAAGGTAGCGCGGGGCGGCGATATCGCCATTTTCGAAATGGGCTTCGAGCGACATCACGTCGTGCAGGGCCAGCTTGCCGGCGAACAGGTTGCGTAGCAGGTCGAGCCGGCGCTGGCGCAACGCCCAGCGGAAGAAAGTGTGCACCGCGAGTAGCCCGGTGAGGTAGACGTTGTCCTTCGCGAACGCCGCTCCGCCCGTGAGCGGCACGCCGCGGAACACGCGCTGCGCCGAATGGAAGCTATCTGGAACGCTTTGCCCGCATACGCGGAAATAGCGGAAGACCTCGACGAAATCCGCACCGTTCATCGCCATGTCGATCGCGAGGATGCGCAGGCTGATGCGCTTGAGCCGGGAAATATCGATGGCGCCCGACATCAGTTCGGCGAACACCGCGAGGCCTTCCTGCGTTGCGGTCACGCGTGGCGAGGTGCGCGCCAGTGAGGCCAGGACGGGTTGCTCACGGCCGTTCAACGCGGTGAGCGAGTGGACGAAGGCTTCGTGGGCCAGCAGCTGGTGCCGGTCATACTCGGTGAATCGCGCGCCGCCGCGCAGCCGGATGCGCGTCGCGCCCGCTGCGGCCTTGGCAGTGAGTTCCGGATCGACTTCGACGGCGATGGTGCCGGGGTCGAAGAAGGCGTCGAGCCTCGCCGTCATGTCGCGGCGGAGTTCCTCGGCACTGATGTGGCCGGCCGCATCCTCCGTTTCCAGATCGGCGCCAAGCTCATCGGCCAGGTTCACGAAATAGGCAGCCGCGTCGAGATTGCTGCGCGTGCTGCCTGGGATAGCGTCGCCGGGCCGGCCGTAGAGGAGTACCGAAGCGTCGGTCACGCCCTCGGTCCCCGCGGCTTCGAGCATGCGCGAGGCCACCCGCCATGATTCCGCGGTGCGCCGGAGGTAGTCGGCGATAGGGTGGTCTTCGCCCGCCTCCGCCTCGATCGCCTCGAGCTCCGCCCGGGTCTCGGACAGGTCCGGCGTGTTGTAGTGGATCACCGGGACCGAAACGCGCCCTGCGCTGAATTCCTCGATCAGCCGCTCTTCGACCGAGGCCGGCCACGACACCGTAGGCAGGATGCGGATATTGCGCACCGCCACGAGGAGGCGGTGATCGAGCGCCGAAAAGCGGCGCATTTCGGGGGAAAGGGGAACGGACTCAGCCTTGGCGTGCATGCCCCGGAGTATAGGCCACGCCCGGCACACCTTAGGAGCGTGCCCGGAACCCAGGCCTCACCGCGATGAGATGTACTTCTCGCGGCGGATATGTTGAACCGCCAGCCCATGCTCCTTCAGCGCCGCAAAGGCCGCATCCACCATGTTCGGGTTGCCGCAAAGGTAGGCGATATCCCGCTCCGCGGTGGGCTCGAGCTCGGCCAGCATGTCCTGCACGTAGCCCACGCGGTCGTGGGGCCGCGGGTTCGGGCGGGGGCCGCGGCTGAAGCACGGGTGGAAATCGAAGCCCTCGTGCTTGCGGGCGAACGCGTCGAATTCCTCGCCGTAGAGCAGTTCACCCTCGTTGCGGGCGCCGTACAGCAGCACGAAGCGGCAGCCGCGCGAGGCCATCAGGGCCTCGATCTGCGGCAGCATGGCGCGGTACGGGGTGACGCCCGTGCCCGTCGCGATCAGGATATAGCGGGCGTTCTGGTCGCCATCCATCAGGCAGAAACGGCCATACGGCCCGCTGGCGTCGATCGCGCCGCCCTCCTCCAGCCCGCTCAACAGGCCGGTGGCCGCGCCGCCATCGACGTAGGAAACCGCGATCTCGATGCGCTGGACCGGGCCCGACCCATCGCCCACGGTGCCCACGGAATAGCTCCGCTTGGTCGGCTTGCCGTCGTCGTACTGGAAGTGGACCTGCAGGAACTGCCCCGGCACGAAGGCCAGGGGCTGGCCATCCGCCCGCTCGAAGGACAGGTGCCGCACCGAGGGGGCGAGCATGAAGCTGTCGGCGAGGCGGAGCTGGAATTGTTCGGCCATGGAAAGTCTCTGTTGACGCCAGGGAACAAGGTCGCCCGGCAAAGCCCGGTATAATAGGCGGCTTGTCATCCCGGCGCAGCCCATGACCACTCCTGCCTTACACGTCAAAGATTTACGGAAAACCTACGGTAACGGTGTCGAGGCCCTGAAGGGCATCTCGCTCACCGTCGAGCCGGGGGATTTCTTCGCCCTGCTCGGTCCGAACGGTGCCGGCAAGTCCACCCTCATCGGCATCCTCTCCTCGCTGGTCAACGCCTCCTCGGGCGATGCCGAGGTGTTCGGCGTCTCGATCCACAAGCGCCGCAGCGATGCCATGCGCCTGATCGGCCTGGTGCCCCAGGAACTCAACTTCAACCAGTTCGAGAAACCGTTCGATATCTGCGTGAACCAGGCCGGTTTCTACGGCATTGGCCGCACGGAGGCATCGGAGCGTGCGGAGAAGTACCTGAAGGAGCTGCGCCTGTGGGACAAGGCGCACCTGCAGGCGCGCACACTCTCGGGCGGCATGAAGCGCCGCCTGATGATCGCCCGCGCGATGATGAACGAGCCGAAGCTGCTGATCCTCGATGAGCCGACCGCCGGCGTGGATATCGAGATCCGCCGTTCCATGTGGCAGTTCGTCAGCGGTATCAACGCGGCGGGCACCACCGTGATCCTCACCACGCATTACCTCGAGGAAGCGGAGCAGCTCTGCCGCAACATCGCCATCATCGACCAGGGCCGCATCGTCAAGAACACGACGATGAAGAGCCTGCTGTCGACGCTGGACGTCGAAACGTTCGTGCTCGATGTGAACCGCACCGCGGGCGAACTGCCTGCCCTGCCCGGCGTCACCCTGCGCGTCATCGACGACCACACGCTGGAAGCCGAGATGTCCCGCGCGCACGACCTCAATTCGCTGTTCGCCGCCCTGTCGGCGCACGGCATCACCGTCACGTCGATGCGCAACAAGGCCAACCGCCTCGAGGAACTGTTCGTCCGCCTGGTCGAGCACGGCCGGGAGAACGTCGCATGAGCAACCATCTCGTCGCCCTCGGCACGATCGTCCGTCGCGAGATCGTGCGCATCATGCGCATCTGGACGCAGACACTGATCCCGCCGGCCATCACGATGACGCTGTACTTCGTCATCTTCGGCAAGCTCATCGGCAGCCGCATCGGCACCATGCATGGCTTCACCTACATGCAGTACATCGTGCCCGGCCTGGTCATGATGAGCATCATCACCAACAGCTACGGCAACATCTCGTCGTCGTTCTTCGGCGCCAAGTTCGGCCGCTTCGTGGAAGAGATGCTGGTCTCGCCGATGCCGAACTGGGTGATCCTGCTCGGTTACGTCACCGGCGCCGTCACCCGCGGCCTCGTCGTCGGCGTGCTGGTCCTGCTTATCGCGCTGTTCTTCACCGACCTCCACGTGGCGCACCCGATCACCACGTTCTTCTCGGTGTTGCTCGGCGCCACGGTGTTCTCGCTCGCAGGTTTCGTCAACGCGGTGTATGCGAAGAAGTTCGATGACATCGCGCTGGTGCCGACCTTCGTACTCACCCCGCTCACCTACCTCGGCGGCGTGTTCTACTCGGTCGACCTGCTCAGCGAGCCGTGGCACAGCATCTCGCTGGTGAACCCGATCCTGTACATGGTGAACGCCTTCCGCTTTGGCGTCCTCGGCGTCAGCGACGTACCCATCGTTACCGCCTTCGTCGTGATGCTGGTGTTCGTCGTCGGCCTAAGCGCCGTTGCCCTTCGCCTGCTCAGCCGCGGCGTCGGCCTGCGGTCGTAAGCCGTGCGGGTCAACAAGTACATTGCCGAGTCCGGCCTGTGCTCCCGTCGTGAGGCGGATGAGCTGCTCCAGGCCGGGCGCGTCATGATCAACGACGACGTCGTCGGCATGGGCGCCAAGGCACTCGATGGCGATGTGGTGAAGGTCGATGGCGAGGTGGTCGTTGCCCGTACCGTGGCGCCGGAATCCGCGAAGAACCGCGGCGTCTACATCGCGCTGAACAAGCCCGTGGGCATCACCTGCACCACCGACAGCACGGTGGACGGCAACATCGTCGATTTCGTCGACCACCCCCAGCGGATTTTCCCTATCGGCCGGCTCGACAAGGATTCGGAAGGCCTGATCCTGCTCACCAGCAACGGCGATATCGTCAACGAGATCCTCCGCGCGGAGAACCACCACGAGAAGGAATACCTCGTAGGGGTGAACAAGGCGGTGACCGATGAGTTCCTCTCTGGCATGGCGCGCGGCGTGCGCATCCACAACCAGATGACCAAGCCGTGCAAGGTGCGCAGGATCGCGAAGTTCGGCTTCGCGATCACCCTCACGCAGGGGCTCAACCGGCAGATCCGCCTCATGGCGGCCGCCTTCGGCTACCGCGTCACCCAGCTGCGCCGTGTGCGCATCATCAATGTGAAGCTGGGCCATCTGAAGCCCGGCCAGTGGCGCAATCTGACCGAGGCCGAGCTGAAGGGATTGCTCCCGGGGCGCACCCGCTGGTGATGAGCGGTTTGTAGGCTACGTCCTACATGAGACTGAGGCAATCCCGCAGTCGCAAAGCAGGCTTCCGCCGATACCGCATGTCGAAGGACCTCCCGATACTGTGGCCGCCCGTCCCTACCGGACGTCCCCCACAAGGAAGGAATCTTCGACATGAAGTCGTTAGCAAGGCTGGCCCTCCTGGCCGGCATGTTGCCCCTCCCGGCCTTCGCGGCCCTCGAACACCCCGTTACCGCTGATGTCTACCGCGAGATGCTCCGGCTGCGCGGCACGCCGGGCACGACCCACGCCGTCCCATTCAGTGAAGCTGCGCTAGGGACGTCCGGCCTGCTCACGCAGATGCTGCAGGACCCCGCATCGCCCTACAGCGAGCTCGTCCTCGCACCGGCATTCACCAACGACGTGTGGTGGCCGGAACTGGCAGACCGCGTGGCGGAGGGCCTGCCCTTCGATGCGACCCTGCAGAGCATGCAGTGGCAGCTCGGCCTGACAAGGGCTCGCCCCGGTATCGATGTCGACGTGACGGCTGAACAGGTGCGTGCGTTCCGCGGCCGGGAGGCCGCGGCGAGCGCGGTGAAGGCTGGCATCTCGCCCCAGGTCTTCACTACGGCGCTCGACCGGCACGCTTCCCGTATCAGCATTGCCGCGAAAGAGGCCGTGGCGGTGATGCTGCTCGCCGAGCAGATGGCCGCGAACCCGCGTGATCGCTGGAAAGCCATGAATATCCGCGGTGACCTGCACGCCCGCTATACCGTGGGGGGCAACCACCTGCCCGCGCTCAGCGACGAAGATGACGAGTACCTGATGAGCCTCGTCACCGCGGCCATCGCCTCAGGCACCATGAGCGTAGCCGATGGCGTGCAGCAGTTGCCCGCTGCGTACCGCGTCGCGCGCGCAGCCGCCGCATACAGGGATGCCACCGGATATGTGTCTTCCCGCCCGCTGTGCGCGGCCGACGCGCCGGCACCGGGTCACCCGCGCGGTAGCGACGCGCTTGCGGAGCCTGCACTTTGCTTCGTCGCAGCCACCGATCGCGGCGTGCTGGGCTGGTACCGTGAAGAAATCCACCGGGAGCATGAGCGCCTCCGTAGCCAGGCCGCTCGATCCGGCAACCACGACAAGACCGGCCTGCTGACGCTGCTTGGCATCGCTCTGCCCGTGCTCGACGTTGCCGCGCTGGTCGAGGCGGCCGAGCTGTCCGTTGCCACCGAGATCGCCGAAACGAGCGCCCAGGCCGACGCAGCGATCGAAGCAGACGCCGCCGCAGCACGTTCATCTCGTCTCATCTGCGGAGTACGCGCACGATGAAAACATCGATGATCATGCAACTGGTCTCCATTGCCACCCTTGCCGTCGCCTGCGGCGCCCAGGCACAAACGATCAACATCACTGTCGGTTCCGGTCTGGCCAACGTGGCGACGGTGTATAGGGAATCGACCGTGATGGCCGAGGCGTACCGTAAATACGTCCAGGAGAACGGGACGAAGCTTTCGGGCAAGGAGGCCAGGGCATTACGCGGCAAGCTGCGCGGAGCAACGGTGGCGCACATGCGGTACCAGCCCCCGGGCAACCGACCTGAAATCCTCATACACGCGCGTAGCGGTCGCTCGATCGAAGGCACGATCGAGCAGCTGACAGGTGCAGGCGGCGGCGCAGGCGGCGGCTCAGGCAGCTCCACGGAGGCGGGAGAAGCCGTGAGCCCCAGCGAACAGGCGCGGGATGTCGGCGAGGCACGCTACTACCCCGCCGATACGCCCACCTCCATCCGTGCGGTGAACCTTGAGAGAAAGGCAGGATGGGTCGTTCAGCCGTATCCTGGCGAAGACGGCAGGGTTATCCATGGAGGGGATGCGGAGCTCAAGGCCCTGCGCAACCTTGAATCCCGACTCGCAGGCAACCCCGCGCTGCAGGGCGGCCGCCTTACCGGGTATGTCAGCAAGACCGTGTGTGAGTCGTGCACGCGCGCCTTCGCCGATTTCGCGGAGACATACGGGGTATCCGGGAATGTCTACCACCTGGACGAGACCACCGTGAACGGAGTGGCCGTGAGCCCTGGCCAGCGGTGGTCGGGAACGCTCAGGCGCATGCGCGCGGCCAATGTTGATACCGTATTGTCGGACGAGGTGCTCGAAGCAGGCTCGATGGACTGGTGGTCCACGCCGTTCGAAGCCGCCCGCGTCGCCGCTGCCGAGGCTGGCGTGCTTGCCATCCCCGCGGCATGTAATTGAGGCACCCAGCGAGGCATGAAACGGCGCACGCCATGGAGTGTTATCCGCGCAGGAATGGCCTTGCTGGCGATATCGACGGTGCCTGCCAAGGCAGGCACCGTCATCGAGGCGATGCAGGCACAGCGCGTCGCTCAACTGGGTGTCGACGCATCGCTCGCCCAGGACGAGGCTTGGTTCGCCCGGCAAATGCTCGTGAACCCGGCATCGCCCTACAGCGATGCGGTGGCGCAGCCGTCGTTCACCAATGAAGCGTGGTGGCAGGGCGTGCTGGAAGCCGTGGGTGATGACACAGGTGAGGAAGCGGTCCTGGGCCGACTACGACGCGAGCTGGGCATGGAGCGTGCTCGTCCTGGCATCGACGTGACGCCCGGGCCCGGCTTCCGCGATCCGTTCGTTGCAGCCCATGCGACAAAGGCAGGTCTCGACGCCGATATTTTCTGGCGCGTGCTCGATGTGTTCGGCTATGACCTCGCACCGCGCTTCGCGAGCCATGCCATTGGCCTGCAACTCCTCCGTGACGAAATGTCCGCCGTCGCCTCCGCGAGGCACGCGGCCGCTGGTATCCGCGGCGACGTGCTGCGCCGGTTCATGCAAGCGCGTGTCCCGTCGGACCTCACCAGGCATGACCTCCGCTACGTCGAAATACTCGTTCAACATCGCCTGGTCCATCCGGGGCGGGACTCCCTGTTACCGATGGCGTGGCGTGTCGCGCGCGCGGCCGCAGCGTTTCGCGACGCAGCCGGCTATGTCACCGGTGCACCCTGCCTGCCCGACGCGTCGCCCGATCCAGGCCATGCCGGGTCAGGTGTCGTCGGCGATGATCGCGTTCCCTGCCTGGTCGCGGCCACCGACCGCGCCGTGCATCGCTGGTATGTCGACGCGTTGCGTCGCCCGCCACCGCGCGCGCCCTCACGCCCGCACGGGCTGTCCGCAGTGTTCGAAGCGATCGGCCTGTTCCTTCCGCTACTCGACATGGCTGCCGTGTTCGAGGTCGTCGAGGCGGCCATCGCCGACGATGCAGTGTCCCTCGAAGCCGTCGCCGCCGACGACGCAAGCCTCTGGTCGGCTCGCGCGAACCGCCTGGCGTGCCGCATACCGGAGTAACGAACATGTTGCTGATGAAAGCCCTTGCTTGCGCAACAGGCGTCGCGCTCCTCGCCTGCTCAACCGCGCGGGCCGGCAGCGTGAGAACGGACTACCTCGATATCGATGAAGGCTGTGCCACCGCGCTGCTCGAGGCGAGCAGCCAGCGCCACGTCGATGCCATGCGTCATATCGTGGCCGAGCGTTATCCAGGCACACTTTCGGTGCGAAGGTGGGAGGACGTCGAATCCCACCTCCGTACGGCGACGCTTGCGCGCCTGGAGTATGAATACAGCACAGGTGGGGCGGTCGCGATTCGCGTCTACCATGCCCTGGGAGGGCAGCCACTGGGTGACGTGGCGCGCAATGCCTTCGAGGGAGAGACGCCCGGTTCGCCAGAGTCACCGTCGTCTCCCGGCTGGAGTGATTCAGACGACCCGGCCGTGGCCACCTTCGGGCGCATGACCGATGAGGACGTCGCGGCGATGGAGGCGCGGGATGAAACCGCGTATTCAGGGTTCGACCAGACCGACATACGCGCGTCCTTCCGCCCGGCTGGCCGGTCGGTACTCAAGCCATACTGGCACCAGGGACGCTACCACGCGTTCGATGCCGAGCAGAAAGCGCTGCGAGCGATCGAAGAAGATATCCTCGATGGACGCATGCCCCGCGGCGGCACCGTGCGTGGACTGATGAGCGGAGCGCCTTGCGCCACATGCCGCGAATCTATCAAGGCCTTCGCCGATACCTACGACCTGGATATCACGCTGAGCGGCATGTCACCGACCGTGCCGGTTAGGGTAAAGGATGGGTTGCTCGCATCGGGCCGCGCGCGCATGAAAGGTCCGCGGCTGGTCGATGTCGCCAGCGGGCGCCCGATGGTCGCGTTCGATGTACTCGCCGGCGCGCGCGATGCGCAGGTTCGCGAGGGCCTTGGGCCGCTGGCGCACGAGCGCGCGTCGCGGGGGGCGCGCTGGCAACGACGTTCGTTCCGGCTGGGGCCGCCGCCAGCGCGTGCGGCGGCCGGGTCGGCACTTGGCACCGAGCCGGGCACCGACCCAGCCATGCCCGGGCCAGATTGTTGATGCGATGCAGACCCAGCCCGGCGCACGTACGCCAGGCTGGGTCGTCCCGCCAATATCCGGGCGGCTCAATCACTCCTTCGGTGCGGGATGCGGCGGCGTGGGCAGGTGCTCGTCCTCGACGCAATCCACCCGCTCCGCGACGGGCCTGCCGGCACTGCCTGCCTGCTCCTGGCGGAGCACATTCATCTGGCCACCGTTCACCGCCACGTGCACGCCGTTTACATACTGGTGGCGCTGGCGCTGGAAGCGGGTGTACGAAGGCGAGCCGGGCCCCAGATAGGTTACGGTCACGTCGATTCCCTGGGTGTCGGACAGGACTTCGAGCGCGGCATCGCATGATGGGCACGGTACCTGGCTGCTGAAGCCGTAAAGTGCTCCGCCCGGCGTGACTGTATCCGTCGCGATGTCCAGCTCGATCTTCCTGGCGATCTTCAGTTCGGCATCGCGACGACGCGCGTCGGGGTGGCGATCCCGCGGGACGGGCGAATGGGTGACGTCGGATCCGAACAACGCGTCGTCATCCCACGCTACGACCTCCTCTGGCGTGTAGGTCATGAACGCGCCGTACGGAAGGCTATCGGCCCCACGACGTGGGATGAACGCATCCCGTTGGAAATCGCTGCGACCTGACATCGCATGGTAGACGCGCTGATGCTCCACGCCATCGTGCTGGTAGTAGTACGTGAAACTGACAAACGTCGCGGTTTCGAGCCGCCTGCGAAAGCTCGAGAATTCGTCCGTGTTCACATGCGCGCCCTGAAGCGCGTGGCGATACCAGCGGGCGGCCGGATACGCATGGGCCATAAACGATGCCCACACCCGGGCATTGACCGTCCCGTCCGTATCGCCCGCTTCGATCGCGAACTTGCTGACGGGACGCGCGTGCGCGCCCATCGAAGCCAGGGCCATGGCCACCGCCACGGCGACGCAGGTCTGTCGGGTGAACGTCATCGGGCAGCACTCCGGCAGATCAAGAGGTTGACGCGTTCGGTCAGGCGCCAGGTATTGATGTCGTTCACGGTTCCCGGATCGCTTTCCGCGGCCATCTGCGACTCAACCACTTCCGCGTGGTTCGAGTAGCTCAATACCTCGTCGCGGTAGATCGATGCCCAGGCGGGACGCATGTCACCGAAGTGGCGGACGAGGCGCGCCGCCTGCGTGGGGTCGACGAAATCGCTGGATGGCCGGTTCAGTTCCATCCTGCGTAGTGCTCGATACCTGCGGTACACGGCGCGGTCCGTGGCTTCGGCCGGGCATATCGGCAGGCTCAGGTCCTCAGGTACACGACCCGCCACGGCCGGTACGCGTGTGCCGTCATCGTTGCATGACCGGAAACCATCGTTGTCCGCGTACTGGCTCCCATGGACCATGGTGGCGCGGGCCACGCGAAGCGGTGTCGGCAACTCGCGGTGACCGTCGAGGGCCGCACGTCCCGCACGCCATGTCGAAAGCTCCGAGCGCAACAGCGCGGCAAGGTAAGCGAGGTCGCTGTCGGGCATGTCGCGTAGGCCCCTGGCGCGATCGAACCGCACGAGGACGTTCGCATCGATCCCGAGGCGGCGAGCCTTCGTGGCTTCCGTATTCGCAACCCAGCCTTCAAGGATCTGGAGACTGACCGCCAGTTCGCTGCCCAGGGTAATCAGCCGGCCACCCGGATCGGCGAAATTCACAGCGCGCGTCCAGTTGGCGCGCGAAACACCCGCCTTGGCCAGGCTAGCGGCTCCCACCGGGATCATGTTCCCCGCGGTGGAGGTAGCGGGATCGGTGAGGACCTGCAAGCCGGGGATGGCAGCGGTCATGCCAAGATCCCACGCCATCTGGCGGTGCAGCGCCTGATCCCCAGGGAGTGCGGCATCGCTGTTGCTGTGGAGCCGGCCGAGCACGCGTAGCCACGCTGCCTCGTCGCGCTCGCTGGGAACGAGATAAAAGGGCGATGCCAGCGTGGAATAGATGTCCGGCGCGCGATTGAGATAGGTCGCCCGAAGGAAATCATCCGAGTGGAAATCGGCCTCGCTTTCCATGCCGCGCAGGCGTTCCAGCGTCCACAGCAGATAGGTGTCGCCGAGCTCCGGCGGTGGAAAGGCGCGACCGTCATCCGTATGTGCGGGTGCTGCCATGGCGACGAGAAGAGCCATGGCAAGCGTCGGGTATGTCCGGTGAATCTTCATTGGGCGTAGATCCTCGCGCAGGTGCCGGCACTCGGCGGCGGCGTGGGATGCCCCGGGCCCTCGGGGTGGCGGATATGCACGAGCACCGTGTCCATGAAACGGTTCGCGAGGATGCGGAACCGCCGGTAGGCTTCGCTGAGTTCGCCTTCGAGGTAATCGACGTTGATGTCGACATTGTATTGCGCCGAGAACTGGTGCATCACGTGCTCGCACGAATCGCACATGGGCTGGCTGATGAAAGCATGCAGCGCGCCGCCCGAGGTGACGACACCTGCCTGCATGTCACGCTCGATCGTGCGCAGGGCTTTCAGCTCGGCATCGCGCTGGTGCTGGCCACCCGGCTGGTCACCTTCGACCTCGGTGGCGACCAGGCTGCTGCGATCGCTGCTGCGGAGATAGGCGTGGATGCGCGTGCTGTCCTGGGCGATGAAGTCCGCCATGGGCCTCCCGGCAGGGCCGAGCGCGGTGAAAGGATTGTCCGGGCCGGACATCGCGTAATACACGCGCGTGTGGCGCACACCATCCTTCATGTACGTGTACTCAAATGCGCCGTAGGTGGCGGATGAGACCGCGCGGCCGAATCGCTCGAACTTCGTGCGCGAAACCAGGTCGCCGTTGAGCTCATCGAGATACCAGGCGGAAGCTGCCTCCGCGTGGAAGCGGAAGGCATCCAGCAATGGCGTCATGACCAGGTTTTTTGGATCGGTAGCGAAGGCGCGGGTGTGCCATTCGGCGGCGTGGCTTGGCTGGGCGACGATGAACGACAGCGCCGCGGCGAGAAGATAACGTCGCTTCATGAGCCGAGCTCCTTGTCGCAGAGGAACATGAGGCGGCGCTGTGCATAGCGATCCGCGTTGCGGCGCGAGGGTTCATCGTCGGCGAGCTGGTCGGCGACCAGCGACTCCACGATCTCGACGTGCGAACCGTATACCTGCAGGGCCTTGTCGAAGGCACCGAGCCACATGGGCCGCATGGGGCTCAGGGTGCGCGCCATGCGGATGGCGGGCGCGACGACGAAGTTGGAGTGCGCGGGATCGACCTGCGAGGCGAGATTCATCTGATACCAGGTCAGGATGGTGCGATCCGTGGCTGCCACAAGGCACATGTGACGGGTATTCTCCGTGGGTGCGATGGCGGCCACCCCCGCGCGCTCGCGGCCACGGTCAGTGCAGGGATCTTCCACATAGCCCTGCATGTCGCGATAGGTCGCCGCGACGCGTGCCACGCGCAGCGCCGTCGGGATCTCCCGGCGACCGGCCGAGGTCATCTCGCCGGCATGGAACGTTGAGAGCTCCGCCTGCAGGAGGCGCACGAGGTAGACCAGGTCGTAGTCGCGCAGGTCAGCTTCCGAGCGCGCGAGCATGAAGCGTTGCAGCACGTCCGCACGCAGTCCCAGCGAGGCCCACTGGGCCTGGTCGAAGCAGGCCAGCTTGTCGGCGAGGATCTGCGCGGCCACCGCGTAGCTCGCGGCCACCGCGAACGAACCCTGGCCGGCCAGGGCAAGCGCCCTGCGCGCGATGTCCTCCGACACTGCGGCTTTGGCCAGTTGCGTGCCGGCCCAGCGTGCGCCCAGGTCGGGCGCGGGGTAGTCCGCATCGTCGACCCCCGGATAACCGCTGGTCATCCCGAGGTCCCAGGCTAGCGCTTCGGTGGCCGTGCCACGGCTGAGCGGTATGCCGCGATCGGTCAGCGTGGCGAACACACGGTTCCACACGGTGCCGCGGAAACCGAACGGCACCGCACGAATGCCCGTGTAGATGGACAGCGGCGCATTGACCATGTCGAGCGTGATGCTCGCGTCCGCGACGAGGTTGTCATCCGCCGGCGGGCTTGCCAGGCGGTGGCCGACCCAGGCCGAGATGATGTCGCCCGCTGGAGGGCAGACCCGGCTGTTGACGATGGCCGCGCACGGTAGCGCGGTGATGAGGGTGAGCGCGGTAGCCGCGCCCAGGCAGAGGGTTCGCATGGGATCTCCTTTTCGGTGCGAAGCCGCGGGCGGATGCCGGCGGTTCGCACATTTGAAAGGAGGCGGCGACTGACGGATACCGGAAGGATGCCCGTCGCGTCGTAAGCGATCTCGGTGGTCGGTGTAAGTGCGCGCCTATAGACGCAACGTTGCGATCAGGTACCGCGTGGCTTCGCTCGATGCGTCGCCACGGCCGTCCAGGGATCGTCAGGCCAGGGATGCCGAGGATAGCGACCCTTCAGTTCCTTCTTCACCTCGGGGTACGTGCGATCCCAGAAGCCCGACAGATCCTGGGTGACCTGGATCGGGCGCCCCGCGGGCGAAAGCAGGTGCAACATCACCGGAACGCGGCCGTCACCTACACGCGGGGTATCCGCCAGGCCGAACAGCTCCTGCAATTTCACCGCGAGGACGGGCGCAGCCCCAGGCTCGTCATCCCGTGCGCCGTACTCCAGGCGACGGCTCATGCCGCTGGGAACGACCAGTTCTTCCGGTGCATGCGCGTCCAGCGCGCGCCGCTGGTCATAGTCAAGCATCGCCGACAACGCGTCGGACAAATCCGACGCCTGTATAGCGTCGAGCCTACGCTTACCGGAGAGGTACGGCCCAAGCCAGTCTGCCAGCGTACGCACGAGCGCGTCGTCACTCACCTCGGGCAGGCCGAGCTCAGGGCGCCATGCCCGCAAGGCGGCGATGCGGGCACGTAGTCGCCGAGCATGCTCTGTCCACGGCAAGGCATCGACACCGCGCGCGCGAATTGCGGCAAGCAGTACGGGAAGCGCATCCGTGCCATCGACCGGTACCGCCTTGCGTGAGATCACCAACGCATCGAAGCGCCGTTCCTCGAACGCCTCGGCGATCTGGCGATCCTCGTCCCAGCGCAGCACGCGTTCGGTCCTGAACCGCTCGCCGTGCTCGCGCTCGAGCACGTCGGGATCAAGCGGCGCAGCGGCGAAGATCAGGCTATCGCGCGCCTCCAACCGCAGGTCGACGACGACAAGCCAGGGTTCGCCGTGCAGCGCGCTGTTTTCATGTAGCCGAGCACCACGGCCGCTGGCCAACTGGTAGCGCGTGGGTTGCGTGTCATCGCGTTTCGCCACGCGATCGGGAAAGGCATGAGCCAGAAGGTCACCTACGGCATGCGCATCGGGCACACCGCTCGCGGCGCTCCGCGCTTCCAGCCGGCGGCGCCACCCTGAGGCCGCTTTGTCGATGGCGGCCAGCGCACCGACATCAGCCGAGCCGATACGCGCTCCGCGTGCGCCGCCATCGCGCCAGAGATGTAGCGCATACACGCGCTGGCGGAAGTCGTCGTTGCGTGCCGCTTCACCACGCAGCGGCGAACGCGCTTCGGCCAGCGCAAGCAGGTCAGCGACCAGCGGACGCTGCGTGGTATGCGCGCGCATCGCAGCGGCACCCAATCGGGGTGGAGCGCCAAGTGCGAGCATCTCGCGGCCGAGCGTGGTGAGGTTGGCGTCGTCATCCAGCGCACCCAGCCGGCGCAGCAGGTCACGCGCCTGGCCGATGGCACCCGCGGGCGGCGGATCAAGCCAGGGCAACATCGCGCTGCCCCATCCGGCGAGTTCCAACGCAAGGCCCGAGAGTTCCGCCTGCTCGATTTCCGCCGTGCGCGAAGGTTCCAGACGGCGACTTTGTGGCCACAGCCGATACGCGCGGCCCGCGGCGACACGACCCGCGCGGCCCGCGCGCTGATCGGCCGACGCCTGCGCAATGGTGACCGTCTCCAGCCGGGTGAAGCCCGACGGTGGATCGAAACGCGGCTCACGTGCGAGGCCGCTGTCCACGACCGCGCGAATGCCCGGCAAGGTCACGCTCGACTCGGCCACGTTCGTCGCCAGCACGACGCGACGGGTGCCGGGTTCCGCCGGCGCGAGGGCTAACTGCTGCTCCGCCAGCGAGAGTTCGCCGTGCAGGGCGACCACTTCAACGTCACCATCCAGGCGTTCCAGCATGCCTCGCGCGCGCTCGATCTCGCGGCGGCCCGGAAGGAAGGCAAGCACATCACCGTCGTTCTCGCGCAATGCAAGCTGCACGGTCCGCGCGAGGTGCTGCTCCACGGTCTCCTGCGGGCGCGCGGGCGGATACTGCACGTCCACCGGGTAGCTTCGGCCGGGGCTGGTGATGCGTGGCGCGTCCAGCCAGCGCGCGATGCGCTCGCCGTCGAGCGTCGCGGACATCACCAGCAACCGCAGGTCGGGGCGGAGGCTGGCATGCACATCGAGCGCAAGCGCCGCGCCCAGGTCGCCGGCAAGATGACGCTCGTGGAACTCATCGAAAAGAATGGCGCCCACGCCCTCGAGCAGCGGGTCGTCCTGGATCATCCGTCCGAGAATGCCTTCGGTCAGCACTTCGATGCGCGTGCGCGGGCCCACGCGGGATTCGAAACGGATCCGGTAGCCTACCGTGCCGCCGACATCCTCGCCCAACTGGCTCGCCATGAAGCTGGCGGCTGCGCGGGCGGCGATACGGCGCGGCTCCAGCATCAGGATGCGCTGGCCGGCGAGCCACGGGGCATCCAGCAGCGCCAGCGGCACCTGCGTGGTCTTGCCTGCACCGGGTGGCGCTTCGAGCACCAGGCGCGGTCGCTCCGCCAGCGAAGCGACGATATCCGGAAGCAACGGTGTGATGGGGAATGTGGGGCTCATGCACCGCGTATGGTACGCAACCCCGATCCAGCCTGCCCGTATACCTGTAGGAGCGCGCTTGCGCGCGATGGAGCTTGCCGCGAGCACCCATCGCGCGCAAGCGCGCTCCTACAGGGGAGGCGTTCAGCCCTCGTCGGGCTTGGCGAAGGGGCTCAGTGAACGGAAGCGCTGGCGGTAGTCGTCGGCGACACGGCGGGCATCCTCCGCATTCGCGATGACGCGGGGCGTGATCAGCACGATGGTCTCCGTGCGCTGGTTGTTATCCCAGCGGTTGCCGAACAGGCGTCCCAGCACGGGAATGCGTGAGAGGCCGGGAACGCCGCTACGGCCATGCGCGCCCATTTCGCGGATCAAGCCGCCCAGCAGCACGGTCTGCCCGCTCTGCACGGCGACTTCGGTGGTCAGCTTACGCTTCTCGATCGGCGCGTTACCGGATGCATTGGCTGCTTCGCCTACCTTGCTTACCTCCTGCGCCACCTCGAGGTACACCAGACCACCGGGATTGACGCGCGGACGCACGTTGAGGATGACGCCCGTCTTCTTGTACGTCACCTGCCCTACCTCGTTGCTGCCACCCAGCTGGGTGTTCACGTACGTCTGCGTCACCGGTACTTCGTCACCCACCAGGATGGTTGCACGACGGTTGTTGACCACGACCAGCGACGGCGCGGAGAGCGTACGCGCATGCGTATCCTCTTCCATGGCCCGTACGACAGCCTGGATATCCTTGTTTACGAATGAATAGAAAAACGTATCGGCGCCACCGCGGGCTGGCGGATGCCGACCTATGCCCCACGCCTGCTTGTTGCCTGGCTGCGAAGGTGTGCCGCTGCCGCCACTGCCCGCCAGGCCTTCGAGGTACCACTGCACGCCAAAGCGGAAATTATCCTGCAGGGACACTTCGAGGATTCGCGTTTCGATCTGCACCTGCAGCGGCAATGCGTCCAGCCGCGAGATCGCATCGCGGATGGTCGCCCACTGTGACGGTCGAGCATGCACCAGGACCTGGTTGTTCGCGTCGACAGCCGTGATACGCAACCCATCCTGTGCACCACCCTGCCCGCCGTACGCTTCAGGCGGCTGGTAGAACGACGTATCGCCCTCGACCAGACCTTGCGAGCGCTCGTCGCCCATGTCGTCGAAACCTTCACTGCCACCATCGAGCGTCGTGCCCGACAGGCCGGGGCCGAGGCTACCGCCGCGATCGGTCGCCGATGCCTGGTAACCCCCATAGATCTGGCCGATGTGCCGGGCGACATCACTGGCAGGCAGGTTGCGCACGTCATACACGTACAGGCGCGGCTCGTTGCCACCGCCTACATCGATCCGCTCGATCCACTCCCCCACGTGTTCGAGGAACGCCGACTGCGTCGCGATCACGACGATGGCATTGCTCCGCTCCACGGGAAGGAAGCGGACGAGGCCGGCGGCCGGCGACTTGCCCTTCGCGCCGAAGACCGATTCCAGTCCGGGCAGCAGTTCCTTCGTGGTCGCATGTTCCAGTGGAAACACACCGACCGACATGCCACCGACCCAATCCACGTCAAAGGTTTCGATGCTGGCCGCGTAGTTATCCAGCTCATCGGGCGTACCGGCCATGACCAGCAGGTTACGGATGGGGTCCACCAGCAACAGGGCATCGTGGGCGGCGAACGGCGTGACCAGCTTCTCCATCTCGTTCGCGGACACATAGCGCAGCGGGAACAGGCGCGCTGCGTGGCCGTCGCGGGGGGCCGCGGCAGCGAGGCGCGGTGCCAGAATGCCCGCGACCGCCTGGCGGCGCGGCACTACATCGTAGCGGTCTCCCCGCTGGACCAGCGCGTTGCCCGTCCAGGACAGGAGCGTTTCAAGGATCGGCAAGGCTTGCTCTCGCGCCACGGGCCTGGCGGTTGAGAAGGAGATGGTGCCCTGGACGCCTGGCGTGATGGCGTAGTTCGCATCGAGCACGTCACCGAGGATCGCGCGGACGACGGCTTCGACCGGCTGGTCTTCAAAGTTGAACGTGATCGTGCCGTTGCCTTTCACATCGGGGCGCGGCCTTTTCAACGCCTGCGGTGTCACGAACTGGCCGCTGCCGCGCGAGATGGACGAAGCCACCTTGCGTGGCGGGTCGGCATCCACGGCCGCGGCCAGCGGCGTGGCGTCGGGCACGGGGCGGGCCAGGTCCTCGAGCGCCTCTCGCTCGAGGTTTCCGGCGAGACGTGACGGATTCGACGTGCAGCCGGTCGTCGCCATGGCCATCATGATGGCCATGCCCAGGGTCAATCGTTGCATGGTGGTGTCCTCTTTCCGTGAGGTGGGGCGCGTCTACGCCGGTTATCGCGAATCCTGTTGTCGTTGCTGCTGCTGTTGCTGTTCGAGCCGGCGCTTCTGCACCGCCTGTTTCAGTGCCTCGATGCGCGCGCGCTGCAGGTCGGCATCATCCTGACGTGGCGGCGCATTGCGCTCACCACCGTTTGTGGCAGGCGGGTGCGGCAACGCGGGGCCGGTCATGCCACCGCCCTGCGGCTGGATGACGCGCACGCCATCGTCAGCCGAAGCCTGCGGTGGACGTGGCGGCTGCTGCCCTGGCTGCCCTGGCTGCGCGGGCATGCCGGGCTTCTGGCCGGCAAGCGGCTCGGGTGCGGCGACCTTCAGCGCGAGTTCGCGGCGCTGCCCCGCGTTATCGAACACCGCGGTACGCGGTGTGAGCGAGGCGAGTGTCCAGTGCCCCTCGAGCGACGCCCCTTCCTTTACCCGCACCGTCGTGTTCTTGCCCTTGTCGCGCAACAAGGCCATGTGCAGGTCGGCCGTCATGATGATGCCGGTGAGTTCGAGATCACCGATGTTGCTGCTTTCGTCTTCACCGCTCGCATCGACCACCGGCTTGCGGTCGGCCATGAAAAGCGGGCGCTGCCACACCTCGGCAAACTGCGCGAGCGGGCTCGGCGTGGGCATGGCGGCAGCCCGCATCGGCGGCAGCGGCTCCGCGGCCGCCGGTTCGTCCCAGTGGACGCCACGGCCGATGCCGAATGCAAAAGCGGCCGTCGTCCCCGCTAGAGCCATGGCGATGCCCACGAGGATGGGTGTCAGGCGGCGCTGGCCGGCGGCGTTCATGTGGCCGCCTTTGCCGCGGGAGCGGCCGCGTGGATGTAACCCGACACGGTGAATTGCACTTCCAGCGGCGCATTGCCACCGTTGCGTGCCGCCACCGGATTGCGATAGATGCTGAAGTCTTCGATGAAGAGGTAAGGCGCCTCCTCTTCGATGTCGTGCAACACCGCAGCCATGGGTTGCACCTGGCAACGGAGGCTGATGTTCACCGTGACCTTGCGGTACGGGTCACCGGCCTTCTCCTGGCTGGGCACCGGCATTTTCTGGACCACGTCGCATGCACCGTCTTCCTTGTGCGCGGCGGCGACATCCACGATGCGCTGCATGAGGCCCGCCGCTGCGGCGTTGGTGTCGTCGCCGGAGAGGAAGGCGTCGCTGCGGGTCTGGCCCTGCTCGAGCGCCGCGAGACGCTTTTCAAGTTGCGGCCGCTCCGCGATGGCGGCGGCGTAGCGTTGTTGTGTATCGCGCAGGTCATCCATCTCATCGGCCATGGCCAGCTGGGGCGCAACGAACCACCAGTGCACGAAGAGGAAGTAGCCAACGACCAGCACGATCGCCAGTAACAGGATCGCCGCGGCGCGTGACTCGGCGGGTTTCATCTTGCCCAGCGCGATCATGGTGCCGCTGCCTTCGCGGCGGTGCCGCCGCTCGCGGGTGCCGACGCCTTCGGCGTGGCGACGGGTTTGGGCGTCAATGCCTTGGCCTGCATGTAGAAGCGCTCCTTGCCTGAGGTGGGGTCCGTCTGGATCGTGCCCTGGAAGCTGGGCTCGCCAATCGTCTTCGCACCCTTCAGCGCGTCGATAAGCTTCGCCGCCTGCGGGCTCTGGCCCTGGAAGCCGATCTGGCCGCTGGCATTGAGTGTGAAGCGCTCGAGCCAGGTGTCGTCCGGCAGCCGCGCGGTCAGCTCCTGCAGCACCGGAAGGATGCCTGGCGATTCGACCTTGCGTTTGGCAAGGAAGCCGGAGGCGCCGGCGCTTTCCGTCAGCCGCTGGCGCAACGCTCGTACGCGGTTCGCATCCGCCTGCATGGAATCCACTTCGCTGCGCATGGCATCGAGCGCGGCCTCGCGATTGTGCAGCCAGCTCGCCATGGTCACGAGCGCGAGCACGACGATGCCGGCGGCAAGGGCGAGATTGAGGCGTCGCCGGCGATCGACCCGACGCGGTGCGCGTTGGGGCGGCAACAGGTCAAGCCCCGCGAGCGCCGTGCCTTGCGCGACGTCGACACGGTCCGGCGTGATGCCGAGACCGGCCAGCTCATCTAGCAAAGGGTCGAGCGTCGCGCGCGGTGTCGCGGAAAGCTCGGCGGCGAAGCGGCCTTCGCCGGCGGCTTCGCCGAGGTCGCGCACACCATAGTGGATATCGGCGGCGCGGAACGGCGTCTGCCGGTCCAGGTCGAAACCCGCCACCTGACGCAGGTTGTCGCGCGCGGCGAGCGGCATGACGAGGCGCCGCCGAAGCACCTGGGCGGCAGGAAGCGCGAGCGCGACGTAGCGATCTGCGGGATCGGATACCGCGAGGGCCCGGCGCAGTTCACTGGCGCGATGTTCGATGGTATCCGCGTCGTCGGCGCTGGCCAGCGCGATGGACTCACCCGCGCGGCGCAGGACCCAGGCCTGCTCGCTCCGCTCCACGATGTACCACTCGTGCCCGCCGGCGAAGGCGTAACGCCAGCGCGGGGGCACCAGCCCAGCGAGTTCGCCACCCCACCAGCGCAGGAAGCCCGGTAACGCGCTGCCACGCCATGCGCGGCGCAAACGATCGAGCTGGAGCTGGGAAGCATCCTGCAGGGCGGTCATTCAGTGTCTCCTTCGCGCCAACGCAGGATCGCGTAGGGCTGGTTGCCGGATCTTATCCCACGAAGTCTGATCGTTGATGTCAGGGAACTCCTTGTCCCGTCGTCAAGGATGGCCTCAGCGTGGATCGTATGAGTGACTCCGTTGCCCCCGGCGATCGCCGCACCGCCGGCCTGGGAGCGGGCCGCAAGGATCGCCTCGGCGCCCGCGCTACCCAACCCGGGAATAGCCGCGAGCGCGAGCGGTTGCGCATGCTCCGTATTGGGCCGTTCGCGCCCCGACCATATCGTTACCGCCGGCGCGATGGCAGCCCACACCTTCTCATCCATGCCTAGAACCATCCGTGCTTCTTCAACTGTCGCGAAAGGACCATTGCGCGGGCCGTAATCGAGGCCCGCGGCTTCGTACTGCGGGCGCTTGGCGCCGTTCGGCAATGCCGCATCACCAGGTCGCCGCCAGTCCTGTACCGCGGCGGAAAGCTTCAGGGCGCGATCGTCATCGGCCCCGGCGGCCTTGAACAGGCCGGTGAGCACATCGGCTGATGCGGCATTGAGATCCACCTTGCCATCCTCATCCACGATGGTGATGTTCACGTGCGCGTCGTCAAATGCAAAGGTGTACATGCGTCCATCGGCGATCCAGCGCGCCTGTGGGTCGGGCGTCTGCAGGCCATCGATAGCACGCATGATGCCCGCCTCCGCGGCATAGTGCGCACGCGTCTGCGCGAACTGATAGCGCGCCTGCAATCCTTCGGTGCGCGCCAGCGCGGCGAAGCCACCCAGCATGATCGCCAGCAACGTGCAGCCCCATAACACGATAAGCAGGGCGACACCCCGTTGGCCTGGACGCGTTCTCATCGCACCCCCTGCCCAGGTACGCCGCGCCTCAGCGAGAACCCGTTACGCGATGCGGATGGATCGATGCGCAGGGGTGCCACCAGGGCTGGAAACACGGTCGTACCATCGATATCGAGTGCGATGCGAACGAGCGAAGGCGTGCGCCGGGCATCCGGCCAGGTCGCCTGCCAATCCGTCGGTTTGTTCTGGTCATCGACGCCGCGGTAGCTGAAAGCGCCCTTGCGCACCCCGCGTATCAAAACCTGGGACTCACCCAGCGCCTTCGGCTCACTGCCATCCGGGGGTAGCAGGAACAGGCTGACCTCAAGGCGGTAGCCATCGTGGCCATCGGCCACGAGCGCCACCGTCTGCATTTGCGGACCGAGGCGCGAAAGGTAGCCGGGCATCGGCGCGACAAACGTGAGTTTATCGGCCGTGCCCTGGAACACCACCGGATCACCGATATCGGTTTCGTCGAACGGCATGACCAAAGCCTGCGCGAGCTCGCTGCGCAGGTAGGCCTGTGCCGAGCGCACTTCGTCCATGCGCTCGATAGCGCGATCACCACTGCGCACGATGCGGCTGGCGGTGCTGATGCCTGAGTAAACCCCCAGCAGCACGATGGAAAGCAGCGCCAGCGCCGCCAGTACCTCCATCAGGCTGAAGCCACGGACCCGGGTCACTGATTACCACCCTGGGTACCGGCGAGACGCAAGGTGGCGAAGTGCGCGCGGCGCTCATGATCGCGATCACCCCAGAAAACATCCAGGTCGAGGCGGTACATGCGGGCGCCTGCATTGCCGCTATCGGGCGGCGCATCACCCGCGTTGAACGGTGAGACGTTGAGCTGCCAACGGTAGGTATCGTCGAAACGGCCGTCGCTGCTACCTTCCTGTACCGGATCCATGATGAACGCACTATCGAGCAGGCTGCGCGCACGCAGCGCGGCCTGGGTCCGTTCGTTGGCGCGGGCAGTCAGGCTCATCGCGCTGCCCGCCACCTGCATCAGCGCGGCGAACGCGATAGCCAGTACGGCGATCGCCGCGATGATCTCAAGCAAGCTGAAACCACCCACGTTGCGGCGCGCCTGCATGCCATCCGATCTCACTTGGGCACCACGACACTAACGGCACCGGTAAGCCAGCCGACATTGACATGCCATTCGCGCTGGCCGCGCTTCAGGGTAATGCGACCGCCGGTCG
This sequence comes from Luteibacter sp., assembly GCF_036500425.1. Taxonomy (GTDB): domain Bacteria; phylum Pseudomonadota; class Gammaproteobacteria; order Xanthomonadales; family Rhodanobacteraceae; genus Luteibacter. Next base: position 139,997 of record NZ_DASYCB010000051.1, read on the forward strand.
AACTGCCGTCGGGAAAAAACCGGATCCGACCCGTGCTGGCGTTGGCCTGGTCTTCGCGGGCGCTGGTGATGGCCACGCGCATATCGCGCGGCAGGTGCACGTCGCTCTTGCCTGGCGGGCGGTAGGTCGCTGCTGCGACATTGACCTCGAGCGCCTGGCTCTCGCCTTTCACGATGGCCTGGGTGCGGGTGTAGCGTAACGCGGCCGCCAGTTCGCCACTGGCCGCGTTGACGCGTGCGCTGGCCAGGCCTTGCGTCACGGGGATGGACACCGCCGCCGCGGCCAGACCGATGAGAAGGATCACGGCCAACATTTCAAACAGCGTGAAGCCGCGCACACGCATGGCCGTGATCCCGTCCTGCCTTACTGCCAGTTGCCGACGTCGGCCGAATAGCCTTCGCCGCCAGCCTTGCCATCCTGGCCGTAGAACACCAGGTCGTACTGGCCATGCTCGCCCGGGAAGCGGTAGCCGAATGCATGCCCCCAGGGATCCTTCAGATCGGACGGCTTGGCATACGGACCCTGCCAGTTCTGCGCATCGGCCGGCTTGGTGACCAGGCCATCGAGCGATGCCGGCGGCGCGCCGTTGTCCAGCGAATAGTTGTCGATCTTCTGGGTCAGCGTGGTGAGCTGGGCCTTGCCCGCACCGTACTTGCCCTTGTCGACGTTCTTGCCGACCTGGGTCACGACGATGGCGCCGATGATGCCGATCAGCACGATCACCGCAAGCATTTCCAGCAGCGTGAAGCCGCGGGCGTGGCTGTGTCGCAAGGGACGGAACGAGCGCATGGGCAAAACTCCTGTGGAACGCATGGGTCAGTTGATGTTGCTGGTAAGGCTGAGCAGTGGCAGAAGGATCGCCGCCATGATAAAGGCCACCATGACGGTCATGACGATGGTCAGCGCGGGCACCAGCGCCGCCAGCAGGCGATCGATGGCACGCTTGGCTTCCACGTCGAACGTATCCGCCACCTTCAACAGCATGCTGTCGAGCGCACCGGCTTCCTCGCCCACCTGGATCATCTGCAGGGCCAGGCGCGGGAACCGCTCTGTCTGTGACAACGCGCTACCCAGTCCCGTTCCCCCTTTTACACGCTCGGAGGCCTGTTCAAGCGCAACATCCAGTGCGCGGTTGCCAGTGACCTGGCGGGCGATGGAAAGGGCGCCAAGCAGAGGCACGCCATTCTTCAGCAGGGTGCCCAGGGTACGGGCGATGCGGGCGGTCTCGACCTTAAGCAGCAACGGGCCTGCTACGCGCATGGTGAGCAGACGGGCGTGGAAACGAAGTTTCGCATCGGGATCGCGCAAGCGAACCTGCAACAGCAACCCACCGATGACGACGACGAGGAGCATCGCCCACCACCAGTCACCAATCACCGTGCCCATGGCAAGGACGATCTGGGTGATGAGCGGGATCGGCACCTGCATGTCTGCAAAGATCGGCACGAACTGCGGCACGACGTACGCGAGCAGGAGGACCAACGAGCCGAGTACACCGACCATGAGGAAGGCAGGGTAGATCAGCGCATTGATGATGCTGCCGCGCAGCGCCTGTGCGCGCTCAAGATAGTCGGCTAGCCGGCGCAGGGTTTCGTCCAGCGAACCGCCCGCCTCGCCCGCGCGGACGAGGCTGATATAAAGGCGGGGGAATACGCCGTTCTCTTCATCAAGCGCGGTCGAAAGCGTGGTGCCGCCGCGCACCCGGTCGCGGATGCGTTCCACCATGTTCTTTGCGCGCTCGCCCTCGGGCAGGTCGAGCAGGATGCCCAGCGCCCGATCCAGCGGCTGGCCTGCGCCAAGCAAGGTCGCCAGCTGGTGGGTGAACTGGGCCAGCTGGTCGCCCGTGAACGGGCCCTTGCGGAACAACGCGGACAGGCCGGCACCCGATGCTTCACCCTCGGCGGGCGTGGCTTCCAGCGGGACATGCCCCTGGTCTTGCAGGCGCGCGACGACGTCTTCGACGGAGGTAGCCTCCATTCGCCCGGCCAATACCTCGCCTGCCGCACTGATCGCCCGATAACGAAACTGGCCCATGGTCAGCTTTCCTGCGTGACGCGCAGGACTTCCTCGATGGTGGTAATACCCGCGACCGCCTTGGCCAGACCATCCTCATACATGGTGCGCATGCCCTCGGCGCGCGCCTGGCGCTCAATCTCGCCCGCGTCGGCACGCTGCATCACCAGGCGGCGGATGGGATCACTCATGACCAGGAACTCCATGATCGCGCGACGCCCGCGATATCCGGTGGGGTTCGCGGTGCTCGAGCCGGGTTTCCACAGCCGAATGGGGCGCTCGTCGGTGTACTTGTCGAGCTGGAACTGCTCGATGACCTCGGGCAGCGCTTCGTACGACTCTGCCGTCGCCGGGTCCAGGCGGCGCACCAGGCGCTGTGCGAGGATGCCGTTCACCGTGGACCCGAGCAGGTAATCCTCCACGCCCATGTCGAGCAGGCGGGTAATGCCGCCCGCCGCGCTGTTCGTATGCAGCGTCGAAAGCACGAGATGGCCGGTGAGCGCGGACTGGATCGCGATGCGGCAGGTTTCCAGGTCGCGCATTTCGCCGATCATGATCACGTCCGGATCCTGGCGGACGATGGAGCGCAACGCGCCCGTGAAATCGAGGCCAATCTGTGGCTTGACCTGGATCTGGTTGATGCCCTCGATCTGGTATTCGACCGGGTCCTCGACGGTGATGATCTTCACGTCAGGCGTATTGATCTGCGAGAGCGCGGTATAGAGCGTGGTGGTCTTGCCCGAGCCGGTGGGGCCGGTGACCAGCAGGATCCCGTGCGGGCGGTCGAGCACTTCCACAAAGCTGTCGCGGAAGCTGTCGGTAAAGCCCAGCGATTCGAAATCGAACACGACCGATTCACGATCGAGGATACGCATGACCACCGACTCGCCAAAGCTGGTCGGTACCGTGGAGACGCGCAGGTCGAGCTCCTTGCCCTGCACGCGCAGCTGGATGCGGCCATCCTGCGGCAGGCGGCGCTCCGCGATGTTCAGCCGGGCCATGATCTTGATGCGCGAGATGACCGCCGCGGTCGAGCTCGAGGGTGGTGCCTCGACTTCATGCAGGACACCATCGATGCGGTAACGCACCTTCAGGCGGTTCTCAAAAGGCTCGATGTGCACGTCGGATGCGCGCTGTTCCACCGCTCGCTGCAGGATGAGGTTGACCAGGCGGATAACCGGCGCCTCGGAGGCCAGGTCGCGCAGATGCTCGACATCGTCCTCGACGGCCGCGCTGCCGTCCAGGCTCTCGACGATGCTGCCCATCGCGGAACGGCCCTGACCGTAATAACGCTCGATCAGGTCGTCGATCTCGGAGCGGAGACCCACACGCAGTTGCACATTGCGCCCGGTGGCGAGATGCACCGCCTGCAGCGGGTACGGGTCGGCGGGGTCCGCCACGAGCAGGGCCAGCCCGTCGTCGCCTTCGCGCACAGGGACCACGTGATACTGCTTGAGGAACCGGGTAGAGAGTTCCACATCGGCCGGCGGCATCTCGGGCGCATCCTTGGCGGCCAGCAACGGTAACCCCAGCAGGGCGGCCCATGCATCCGCGAGATCACGCTCGGACACCAGGCCAAGGCGGGCCATCAGTGCCGTGAGGGTGCCTTCCGGCGTCTCGTCGTGCAGGCGCCGGGCCCGGGCGAGGTCGGTGTCCTTCAGGCGGCCATGCGCAACAAGGTGCGCGCAGACCTGGGCTTCGCCGGGTTCACCGGTCAGCATGTCCCTATGCTCGGTCGTCGCAGACATGCTTTCTTACGCTCCGTTCGTTGCGGTATCGATGCCCCCGTTCCTGGGGCCATGGGCCGCTATTGGTAGCACAGACCATGCTTCCGGGGCGACCACGCCGCGTGCATCTTGCGACGCGCTGCAACAAAGCAAAGGCCGGCGTTGCCGCCGGCCTTGCAGGGGTTTACCGAGCCCGTGTAGGGGATCGCCTAGGCTAATTACCAGCCGATGCCTACACCGACACCCCCCGAACTCTCACCGCCACTGACCGCGGCGCCGAAGGTCAGGCTGGCATGCGGCGTCAGGGACCGTGAGTAACCTACCGACAGGGCACCCTGCCCCTTGTAGCCACCCACGCCTACGCCAAGGCGGTTGTCACCGCTAACACCCTGGGCGCTGAAGGCCATCTGCGACATGGCAGCCCCCATCGCACCCACCTTGTTCAGGCGGTCGTTGAGGTTGTCGAAGCGGTGATCGACCTCGCGCTTGTACTCGTCGAAGGCACCACCACTGACAATGTCACCGAACTTCTGGTCGGTGTAGGCCTTGGCCTGGGTCAGGGTGCTCGCATCACCCTGGTCGGCGTAGGACTTGGCCGTCGTCAGCGCCTGGTCCACCTGGCCGACATTGGCGGCATCGGTGGGCGCCGTGCCGGCCGCGACGTTGGTGACGCGGCGCTCCGCACCCGCTGCACCCACCGAAACGGTGTTCGGCTGATCGGCCACCGAGTTGGCACCGAGCGCCACACTATTGGTGGCGGCCGCCGTTACCGTGGCGCCCGTACCTACAGCGGTGCTGTTATCCGCGCCCACCGAGGCGTTGTTGCCAATCGCGAGGTCAGTCGTGTCCTTCGCATAACTGCCCGTGCCGATCGCCGTGCCATCGCCCGTACCTTCCACGATCGCCTGCGCGGCCGGCGTGACCGCCGCAGGTGCAGCCGCGACCGCCGGAGCGACGGTGGCTGGCGCCATGGCGGCATTCACCCGAGCGCGGGCGGGAGCGGTCCCCGGCGAACTCGTCGAACCCGACCCGGATTCGAGCTGGCCGACACGACTGTTTAGCGAGGTAAGCGCACCATCCAGCGCACCGACCGCATCGCCAACCGTGCTGTATGAGCCCCCCTGCACGCGGTAGACCGGGCCGACGAAGCCGGTGGCCCCCATGGTCGCGCCGCCACCGAGTGCCATGGCCACCGCGTTGCCCGCGGCATTGCTGGTACCGGCGAATGCACTGCTCAGCGCGCTATTCAACTGGGTGAGATTCACCGCATCCGTGCCCTGGGTACCTGCCGCCACGTTGGTGATCTGGCGGTTGCTTCCCGCCGTACCTACCGAGACGGTGTTTGCACGGGTCGCCACCGAACCGCTACCCAATGCCACGGAGTTTTTCGCCGTGGCGCGGGCGCTGTCACCGATCGCGGTAGAGCCGATGCCCGCCGCGTTCGCTGACGCGCCGATCGCCGTCCCGGACTCCTTGCTGGCCGTGGCGAACGCACCGATCGCCGTGGAGAGATCGCCCGAGGCGCTGCTGCCGGCACCCACGGCGGTGGCATACGCACCGCTGGCGGCGGCATCGTCCGAGCCATCCTTCGAGCCATCGGCCGCCACGTAGTGCGCCGCGCTGCTCACGCTGTCCGCCAGGGTATCGAGCTGGCCCTTGTTCACCGCATCGGTCGCTTGCGTAGCGGCTGCCACATTCGTCACCTGGCGCTCCGCACCGGCCGCGCCGACAGAGACCGTGTTATCGCGCTGCGCCACCGAGCCGGCACCAAGCGCCACGCTGTTCGCGGCGTTCGCATCGGACTGTGCACCCAGGGCGGTGCTTGCCGCACCGGTCGCGGACGACGCGTTACCCACGGCCGTTGCATTGCCGCCGTTGGCGAACGACCCGCTCCCGTAGGCGCTGTCACCTGTACCACCTGCGAAGGCGCCGGATCCCGCCGCCGTGGCGAATTGCCCCGCCGCCGTGGCGTCGTCGGTACCGTCACCCGTACCGGTCGCCTTGAAGAAGTGGCTGGCGTCACTAACGCTGCCGGCCACCGCATCAAGCTGGTTCTTGTTCACTGCATCAGTGCCTTGCGTACCCGCTGCGACGTTGGTGATCTGCCGCTCCGAGCCCACGTCTCCCACCGACACCGTGTTGTCACGATCGGCGTAAGAATTAGCCCCCAGCGCGACGGTGTTGTCGCCGATCGCCTGCGCACCCGCACCGAGCGCGGTGCCGCTATCGCCCAGCACCCAGCTGTTCGTGCCCACCGCC